>JBFMCU010000135.1:0-11807 GCA_040754415.1 Planctomycetota bacterium
CACCTCGCGCTCGTCCCTCCTGCCGCGCCACTCCCGCAACCTAACCAGGGTGGTCGACGAACGCCAGTCCCCACTCGGAATCCCGACCCGGCCAGGGGTTACGGCAACTTGCCGGAGCCCTGGCCGGCCGGTCCCGGGCGGGCAGCGGGATTGGTCCTCAAGATCTCCCCGCCGCCGGCCGATGAGGGGCGGAAGTTCCTTCTCCTCGCCCCTCCCCCTTCCCCCCTCCCCCCGGTCCTCCCCCATGAAGCTCATCCCCCGAGCCGCCCGGCGCGGTTTCTCCCTCCTCGAGATCGTGATCGCCGTCTGCGTGATGGCGATCCTCGCCGGGGTCCTCGTGATCCGCTCCGGCGGCATCCTCTCCTCGAGCAAGGTCAGCAAGACGGCCTCGCTCGTGAATACCCTGCAGACGGCCTGCACCGCCTTCCATGCCGACACGGGCACGATGGCCTACGAGTACTCCGGCTCCACCGCCCCGAACCGCCAGCTCTCGGGCACCCAGAGCATGGCCGGCTGGAAGGGGCCCTACCTCCCCGAGCCCCTCCGGACCTCCGGCACGAACCCCTTCGGAGGCGTGGCCCACCTCTACAACGTCGTCACCGCGAACGGCTGGATCACCGGCTTCGACACGGACGGCGACGGCACCGAGGACGTGACGGGCAAGGGCAACATGCTGTACCTCTCGGGGATGGAAGCGGGCGACGCCAAGTCCCTGAACGACGTGTTCGACGCCGGCCTCCCGGGCGCCTGGGAGGCGACGGGCAAGGTGCGCTACGTCGCCGCGTCGAAGATCGTCCTCGTCCTCGTCTACTTCTGACGCGGCCCGCCGCGCAGGCCTCCCAAACGCTGGAGGGGGCCGAGGCGGGCGGAGCGGCGATCCGGCCGAGCAGGAGCCTCCCCGCCTCGTCGGCGAAGATCACCGCTTCGCCCTTCTCCCTCGTCTCGCTCCAGCGGTCCACGAGGAGCCGCGTGCCGGGTTCGAACTCGAGGAGCGGCGAGGCGCCCTCCTCCGGCATCGTCAGCAGGTCGTAGCGCAGGACGCCGTAGAGGACGGCGCAGCCCGCGACCCCGTAGACGGCGACGCGGATCGCGGCCTGGATCGCCCGCGGGCTCACCGGCGGCCCTCCCCGCGGCGGGGGCCGCCGGCCGCCAGGTACTCCCGGGTCGCCGCGGCCGGGTCGGCGGCCCCGAGGATCCCGGAGAGCACGGCGAGCCCTCGCGCGCCGGCGGAGAGGACGCCCGGCACATCGGCGGGCCGCAGGCCGCCGATCGCGAGCACCGGGCGGCCGGTCTTGGCGACGGCGGCCCCGAGGCCCGCCAGCCCGATCGGCGCCTGCCAGCCCTCCTTCGCCGGGGTGGCATGGACCGGCCCATGGAAGAGGTAGTCGGCCGCCGCCCACCCCGCGGGATCGTCGGCCGCGTGGGTCGAGAGGCCGAGCGAGATCGAGGGCGGGAGGAGGGGCCGGACCCGCTCCGGGGGGAGCGAGCGGAAGCCCTGATGCACCGCATCGGCCCCGCCGGCGAGCGCGAGGTGCACCCGGTCGTGGCCGCCGACCCAGACGCCTCCGGCCCGGCCGGCCGCCTCCTTCACGCGCGCGAAGGCTCGGGCCCAGGCGGCGTCGAGGAGGCGGTGCTCGCGGAACAAGACCCCCGGCAGGCCGGCCCCGAGCGCCGCCTCGAGGCGGGCGAGGAAACCCTCCACCCCGGCGGGATCGAGGTCCCCCGGCGAGAGCGCCACGAGCCAGGGGGGGAGCATCAGACCTTCCCCGCGAGCTCCACGAGGTAGCCGAGCTCGCGCAGGAGCGCCTGGCAGCGCTTGGGCGTGATGCGCCCCTTGAGCTGCAGCGTGCGCTCGTCGATCGCCCGGCCGACGTAGGGACGCGCACCGGGATCCTGGCGGAAGCGGCGCAGGACGTCGGCCTCCTCGCAGGTCAAGAGCAAGCCCTCCGAGAGGTGCATGAGCCCGGCCCGCGCCGCCCAGTCGCGGATGGAGAAGGTCACGTTCTGGGGCACCGGGGTGCGGGAGTGGTACTCGAGGACGTCGAGGAGGTCGGAGAGGGCCATGCCGGCCTTCAGGGCGCGGCGCACGGTGTCCTGCTCGATGCGGAAGTGCAGCACGGATCCCGCCGCGGACCGCCGGCAGAACAGGTCGAGATCGTGGATCAACTGCGCGTCGTCGCCGGTCGGGAAGAGCACCACCTCGAAGTCCGGCGTCACGACGCACGAACCCACGCTCCGCGGCGCCACCGGCCCGATGCGATCGAGGCCCAAGAGCCGGGCGCCGGTGGGCGTGAGCCGCATCGCCACCGGCCGCTGGGCCGCGTCGTAGCCCATGTCGATCACGCCGAGCAGGTACAGGCGCTGGCGCACCCACTTCGCCAGGTTCCAGACCAGGCGCTGGGGGTCCTCCATGGCGGGGAAGCTCCCCCGCTGCGAGCGCTCCGCAAAATGCTCCTCGACCTGGAGATCGTCGAGGGCCGCGAGGTAGCTGTTGCGGGCGAGGAAGGGCAGGTACATGAGGTCGTACCAGACCCCCGGCTCGACGCGCTTCAGGAGGCGCAGGAAGATCTGCCGCATCCGGCTCTGGTGGAAGTACTCCCCTTCGAGCCGGCGGTCCTGCAGGGCGAACTCGAAGAGCGCCTTCTGCTTTTCGAACAGGGGCCGGCTCGGCCAGCTACGGCCGGCGAAGGAGACGGCGAAGGTCCGCTGGCCGGTGCGATCGACCAGCCCCTCCTCCTTGCCGAAGCGGAAGATGAAGCTCAGCACCTCTTCGCGCGAGAGCTCGCGGCCCGGGTTGGGGATCAGATGCTGGAGGATCCGTTTCTCGGTGGTCTTGAAGATCTCCCCGCGCACCGTAAAGCGCACATCGTTCTCGTCGATGTAGGCGAGGAAGCGGGCGACGTTCGAGGCGAGATCGATTCCGAGCGAGAGCTCCTCGAAGGGCCGGTCGGGGTCGCTGGGCACCGCCACTCGCCGGAGCCAGGCGAGCGCGACCTCATTGAACACGACGAGCGTCTCGTCCTGGTGCTGGATCCCGTAGCGGGAGAGATCGAGATCCTGCACGGTGCCGACCAGGGACTGCTCCAGGATCATGCGCCAGCGGCGCCCGTTCCAGTGGGGCAGATCGGTCTCCATGCGCGTGAAGAGCTGGCGCGAGAGGATGCCGCCGAACTGGAGGATCGCCTTCTCCACGAGCCCATGCACGCCCTCCGGGAGGCGCTCGATGCGGGTGACGCTCGCCGTCTCCTGCCCGTACATCTTGTACAGCTCGCGCAGGCGCTGCGGCGCGATGCGCGGCGCCGGCGCGGACTCGGCGTAGATCTGGTCGAGGTGCCCGCGCAGGGTGAGCACGGCGAAGATGCCGCGGCGCCGTTCGCGACGCCGGCGAAGGAGGTTGTCGCCGACCTCCGCCGGGACGGCGATGACCCGCACGCCGTAGCTCTCGAAGCGCGGGTCGTGCGCTTCCGTCACGAGCCCCCGCCGGCCCAGGGCCGCCACGCACGCCTCGAGGTCGTAGTTGCTCATGTACGAGAGGGGCTTGGCCCCCAGGAGATCGGGCCAGCTCCTCTGGTAGTGCGGGGCCGAGACGAGGTCCTCGATCACCGCCCCGAGCCGGCGGCCGAGGCTCCCGATGCGTTCCTCGATGAGCCCGGGATCGCTCATCCATCGCGCCAGATGCCGGCGCATCTCCGCGGGGGAATCGGGCAGCGGCCGGGCGCCGGGACCGCCCCAGAACTCGTAGAGCTCCCGCAGCTCGCCCGCGCGGAGGGCCTCGAGGAGGTCCCGCACGCCGATCGTGGCCCGCGGCGCGCGCGCGGTCGGGGTCGCGGCGCGGCCCCCGGCCGGCTTCGCCGTCCCGCCGTCGTCCCCCGCGCGTCGGGACGCCCGGCGCGGGTCGTGGCCGTCCCGCTTCATGCCTCCACCTCCGCGCCCAGCGCCCCCACGAGCGACGACGCATCCACGATCTCGTAGGAGTAGCCCTGCTCGGTGAGGAAGAGCTGGCGCTTCTGGGCGAACTCCTGGTCGCGCGTGCCCTGGGTCACGACGGCGTAGAAGGAGGCCGCGGATCCGTCCGACTTCGGCCGCAGGATCCGCCCGAGCCGTTGGGCCTCCTCCTGGCGCGAACCGAACGTGCCGGAGATCTGGATGGCAACATTGGCGTCGGGGAGGTCGATGGCGAAGTTGCCCACCTTCGACACGATGAGGATGCGCTCCTCCCCCCCCCGGAACGCGGCGTACAGACGCTCGCGCTCCGCGGTCGGGGTCTTGCCGGTGATCAGGGGCGCAGTCAGGTGGCGCGTCAGCTCCCGGAGCTGGTCGAGGTACTGGCCGATCACGAGGATCCGCCCGTCGGAATGGCGGGCGATCAGCCGCTCGACGACCGCGGTCTTCGCCGGGTTCTCGGAGGCGATCCGGAACTTGCTCCGCGCGTTCGCGGCGACGTAGGACCCCTTCAAGACGGGCTCGAGGGGGACCCGGATCTCGGTGCACCGGGCGGTGGCGATGAATCCCTTGCGCTCCAGCACCTTCCAGGGCACGTCGCAGCGCTTGGGGCCGATCAGGCAGAACACCTCGTCCTCCTTGCCGTCCTCGCGCACCAGCGTCGCGGTCAGCCCGAGGCGGCGGCGGGCCTGCAGCCCGGCGGTCACGCGGAAGATCGGCGCGGGCAGGAGGTGCACCTCGTCGTAGATGACGAGGCCCCAGTTCTCCTGCGAGAACAGGGTGAAGTGCTCGAACTCCTCGGTGCGGCTGCGGCGCCACGTCAGCATCTGGTAGGTCGTGATGGTCACCGGCCGCACGGTCTTCTCCTCGCCCGAGTACTCGCCCACGTCCTGCGGGGCGAGGGTGGTCTTGTCGAGGATCTCGTCGCGCCACTGGCGCACGGCGACGGTGTTCGTGGTGAGGATCAGGGTCTTCTCGCCGACGAGGTTCATGACGGCGAGGCCCACGATCGTCTTGCCCGCCCCGCAGGGGAGCACGACGACGCCGTTCCCGCCGCGGACGCTCCCGCCCTGGTGGAACATGCGCGCGGCCTCCTCCTGATAGGCGCGCACCACGAACGGGGCCCCGGAGCGCGCCGTCTGGCGCAGGGGCACGGCGAACGGATCGCCCTCCTCGTAGCCGCCGCGGTCGTCCACCGGGAACCCGATCTTGATCAGGGCCTGCTTGATCGCGCCCCGGTTCGCCTCGCGGACGCGCGCGCGGCCGGCGGCGTCCCGCTCGACGAGGGCGGCGATCGCCTTGTGGCTCAGGACCTCGGCGAGCGCCTCCGGAGCCTCCGCCGCGAGCGAGAAGCCGCCCCCGTCCCGCTCGATGCGCAAGAGCCCATAGCGCGCGATCCATCCCCGGATCTCCACGAGCACGTTGCGCGGCACGGGCACGCACGAGAACTCCTCGAGGCGGGCCTGGATCTCGTCGGCGGTGAGGCCCAGGGCGGCGGCGTTCCAGATCGAGACCGGCGTGATGCGGTAGGTGTGCAGGTACTCGGGGCTCTTCTCCAGGTCCGCGAAGCCCGCCAGCGCGTCCCGCGCCGCGGCGTAGCGGGGATGCTCCTCCGTGCGCGGCTGGCCGTCGGGGTCCTTCGCCGGCCGGCCGTCGGCGTCCAGCACCGCGCGCACGGTGTGCAGGACGAGCGTCCGGTCGCTCTGGACGATCAGCGGGTTGTCGGGAAGCAGGGTCACGGCGCCACCTCCGTCCGGCGCCGGGCCCGCGCCCGCGGCGGCGCGCTCGCCGCCCGTGCGGGGGCCGGGGGCGCCCGCCGCGCGGCCGCGAGCCAGGGACCGGTCACCGAATCCGGATCGGCCGCCAGAGCGGCCGGCGGACCGGCGGCGATCACCAGACCCCCCGCTTCTCCGCCGCCGGGGCCGAGCTCCACCAGACGATCGCAGGCGTTGAGGAGGTCCACGTGGTGCTCGATCACGATCACCGCGTCGCCCCGCTCGGCGAGGCGGCGGAGCACGGCGAAGAGGTGCACCACATCGGTCTTGTGCAGCCCCGTCGTCGGTTCGTCGAGGACCACGATCGCCCGTCCCGTTCCGTCGGCGCGCAGGAGCTCGGCGGCGAGCTTCACGCGCTGCGCCTCGCCGGCGGAGAGGGTCGTCGAGCTCTGGTCGAGGGGGAGGTATCCGAGCCCGACCGCCCGCAGCGTCGCCAGGATGCCGGCGGGACCGGGCACCTCGGCGAGGAACTCGGCCGCCGCATCGACGGGCAGGGCGAGCACGTCGGCGATCGAGCGGCCCCGCCACGTGACGCCCAGGACTTCGGGGAGATACCGGCGTCCGTCGCATTCCTCGCAGGGGAGCCAAAGGTCGGCGAGGAACTGCATCTCGACCTTCGTGGCGCCGCGTCCCTCGCAGGCCGGACAGCGCCCGCGCGGCGAATTGAACGAGAAGTGCGAGGCCGTGAAGCCGCGGCGGCGGGCTTCCGGAGTCCGGGCGTAGAGGTCGCGCAGGGGAGCCAGGAGCCCCACCGCCGTGGCCGGGATGCTCGCCGGGGTGCGCCCGAGCGGTGTCGCGTCCACCACCACGACGCGCCGCCCGCCGCCGTCGATCCTCCGCCAGCGCCCGGCCGGGGGCTCGCCGCGCAGGGCGGGCACGAGGCAGTCGAGCACGAGCGTGCTCTTGCCGGACCCCGAGGGGCCGCAGACCCCGGTGATCTCCCCGAATCCGGCCGCCAGCTCGATCCCCCGCAGGTTGTGGAGGCGGGCGCCGGCGAGCCGGACCTCCTCGCGGGTCGCGCCGCGGGGGGCGGCCGGAGCGAGCGGGAGGGCGATCTCGCCGCGCAGGGTCTGCCCCGTCGGGGACTCCGGGCAGGCCTCGACCGCCGCGGGCGGCCCGGAGACCACCACCGTCCCGCCCCGCGCCCCGGCCCCGGGTCCCATGTCCACGATGTGGTCGGCCCGGCGCATGAGGCTCTCGTCGTGCTCGACCACGATCACCGTGTTGCCGCCGTCGCGCAGCGCGAGCAGGGCATCCGTCAGCCGATCGACGTCGCATGGGTGGAGGCCCACGGTGGGCTCGTCGAGCACGTAGCAGACGCCGACGAGCTCCGATCCCAGGCTCGCCGAGAGCCGCACCCGGCGCGCCTCGCCGCTGGAGAGCGTCGCCACGGGGCGGTCCAGGGTCAAGTAGCCGAGCCCGACGCGTTCCAGGAGGCCGACCCGCGCCGCGAGCTCGGCGAGGACCGGCCCCACCGCCGCGCGCGCACCGGCCGAGAACGGGGCGCGCGCGAGCCATTCCGCGACCTCGTGCACCGACATCGCGAGGAGCTCGGGGAGGCGTTTCTTGCCGAGGGTCACCGCCCGGGGGGCGGAAGCGAGCCGCTCCCCGCCGCACTCGGCGCAGCGCGTCCGGCGCATGAAGCCCTCGAGGATCGCCCGCCACTCCGGATCCTCGGCCTTGGCGTGCCAGGCATCCACGTGCCCGCACAGCCCCGCCCACGGCGCGGTGAAGCTCTCCTCCAGGTCGTAGGTGGCGCCTCCCTTGGCGATCTGCACGCGGTAGTCCGGCCGGGCGCCGCGGCCGAAGAGCAAGAGGTCGCGCGCGGCCTTCGAAAGGGAGCGGAACGGGCGCGCGAGGTCGATCTGGTGCGCCGCCGCCACCCGGCGCAGGAGGTGCTCGTAGTAGCCCTTGCCCTTGGTCAGGTATCGCCCGAGCTTCCCGCCGATGGCCGTCGGCGACCCCTCCTCGGCGGCGACCAAGGGCCGCTCGGGGTGATCGACGAGCAGCGCGGGATCCGCCGTCCAGCTCTCGCCGAGGCCGGCGCAGGCCGGGCAGGCGCCGACGTGCGTGTTGAACGAGAAGTGGCGCGGCTCGAGCTCCTCGGCGAGCCGGAAGCCGCACCGCGGGCAGAGCCCGAGGGTCGCGAAGTCGAGGCGCCGGCCCCCTCCGGCGAGCTGCACCGCGACCCGACCGCCGGCGAGCGCCTCGGCCCCCTCCACCGCTTCCGCGACACGGGCGCGCGCCGCGGGGGCGAAGGCGAGCCGGTCGATCACGAGGTCGACCTCCTTCGTCCCGGGGGGGAGCGCCGGCGCGCCGTCGAGGCGGAGCTCCTGCCCGCCGGCGAGGACGCGGACGAAGCCGGCGGCCTTCCATGCCGCGGCGCGGGCGGCGAACGCGGCGGCGAGGTCCGCCGGCTCCTCGTGCCCGGGACCGAAGATGGGGGCCACGATCCACCCGCGCTCGGCGCCCGCCTCGCGCAGGATCTGGCGGGCGACGGCGCTCGCGTCGCGCCGGACGAGCTCCTCGCCGTGCGCCGGGCAGCGGCGGGTCCCGGCGCGCGCCCACAGCACGCGCAGGTGGTCGTGGATCTCGGTCGTCGTCGCCACGGTCGAGCGGGGGTGGCCGGCGGCGGTCCCCGCCTCGACCGCGACGCTCGGGCCGAGCCCCTCGAGCCGATCGACCGGCGGCCGGTCCCGGGCGGCGAGAAATTGGCGGGCGTAGGTGGGCAGGGACTCGACGAAGCGCTGGCGGCCGGTGGCGTGGATCGTGTCGAGCGCGAGCGAGCTCTTGCCGGAGCCGCTCGGCCCGGTGACCACGATCAGGGCCTCCCGGGGCAGATCGACGTCGACGTGGCGCAGGTTGTGGATCCGCGCGTTGCGCACGACGATCCGGTCGCCGGCCGCCGGCGGGGGGAGGAGAGCGCCGGGCGCGGCCGCCGGCGCCGGCGGCGGGGCCCCCCGCGCGGCGGCCCGCAGGGCGGCGGCGGTGTGGGAGCCCGGGAGGGACTCGATCTCCTCCGGAGTCCCCGCCCCCACCAGCCGGCCCCCGCGGTCGCCCCCCTCCGGGCCGAGGTCGATCACGAAGTCGGCGCTCTCGATCACCCGGAGGTCGTGCTCGATCACGATCACCGTGTGGCCCCGATCGACGAGCGCCTGCAACGCCCCCACCAGGCGCTGCACGTCCTTCGCGTGCAGGCCGGTGGTGGGCTCGTCGAGGAGGTAGACGGTGGGCCGCGCCGAGCGGCGCTGCAGGTGCTTGGCGAGCTTGACGCGCTGGGCCTCGCCCCCGGAGAGGGTCGTCGACGGCTGGCCCAGGGCGAGGTAGCCGAGCCCCACTTCCGCGAGCGCCGCGAGCGGCCGCGCGATCTTCGGGAGGTCGGCGAAGAGCTCGCTCGCCTCCTCGATGGTCAGGGCGAGCACGTCGGCGATCGAGCGGCCCCGGTAGAGCACATCGAGGGTCTCCGGGCGGAAGCGATGGCCCCCGCAGTCCTCGCAGGGCACGGTGACCGGGGCGAGGAACTGGAGCTCGACGAGCTCGACCCCCGCCCCGCCGCACGCGCCGCAGCGCCCCCCCTCGACGTTGAACGAGAAGCGGCCGGGCTTCCAGCCGCGCAGGCGGGCCTCCGGCAGGCTCGCGTAGAGATCGCGGATCGGGGTGAAGGCCCCGGAGTACGTGGCGGGGTTCGAGCGGGGGGTGCGCCCGATCGGCGTCCCGTCGATGAACACGAGGTCCTCGACCTGCTCCAGGCCGTCCACCCCGGCGCAGGGCTCGGGCGGGGGCGCTTCGCGGCCCAGGTGGCGGGCGAGGGCGCGCTGCAAGGTGTGGTGGACCAGGGTGGACTTCCCCGATCCACTCACCCCGCTCACCACGGTGAACGTGCCCAGCGGGAAGGCGACGTCGATCCCCTGGAGGTTGAAACCGCGCGCCCCGCGGACGACGAGGGCCCCTCGGCCCCGCCGCCGCGCTTCGGGGCGCGGCATGACGAGCTCGCCCCGCAGGAGCTCGCCGGTCGGCGTGTCGGCGCGCGCGACCTCGGCGGGGGTCCCCTGCGCGCTGACCCTCCCCCCGTGGCGGCCGGGGCCGGGGCCGATGTCCACGATGAGGTCGGCGGCGCGCAAGGTCGCTTCGTCGTGCTCGACGACGATCACCGTGTTGCCCGCGTCCCGCAGGGCGAAGAGCGCCGCGAGGAGCCGCCCCTGGTCGCGGGCGTGCAGCCCGATCGACGGCTCGTCCAGCACGTACAGCACGCCCTGGAGCCCGGCGCCGAGCTGGGCGGCGAGGCGGATCCGCTGGGCCTCGCCGCTCGAGAGGCTGTCCGCGGAGCGGTCCAGCGTGAGGTAGCCGAGCCCGACGCCGGTCAGGAACGCCAGGCGGCGATGGATCTCCGCCCGCAGCCCCTCGGCGATCTTCGCCTCGCGGGCCGTGAGGGGGAGGGCGGAGAGCGCCGCGCCGAGATCGGCGATCGGCATGCGGGCGAGCTCGCCCAGGCCCCTCCCGCCGACGCGGACCGCCGCCGCGAAGCGGTTCAGGCGGCTGCCGCCGCAGTCGGGGCAGGACTCCAGGTCGAGGTAGCGCTCCACGTGCGCGCGGTGCGGGCCGCGCCGCCCCGCGCTCTCCAGCGCCGCCAGGACGCCGGGAAAGCGCCGCTGGAAGCGGACCGCCCCCTGGGTCCGCGTTCCCTGCCAGGCGAAGCGGTCGGGGAAGCGCTCTTCCCCCGTGCCCCGCAGGACGACTCGGCGCGCGGCGGGTGGGAGGTCCTGCCAGGGCGTGTCGAGGTCGAAGCCGTGGGCTGCCGCCACCCCCGCCAGGAAGGCGAAGTCCACCCGCGGGAAGGCGAGGCCCCCTCCGCTCGCGCGGGTCACGGCCAGGGCGCCGGCGCGGATCGAGGCGCGCGGGTCGGCGATCACCGCGCGCTCGGAGGGGCGCCGCAGGGTCCCGAGCCCGTCGCAGGCCGGGCAGGCGCCGTGGGGCGAGTTGAAGGAGAAGAGGCGCGGCTCCAGGGGTGGGGCCTCCGCGCCGCAGGCCGGGCAGGTGCGCAGGGTGGAGAAGGCCCGCTCCCGCGCCGGCGAGAGGACGATGCAGTCCCCTTTGGCGAGCTCGAGCGCGGCGTCGATCGCCTCGCGCAGCCGGTCCATCCCCGCCGTCCCGCCGGCCCCCGCCGCCCGTCCAGCCCCCCCTGGCCCCCCCCGCAGCCGGTCGACGACGACGTCGATCGTGTGCCGGCGGTAGCGGGCGAGGTCGCCGACCTCCTCGATCCTCCGCACCTCCCCGTCGACGCGGACCCGGACGAACCCCTGGCGGGCCAGGTCGGCGAGGAGCGCCTTGTGCTCACCCTTGCGGTCGCGCACCACCGGCGCGAGCACGTGGATCGGCTCGTCGCCGAAGAGCTCCCGCACCGCCGCGACGATCGACTCCCGGGTGCGGGATTCGAGCGGCTCCCCGTGGTCGGGGCAGTGGGCGATGCCGGCCCGGGCGAAGAGGACGCGCAGGTGGTCGATGATCTCGGTGATCGTGCCGACGGTGGAGCGCGGGCCGCGCAGGACGGCCCGCTGGTCGACGGCGATCGCCGGCGCCAGCCCCTCCACGTGGTCCACCGCCGGCTTCTCCATCCGGCCGAGGAACTGGCGGGCGTAGGCGGAGAGGGTCTCCAGGAAGCGCCGCTGCCCCTCCCGGAAGAGGGTGTCGAAAGCGAGCGAGCTCTTCCCCGACCCCGAGACCCCGGTGATCGCCACGAGCCGGTCCCGCGGGATCGTGAGGTCGAAGCCGGCCAGGTTGTTCTGCCGGGCCCCGCGGATCTGGATCGCTCCGCCGGTCGTCGTTCTCCCCATCCCGTTCGTCGGTCCCGCCGGCCTCTCCGGGGTCCGGGGCGGCCCCGGCCGCTCCGGATCCACCGGCCCGGACAAAGACGGGGCATGGTAGCACCCCCCCGCGAACCCGGGAAGGCGGGGACCGCCGCCGCTCACGGTCCCGTCAAAGTCGTGGGGGCGGGGGCTCCCTCCGGCGAGTGGAGCATGTGGTAGCCGGGCTAGCGGGGGCGCGCGCGGCGACGGGACCGGGTTCGAGGGGGGTGGGGGTGGCGCCGGGGAG
>JBFMCU010000136.1:0-5272 GCA_040754415.1 Planctomycetota bacterium
CCGGCCACCTCGCGCTCGTCCCTCCTGCCGCGCCACTCCCGCAACCTAACCAGGGTGGTCGACGAACGCCAGTCCCCACTCGGAATCCCGACCCGGCCAGGGGTTACGGCAACTTGCCGGAGCCCTGTCCCCACCTCCAGCCCCCGGCCACCCGGGGGACAGGCGACCGGGACCGGCCGCCGCCCGCCGCGGTTTCCCTCTTTCCACCGAATTCGCGCTCCCCTTCCGGAACCGCTCGGCGGCGACCGCTCCCTCTCCTCCCCGCCGCGCCGCCCGGCGTCGCGCTCGGGTAGGATCGGGGCCGCCATGCGCGCCGCGCTCGTCGTCCTCACCGGGGCCGGGGTCTCCGCCGACAGCGGCGTCCCGACCTTCCGGGACGCCGGGGGCCTCTGGGAGGGCCACCGGCCCGAGGAGGTGGCGACCCCGGAGGCCTGGGCCCGCGATCCGACCCTCGTGTGGCGCTTCTACCAACTGCGCCGCGAGGCGCTCTCCCGCGTGGCACCCAATCCCGGGCACCTCGCCCTCGCCGCGCTCGAGCAGCGCGCCGCGGCCGCGGAGGTGCCCTTCACCCTGATCACCCAGAACGTCGACGACCTCCACGAGCGCGCCGGCTCCACGCGGCTCCTGCACATGCACGGCGAGCTCGCGGTGCTGCGCTGCGAACGCTGCGAAGAGCGCGTGCGCAACCTCGCCGACCTGGACCCGGACCGCTGGATCCCCTGCGCCTCCTGCGGGCACGCGCGACTGCGCCCCGACGTCGTCTGGTTCGGGGAGATCCCCTACCACCTCGATCGGATCGACGCGGCGCTTTCGGAGTGCACGCACTTCCTCTCGGTGGGCACGAGCGGCGTCGTGTATCCCGCCGCCGGCCTTCTCCACCTCGCCCGCGCGCGGGGCGCGGACACCTGGGTGAACAGCCTCGATCCCCCCGAGAACCTCTCGCGCGCCGATCGCTTCTTCCCCGGCCGGGCGGCCGAGGTCCTGCCCGGGCTCGTCCAGGAGCTCGGCGGGGCCATCGGGTTGTAGGCGATCCCCCGGGGATCACCGCCGCGCCAGGGCGAGCGCGGCGAGGCGGCGCAGGGAATCGTCGGTGTCGATCTCCGCGAGCTCGGACACGGCGAACCACCGCGCGTCCCGCGCCTCGGCGTCGGCCCGGGCGGGAGCGCCAGCCGGCGCCCGGGCGAGGAAGCGGGTGTCGTGGTGCAGGTGCGCCGGCTCTGCCCCGCGGGCGGGGATCGCGTGGATGTCGACGTCGAGGGGCCGCGGATCCAGGGCGAGGGCGCCGATCCCCGTCTCCTCCACGGCCTCGCGCCGCGCCACCGCCGCGAGGTCCGCCTCCCCGTCGCAGTGTCCGCCGGGCTGGAGCCAGCGCCCGAGCGCGGGGTGGAGCACGAGGAGCACGCGCTCTCCGGCGGCGTCCAGCACGAGGGACGAGGCGGTGAGGTGCCCGGCAAGGAGCGTGCGGGAGAACGCGGCGCTCCCGTGCGCGGCGAGGAACGCGAGCAGGCGGTCGCGCGCCTCCGCCGCCCGCGCGTCGGGCGGGACGAACGCGCCCAGGAGCCGGCGGGCGATCTCCGGATCGGCCGGGCTCACACGCGCAGGAGCTTGCGGTAGCGGCCCGCCTGGGATTCGGCCGGGAAGTCCATGCGCCTCCGCCATTCCTCCCGCCACTCGACGTAGCTCTCCCAGGTGCCGTGGTGGAAGTTCACGTACCCGTCGCCCTCGAAGGCGAGCAGATGGGACACGATGCGGTTCAGGAACCAGCGATCGTGGCTGACGACGACCGCCGAGCCCGGGAAGTCGTCGATCGCCCCCTCGAGCACGCGGAGGGTGTCGAGGTCGAGGTCGTTGGTCGGCTCGTCGAGGAGGATCACGTTGCCCCCGTGGCGGAGAATGCGGGCGAGGAGGACGCGGTTGCGCATCCCGCCCGAGCACTCGCCGAGCCTCTTCTGCTGGTCCTCGCCCTTGAAGTTGAACCGGGCGACGTAGGCGCGGCCGTCGAGGGCGGCGCCGCCGTAGGGGATCAGGTCGTTGCCCTCGGTGATGTTCTCGTACACCGTCTTCGCGTCGTCGAGCACCGCGCGCGACTGATCGAGGTAGGTCAGCTTGACCGTCGGTCCGATGACGATCCGGCCCTCGTCCGGGGCCTCGAGGCCGAGGATCATGCGCATCAGGGTGGTCTTGCCCATCCCGTTGGCGCCGACGACGCCGAGGATCGCCCCCGGCGGCAGATCGAAGGAGAGGTCGCGGATGAGCACGCGGTCCCCGTAGCCCTTCGTGACCTCGCGGATCTCGATCACCTTGTCGCCGAGGCGCTCCCCGGGCGGGATCCGCAGCTCGACGGACTCGAGCTGGTCCTCGCGCCGCCGCTCGACCATCTCCTTGTACCGCTGGACGCGGGCCTTGTTATGGCTGGTGCGGGCGGCGGGGGAGCGGCCGAGCCATTCGCGCTCGCGCTTGATCGCGCGGTCGAGCTTGGAATCGGCCTGGCGCCTGACGTCCAGCGCCCCCTGCTTCGCCTCCAGGTACTGCGAGTAGTTGCCCTTGTAAGGCATTCCGCGCCCGCGCTCGATCTCCAGCATCCAGCCCACGACGTTGTCCAGGAAGTAACGGTCGTGGGTGACGAGGATCACCGTGCCCTCGTAGGTGGCGAGGTGCTGCTCGAGCCACGCCACCGTGTCCGCATCGAGGTGGTTCGTGGGCTCGTCGAGGAGCAAGAGGTCGGGGTGATCGATCAGGAGCTTGCAGAGGGCCACGCGGCGCCGCTCGCCGCCCGAGAGGATCCGGACGGGGGATTCGTCGGGGGGGAGGCAGAGGGCCGCCTTGGCCTGCCCGAGCCACGAATCGAGGTTCCAGACGTCCTTGGCGTCCATCTCGTGCTGGAGGCGGTCGTATTCCGCCCCGAGCTTCGCGGCCTCGGCTCCCTCGGCCTCGCCGAGGCGGTTCATCGCCGCGTAGTAACGCGCCTCGATCTCGCGCAGGTGGCGGACCGCCTCCTCGACGTTGCCCGCCACGTCCTTCCCCTCGGAGAGGGGCGGCTCCTGGGAGAGGTAGCCGATCGTCAGGCCCGCGATGGGCTGGGCCTCGCCCTCGAAGTCTCGATCCTCGCCGGCGATGATCCGCAGGAGCGTGGACTTGCCGGCCCCGTTCGGCCCGATCAATCCGATCTTGGCCCCCTCCAGGAAGGCCAGGGTGATGCCTTTCAGGACCTCCTTCTGCCCGTAGTACTTGCGCAGGTCCTGGAGGCCGAAGATGATCTTCTCGCTCATGGGGCGCCGAGGATAGCGCCGGCCCGCGCGGCCCGCGACCTCCGGCGCCTCCGCCCTCCGGCACCTGACGCGGCGAAGACCATGGACTTCCTGAAGGAGCTCGGCATCGCGAAGGAGAACTCCGGCGCCTACGGCGGCGAGTGGCTGCGCTGCACCGGCGAGACGATGGAGAGCGTGAACCCCGCGACGGGCGAGGCGATCGCCTGCGTCCGGCAGGCCTCCGCGGCGGAGTACGAGACCTGCGTGGAAGCGGCCCAGGCCGCCTTCTGGCGGTGGCGCGACGTCCCCGCGCCCAAGCGGGGGGAGGTCGTGCGGCGCCTCGGGAACGCGATCCGCGCCAAGAAGGACGCGCTGGGCCGGCTGATCACCCTCGAGATGGGCAAGATCCTCCCGGAGGGCGGGGGAGAGGTCCAGGAGGCGATCGACATCGCCGACTTCGCGGTGGGGCAGTCGCGGATGCTCTACGGCCTCTCGATGCACTCCGAGCGCCCCGACCATGCGATGCGCGAGCAATGGCACCCCCTCGGCGTCGTCGGCTGCATCACCGCCTTCAACTTCCCGATGGCGGTGTGGGCGTGGAACGCGATGCTCGCCTTCACCTGCGGCGACGCCGTCCTGTGGAAGACCTCGAGCGCGACGCCGCTCTGCGGCATCGCCCTCACGAACGTGGTCCGGCCGGTGCTCGAGGCGGAGGGGTTCGGGGCGCTCGCGTCCCTGGCCATCGGCTCCGGCCGCGACGTCGGGCAGAGGATCCTCGAGGATCCCCGGATCCCCCTCGTCTCGTTCACGGGATCGACCGCCGTCGGCCGCCGGGTCGCCTCCACCGTCGCCGGGCGCTTCGGGCGCACGATCCTCGAGCTCGGCGGCAACAACGCGGTGATCCTGATGGAGGACGCCGACCTGGACCTCGCGATCCCCGCCATCCTCTTCGGGGCCGTGGGCACCGCCGGCCAGCGCTGCACGTCCACGCGCCGGGTGCTCGTGCACGAATCGATCGCCGCCGAGGTGGAGCGGCGACTGCTCTCCGCCTACGAGCAGGTGCGGATCGGCAACCCGATGGATCCGCGGACCCTCTGCGGGCCGCTCGTCACCCCGCGGGCCGTCGACGACATGATGGCGGCCATCGAGCGGGTGAAGGCGGCGGGAGGGCGCGTCATCTTCGGCGGCGAGCGCCGGCGGCTCGACGGGCGGGAGGCGGGCGGGAACTTCGTGACGCCGGCGATCGCGTGGGCCGAGAACTCCTGGCCGATCGTCCAGGAGGAGACCTTCGCCCCGCTCCTCTACCTCATCCGCATCGCCAGCCTCGAGGACGCGATCGCCGCGCACAACGACGTGCCCCAGGGGCTCTCCTCGGCGATCTTCACCCTGAACGTCCGCCACGCCGAGCGCTTCCTCTCGGCCCGCGGCTCCGACTGCGGCATCGCCAACGTGAACATCGGGACCTCGGGCGCCGAGATCGGCGGCGCCTTCGGGGGCGAGAAGGAGACGGGCGGCGGCCGCGAGTCGGGCTCCGACGCCTGGAAGGGCTACATGCGCCGCCAGACGAACACCGTGAACTGGTCCCGGGAGCTCCCCCTCGCCCAGGGGATCGAGTTCGGAAGCTGACCCCGCCCCCGGTCCGATCCGTGCGGACGTTCCTCGGCCTCGCGCTCCTCGCCGGTCTGCGCGCCGGCGGGGAGGAGCAGGCGCCGGTCGATCCCCACGGGTCGCCGGCCCACCGGATCCTGGCGATCGCCGATCTCGCCGATCGCCCGCGGGTCGACGGCGTCCTCGACGAGCCGGTCTGGGAGGCTGAGCAGGAATCCATGTTACAGCCGCTCACGTGCCTTCTGGCGCATCGCCTGACGGCGCTGCCGCCCGTTCGCGAGCGATTCTCGCTCGCTCTCTGATATGGAGGCCACCCTGTCAAGGGCCCATTGCTTGGGCTGGCCTTCCCGGATTCCTCGGACACCGGGGTTGGTGTGGTCAGTGAGTTGAACTGTGCCGTGGGGATGGGGTCCGGG
>JBFMCU010000137.1:0-21852 GCA_040754415.1 Planctomycetota bacterium
CTTCCGGCTGGTGACCAGCCTTTGCCGGGTGGGGTTGGGTACCCACCGGGTTCATCTCGCGGGTTTCAGGTCACGTCATGACCTTCCTCCTCGCCCAGGCTTTTCCTGGCGCAATCAGAGAGCGAGCGAGAATCGCTCGCAAACGGGCGGCAGCGCCGTCAGGCGATGCGCCAGAAGGCATCTGAGAGGCTGTATCATTGATTTTGGCTCAGCCTCTTAGCCCTCGCCGAGTAGCATCGTCGCCCGTCCGGACTGGCCATTCCTCCATCCCCCCTCGAGCGAGGTGCCCCATGGTCTCCCTGACCGCTCTCTGGCTCCCGATCCTGCTCTCGGCCGTCTTCGTGTTCATCGCCAGCTCGGTCATCCACATGGTCACGCCGATGCACAAGGGCGACATGAAGAAGCTGCCCGGCGAGGATGCCGTGCTCGCCGCGTTGCGCGCCGCCGGAGCCCGTCCCGGCCAGTACATGCTGCCGGGCTGCCCGTCGATGAAGGAGATGGGCTCCGAGGCGATGAAGGCCAAGTACGAGCAGGGGCCGGTCGGCTTCCTCTCGGTGATCCCGAACGGCCCGCCGGCGATCGGCAAGAACCTGATCCAGTGGTTCGTGTACTGCCTCGTGATCGGGGTCTTCGTCGCCTACGTGACCGGCGTCGCGCTCGCCCCCGGCGCCGACTACCTGCGCGTCTTCCGCATCGCCGGGAACGCCGCGGTGCTCGGGTACGCACTCGGCGCGGTCGACGACTCGATCTGGAAGGGCACGCCGTGGGCCACCACGGCGAAGTTCGTGCTCGACGGGATCGTCTACGGCCTCGTCACCGCCGGCACCTTCGGCTGGCTGTGGCCGGCCGCGGCGTGAGCCCGCTGGACTCGCTGCCCGCGGATCGGTTCGCCCCTCCCCCAGGGCGAAATCCCCGTGGGGCTAATCCGTCCCGAGATTCCCGAGCCCCGGCTGCCAGACGAGGGTCATGCGGTCCTCGCACTCCCGCGCGCTCTGCTGGAGCTCGCGCATGGTCGCGGCGTCGGCGCAGAAGACGGCCGGAACGATCAGGGCGTTCTTCCGCCCTTGCGCCAGCAGCCCCGCGAGCACCCCGGGCAGCGCGCGCTCGCCGGCCGCCGTCGCGATCCGCACGCGGTGGAAACGCCCTTGCTTGGCGAGCGGATCGTCCTTCTCCAGCGCGAGCCATTCCTCGACCTCCGCGGGGGGGAGGTCCGCGGGAAGCGCGATCACCGTCGTGCCGCCGAAGGGGCCGGGGCAGCGCGGTAGGGACCGGCCGGCCCGGAAATCGCCCGCGTGCACCGCGGTCGAGAGCTCGCTCGCCGCGGGATCCGGCGGCGGCGCGGCCAGGACGGCGACCAGCTCGCCGTCCTCCTGCAGGCGGCGCAGCGCCATCCACCGTGCCCAGGCGCGGGCGCGGGGGCCGTCGGCCAGGACGTAGCGCCGCGCCGCGTCCGGCGGCACGGCGCGCGGCTCGAGCCCGAGCCCGGCGCGCACCGCGTTCTCGCGGTCGAGATCGCTCCGCCAGGGGTCGTCGCCGGCGGTCTCGAGCTCGCTCGCGAATCCGATGCGGCGGTATTCGTCGATCTCGCCCGACCACCAGGGCGCATCTCCCGCCGCCACTCGGATCCGCAGCGACTTGTTCGGCCGCGGTCGATCGCCGGCGAGCTCGGGCAACGGCAGCGGGAAGTCCTTGATCTTGGCGAAGCGCCGCGGTGTGAGCGCGATGGCGCGGACTCCCAGGCGATCGGTCAGGAGCGCGACCGCCGCCGCGACGGTCGCGCCCGTGCCCTCGCCGGCCAGGCACACCCGGTCGGGATCGATCGCGTGGTGGCGCAGCAGGTAGGCCCATACGCGCTCGACGCCTTCCAGCAGAGCGGAGACATCCGCGGCGAACGAGTCCGGCCAGAACCACCGGGCACCCTCCACCAGATCCTCCTGGATCTCCCGGTAGGGAGCTTCGATGGCCGCGATGGCGCAGCCGTCGCCGAGCCGCTCCTTCCATTCCGCGAGATCCTCGCGGGCCGCCGCGCCATCGTCGCCAAGCCAGATCAGGAGGGGCACGCGGGTTTGCGCCTCGGTTTGGGCGGGGACGACCAAGCGATACCTCAACTCGCGCGGGATCCCGACCGCGTAGGCGCCGTCGTCGACGTCCGTCGCGCGCGATTCGGCGAAGACCACGTAGTCGGCGCGCGGAACGCCCGTGAGCTCCTCGACGGCGGGATGACTCGAGGGGTAGATCGCCACGGTCGCCACTCTCGCGTCCGGCTTGCGCAGCATCAGTTGGCGCACCGTGCCGTCCCAGTACTCGCTGTGGAAGCCCCCATTGACGTGCAGGACGAGCCAGTCGGGGTGCTCGTTGAGCGCCAGCGCGCAGGACTCCCCCATGCAGTTGTCCCACAAGGACTGCGTGTCGCCGAGTCGCGGGTCGTCGGGCGCGGGACGCGGACCCATCACCCCCAGATGCCCGCGGATGGCGTTGTCGACGCGCCGCCAGTACGCCGGAGTGTTCGGCAGGAGCTCGGCCGGCGCCTGCGGCCGGTCCTCGAGCGCGAGCTGGGCCAGCCCGTCCGCCCCGGTGCCCGCGATGCGCTGGCGCAAGGGGGCGGGGAAGTTCGAGGCGACCACTGGCGCCCGGCCCGCCTTCGCGTGCTCGATCAGGGGCCGATAGGCGGTGCGGTAGTTCGACCACGGGCGCGACCTCGACAAGAAGGTCGGTTCGTCGATCGAGCCGGCGAGGTAGGCGTCGAGGGCCGGCTGCACATCGCGCTCGAACATTTCCATGGCGAGCACGACCCTCCCCGCTCGCCGCGCGAGCAGCCCCTCGTACGCGGCGAGCTCGACACGATGGGTGGTCTCGTCCGTGTGGGTCTCGCCCAGGAAGACGACGTCGGCCCGCGCCAGCCGATCGAGCAGCCCCTCGAGCCCGAGCACCTCGCCCGTGCGCCCGTCCCGCACGGAAACCGCGCGCTCGAGCGGGGGGGCCGCCCAGAGAGGCTCGGAGTCCGTTCCCACCGCCTTGGCGGCGTGCGGAGCGGTGCAACCCAGGAGCGAGGCGACGACCAACGCGAAGCAGGAGATTCGGAGCATGAGGATCCTCGCCGCCATCATGCCCAGCGGAAGGGGGATCCGAGCCGTGAATCTTGACGGCTCGTGCCAGATCCCGTCACCTGCTCGTTCATGGCCCGGGGATCGTGCGACCCCCCGGCGGAACCGTCCACGGTCACCCGCCGCGGATTCCTCGCCGCGCCGCCGCAGGTGGTACGCGCCGGGGGAGAGTGCGAGCGTGAGCACGCCGTTCGCGTCCGTGCGCACGCGGTTCCAACCGAGCGCGCCGGCCGCGAGCGGCGGCGGAAGGACGGGGGCGAGCTCGAGCTCGGCATCCCGCCACGGCCGATCGGAGGTCGCGGCGAGGCAGGTGAGCGTCCCCGGCCAGCGCTCGACGTTCACCTCGGCGCGGATCTCCTCCCCCGGCCCCAGGGCGAGCACCGCCGGATGGAGGAAGTCCCAGTCCTCCTCCTCGTCCCGCGCGAGCACGCGCCACTCGCCTGGGAAGAGGGGGCCGAAGGAGAGCTCGCCGGCGGTGTCGACCCGGCCGGAGCCGCCCTCCCGGGCGCTCGCCCCGGTGCCGAGCACGTGGATCTCGCGGCCGGGGAGCGCCGTCCCCGCCGAATGGATGCGGATCGCGAGGAAACCGGGCCGGTGCAGGCCGTCGTCGATCTCGACCACGGTCTCTTCGCCCGGCCGCACGAGGAAGCGGCCGAGGTTGCGTCGCGCGCCATGGAGGAGCCGATGCGCCTCGCCGGGGACGAATGGGACGAGTATCGACGGAGGAACCTCCAGGACGAGCAACGCCTCGCCCGCGCGGACCGGCCCCAGGTGGAAGGAGCCGTCCGCGGCGAGCGGCGCCGAGGCGGCGGTCGGCCGCGCGTCGCCGGCGAGGGCGCGGACGAGGAGATCCGGGAGACTCGGCGGCGAGAGCGACGCGATCCGGCCCGCGAGGGAGCCGAAGCCGGTCGGCAGGACGAGGTCCACGTCCTCCCGGACCTCCTCCTCGCCGAGCGAGAACGGCTCGCCCTCGACCTCGCAGTCGAGCCCGACCGCCGCGACGTGGTAGGTGCCGGGGGGGATGCCGTCGAAGCGGTACTCGCCGGTCTCTCCGGCGGTCGCATCGGGCCCGTCCCAGGTGGAATCGTCCGCGAGGTGATGCACGAGCCTGACCGTCGCCGCGGCGACGGGGGCGCCAGTGAGGTCGCGAATCGTCCCGGCGATGGCGGGCCCGGTGCCCAGCCGCACGACGAGCTCCCGCGTCTCGCCCGGCCCGAGCTCGAAGGGCGGCAGGTACTTCACCGGATACCCGGGGGCGCTCGCCGCCAGGACGTAGCGCCCAGGGAAGAAGCCCCGGAAGAGGCCGTCGGCGGGGGGGAGGTCCCTCGTCCGGACCACGCACTCCGGCGGGGAGAAGTGCTCCAAGGGACTCCGGAAGATAAGCGGTTCCCGGTCTTTCCCGCGGGATCCGGCGTCCACCGGCCAGTGCTCGCAGACCGCGGTGAAGCGCTCCACTGGCTCGCCGGTCGCACCGTCGACCACGGAGAGCCGAACAGCGGCGGATCCCACGAGAACCGCCTCCAGCCGGGTTCCGGGGCGGACCTGCTCGCGCCGCCAGGGCCCATGGCCCGCATCGTCGAGGCGGAGCGTGTAGTCCTCGAGGGGGAGGTTGCGGAAGCGAACGCGATCCGAATTCTGATCCGCCGGTGTGTGCTCCGCACCGGAGGAATCGACGAGCACGAAACGCGGCGGTTCGTCCGGACCCTCGCGGTACCAGGAGAGTATCTTCTCGCCGCCCTCGCGGCGGTAGCTGAGCTCGACGTCCAGGCCGAGCACCGTGTTCGTGGCGTCGCTCCGGAGGTCGATGGTGACGGTTTCGCCGGCCGGCACGGCCACGACCGGCCCCCGCTGGCGATAGCCGACATCTCCGGTCACTTCGAGTTCCACGGCGCCCGGCGGAAGTCCCGCGACGCGAAACTCCCCGTCTCCGGCGATCGAGACGCTGGTCGCGGCGGCCGCGGCGAAGCGGAGCTCGATCTCCCCGGCCGGCCACGTGCGGAGCCGGAGATTCGCGAGCCTCACCGGGCGGCCGTCCTCCGCCGTCAGCCGGCCGGCGATCGTCCCCGCCCGCGGGCAGACGACGTCGCCGACCTCGATCATCGCAGCCTCGGCCGTCTCTTCCCTCCCCCATTCCCACTCCATCCGCGGATGCCCGGCGGCCCGGGCGACGAGGCGGGCGAGGTGGAACGATCCCGGCGGGAACGACAGGGCGAAGGTGCCATCGGCGCCGCTTGCCGCGCGCAGATGCCCGCTGGCGGCGGGGTCGGCGGAGGGCGGCGCGGCATCGGGATCCACGGCGCGGCCCCACGCCGCCTCCACGAGGTCGAGCCGCACTCCGGCGAGGGGGGTCGCCGTCCGTGGCGAGGAATCGACCCCGGATCATGACCTCTTCGGCGGGGCGCGGCGCTGGCGGCTCGCCCGGGCGGTTCCCCTCCTCGTCCGTCCGCCCGCAGCCGAGTCCCACGAGGAGGAGAGGAAGAACCGCGAAGGGGATGCGAGCCATGCGCGAACCTCCGGGGCGGCCCCGCAGCCCCGCGGCTGCACCGCCCGCTTGGCGTAGAGACTATCGCGCGTACGGCCGGCGGGTCACCGCGGTGGCGGGATCTCGCCTCCCCGCTCCCCCGCGGCCCCGCGGAGAGCCTGGGCCGCGAAGAGGAGCCAGCCCACGATCAGGAGGGCGCCGCCGAGCGGCGTGAAGGGCCAGACCAGCTCGGCGGCGAGGTCGAAGGCGAGGAGGTAGAGGGACCCGCTGAAGCAGAGGCTCCCGAGGAGGAAGAGCGCCGCGCACGCGAGGAACCCGCGCCGAGCGCGGCCGAGGATCCCGGCGAGCACGATCGCGAGGGCGTGCCACATCTGGTACTGGACCGCGGTCTGCCAGGTCGCGAGCTCGCCGCGGGCGAGGAGCTCCTCCCGCAGCGCGTGGGCGCCGAATGCCCCGAGCGCCACGCCGATCGCCGCCCAGAGAGCGCCGATGGCGATCCAGCGGCTTGCGTGCATCGCCTCACCCTAGCCCGACGCGGATTCCCCGCGCAACCCCGTCGTGGGCAGCGCGCCGTAGGCTCGTCTTGCCCGCGGGAGCGGCCGCGGTTACGGTCGCCGCTCGCGACGAGGGAAGAACCGGGCGCGCCACGAGGTCCGAACCACCTGCAACCGCGACTGCCCCGACTCCTGCGCCATCGTCGCCACCGTCGAGGACGGGCGGGTCGTCGCCCAGCGCGGGGACGATCGGCACGGCGTGACGCGCGGGTTCCTCTGCGCGCGGGGGAACGAGTACCTGGAGCGCCAGGTTCACCCGGAGCGGCTCCTCCATCCCGAGCGCCGGACGAAGGCGGGCTGGGAGAGGCTCGGCCGGAACGCGGCTCTCGACTTGGCGGCCGAGCGTCTCGGCCGCGCGCGCGACGAGCACGGGCCGCTCTTCGTGCTCGCGCTGAGCTACTCCGGCCTCCACACCGGCGTGGCGCGCGTCCTGTGGCGGCGCTTTTGGGCCCATTTCGGCGGGGCGACGCTCACCCGGGGCGGCCTCAGCGTGGAAGCGGTCGCCGCGGCGCAGGAGATGGACTTCGGCGGCGACGCCACGCACGACCCCGAGGACCTCGTGAACGCGCGGGCGATCGTCGCCTGGGGCAAGAACCCGCTCGTGACGCGGCCGCACTGGGCGCCGTTCCTCAAGGAGGCGCGCCGCCGCGGGGCGATCCTCGCGGTGGTCGACCCCGTGCGCACCGCCACCGCGCGATTCGCCGACCGCTGGCACCGGATCCGGCCGGGAACGGACGGCGTCCTCGCCCTCGCGGTCGCCCGCCGCCTGATCGAGCGGGAGGCGATCGATCGCGCCTTCGTCGCGGAGCACACGCGCGGATTCGCGGCCTTCCGGCGCCTCGCCTTCGCCCGCACCATCGGCGAGGCGGCGCGGGCGACGGACCTCGCCGCCGCGGAGATCGAGGCGCTCGCCGAGCTCTACGCGACGCGGCGGCCGTTCGCCACCGCCGCCGGCCTCGGCCCGGCGTACTACGCGAGCGGCGCCGCCCAGGTGCGGTGCATCGACGCCCTCGCCGCGCTCACCGGGAACCTCGGCGTGCCCGGGGGCGGCGCGCACACCGACCTCCTGCGCAATTTCGGCCTCGATCGCTCCGTGCTGGCCGACCTGCCCGCCGGCGCGGAGCGCACGCGGCTCCTGCCGCGGCTCGGCGCACAGATGCGCGCGGCGGCAAGTCCGCCGATCCGCGTCGCCTACGTGGCGGGCGCCAATCCCGCCGCCACGGCGCCGCGTACGGACGAGGTGCTCGCCGCGCTGCGTGCGCTCGACTTCGTCGTCGCCGTCGATCAGTTTCCGACCGCGACCTCCGCGGCCGCCCATCTCCGGCTGCCGTGCACCACGTACCTCGAGATGGACGACCTCGTCACCGCCTATGGCCACAACTGGCTGGGTGTGACGCAGCGTGGTGCCACCCCCCGGCGAATGCCGGACCGACGGCGAGATCCTGCAGGGGCTCGCCGCGCGGCTCGGCTTCGGCGATGCCCTGCGCGGCACGCCGGACGAGTGGATGGAGCGCCTGCTCGCGCCGCTCGCCGGTGCCGGCGTGAACCAGCACCGCGAGGCCCATCTCACCGATGCCGGCGAGGGAGCCGCCATGCACGAGACGTTCGTCTCGGTGTCCGCGGCCGAGCCGGTGCCGTGACCATCGCGCAGCGGGGAGGGTGAGCTTCCGCCCGCGCGCCACCGGCGCCCAGGATCTTGCCAGCGCGGCCGACCGGAGGGTCCAATGCCGGAGGCCATCGCGCGCACGGGGCCCGGGATTCCACGGCGCCGACGACCATTCCTCTGCGGGCTCCCCATGCGGCTGAAGGCAAGAGAGCGCTTCGGACAGTACCGGATCATGCGCCGGCTCGCGGAGGGCGGGTGCGCGGAGGTCTACAGCGCGGTCGACACCGTGGGAGGAGTCGAGGTCGCGCTGAAGATCCCCCATCCCGAGCTCCTCGCCTCCCGAGGGCTCGAGTGGTTCCAGAAGGAGGCCCGGCTCCTCGCGCCGCTCGACCATCCCAACATCCTCCCCATCAAGACGGCGGGGATGATCGAGGGCCAGTTCGTCGTCGTGACGCCGCTCGGCGTCGAGAATCTCGAGGACCGGCTCCGCCGGCGCCTGGGAGCCCGGAAGGCGCTCGACTACGGCCGCCAGATGCTGGAGGCGCTCGCCTACGCCCACTCGCGGCACATCGTCCACTGCGACCTCAAGCCCGAGAACCTGATCCTGTTCCGCGACGGCCGGGTCCGCCTCACCGATTTCGGACTCGCCAAGATCGCGATGCGCACGCTCGACGCTTCGGGATCGGGCACCGTGGGCTACGTGGCCCCGGAACAGGCCATGGGCCGGCCGTCCCCGCGCTCCGACGTCTTTTCGGCGGGGCTCATCCTGTGGCGGATGATGGCAGGAGAGCTCCCGGCGTGGCCCTTCGACTGGCCCTACCCGGGGATCGAGCGGGTGCGCCGCGCCTACCATCCCGCCCTGATCGCCCTCGTGCGCAAGGCGACGGAGGTCGATCACCGCCGCCGGCACGCCGACGGCCAAGCCCTCCGGCAGGCGTTCCTGCGCATCGCGCCCCGGGCCCGGCGGCGCCCGGCGGCCCGGCGCGGGCGCGGCGCGCGGAGCCGCGTCGACTGGCGCACCCTGCGCTTCCGTCTGTTCCGCCGCGAGCACGGTCCCGCGCTCGCCGCGAGCCACGTCTGCCCTTCCTGCGCCGGTCCCCTCGCCGAGGCGATGATCTTCTGCCCCTGGTGCGGCCGCCGGCGCGGCAAGCATCGGGAGCCGACGAAGTTCGCCACGCGGTGCCCGCGCTGCGGGCGCGGGGTCAAGGCCGACTGGCGCTATTGCCCCTGGTGCTACGGAGCCGCGGTCGGGCCGAGCACCGCCCGAACGTACGGCGACCCGGCGTACGAGCGGAGCTGCCGGGGAAGCGACTGCGACCGGCGCGAGCAGCTCCCCTTCATGCGCTACTGCCCGTGGTGCCGCGGCAAGACGACCCGGCGCTGGAAGATCGCCGGCACGCGCTCCCGCTGCTCCCGGTGCGGCTGGGGGGTGCTCTCCGAGTACTGGGAGCACTGCCCCTGGTGCGGGGCTCCGCTGCGGAAGGCGTAGCTCGCCATCAGCGCCCGTCGCCGGCCTCCGCCGCCGGCGGGGCGAGGCGGTCATGGATCAGGGTGCGGACGCGCGCTTCGAGCCTCTCGGTCTCCGCGCGCGCCGCGTCGTCGAGGCCCCTGTTCCCCGCGAGCTGACGGCGGCGCAGCTCGTCGATCGTCTGGAGGAGCTCGTCGCGCGGCGCGGCCTCCTCCGCCGCGAGCAGCGGGCGGGCCTTCTCGAGCAGGAGGCAGAACTCGGCGAAGTCCGGGTCGTGCAGCTCCTCGTTCAACCGGCCGGCCTCGGCGACGAGCTCGTCGTAGGAGTCGCCGGCGGCGTGCACGCTGCGGCGCAGCACCTCGGCGAACTGGGCCGCAAGCACGGCGCGGCGGTAGCCGAGGCTCGTGCCCGCGAAGCTCGCTGCCGCGTCGCGGAGGGAGAAGGTGCGCGTGATCTCCGTCGCCTGCTCCGCCCACCGGCGGCCGGCGACGTTCGGATCGCCGGGGGCGATCGGATCCGGCGCCCGGTGGCGCAGGCGCACCTGGGCGAGCGGCGCGCCAGCCTCCTGCCGCCCCGGCGGGAGGCGGAGCTCGTAGAGGGCGCTGACCTGCTGCCCGGCATTCACCTCGCCGGCGTTGGCCTCGGGCGGACGGGACGGAGCGCCGGCGGGCACCCGGCCTTCGTAGCCGAGCTGCCGGTAGCTCTCCACCTGGGCGGGATCGAACGCGACCCGGACCTCCACGTCGCGGGCGATCGGCGCGCGCACGAGCGGATCCGCCTCCCGGCCGCGGACCGCCACCCGCAGCATCGCGAGCGCCGGATCGGCGGCGAACCGGCTCGGCGCCATCTCGACCGCGATCGCGAAGACCTCGCCCTCCGCCGGGGCGGGGACGTCGGGGCGGAAGCAGTTGAGGAACGCCTCGGTGCCGATCTCGGTCAGGGCGGGCAGGTGGCCGTCGTTCAGGCACTGGCGGGCGCCCGCATAGCTAGCGGTGTCGACGGCGATCGGGAAGGTGGATTCGCTGTCCATCGCGGTCGGCACGAAGGGGTGGTCGCCCCAGAAGCGGAAGAACATCGCCCCATCGCTCTCGCCCGGGCGCGGGCGGCAGGACTCGAGCACCTGCGCGGTGAGTCGCGCGATCTCCGCGGGCGTCGCCGCGGCCCGCCGCGCACCCCGGCCGAGGAAGAAGCCCGCCGCGGCGTCCTTCTCGGCCGCCTCGCGGGCCTTCTTGTCCGCGGCCCGATCCTCGTCCTGGTCCGCGGCCCCGGCATGCCCAACGACGTACCCAAGCGCCTGGAGCGCCTCGTCCAGCTTCGCGCAGGGATCGTCCCGGGCGAAATCCTCGGGGAGAGAGTCGAGAAGGCTCGACCGGTCGTCGTGGCCGGCCGCGGCGAGCCCGGCCTTGGCTTCCGCTCCGCCCGCCACCGCCTCCGCCGGCGGACCTCCCGGCCCGGCGCCCGGCGCGGGAGGCCCCGGCACGGCGGGGCCGGCCCCGCCGGCTTCCCCCGCCGCCTCCAGGCGTAGCGCGAGGCCCTCCGTGGCGGCCGGGGCCCCTTCTTCGGCCGCCGGCGCCTCGAGCGGAGCCGCCGGGGGCACCGCGTCGCCCGGGCCGTGGAACTGGTCCCCGCCCGCTACGAGGTCCACGCGATCAGCGAGCTCCTCGCCCTCCGCCGGCGCGTCCAGCTCCGCCGCCGGCTCCACCTCGGCGAGCGCCTCGCCGGTGAACCGAGTGTCACCCGGCTCCTGCGCCGCGCTCGGCGCCGGGCGGGTCGCGCCCCGGGCGGACGCCACCTCGTCGCCGCCGGGCGCCGGGGCCTCGAGGGTCGCGCGCAGGGCGAGCCAGCCGCCGGCGAGGAGCGCCACGGTCGCCGCCACGCGCAGGAGCCCGCCCCCGCCGCGCAGGAAGGCGACGCGCGGCGGGGGGGCGGCCACCCGGCGCAGGAGCTCGGCCAGGGCCTCCGGCGAGAGCCCCTCCGGCGGGAAGGCGTCGCGCACGACGCCGATCGTCGAGACGAGGCGGTCGCGCTCGGCGGCGAGGGCCGGGGAGCGGGCGAGCGCCGCTTCGACGGCCCGGCGTTCCTGCTCCGCGAGCTCGCCGAGGAGGTAGGCGCAGAGGTCCACGGGCCGGGACTCGCCGGCGACCGGAGGGCGGGGATCGGCTCCGTCGGGGGTGGTGGTGCTCATGACGGTTCTCCCTGCAGGTGCTCGACCTGCATGCGGTCGCTCCGGGCGCCGGAATCCGCGGTCCGGCCCACCAGCGGGGCGAGCTCCTGGGCGAGCGCCTTCAGCCCCACGCTGATCAGCCAGCCCACGGTGCCGGCCTTCTTGCCGGTGATCTCCGCGATCTCGCGGTAGCTGCGCTCGCCCAGGAGCCGCAGGACGAGGACCTCGCGCTGGTCGGCGGGGAGGCGGGAGAGCCCGCGCTCGACCGCGTTCCGCGTGTCTTCGGCCTCGATCTCGGCGAGGCCGCCGGACGTCGCTTCCGCGCTCGCCACGTGCTCCTCCCGGCGCCGCCGGCGCTCTTCGCTTCGCATCGTGTCCATGCACAGATTCCTGGTCACCCGGTGCAGCCACGACGCCAGGACCGCGTGCTCGGCCTCGGGATCGCCGCGGACCGCGGCGGGGAGCTCCGGGGGCGTCCGGGCCAGGCGCAGGAGAGCCTCCTGCACCACGTCCTCGCCCCCCCGCCAATCGCCGAGGAGAGCCCGGGCGTGGCGGAGGAGAGCTCCGTCGTGGCGGTGCACCAGGGCCTCGAAGGCGCCGGCGTCCCCGTCCCTCCAGGCGGCGAGGAGCGATCCGTCCGAGCGTGGGTCCATGCCGTGGCGGTGGGGGGGAGAACGGCGGCCCCGGGGCGGTCCTTGGCGAAAAGCGGCGTTTCTGGGCGAGGAGCCGGGCGGCGGGGTGCCGGCCCTCCAGGATAGGGTCTCGCCGGGGGCCGGAAACGCACCCGTTCCCTCCCCCGGCCGGTCGGCTATCCTCGGTCCGCCCCGGTTTCGCGGCTCGGACGAACCAGGAGGCCCATGACTGCCCGGGATCGCATTCCGTTCGTGGCGCATCAGGTCGAGGCGAGGCTCCGGAGCCCGCTCGCGGGGTTCGCCGAGGTCCAGAGCCACACCGAGGAGCGCCGGGACCCGCTCACCGGCCGCGCCGCCATCGTCGGGCACAACCTCTCCGGGAAGCGCGGCGTGCTCTACAGCGAGACCGACGAGGCGCTCCTCGCCGCGCTCGCCGCCCGCACCGCCGAGGGCTGCTTCTTCTGCCCGGGGCGCGTCGAGACGGTGACGCCCCGCTACCCGGCGGACGTGCTCGCGGGGGACGGGCGCCTGCGGGCCGGAGGCTCGCTGCTCTTTCCCAATCTCTTCCCGCTGACCGAGTACCACGCCGTCATCGCGCTCGGCGAGCGGCACTTCCGGCCCCTGGACGAATTCCCGGCCGAGCTCCTCGCCGAGGGGCTCGGGCTCGCCGTGCGATTCATCGGCGAGATCGCCCGCGGCCCGCACGCCCCCGCCTGCTGGGCGATCTGCGCCAACTATCTCCCGCCGGGGGGCGCGAGCATCATCCACCCCCATCTCCAGGTCCTGGGCTCGCCGCGCCCGCTGACGACGCCGGCCATCGAGCTCGAGCGGGCCCGCGCCTACCGCGCGGCCCACGGCGCGTGCTACTTCGACGATCTCGTCGCCGTCGAGCGGGAGCGCGGCGAGCGGCTGATCGCCGAGCATGGCCCGGTCACCTGGCTCGCCGCCTTCGCGCCGCGCGGGAACACGGAGCTCCTCGGGATCTGCGCCGGCGCGGCCCATCCGACCACGCTCACGCCGGACCACGTCGCGGGGCTCGCCGCCGGCCTGGCCCAGGGCCTGCGGGCCTACGGAGCGCTCCGCTACTCGACCTTCAATCTCTGCGTCTACGGCGCTCCGCTCGGCGCCGACGAGGAGGCGTTCCGCGTGTACGCCTCCCTCGTTTCGCGCCAGAGCGTGGTCGAGAGCTACCGCTGCGACGACTACTTCCTCCAGAAGATGCTCGGAACGGAGATCGTCGTCGATTCGCCCGAGCACGTCGCCGGGCTCGTGCGGGCGGCCGGCGGATAGGGGCGCCGGCGAGGAGGAGAACGGTGGGAACGGACGACCGGCGGCGGCGCGCGATCCTGGTGAGCGTCGCCAGCCTGGGGTTCACGGCGATCGTGGCCCAGATGGTCGCGCTGCGCGAGTTCCTGCACCTGTTCGCGGGGAACGAGCTCGGGATCGGCCTGATCCTGGCGAACTGGCTCCTCCTCACGGGGATCGGGAGCCTGCTCGGCCGCCGGACCCATCGCTGGCGCTCGCCGGTGCGCTGGATCCTGGCCGGAGAGGTCCTGCTGGCCGTGCTCCCCCTGGCCCAGCTCGTCGGGGTGCGGCTCCTGCGCGGCGCCTGGCCGCCGGGGACGATGGCGGGAGCCGGAGAGATGCTCTGGCGCTCGCTCCTCCTGCTCCTGCCCTTCTGCCTGGTGTCGGGATTCCTGCTCGCGCTCTTCTCGGGCCAGGCCTCCTCCCGCCGGGAGGCCGACCAGATCGGCGACGTCTACGTGCTCGATTCGGCGGGCGGGATCCTCGGGGGCGCGGTCTTCGCCTTCGTGCTCGTGCCCGTGCTCCCTCCCGTGTCGATCGCCGCCCTCCTTCTCTTCCTGAACCTGGGGACGGCGATCTGGCTCTCGTGGTCGGTGGGCGAGCGCGGGTGGGGCTGGAGCGCAGCCGCCCTCCTCGTCGCGGGGGCCGGCATCCTCGCCGCGATCGATCTCGAACGCATGACGGCCCGGGCGATGTTCCCGGGAGCGGCGCTGCTCTACGCGGAGTCGACTCCCTACGGACATCTCGCCGTGACCGAGCGGGCGGGCGAGATCGCTGTCTACGAGAACGGCCTCCCGATCGGCTCGACCGCCGACCCCGTCGCCGCCGAGGAGGCGGTCCACTACGCGCTCGCCCTGCACCCCGATCCGCGGCGCGTCCTCCTCGTGTCGGGCGGGCTCGTGGGGGCGATCGCCGAGATCGCCAAGCACCCGGTCGAATCGATCGACTACGTGGAGCTCGATCCCGCGGTGCTCGCCATCGCCGCCCGCGTGCACTCCTCGGCGAGCGACCCGCGGGTGCACCCGATCGCCGCCGATGCGCGGCGTTTCATTCGCACCGTCCGGGCGAGCTACGACGCGATCCTCGTGACGCTGCCGGATCCGTCCTCCGCCCAGCTCAATCGCTACTACACCGTGGAGTTCTTCGCCGCTGCGAAGCGCGCCCTGCGCGAGGGCGGCGTGCTCGGCCTCCGCCTGACCGGAGCCGAGAACTACGCGGACCCCGCGGTCCGCCTCCTCGCCGCCTCCGTGCACCGATCCCTGGCCACGGTGTTCGCCCGCGTGCTCGTCGTGCCCGGGGGCGAGATGCACATCGTCGCCGCCGACCGCCCGCTCACCTACGAGATCGCCGCGGCGCTCGAGCGGCGCGGGATCGAGACCTCCTTCGTCCGGCGCGAGTACCTCGCGGCGAAGCTCACGGCGGACCGCATCGAGGCCGGGAAAGAGATGGTGGCGGGGGCGGCGCCGGCGAATCGCGACCTCCGGCCCGTCTGCTACCTCGTCCACCTGCGCTACTGGCTGCGCCGGTTCGGAGGCAACCTGCTCGTTCCGCTGCTCTACGCGGGGGGGCTCGTGATCCTGATCGGCGCGCTGCTCGCCGCCGCTCCCCGCCGCGCCGTTCCCGCCGCGCTGGCGACGAGCGGATGCGCGGGGATGGGGCTCGAGGTCGTCCTCCTGATCGCCTTCCAGATCCACCACGGCTCCCTGCACCGGGAGATCGCGACGATCATCACTGCCTTCCTCCTCGGAACGGCGCTCGGCGCCGGCTGGGGGGGACGCCCGTCGCGGCGACCGGCCCGCGTCCTCTTCGGCGCCGATGTCCTGCTGGCGGGGCTCGCCCTCGTCCTCGGCGGGCTCGCGAGCGCGGCGGGCGCTGGCGGCGATCCCCTGGCGGCCGCGGTGGTTCCGCCGTGGCTCTTCGCGGGAGCGAACGGGCTCGTGGGCTTCCTGGTGGGCGCGCAGTTCCCTCCCGCGGCCCGGCTCTGCTTCACGAAGGTCGAGGACACGGCGGGAAGCCTCTGGGCCTTCGATCTGCTCGGCGCCGCTCTGGGAGCGATCGCCGTCAGCGTCCTTTGCATTCCCCTCCTCGGCGTCGCCGGAACCTGCTTCCTCGCGGGCGGGATCAAGACGGCGAGCACCCTCTTGCTCGCGGCCCGGCGCGCCGCCTGGTCCCGGGCCGCTTCGCCCTCCCCCGCCGCCCCGTTCCTCGGCCCCTCGCTCGCGTTCGGCATCGCCTTGCTCGTCTTCGCGGGGATCGGCGTCGCGATCGTCGCCGAGGACAGCAGCGCGGCGATCTACGGCTTCTCGTTCCGGCCGGCGTATCACTGGCTCCTGGTCCTCTTGCTCGGGCTGGGGCTCGTCCAGGCGGTGGGCGGCCGGCTCCTGCCCGAGAGAGGAGGCGCCGTCGTGAGCGCCGTGCGCCGCGCCTTCGACGCTCTGCACCGCACGACGCGCCTGCGCGCCTACCAGTGGGCCTGCTATTCCGCCTTCGCGCTGGTCGGCTTCTATCCGGTGTTCCGCTGCTACTTCACGGTGCCGTACCTCTTCTGCCACGTCTGCCCCCGCCAGTGCGTCTTCGGCTACCTGCGCCCCTACCTCGTGCCCGCGGCGCTCCTCATGAACCTCGAACGGCGCTTCTGGTGCCACCGCGCCTGTCCCATCGGCACGCTGGGCATCGCCCAGGGCCGCGTCTGCCGGAGGTCGCGACGCTGGCCGGCGGCGGTGCAGATCCTCTCGATCGCGATTCTGATCTTCACCGCCGTCTCCTACTTCGAGATCCGTTCCGATTACGCGGTGCAGCCGGACGTCGAGGGCGACTGGTACACCTTCTTCTACACCAACGTGTTCGCCGCCAGCGCGACGGTGATCGCTGTCGCGGCCGGCGTCGTCCTCTTGACGCTCCGCTGGCGGCGCACCTTCTGCGAGGCACTGTGCCCGATCGGGCGGTTCTCGGAACTCGTCCTCGCGGGCGACGGCCGGCTGGCCCGCCGGCGGGAGCGGCGCGTCCGCCGGCGCCCGTCCCGGCTCCGGGAGGCAAGGGAGACATGAGCGCGCGCCGCCGGGGCATCGATCGCCGCCGCTTCGTCAAGCAGGCCGTCATCGGCGGCGGCGGAGTCCTCCTGGGCGCGTACACCGTGGATGAGCTCCTCCGGAACCGCGCGGGCGGGGAGCTGCGCGTCGGCTTCCGCAACGACGCGCCCGCCCAGCTCTGGGAGTGGTCGCGCGAGGCCCAGTGGTACGAGGCCGCCGGCCACGGTCTCGTGCGCTGCGTGCTCTGCCCGCACGACTGCATCCTCGGCGAGAACGACCGCGGCTTCTGCCGCGTGCGCGTGGTGAAGGAGGGCCGGCTGCACTCGATCGTCTACGGCAACCCCTGCGCGGTGCACGTCGATCCGATGGAGAAGAAGCCGCTGCACCACTTCCTGCCGGGCTCGTCGATCCTCTCCATCGCCACCGCGGGGTGCAACCTGCGCTGCCTCAACTGCCAGAACTGGGAGATCTCGCAGTCCCGGCCGGAGGAGACCGACAACCAGGACCTGCGGCCGGAGGTCCTCGTACAGGCGGCGCTCCAGCACGGCCTCCCCGCGATCGCCTACACGTACTCGGAGCCCATCGTCTTCTACGAGTACGTCCGCGACGCGGCCGCGCTCGCCTGCGAGAAGGGCCTGCGCAACGTGCTCGTGACCGCCGGGTACATCGCCGAGGCCCCGCTGCGCGCGCTCTGCCGGGTGACCGACGCCGCCAACGTGGATCTGAAGGGATTCACCGACGGCTTCTACAAGCGGGTCACGACCTCGACCCTGCGACCGGTCCTGCGGGCCCTCGAGGTGATGCGGGAGGAGGGCGTGTGGATCGAGGTGACGCGGCTGATCGTCCCCGACTACTCCGACGACCTCGACGACATCCGGGAGATGTGCCGCTGGCTCGTGGGCGCCCTCGGCGCGGACACTCCGCTGCACCTCTCCCGCTTCCATCCCGCCTACAAGCTCATCGGCCTTCCTCCGACCCCCGCCGCGACCCTGGAGAGCGCCTACGCGGTCGCGCGGGAGGCGGGTCTCCTCTACGTCTACGTCGGGAACCTCCCCGGCCACCCCTCCCAGAACACCGCCTGCCCCGGGTGCGGGCGCACCGTCGTCGAGCGCGTCGGGTACTTCGTCCCGTCCGTGTCCATCGACGACGGCCGCTGCGCCTGCGGCGAGCCCATCTCCGGAGTCTGGTCATGAACCCCGGCGAATCCCCGGCTCCCCCGCGCGAGCGCGTCGGCTATCCGCGCGTTCTCTTCGGCCTGGGCGCCCTCGTCTGCCTTTCCGCCGGGCTTTCGGCTCTCCTGGGCGCGGGAAAGGGCTGGGACGAGCGCGATCTCGCGGCTCTCGACGCCCCCCGATCCTCCTCCGCCCTCCCGGAGGAGGAGCCGGAGCGCGTCCGCCCGCCGGCCACGGCGGGCCAGTTCTTCCCCGCCGATCCCGGCGAACTGCGCGCGGCGGTCGACCGGATGCTCGCGAGCGCGCCCGCCCGCGGCCTCCGCGGCGTGCGGGCCATCCTCGTCCCGCATGCGGGCTACGTCTTCAGCGGCGAGATCGCCGCCGCCGCCTTCCGGGAGGTCGAGCCCGGCTTCCGCCGCGTCTTCCTCCTCGCCGCGAACCACGACGGAGAGGCCGACTACTACGGCGCCTCCATCCTCGACGTCACGCACTACGGCATGCCCGGGGCGAAGATCCCCCTGTCGTCGCTGGTGGCGGAGCTGCGCAAGGAGGGCCTCGTCGCCTGCGAGCCGAGGGCCCACCGGATGCACATGATCGAGATCGAGCTGCCCTTCCTCCAGGCGAAGAAGGGCTGGCCCGCCGAGCCCGACTACTCGATCGTGCCGATGATCGTGAGCCGTCTCGACGCCGGCGCGATCGGCGAGCTCGTGCGGATCCTGCAGCGCCACGCGGATCCCGAGACCCTCTTCGTCTTCAGTGTCGATCTCTCCCACTTCTACCCCGATGCGCAGGCGCGCCGGCTGGATCAGTACACGATCGACGCGGTAATGGGCCGGGACCGCGCGGCGTTGGAACGGGCGGTGACCGACGGCAATCACGTGCTGCAGGCCCTGGTCGACCTGGCCCGCCTCGAGGGCTGGGAGGCGACCTTCCTGGGCGCGCGGAACTCCGGTGCCGTCTCGGGCGCGATGGATCGGGTCGTCGGCTACGCCGCCGTCGCCTTCCACGAGCCGTTCCGGCTCACGGAGGAGGAGCGCACGGAGTTGCTCCTGCTCGCGCGGCGCAGCATCGAGGAAGGGATCCGCGAGGGCGAGGCCCGGCCTCCGGAACCCGGGTGGATCGATCGCCACCCGATCTTCCGGATCCCGCGCGGCGTCTTCGTCACCCTCGAGAAGGGGGGCGAGCTGCGCGGCTGCACGGGCGAGATCACCAGCACGCGCCCGCTCTGGGAGGGCGTGCAGCGAAACGCGATCGAGGCCGCCCTCCACGACTCGCGCTTCCCTCCCGTCGCGGCGGAGGAGTTGGCGGAGATCACGCTCGCGATCAGCATCCTCACCTACCCCGAGCGGATCGCCGTCGATTCGCCCGATCAGGTGCTCGATGTCCTCAAGCCCGGCCGGGACGGGGTCATCCTCGTCCACAAGGGGCGCCGCTCGATCTTCCTCCCCCAGGTGTGGGAGGAGCTCCCTGACCCCGCGGAGTTCCTCGCCCACCTCGCCGTGAAGCAAGGCGCCTCGCCTGATGCCTGGCGCTCCCCCGACGCGGTGCTGTATCGCTGCCAGGCGTATCGCTTCGGGGAGGCGGAGGGGGGCCAACGGTAGGGGCCCTCCGCCGCGCCGTGGCGGCGGTGCACGCGCGCTCCACCGTTGCGATCCGGGACGAGGAGCGCTTCCTCGTTCCTGGCGTCGCGCCGCACGGCGGGCGTCCCGGGCCGGCCGAGGTCGACGCCGATCTCCTCCTCGAGGCGCTCGTACCGGACCTCCCCCCGGATAGGATCGCGCCCTCGGCCCGCCTCCGTTGGGCTCCGTCCTCATGCCGCCCCCCTTCGACCCCGATGCCGCCGCCGCGCCGGGGAGCGGCGTCTTCGGGCTGTCGAGCGGCCCCGCGGAGGCGCGGGTTCATCTCCTGCCGGTGCCCTTCGAAGGGACGACCTCCTACCGGCGAGGGACGGCGCGGGGGCCGGCGGCGATCCGGGCCGCGAGCCGCCAGGTCGATCTCCTCGACCTCGTCACCGGCGAGCCCTGGGCGGGCGGGATCTGGATGGCGCCGATCGACGCGCGGGTCGCGGCGTGGAACGAAGAGGCGAGCGCGCGGGCGCGGGGGGTGATCGAGCGCGGGGGAGCGATCGGGGACGATCCGGTCCTCGCCGCCGACCTCGCGCGGGTGAACGCGATCGGGGAGGAGCTGAACGGCTGGGTGCGCGAGGAGACGGCGCGGGCCCTGGCGGCCGAGAAGCTCGTGGGGGTCGTCGGCGGCGATCACTCGGTCGCCTTCGGCGCGTTCGCGGCCCATGCCGAGCGGTTCCCGGGCCTCGGCGTGCTGCACTTCGACGCCCATGCCGACCTGCGCGTTGCCTTCGAGGGATTCACGTGGTCCCACGCCTCGATCCTCCACAACGCCCGCGAGCGGATCGCGGGGCTCGGACCCATCCTGCAGGTGGGCGGGCGCGACCTCGGCGAGGCGGAGGCGGCGGCGATCCGCGCCGCTCCGGGGCGCCTGGAGGCCGTCTTCGACCACGAGTGGGCCGACGCGCGCCACGAGGGGCGCAACCTGAAGGCCGTCGTGCGCCGGGCGCTCTCCGTGCTGCCGAGGGAGGTCTACGTCACCTTCGACGTGGACGGCCTCGAGCCCGCCCTCTGCCCCAACACCGGCACGCCGGTGCCGGGCGGCCTCACCTGGGGCGAGGCGATGCTCTGGCTCGGCGAGCTCGTCGCGACCGGCCGCCGCCTCGTCGGCTTCGACCTCGTCGAGGTGGCCCCGGGAAGCGAGCGCCCGCCGGGCGAGGGTCTCGACGAGATCGTCGGGGCGCGGCTCCTGTACCGCCTGATCGGCTTCGCGCTGCGCTCGGCGGGCTGACCCCACCGCGGCCACGCCAAAGGTGGCCGGTGCGCGAGCGAAGGCCGGCTCTCCACGGCGGGGGACGGACGCAGAATCGCTATCCTACGCCTCCTACTCGCTCGGCGTCCGGTCGCAGGTCACCCAGGAGACGTACTCCTCCTCGCAGGAGTACGTGCTGTAGGACCATTCCCAACCCGATGCGCGTACGCCCCACCGCTCGCCAGGCTCCGGTGGCATGTACTCGTAGGTCGGCACCTTCCTGCGCCATGTCGCCACGCAGACGGTTACCTGCGTGTACGACCCCTTGCATTGCCCCAATCCGTGCGCCCCGGCACCAAATGGCAGATTGACCTCGTCTTCCTCTTCGGTGGTGTACTCGTAGGATGGCGTTAGCGCAGCACCATCCTTCTGGCCGAGTTTGCCTCCGATGGTGATCTTGTGACCTTTCGTATGGCGTATCTTGTGGGAAGGAGGAGGATCGTCGGGGCCGACCTCGAAGCAGATCTTATTGTTATTGAACTGCGAGTACGTCTGGCATGCTGTCGTCCCCGTCTTCTCGTACCCAAGGAAGAAGCTCGACAGCCAGCCCGGGCTCGGCTCGCACGTCTCCGGAGAAGGACCCGGCGGAGGCAAAGGGCAGTCCTGACCGGAGTCCTCAGGAGTGATGGACCGGAAGCCAGGAGCAGCAGCCTCCGGATTCCCCCGCGCCTCCTCGCGCGGTAGGGCGCCCGAAACCGTGCGCTCCGGGAAGTGGTAACCCTCGTCGCCGCGCTCTGCTTCCGCCACGGGCAGTTCCGGTGCCGCCTCGGACCTGGAGACCCAGCCGTTCCCGGCGCCAGGGAACGCGGAGAAGCTGGGGACGGCGGCTTCGTAGGCTCCCTCGAGCATCACCCTCGTGCCCGAGCAATCCGTTCCGTCCCCCGGCTCCATCAGGAGGATCGTGTAGCCAGGACCGAACCCACCCACAAGCTCCAGCCACACGTAGTTGCTGTCCCACTTGGTGTACCAGATCTCCTGCCCGGCGGGGACTTGCGGGGCCCCGCCCCCAGGAGCGCCGATGGCGATGGCTCGGATCCGCGGCATCACGGGCGAACTCTCCATGGACGTGAAGATGGCCGATATGGAGACCATCAACGACCCGTCGTACAGAATGGGAGTCTTCGCCCGGATCATGACCGCCCGTTCGGTCAGTTGCCGGACGTCCTCGATGCCGTAGTAGGAAAGGAATCGGTTGATCCCGTCCCGGTGATACAAGTTCCCCATCCACAGATTGAAGCTGCCATTGAAACCAGGTGTGATGCCGAGTTGCCAGAACGGCTCGACCCGTCCGGATCGAATGGTCTCGCCGCCGGGGCTCTGAGCTGGAGCGACCGACGAGGATGTCCGTCCCCGTGTGAGATTTGATCGGGCGGGCCGGGGGGATCATGCCACGTCCTTGGATTCGTTCAAGGACACGTTTTCGAGGGCCACGAGGAGCTTGGGGATGGCGGCGTGACCC
>JBFMCU010000138.1:0-35077 GCA_040754415.1 Planctomycetota bacterium
CCGCCGCTGGGCGGCGAATCGTGGAAGGATTGCTACGGCACCGTACTCCGTCAGAGCAGCGAGACCGGGTCGACGTCGATCGTGACGCGGGGGCGACGGACCGGAGCGGCGAGGGCGAGGAGACAGTCGCGCGCCTCGTCGAGCACGCGGTCCTCGAGCGGGGTCTTCAGGACGACGTGGCGCCGGTGGCGGCCGCGCACGAGCGAGATCGGCGCGGGCGCCGGGCCGAGAACCTGGAGAGAAGTGGACGCGAAGCGCTCCCGCAGGCGGACGGCAAGCTCCTCGCCCGTCGCCGCCGCCCGCGCCTCCTCCCGGTCCTCGACCACGACCCGGATCAGGCGGCCGTGGGGCGGATAGCCGAGCTCGCGGCGCAGCGCATCCTCGGCGCGGGCGAAGCCCTCGTAGTCGGCATGGGCGGCCCGGCGGATGGCCGGATGGTCGGGGGCCACCGTCTGGACCACGATGCGGCCCGGCAGCGCCGCCCGGCCGGCCCGGCCGGCGACCTGGGCGATGAGCTGGTAGGTACGCTCCGCGGCGCGGAAGTCCGGCAGGTGGAGGGCCTGGTCGGCGGCGAGCACCCCCACCAGGGTGACGCGCGGGAAGTCCAGCCCCTTGGCGATCATCTGGGTGCCGACGAGGACGTCGATCTCGCGCCGCCCGAAGGACTCGAGCGTCGTCTCGTAGTCCTCGCGCTTCCGCATCGTGTCGGAGTCCATCCGCCGCACCGCCGCGCCGGGGAGAAGCTCGGCGAGGGCGGCCTCGACCCGCTCGCTGCCCGCCCCCAGGAACCGCAGGCCCGGCCGCGTGCACGTGGGGCACACGGGCGGCAGGCGCATCTCCTCGCAGCAGGAATGGCAGACGAGCCGCGCGAGACGGCGGTGGTAGGTGAGGCTGACGGCGCATTGCCGGCACCGCACCGTGGTCCGGCATCCGGGGCAGTAGAGCACGGGGATGAAGCCCCGGCGGTTCAGGAACAGGATGGCCTGCTCCCCGGCCTCCACCGTCTCGCCGAGCAAGGTCCGCAGGAGCCGCGAGAAGAGCGGCGGCCCGCCGTCCCCTCCCGCTTCGAGCCGCATGTCGACGACGTGCACCGCGGGGGCGCACCCGCCTCCCACGCGCTCCGGCAGGCGCAGGTGCCGCAGGAGGCCGGCGCGCGCGGCGTGCCAGCTCTCCAGCGACGGGGTCGCCGAGCCGAGGATGCAGACCGCTCCCGCCCGCCGCGCCCGCTCGAGAGCGACGTCACGGGCGTGGTAGCGGGGAACGCTCTCCTGCTTGAAGGAGGGCTCGTGCTCTTCGTCGACCACGACGACGCCGAGGTCGGCCACGGGCGCGAACAGCGCGGAGCGCGCGCCCACCACGACCCGCGCCTCGCCGCGGCGGACACTCGTCCACATCGCGAGCCGCTGCGCGTCGGTCATCCGGCTGTGCAGAACGGCCACCGTGCCGAAGCGGGCCCGGAACCAACCCACCGTCTGCGGGGTCAGGGCGATCTCCGGCACGAGGACGATGGCTCCCCGCCCGCGGGCGATCGCCCGCTCGATCGCCCGCAGGTACACCTCGGTTTTTCCGCTGCCGGTGACTCCCTCGAGCAGGAAGGCGCCGGGCCGGCCCGCGTCGAGATGGGCGTGGATCTCGGCCACGGCCGCCGCCTGGGCCGCGGAGAGGCACGCCGGCCGCGGGCGGTCCTCGCTCGTCCCGCCGAGCGCGTCCGAACGGGCCTCGATGCGCTCGATCGTCACGAGACCGTGGCGCGCGAGGGTGCGCGCGGGGGAGTCCGAGAGGCGCAGGCGGCCGAGGACGTCCCGCAGCTCGCCCTCGCCCCCCATCTCGAGGAGCGTCCGCAGGATCCGATGCTGCTTCGGCGATCGTTCCTCGAGGGCCGCGAGCTCCCCCTCCCCCACCCCCGCCGCCACGCGGAGGACGAGGACGTGGCGCACGCCCGCCTCTCGCTTCAGGGGCGCGGGCAGGACGGCGGCCAGGGCCTCGCCCCACGAGCAGGCGTAGCGGGTCGCGATCCAGCGGGTCAGGTCGAGGAGGTCCGGCCCCACGATCGGCTCGGGATCGAGGACATCGAGGATCGGGCGGAGCTTCCGCGGCGGGACATCGGAGGCCGCCGTGACCGCCACGACGACGCCCACCTCCCGCGCGCGGCCGAGCGGCACGGCGACGCGGGCGCCGGGGACCGCACGGGGAGCGAGCGCGCCGGAAACGGCGTAGGTCAGCTCGCCGCCGAGCGGCCGATGGACCGCCACCTGGGCGTAGATCCGCGGCTCCGCGGGGATCCGCGGCGGGGGCGGGCACAGGTCGACCGCGAGAGCGGAGTCGAAGAGGCTCGCGGTGCGGATCCGGGTGCGGGGCGGCGGCATGGCGGGCGAACGCTACGCACAAGCGCAAGGGGACGAGCGGCAGCGAGGGCAGCCGCCGGCGTATTTCTTGGTCACGGCGGCGTCGAGGTCCACGTGGGCGATGGAGGCGAGCGTCGCGAGCCAGGCGAAGACGTCGGCGAACTCGCTTTCCAGATCCTCGCGCTTGCCGCGGCGCAGGGCCCGCGTGAGCTCTCCCACCTCCTCGCAGAACCACATGTGCGTCCCGGCCAAGCCGCGGGCGGAATCCCGCGCGAAGTAGATCTCCTCGATGCGCCGCTGGAACTCGTGGATCTTCATGACCGGGCCGTGCGGCTGATGGTTACCAGCGAAACGTCGTAGGGCACCTCGTCCTCGCCGACGAACTGGAGGATGTCCCGGCGCAGAGCCTTGAGGAAATGGGCCGAGTCGAGGGGCGCGTGCTTCAGGATGCGCGCGTAGAAGGCTTTTTCGCCGAGCTCGCGGCCCTCGGGATTCACGAGTCGGACGGGCGCGCTGTTGCAGAGGACGAGCCGGTCGCCCTCCGCCAGGGGCATCGACTGGACCTCGAGGCGCTGATCGAAGACCGGCCCCTTGTCGAATCCGAGGGCGATCCCCTCGGGATGCACGAGGCGCACCTTCCCGTCGGCGGCCGTGTAGCGCACGAGCGGCACCTTGTGCCCCGCGCAGATCGCGGTCGCCGTCGCGGCGGCGGGGTCGATCAGCACGTACAGGGCGGTCACGAACATCCCCCGCCGCACGTCCTCGCCCAGCCAGCGGTTGATGCGACGGAAGGCCGCCCCGGGATCCTCGCCCCGGGCGAGCTCGCTGCGCAGGTAGGAGCGCGCGGTGGCCCCCACGAGGGCGGCGGGGACGCCCTGTCCGCTGACGTCGCAGACGAGCAGCCCGACGCGGCCGTCCTCGAGCTCGACGAAGCAGTGGAAGTCCCCCCCGATGTCGGGCGAGCCGAGGTGCGCGGACCCGAGGTCGTAGCCGGCCACCACGGGGGTCGCGAGGGGCAGAAGGGCTTCCCGCACGCCGGTGGCGAACTCCATCTCGCGCTCGCGGATCGAGAGGGCCACCTCGGCGTCCTGGGCCTCCTCGAGGTCCCGCGTCATCCGGTCGATGGAACGGGCGAGGAGCTCGATCTCTCCCGCGCCCACCGCCCGCGTGCGGTGCGCCAGCTCTCCCCGGGCGATGTGCCGCACGTCCTCGATGATCTCGTGGATGGGTCGCGTCACCTGCTTCGCCACCAACATCGCCATGCCGGCCCCCACGAGGACGACCACGAGCAGAATCCCCGCGATGATGCCGAGCATGTCGCGCCCCAGCCGGAGGTCGCCCGGGACGAGGATCTTGTGGACGGGGACCGGATTCTCGCGGTTGGCGACGTCGGGAAGGTAGTAGATGGTGCCGGGGCGGTGCTCGGAGCCATAGGTGATCGCCGTGCGCTGCACGCCGCTCCGGTGTTGGCGCGCGGTCGCGCTCCCCACCTCGTAGGGAGGATCCTCGTGGGAGAGGACGACGGCCTCGGAGATCGTGTCGGTCAAGAGCCGCTGGGCGATCGTCATCGTGCCCTGGTACAGGACGATCGCCGCCAGGCCCATCACGATGGCGAGGGCCACGGTCATCGAGAGCATGAAACGGGGCCCGAGCCCCATGCCTTTCACCCGCAAGTCGTGCTCCCTGACGGTCTTGGTCATGGTTGGATCACCCAGCGCTCGGGAGTGAGGAGGAACAGCCGGCAGGCGCTCATCACGGCGAGACCGTAGAGCCCCGCCACGACGTCGTCGAGGAGGATCCCGTCGCCGCCGCCCAGCGCCTCCAGGCGGCGCGCGGGGGGCGGCTTCACGACGTCGAAGAAGCGAAAGACGAAGAAGGCCAGGGCGAGGGCGAGCAGGCTCGGCCCCTGGACCCAGAGGACGGTCACCAGGTACCCGACGACCTCGTCCAGGACGTAGAAGCCCGGGTCCTTGCCCCGCGCCCGCGCCTCGGCCCAGGCGCCGAGGGGCCGCCCGGCGGCGTAGAGAAGGACGATGCAGCAGAGGATCCAGAGGAGGTAGTCCGCGGTGCCCGCGAGAGCCCAGGCGAGGAGCACGCCGCCGAGCGACCCGGCCGTCCCCGGCGCCACCGGCGAGAGCCCGAGGAACCCGCTGGTGACCACGGCGAGCTTGAGGCGATCCCGGAGCATGGGCCGGTCAGCCGGCTCTCGCCGCGTCGAGGAGCCGTTTGGTCTTGGCGACGTAGGTGATCCCCGAGCCGATGGAGGCGACGAGCGTCCCCCACACCAAGACGTGGGCGACCGCGCCCCAGAAGTGGCGCAGGTCGGCGGACCAGACGAAGGCGGCCTGGCCGACGACGAACCCGATGGCCAGGCATTGGATCGTCATCTTGACCTTCCCGAACCAGTCGGCGGGGAACTCCCGCCCGAGGCTCTCCACGTACCCGCGGATGCCGGTGACGAGGAACTCGCGGGCGAGCACGACGACGATGATCCACGCCGGGAACCACGGCCGCGACCACTCCATGACGGCGAGGAAGATCATCGTCCCCAGGACGAGCACCTTGTCGACGAAGGGATCGGCGATGCGCCCGAACGCGGTTTCCTGCCCGCCGCGGCGGGCGAGCCAGCCGTCGAGCAGGTCGGTGGTGGCGATCGCGATGAACAGCCAGAACGAGACCTGGAGCGCCCCGCGCCGCGGCTCCCCCGTCACGCCCTCGACGGCGAGGAGCGTGAACAAGGCGAGCGAGGCGACGAACCGCCCCGCGGTGATCCGATTCGGCCAGTGGGCGAAGATCCCCTCCTTTCGCGTATCCGTCATCGCCGTCCCTCGCTCGGTCCGCTCCATGATGGGTCCGGCGGCCCCGCGAGCTCGCCGATCAGGTCGAATTCCGGGCCGACGCCCGTCACGATCGCCCGCAGGCGGTCGCCGGGGGCGGCCGCGACGCCGGGGAGCTCGACCTCGAGATCCACCTCGGGGGCGTCCCAGGGAGTCCGGCCCCGGACGCCGTCCCCATTCCGCTCGTCGACCAGCACCTCCACTTCTTCGCCCCGGAGCGCGCTCTGGGCGGCCGCGAGCGCCGCGTCGCGCGCCGCGAAGAGCGCCGCGAGCCGCTCCTCCGCCACGGCGACGGGGACCTCGCCGCCCAGGGCGAGGGCGCCCGTCCCCTCCTCGGGGGAGTAGAGGAAGGCCCCCATGCGCGCGAGCTCGTACTCGCTGACGAAGGCCGCGAGGGCGGCGGCGTCCTCGTCCGTCTCCCCGGGGAAGCCAACGAGCAGCGTGGTGCGCAGCGCGATCCCCGGCACCCCCTCCCGGAGCCGGTCCAGGGTGCGCCGGACGCTCGCCCCCGTCCCGCCCCGGCGCATGGCCTGCAGGATCCGCGTCGAAACGTGCTGCACGGGGATGTCGAGGTAGGGGAGCACGCGGGGATGCTCGCGCAGGAGGGGGAGGAGGCCCCAGGGGAACCGGTTGGGGTAGGCGTACATGATCCGCAGCCGGTGGTCGCCTTCGAGCTCGGCCAGCTCCTCGACGAGGCGGGGGAGGTCGAGGCCGAGGTCGAGCCCCCAGGCGGTCGAGTCCTCGGCGACGAGCACGAGCTCCTTGCGCCCCGCATCGATCAGCTCGCGCGCCTCGTCGCGCAGCGCCGCGAGAGGCTTCGAGCGATGGGGGCCCCGGATGGCGGGGATGGCGCAGAAGCTGCAGGTGTGGTCGCAGCCGTGGGAGATCCGCAGGTAGGCGTAGGAGGCCGGCGTCGCGAGCAGGCGCGGCCCCTCGCGCTCCGGCGCGCGGAGCCCCCCCGCGGCGAGGTAGCGCGGTCCCGCCGCCCCCCGCTCGAGATTCGCCACCGCGCGGGCGAGTTCGCGGTAGTCGGAGATCTCCGCGAAGAGGTCCACCTCGGGGAAGCGCGCGGCCAGCGCGTTCCGGTAGCGCTGGACGAGGCAGCCGGCCACGACCACCGCCGCGAGCTCGCCGCGGCGCTTCCGAGCGAGCAGGTCCTGCAGGCTCTGCTCCGATTCCTCCCGGGCGGGGCCGATGAACGAGCAGGTGTTCAGGACCGCCACGTCGGCCTGGGCGAGGTCGCCCGCGATGACGCAGCCCTCCTCGGCCAGGCGTGCGAGGATGCCCTCCGAGTCGATGAGGTTCCGGGCGCAGCCCAGGTGCACGAGGACGACCGCCGGGGGAGCGTGCCGGCCCTCCCGCCCCGCGCGAGGCGCCCGATCGGGGCGGCGCCCTACCCCTCGTTGACGGCGGCGAGCCATTCCTCGCGGGTCAGGAGGATCTCGCGCGTCCGGCCCCCCAGGTAGGGGCCGATCAACCCCCGCTCCTGGAGGACGTCGAGGATCTGGCAGGCGCGATCGAAGTCCACCCCCAGCCCGCGCTCGAGCAGGGAGACGGCGACCCGGTTCTCCTCGAGGACGAGGAGGCCGGCCGCCTGGATCAGCTCCTCCAGGTCCGGCTCCTCGCCGGCGATCCGCGGGGCGGCGGGGCGGGCCGGTGCCGGCGGGTGGAGCACGTAGTCCTCCGCGGCGGTCTCCTCCTCCGCCGGGGTCGCCGCCAGAGAGGGCGCCGGCGGCTCGTCCCCTCCCGCGGGGGCGAGGGCCGCGGGTAGATCGGCGGAAGGCCGCCCGTCGAGGTCGAAGAGGCTCCCTTGCGCGGCCTCCCCGAGGCGCGGGCCGGTGTCCGGGGCCCCGGGGGAGGCGGGGATCTCCTCCTCGCCGCCCGGCAGCTCCGGCTCGTCCGGCCGGGCTTCCGCCGCGACGGGGATTGACTCGAGCTCTTGCTCCTCGTCCTCCTCCGCCTCCAGATCCTCGGGTTCTTCGAGCTCCTCGAGGTCCTCGAGATCGTCCTCCTCCTCCTCGTGCTCCTCCTCGTCCTCCGCCTCGTCCTCCCGCTCCGCGAGCTCCTCCGCGGGCTCCTCCCCGAGCTCGGGCCCGGACGGTGCCGGCTCCGGCCGGACCGGGGACTCCCAGCGCGGGGCGGGGGGCCCGGGAGGAGCCGGCGCCTCCGCGGCCGGGCCGAAGAGCGCGGGGCCTTCGCCAGAATCCTCCGCGCCGCTGCGTTCGGCCGCGCGCCGGCGATTCTCCGGCGCGAGCTCCGTGAAGAGCTCGGCGCGCTCCTCGCCGGCGGGCGGGGCCGGCGGTGCGGCTTCGGCCGGGGGAACGGGTGCGCGGGGGGGGACAAGGGGGGGGGTGAAAACCGGGGCGGGGGTGAAGGCCGGGGCGGGGGCGGGGGCCGGCGCGGCTGGCCGGCCCGTCCACGGACCGCCGCCCTCGCCGGTCTCGAGCGGCCGGGTGCCGGCCGGGATGCCGCCCCGGAGGCGGACATCCTGGTAGGGCTTCGGCAGGGAGGAGCGCCGCGCGCCGGCGGCGGCGGGATCCGGGGCCGCGGGGACGAGCGCTGCGGCCTCGGCGGCCGAGACCCCCTCCTCGCGCTCGCGGCTCGTATCCCGGCGCGGCTCCCGCGCGACCCGCGGGAGCGCGGGGAGGCGAAGCTCGCCGCCGCCCCAGGGGATCCACAGGCTCGCCAGCAGAAGGGCGGCCCCGGCGAGGGCGGCGACGATCGTTCCGGCGAAGCCGGGCAGGGTCTCGGGGAGGGCGGTCCCGATCTCTCCCCCGGCCCCGGGCCAGAGCCCGCCGGCCAGAACGGAGAGGCCGAGGACCGCGCCGGCGATCCCGCCCAGGTGGCGGCCCGGCCGGAGATCGCGGGGGGAGAGGAAGAGCGCCGCCCCCAGGATCGCCGCCCCGAGCCCGGCGAGGAGCCCCGCCGCATGGCCGAGCCAGAGGACGGCGAAGAGGACCGGCGCGAGGAGGAAGGCGAACCGCTCGCTCGGCTGCCAGCCCCACATCGAGAAGAGGATGGAGGCCGCGAAGAACACCCCTACGACGCCCAGGCCCAGGCCGAACCAGTCCTGGCGGCGCATCTGGCCGTCGCTCTCCGGCTGCGGATCTCGGTCACTCATCTCTGGCTCCATGCTCCATGGGCGTCCCGTTCGCCTCCTCCCACTCCTCGAGGCTCCAGAGGACCTCCCGGGCCTTGCTTCCCTTGTGCTCGCCCACGATACCCTCCGCGGTCATCAGATCGATGAGGCGGGAGGCCCGCGTGTATCCGATCCCCAGGGCCCGCTGCAGCAGGCTCGCCGATCCCCGCTTGGACTTGAGGATCACCCGCACCGCCTCGTCCCAGAGGTCGTCCTCCCCGGCGCCGCCCCCCTCGAGGCCGGGGGGAGCGGTCCCGGCGGCCGTCTGGACGAGCTCCTGGCTGAAGGACGGCGCCGACTCCCGGGTCACGAACTCGACCAGGGCCTGGATCTCGTGGTCCGCCACGTAGGCCCCCTGGACGCGGCGGATCTGGGAGGACTGAGGCGGCGTGTAGAGCATGTCGCCCTGCCCGAGGAGCTTCTCCGCGCCCATGTGGTCGAGGATCACCCGGCTGTCCACCTTGCTCGCCACCTGGAAGGCGATCCGCGTCGGGAGGTTCCCCTTGAGGACGCCGGTGATCACGTCGGTCGAGGGGCGCTGGGTGGCGACGATCACGTGGATGCCCACGGCGCGCGACTTCTGGGCGAGGCGGGTGATCGTGAGCTCCGCCTCCTTCTTGGACATCATCATCAGGTCCGCCATCTCGTCGATGACGATGACGATGTAGGGCATGTGGCGGGGCGTGCGCTGCTCGTGGAACTCCTCGCCCAGCCGCTCGCGCAGGCCTTCCTCGCCGAGGGCGTTGAAGGCCTTGATGTTGCGCACGCCGGTGTCCTTGAAGAGCTGGTAGCGCCCTTCCATCTTCTCCACTGCCCACAGGAGCACGTTCGTGGCCTGGCGCATGTCGGACACGACCGGCAGCATCAGGTGGGGCACGTTCGCGAACATCTGCAGCTCGACCATCTTGGGATCGATGAGGATGAGCTGGATGTCGTGGGGCGAGCGCGTCAGGAGGAGGCTCGCCAGGATCGCATTTATGCAGACCGACTTCCCGCTGCCCGTGGTGCCGGCGATGAGGAGGTGCGGCATGCGGGTCAGGTCCTCGACGATCGCGGCGCCCTCGGCGTCGATGCCCAGGAACAGGGGCAGGCTCATGAACTTCTTGTCGTAGGCCCGCTGCGAGATGAGCTCGGAGAGGCGCACGATCCGCCGGGCCTCGTTCGGCACCTCGATCCCGATCGTGGCCTTCCCGGGGATGGGCGCGATGATCCGCACGCTCTTGGCCCGCAGGGCGGCGGCGATCTCCTGGCTCAACTGGGTGACCTTGTTCATCCGCGTGCCCTGGGCCACCTCGAGCTCGTACAGGGTCACCGCCGGGCCCACCTTGGCCCCCACCACGGAGGCCTCGACGCGGAAGGAGCCGAGGGCGTGCTCGAGCCGGCGGGCCTGCTCCTCGATCGCTACCTCGTCCTCCCGGGTCCGCGCCACGGGGGGCTCGAGGATGTCGATCGGCGGGAACTTCCACGGGCCGGCGGGAGGCGTGGGAGGCTCGTAGACCGCCGGTTCGAGCGGGGCGGAGCGGCGGAGGCGGCGGGCGGCCGGCCGGACCTCCGCCGCGGATTCCTCGTCCTCGTCCTCGTTCTCGACCTCGACTTCGTCCTCGTCGCCGGCTTCGTCCGCCTCATCCGCCGCGTCCCCTTCGTCCTCTTCGTCCTCCTCGTCCCCGGCGTCGTCCTCGCCCGCTTCGCCGTCTTCCTCCGCACCGAAGAGGCCGGCGCCCTCCGGGGCGGGCGCGCGGCGGCGCCGGGGGCGCGGGGGCCGGCCGGGGAGCTCGCCCTCGAGATCGGTGCCGCGCAGGAAGTCCCAGAGCCCGACGAAGAGCCGTCCGCCCCAGCCGAGGATCGCCCGAGGGGCGCTCTCGCCCCGCTCCGCCCGCCGCCGGGAGAACCAATCGGCAAGGGCCCGCAGCGCGGGGACGAAAGCCATCTCGGTGGCCAGCATGAAGGAGATGAGCGTGCCGACGACGAGCACGATCCAGAGCCCCGGCACCCCGAGCTTTTCCACGAGGGGCGCCGCCCGGTCGCCCGCCGCGCCATCCGCGCCGACGAGCTCGCGGGCGAGGTAGCCGCCCGGACCGTAGGGCACCCGGCTGGAGGGCGGGTGGGCCCGGCCGAAGGCCAGCTCGAGGAGCAAGGCGGTGGACAGGAGGAAGGCGAGCCCGCCGAAGAGGCGCAGGGTCGGAAAGCCGACGCGCTTGCGGGCGACGAGGATCGCGCCCCACGTCAGCCCGAGGAAGACGAGGAAGTAGCCCCCCCAGCCGAGGGCGAGGAAGGTCCATTGGGCGAGGTAGTGGCCGGCCTGCCCCCCCCAGTTCGCCCCGGCTCCCCCCTCCCCCGCCGCGTAGGGAAAGCGATACGTGGCGAGGGACACGAGGAGGAGGAGGGCCGCCCCGGCCAGGGCGAAGCCCTTGATCTCCTGGAGGTGGGCCGAGGCGTCCCCGATGAGCTCGTCCCGCCCCGCGAAGGCGGCGAGGAGCCGGCGCAGCCGGCCCCCCCGCCCCCCGCCCCCCCGGCGGGAGCGTGTCCTCGGCGCGGTTCTGCGTTTCGCGGGGGCCATCGGGGATCGGCGGGCGAGGGAGGGTTTCGGGGTCGTGGGGCGTTCAGCCCACCGGCGGGAGGCGGACGAGGGCCGCGGCGACCTCCCGCTTCGGGCGGTCCGCCATCACCCGGAGGGACCCGTCCCGGCCGAGGATCGCCACCGAGGTCCGATCCGCCCCCAGGGCCGCCGCATCGTTCAGCACGATGTAGTCCGCACCCTTGCGATGCAACTTCGCCCGGGCCCGGGCCATTCCTCCCCCCGTCTCGAGGGCGAAGCCAACGACCAGCTTCCCCCCCTTCCGGCGGGCGATGGTGGCCAGGATATCGGGGTTCCGGACCAGCTCCAAGGATGCGACTTCGCGCCCTCCGTCCTTCTGGCGCCATTTTCCGGCGCGTTTGCGGCGCGGGCGCCAGTCGGCGACCGCCGCGCACATGAACAGGGCGTCGGCTCGGGCGAAGGCGGCGCGGGTGGCGGCGAGCATCTCCCGGCCGCTCGTCACGTCGACCCTCTCCACCCCCCGGGGCGTGGAGAGGGAGACGGGGCCGGCGATGAGCACGACCGTGGCCCCCTGCCGCCGCGCCTCCCGGGCGATGGCGAAGCCCATCTTCCCGCTCGACTCGTTCGAGAGGTAGCGGACCGGGTCGAGGTGCTCCCGGGTCGGGCCGGCGGTCACCACGACCCGCCGTCCCGCGCCGGGGCGGCCGCGGGTCCGGGGTCCGCTCACCCCAGGAGCTCCGCCACCGCCGCGAGGATGTCCGCCGGCTCCGAAAGCCGGCCGCGGCCGGCGTCCCCGCAGGCGAGGTGCCCCTCCCGGGGCTCGAGGACGCGCCAGCCATCCTCGGCGAGCCGGCCCAGGTTCCGCGCCGTGGGCGGGGCCTCCAGCATGCGCGGGTTCATGGCCGGGCACACGAGGCGGGGGACGCCGGGGGGGAGAGCCAGGGCCACAGAAGTGACGAGCTCGCCGGCGAGCCCGAGGGCGAGCCGGGCGGCGAGGTCCGCGGTGCACGGGGCGACGAGGAAGAGCTCGGCCCAGCGGGCGAGCTCGATGTGGTCCATGCTCCCGCGCCGCCCCGGCCCGAACTCGTCCTGATAGGCGGGCTCGCCGGTCAGGGCCTCGAAGAGCTGGGGGGAGACCAGGCGCGCGGCGCGGGCCGTCAGGACCACCCGCACGCGGTGATCGGCCTGGGCGAGCTTGCTCGCCAGGTCGCAGGCCTTGTGGAGGGCGGCGGAGGCGCCCGCGGCGAGGAGGATCCGGCTCATCGGCGCTCCGGGGGCTCGAGACCGACGAGGCGCCGCACGCGCTCCACGGTCCGGTCGAGGTCGTCGTTCACCAGGACGTGATCGTAGCGATCCCTGGCCCGCATCTCCTCGTGGGCCTTCTGGAGCCGCCGCTCGATGTCGGCGGGGCGGTCCGTGCCGCGCCCCGTCAGCCGCCGCCGCAGGGTCTCCAGATCGGGGGGGGCGAGGAAGACGTAGACGCCGGGGAGCCCCAGGGCCTTGAGCTGGGCCCCGCCCTGCACGTCGATCTCCACGAGGAGGATCCGGCCGGCCGCCAGCGTCTCCTCCATGGGCCGGCGCAGGGTCCCGTAGAGGTTTCCGTGCACCTCGGCCCACTCGATGAACTCGCCGGCCTCGATGAGGGCGCGGAAGCGGGCCTTGTCGACGAAGACGTAGTCGCGGCCGTCCACCTCGCCCGCCCGCTTCTTTCGCGTGGTGGCGGAGACCGAGAACACGACGCGCGGATCGGCGAGCAGGCGGCGGCAGATCGTGCTCTTGCCGCACCCGGAGGGACCGGAGATCACGAGCATCGTTCCGCGTCCCGGCTCGCCCATCGCCCTCCGTCCCCTACTCGACGTTCTGCACCTGCTCGCGCAGCCGCTCGACGTGGGTCTTCGCGTCGACCACCCAGTGGGCCACCTTGGCGTCGCTGCACTTCGATCCGATCGTGTTCACCTCGCGGAGGATCTCCTGCACGAGGAAATCGAGCTTGCGGCCCACGGCCCCGCCCCGCTCCAGAATGCGATCGAGCTGGTCGAGGTGGCTCTTCAGCCGGGAGAGCTCCTCGGAGACGTCGAGGCGGTCGGCGAGGAGCGCCACCTCGCGGGCGAGCTCGGCCGGATCGAGACCGGCGCCGCCGGCGAGGAGCTCCGCGACGCGGCGGCGGAGGCTCGAGCGATGGCGGCGCACGACGGCGGGCATGCGCTTCTCGATCTGCGCCGCGATCCGCCCGCAGGCGGCCGCGTGGCGGCGCAGGTCGGCCGCGAGGGCTTCGCCCTCGGTCGCCCGCATGGCGGCGAGCCGCTCCAGCGCCTCGCCGGCGAGCCGCAGGATCCGGTGGTCCTCGGCGCCGGCGTCGCGCCCGGGGGCGGCGCGGTGGACGATCACGCCCGGGAGGTCGAGGAGGGCCGAGGCGGAGAGCTCCGCCCCGATCCCGAGGTCGGCCGCCAGCCGGCCCCATTCGTCCCGGTAGTGGGCGGCGGCGCGGGGGTCCAGGGAGACGGTCTCGGCGGCGGGCGCGTCCAGCACGGTCACGAACACCGTCACCGCCCCCCGGACGAGGCGGCGGCGCACGAGCCGCTCCAGGTCCGTCTCGAGGTGGACGAGCTCGGCGGGAAGGTGCGCCTTGACGTTCAGGTGGCGGTGGTTGACCGAGCGGACCTCGACCCGCCACGAGCCGCGCGCGCTCTCCTCCAGGGCCGACCCGAACCCGGTCATCGAGCGCAGCATGGCGCGTTCCTTCTCACCCTCCGGTCGAGGGAGGGGTGGGAGCCTCCTCTCCGGGGGGCAAGGTCGAGAGCGGCCGATCGACGGCGGGGCCGCGGGTCTCGAACGGGATCTCCTGATCGGTCCTGAACTGATCGAGGAGGGACCCGCCGCCCGCCTGCACGTTCATCCAGTGCAGGAGGAGCGCGCAGGCGAGGAAGATCACCGCGGTGTAGCCGGTGAAGGTGTTGATCCCCTTCGCCCCGACTCCGAACGTCTGCTGCCCGCTCTCCCCGAGGAACTGCCCGAAACCACCGCCCTTGCCCTCCTGGAGGAGGATGACGACGACCAGCACGATCGCCGACAGGACGAAGACGATGTAGAGGAGGGTGGTGAGGAAGGGAGCCATGGTTCGCGCTATTTCCGGTCGAAGTCGATGATCGGGAGAAAGAGCTCGGGCTTCAAGGATGCGCCCCCGACCAAGGCGCCGTCCACGTCGGGCTCGGCCATCAGCCGGGCGATGTTATCGGGCTTGACGCTCCCCCCGTACTGGATCCGGGTCGCCTCGGCCACCTTCTCGTCGTAGAGGCCGTGGAGAAGGCCGCGCAGGTACTGGTGGACCTCCCCGGCCTGCGCCGGCGTGGCCGTGCGCCCGGTGCCGATCGCCCAGACGGGCTCGTAGGCGAGGGTCACGCGGGTCATCAGGGAGGGCGCCACCCCCGCCAGGCCCTGGGTGAGCTGGGTGCGCACGACCTCCTCGGTCGAGCCCTTCTCGCGCTCCTCGATCGTCTCGCCGACGCAGAGGATCACGTCGAGGTCGCTGGCGAGGGCCGCGTGCACCTTGGCGTTCACGAGCTCGTCCGTCTCCCCGTAGATGTGGCGGCGCTCGGAGTGGCCGAGCACCACGAGGTCGCAGCCCACGTCGACGAGCATCGCCGCCGAGACCTCGCCGGTGAAGGCTCCGGCGGGCTCGTCGCACATGTTCTGGGCCCCGACGCGGACCGGCGAGCCGGCGAGCGAGCGGGCGATCTCGGCGAGGTAGACGAACGGCGGCAGGACCGCCACCTCCACGTCGGTGCGGTCTCCCACGTGCTCCCGGATCAGGCCGGCGAGCTCCCGGGCGGAGCGGCGGTCCAGGTTCATCTTCCAGTTGCCGGCCAGGTAGGGTCTTCTCACGGCGACACCCCAGGGGAGGAATCGAGCCGGGGAGTATACGCGCGGGCCCGCGGGCGGCGAGGCACGGGGCCCCGAATGCGGCCGGGGCCGCGCCGGGGGGGTCCTGGCCGGCGGGGGCCGGCGCCACGTCCTCCGGGAGGCGCGCGGCCCGCCGGAAGGGTAGGCTCGGCGGCCGTGAAGCGCTCGGGGCTCGTGTTCGTGACGGTCGTCTTCACCGCCCTCCTCACCGGGATCCTCCTGGAGCGCGGCGAGGAGGAGGAGCCGTTCCAGGCGATCGAGTTCACCCCCCGGCGCATCCATCTGGAGCCCCTGGAGATCCCCCGCGGCGAGCACGCGCTCGCCGGGCGCATCCTGGACGCGACCGGCGCCCCCGCCGCCGACGTCCGTGTGCACCTGTGGCCGGCGGAGGCTCCCGCGAGCGGCACGGCGGAGCCTCCCCACGGCGCCGCCACGGACGGGGATGGCCGCTTCCGCCTCGAGGGCCTCTTTTCGGGGACCTACCGGGTGGCCCTGCTCCAGGTGGGGCACCCGAACGCGCTCCGCGAGGTCGCGGTCCCCGCCCCCGAGGGGGAGGTCGAGTGGCGGCTCGCCGACCCGCTCCCCCCCTTCCCCGTCCTCCCGGAGATCCGCCGCCGCGATCTCGCGGGCACCCTCTCCCCCCCCGTGGGCAGCCCCCCCGACGCCCCGCCGGCCGCCGGCTACGAGGTGGTCCTGCGCCCGGCCGCCCCCACGCCTCCCCTCTCCGGCGCAACGGAGCGGCGCGTTCGCACCGGCGAGGCGGGTGCCTTCGCCGTCCCCGACCTCGTCGCCGCCGCCTATCTCGTCCAGGTGCTCCCCCCCTGGGCGGCGGGCGGGTCGTGGCCAGTCCTGGACGAGGTCGAGCTCGCGCACGCCGCCGAGGGGCCCGCCGCGCCGCTCTCCCTCCGCCTCCGCACCGGCGAGCTCTCGGGGCGGATCGGCGACCCCGAGGGCCGCGCCGTCGCCGGCGCCCTGGCGCGCGTCTGGCCGGAGGGCCTGGCGAACCGCCTCTGGCCGCCCCAGGAGACCGCCGCCGACGGCTCCTTCCTCTTCCGCGACCTCCCCCCGGGCTCCTACCGCCTCCGGATCCGCGCCGGCAGCGGTGCGCTCGAGCAGAGCGTGCTCGTCCGCATCGGCGCCCGCACCGAGGTGGCGCTGCCGCCCCTCGATCCGGCGGCGGGGGGGTGAACGGGGCTATCCTGTCCGCCCCCGTCCCATGGATCCCTCTCCGATCTACCTCGACCACGCCGCCACGACGCCCCTCGCCCCCGGGGTGGCCGCGGCGATGGCGCCGTTCCTGGCCGAGGCTTTCGGGAATCCCTCGTCGCGCCATCCGCTCGGGGTGCGGGCGGCGAGGGCGCTCGAGGAGGCACGGGGATGCGTGGCGCGGATCCTCGGAACCGCGCCGGCGGGGATCGTCTTCACGGCGGGAGGAACGGAGGCGAACAACCTCGCCGTCCAGGGGCTCGCGCGGGCGCGGCGCCGCGACGGGCGCCACGTCGTCGTGGGGCCGACGGAGCATCCCTCCGTGCGCCAGGCGGCGGCGGCGCTCGCCGAGGAGGGCTTCGAGGTGGAGACGGCGCGGCTCGGCGCGGACGGGGGGCTCGACCTCGACGGATTCGCCTCCCTCCTGCGCCCCGACACCGTCCTCGTCGCCCAGATGCTCGTGAACAACGAATTCGGCACCGTCTACCCGATCGCCCGCCTCGCGCGGATCGTGCGGGCGCGCGCGCCGCGGGCAGCGCTCCACGTCGACGCGGTGCAGGGGCCGGGGAAGCTCGAGGTCTCGCTCGCCGGGCTCGGGGCCGACAGCCTGGCGATCGCCGCCCACAAGCTCCACGGACCGAAGGGCGCCGGGGCGCTCGCGCTGGCCCCGGGAGCGCGCCCGCGGCCCCTCCTCTTCGGCGGCGGGCAGGAGCACGGGCTGCGCTCGGGCACGGAGAACGTCGCGGGATGCGTGGGCCTCGCCCGGGCCCTCGCGATCGCCGACGAGCGGCTCGCCGCGACCCGCGCCGCGCTCGCCGGCTTCCGGACGATCCTCGCCGGGATCGTGGCCGAGATCCCCGGCGCGCGGCTCCTCGCCCCCGGCGGGGAGCTCTCGCCGGCGATCGTCGCCCTGGTCCTGCCCCCGCCGCCCGCGGAGGTGTGGCTGCACCACCTCGAGGCGCGCGGGGTCCTCGCCAGCGCCGGCAGCGCCTGCCACGCCAAGACGCACGAGATCTCGCCCGCCTTCCGTGCGCTCGGGTTCGGCGAGGCGGAGGCGCGCGGCATGGTGCGCTTCTCCTTCTCCCGGACGACGGCGGAGGCGGAGGTGCGCGCAGCGGGCGAGCGCCTGCGGGAGGTGGCGCGCGAGCTCGGCGGGGCGCGGCGATGAGCGCGGCGGGCGTGCCGGACGCGCCGGAGATGGTGCTCGCCCGCTACGGCGAGCTCTGGCTCAAGGGCAAGAACCGCGCCGATTTCGAGAAGATCCTGATCCAGAACGTCGTGCGCGCCGCCCGCCCGTACTCGCCGGTTACCGTCGACCGCGAGCAGGGGCAGCTCGCGATCGTCCCCGAACGCCGCGTCGCCGACGTGGCGCGCGCCCTGGAGGACGTTTTTGGCTTCTCCTCGCTCTCGCCGGCGTGGGGAGCGGCGAAGCACCCCGACGCGATCGCCGCCGTGGCGCCCGCCGTGGTGGCGCGGGCCCTGGAGGCGGCGCCGGCGGACCGCCCGATCCCCTTCCGCGTCGAGACGCGGCGCTCGGACAAGAGCTTCCCGATGCTCTCGACGGAGCTCGACCGCCACGTCGCCGACCGCGTGCTCGAGAAGCACGGGGCGCGGCTGCGCGTCGATCTGTCGCATCCCGAGCTCACCCTCGGCATCAGCGTCCGCTCCTGGCGCGCCTACCTCTTCGCGGAGCGGCGGCCGGGGCTGGGCGGGCTGCCGGTGGGGACCCTCGGGCCCGTGCTCTGCCTGCTCTCCGGGGGGATCGATTCGCCGGTGGCGGCGTGGCTCGCGATGAAGCGCGGCTGCCGGGTGAGCTTCGTCTCGTTCCATTCCCCGCCGTACCTCGGCGACGCATCGAAGGAGAAGGTGCGCCGGCTCGTGGCGGCGCTCGCGCGCTTCCAGGGGCCGGGCGTCCTTCACGTCGTGCCCTTCACCGCCGTCCAGGAACGGATCCGCGACGGCGCGCCGGAGGCCTACCGCACGGTGCTCTACCGCCGCGCGATGCACCGGATCGCCGGCCGCCTGGCGGAGCGGGAGGGCGCCCTAGCGCTGGTCACCGGCGAGTGCCTCGGGCAGGTGGCGAGCCAGACCCTCGAAAACCTGACGTGCATCGGCGCGGCGGCGACGCTGCCGGTGCTGCGGCCGGTCCTCTCCTTCGACAAGCAGGAGACGATCGCGCTGGCGCGGCGCATCGGGACGTACGAGATCTCGATCCTGCCCGCGCCGGACTGCTGCACGGTGTTCCAGCCCGTCCACCCCGTGATCCGGGGCCAGCGCGCCCGGTGCGAGCGGTTCGAGGCCGGGCTCGAACTCGAGCCGCTCCTCGCGGCGGCAGTGGAAGGCGTGGAGCGTATCGAAGCGGAATGAACGCTCCGGGCCCCGCCGGTCTCCGGTAGGATCCGCGCCCCCCGTCGCTCTCCGACCGCCCCCGCCGGGGCTCCACCTGCCGACGTTCGATCGCCCATGACCGACGCCTCCCAGCCGGGCTTCCTCCGCGGGTTCTTCGCCGAGTTCACCACGCTGCGGGGGGCGCCCCGGGAGCTCTGGCTCATCTACGGGACGAAGGTGCTCGAGATCCTCGCCTACGCGGCGATGAACTCGATCCTCGTCCTGTGGCTGTCCGCGGACCTCGGATTCTCCGATGCCCGCGCCGGGGACGTGATCGCCTGGTGGTCCACGGTGATCACCCTGGTGACCGTCGCCGTCGGATCCCTGGTGGACGCGATCGGGATCAAGAAGTCGTTCCTCCTCGGCTTCTGGCTGTGCCTCGCTTCGCGCGGGGTGATGGCGTTCGCCGACAGCGCCTGGATCGCCCTTCCGCTCGGGATGCTGCCGCTCGCGGTCGGGCTCGCGCTGATGGTCCCGGTCATGAACGCGGCCCTCAAGCGCTACGCGACGAAGAAGCAGCAGACGATGGCCTTCGCCCTCTTCTACATGATGATGAACCTCGGGTTCATGCTCGCCGGCTTCCTCATCGACGGCGTGCGCGGGCGGCTGGGCGAGCTCAAGGGGATGAACGTCCTCGGGGTCGACTTCTCGACGTATCAGGTGCTCTTCCTCGTCGCCACCTGCTCCACCGCCGTGGGCCTGCTCCTCACCCAGCTCCTCATGCGGAGGGGCGTGGAGGGCACGGACGATCGAGGCGTCGTCATCCACGAGATCCAGGCGAAGTACAAGGAGGAGGGGGCGATCCGGGGGACGACCCTGGCCATGCGCGACGCGGGACGGGACACGGTCCGCATCTTCGCCTCCATCTGGAGGGAACCCAACTTCTACCGGTTCCTCGTCTTCCTCTCCCTGATCGTCCTCGTGCGTCTGGTCTTCTACCACATGCACTACACGTTCCCGAAGTTCGGGCTGCGCGAGCTCGGGCCAGGGGCGAAGATCGGGAACCTGTGGACGGTGCTGAACGCCGGGATCATCTTCGTGCTGACGGTGCCGGTCGCGGCCCTGAGCAGCAGGATCTCGAGCTACAAGATGCTCGCCGTGGGGACGTCGATCGCCGCCGTGCCGGTCTTCCTCCTCGCCCTGCCTCCGGCGTGGTTCCAGGGCCTCGCCGATGGTCTCCTCGGCCATCTCGTCGGGCACTTGTGGCTGGGGATCGAGGGGGCGATCGACCCGTTGATCATCGCGATCGTGCTGTTCGTCTTCTTCTTCTCGATCGGCGAGGCGATCTGGTCGCCGCGGCTCTACCAGTACACGGCGGCGATCGCGCCCAAGGGAAAGGAGGGCTCCTACATGGCCCTCTCCCTCCTCCCCTACTTCGTCGCCAAGCTCATCGTCGGCATGTTCTCGGGCCGCATGCTCGAGCGCTGGTGCCCCGACGACGACGTGCTGGCCCGGCGCTACCTCGTCGAGAAGCTCGGCGACGCTCCGGCCGTCGCCGCGGGCCTGGACAAAGAGGGCGCGCTGCGGGCGCTCGCCGATCGGATCGGGATTCTCCCCGCGGAGGGCGCGAAGCTCGCCGAGAACAAGGAGCTCTGGCGGCTTCTGCACGACGCCTACCCGCGCGACTCCCAGACCCTCTGGCTCGTCGTCGCGGTCATGGCGATCCTCTGCCCGCTCGGCATCCTGCTCCTGCGCCGGGTGATCGCCAGCCGAGAGGACCTCTGATCCGCGCCGGCGGGATCAGTATCTCCCGTACCGCTCCGCCGCCTCCATCATCGCGTTGATGTTCGCCAGGGGCGAGCCGGGGGGGACGTTGTTGCCGTCCTGCACGATGTAGCCGCGGTACGGCGCGAGCTTCTCGATCGCGATCCGCGTCGCCTCGCGCACTTCCTCCGGCGTTCCGCGCAGGATCAGGCGCGGATCGATGTTCCCGAGGAGCACGACCCTCCCTCCCATCACGGCGGCGACGCGGTCGAGGTCCACCTCCCACCCGAAGCCCTGGAACTCGTGGATGGCCAGCTCGTCGCGGAAGATCTCGAGGAGATGGTCGGTCCTCCCGCACATGTGGAGCGTGAGGCGGCCGTCGAAGTGGAAGCGCAGGCGCTTCTCCTCGGGCAGCACGAGCTCACGATAGGTCGCGGCGGAGAGCCCCGCGGCGAGATCGTCGGTCCAGGCGAAGTCGCGCGCGGCCAAGCCCTCCTCCGTCCAGCAGAAGTCGAGGTAGGCGATCAGCTTGTCGGTGACGATCCGCAGGAGCTCGCGCACGAAGTCCGGTCGCTCGAGGCAGGCCGCGAAGAGCTCGGTCTGCCCCATCAGGTCCCCGGCGACGCCGAAGGGTCCGTCGCTCGTGTGCGTCAAGGCCGGATTCGCGCCGGGGAAGAACACGGGGCCGCCCTGGAAGCGCACCGGATAGCGCTCCGCCACGCGCATCATCGCCCGGCGGTATTCGACCTGGCGGGCGTTGATCTCCCCGCCGACAAAATCCATCGCCTCCAGCCGCGCGAGGTCGTCCGCAGTGCGCACCCACGGCGCGCCGACCCACGGGATGTCGTCGGCGCGGAACACGATCTCCACCCCGAGGCTCCCGGCCTCGAACGTGTTCTGGAAGTCGGTCCACGCCCCCACCCAGGCGCCGGTGATCGAGCAGGCGTCGGTCCGCACGTTCTCCATCACCCACTTCTGGGCGAGGATCTGCGTGCGGAGCATCGTCTCCGGATCTCCGTAGTAGGCGGGGAAGGAGACGCCGGCGACCGGCACCAGGAAGCGGTGGGCGAGCGCGGGGACGACCGGCACGCGGTCGGGGGTCTCGAAGCGGCGCGCCCGGCGCAGGCGCTCTTCCCGGGCGGCGATCTCCTCGATCGGCACGCCGATTTCGATGACTCCGTTCAAGCGAGGAGGGCGCCCACGAAGTCCAGAAGCTCACCGGGCCGGAACGGCTCCACCAGGACCGGCAGGCGCTCGGCTCCCGCGGTCCGCGCCGCGGCCCCGAGGATCCCGAGCCGCCCCGTGCCCCGCGCGGCGGCGGCGCGCACCAGCTCCGGCAGAAGGTCCGGCTGCGCGTCCGCCAGCCGCGCGTCGACGAGCATCGCGTCGGCGGCCTCGAACGAGAGGTCGGCAGTGCGGGGAGGATCCCCGGCCGGGATCCGCACGCGGTATCCGCTCTCCTCGAGCACGGCCCGCACGAGCTCGCGGCGCGGCGTGTCGCCTTCCACCAGGAGGAGCACGGGCGCCACGGCGCGCGCCGGGGCAGCGCCGGCGCCGGACGAGGCCGCGATCGGCGCGAGGGGCGCGAAGGCCAGGACGAGCGCGCGCGCCCGCCCGAGGCGGCGGTCCCGCTCCACCTCGAAGCCGGCCGCGGCCCCGATCGTCCGGGCGGCCGCGGCGCAGGCCGACCGCTCCGGCTCCCCGGATCCGCCGCGCCGCAGGGAGAGTCGCACGCGGCTTCCCTCCTCCGCGAGGAGGATCCGGATCCGGGCCCGCGGCCGGTCTTCGGCGGGACCGCCGGCATCGAGGCCCTCGGCGGCAAACCAGACGAGGAGCTGCTCCAGGCGCGCGCGATCTCCGTGCACGACGAGCGGCAGCGCCGGACCGAGGTAGGTGGAGAGCTCCGCGCCATGGACGCCGGCGAAGGGCTCGATGAGGAGGAGCGCGCTCTGCACGGCGGCCCGCAGGTCGAACGGGGCGCTGCCCGGCGGCGGAACCTTGGCGAAGCTGCCGAGCTGGACCAGCGTGTCCACGATCAGGCTCGTCGCATCTCCGGCCCGCTGGAGATGCGCGGAGTAGCCCTGCTGCAAGGCGAGCTCGCACGCCCCGCGCAGGACGGCGAGCGAGTTGTTCACCCGGTGGACGACGGGAGAGATCAGGCGGGCGAGGCAGGCGAGCCTCGCCGACTCGTCGGAGGGCAGGGGAGCGGATTCACGGGCGGTCATGGGGCGGGCCGGACCGAGCGCCGCGGACCGACCGGCGGCGTTCGGCCGCGGGGGAGGGCCGGTTCGCGACTCCGGGCTGGAGTCCTGGGCCAGGATACCCGAGCATGCCCGGGCGCGGGCGGCCCACCATGAACCGAACGACGGTCATCCTCCTGGCGCTGGCCATCCTCCTCGCCCACACCCTGGCCATCCACCAGACGCCGGACGGCGCCTTCGGCGCGCCCTACGAGATCGCGCACGTCGCCTTCCGCACCGCCCGCAACCTCGTGCGCGCGGGGGTCCTGACCTGGAATCCGGCCTCGCCCCCCGTCGAGTCCCATCCCTCCCCCCTCTGGGTCGCGGTCGCCCTGGCCGCGGAGTTCCGCTACGTCTCGCCGATCCTCGTGAGCCAGACGCTGGGCATCCTGGGCGGGCTCTCCACGGCGGTGATCCTCACCCAGTTCAGCCCCCGGCGCATGGCGGGGCTCATCGCCCCCCTCCTGCTCGCCGCGAGCGGCACCGCGGCGGCCGCCGGAGCGAGCGGCACCGAGGCGCCGGTGGCGATGCTCCTCGTCACCACCGCCTTCCTCGCCTTCGAGTGGGGGTGGAGGAGGCTCCTCGCCCTCTCGCTCGCCGCCCTCGTCTGGACGCGGCCGGAGGGGCTCGCGGTCCTCCTCCTCTTCCTCCTCCTCGAGCGCTTCGATCGGCCGCGGGCGGCCGACGGCGGGCCGCGCGGCTCCCTCGCTCCCTGGGACCTGGTGCCGGCTGCCGCGGCGGCGGCGCTCGTGCTCTCGCGCCACGCGCTCTTCGGCACGTGGATCTCCCCCTTCGGTGCCTCGTTCTTCGCGCCAGCGCCGGCCCGGATCCTCCTCGGGGGACGCTACCTGGCGAGCTACCTCGTCGCCTCGGGCGCGGGCCCCCTGCTCTTCCTGCCGATCGGTCTCCTCGTCACGGGACAGTTGTCGCCGCGCGGGCGGCGCGCCCTCATTCTCTCGCTGGGATGGGCGGGAGCCGTGGCGATCTCCGGCGGCGACGGGCTGCCGTTCTGGAACGCGCTCGCGGCGGTGGTACCCCTCTCGCTGCTCTCGATCCAGGAGGCGATCACCGGGGAGATGGACCGCCGGCCACGGCTCTATCCCCTCGCCTGGACCGTGCTCGTGATCGCCACGGGCTTCTCGTTCCTCGCCAGCAAGGTGCCCGGAGACGTCGGGCCGCTCCGCCTGGACGCCATCCACCGGGCATGGATGCGGCCGAGCGCCGGTCTCGCCGCGGCCTACCCGCGCCCTTTCGGACGCCTGGGGCTCCTCCAGGAGCTGCGCGAGATCGAGCATCTGCGCCCCCTGGGGATCTTCCTGCGCGACAACGTGAAGGAGCCCTCCTCCATCGCGACCTTCTGGCCGGGGGCGGTGGGGTATCTCTCCCGCAAGGAGGTCTTCGACCTGCTCGGCCGCACCTGCCCCGCGCCGGGGCGCGAGGGAACCGTGTCGTGGCGGGGCGCGCCGCGTGTGGACCTCGTGCGGGGCATCGAGCAGGGTGCGGACTACGTGGTGCCGCTCATCGGCTCGCTCGCCGAGGGCAAGACCGCGGTGAGCTTCCTGGAGGAGTGGACGAGCCGCTACGACTCCGCGGGGGGCTCCCCGGAGAGGATCGCCGAGCTCCTCGCCGCCCTCGCCCGCTACGAGCTGATCTCCGTGCCCGTTCCGCCCGAGCGGGGCGGGCTGGACTCGCCGGCGACGCGACCCTTCCTGCTCCTGCGCAAGAAGGACCTGGGCCTCACCCCCCGTCTCGAGGTGCGGCGCGAGGGACGCTGGTTCGAGGTCCGCCTCCATCACCGCGGGCACCGCGAGGTGGTCGAACTCTCCGTCCGCGTGGAGGACGGGGCGGGGGGCGTCCACAGCCTGCGTCCGACCGGCGAGTGGGTCGCGGGCGGGGCGGAGATCACCGCCCGCACGGGGATCCTGCTCTACGAGACGGGGCCCCGCCCGATCCTCCTCGTCCGGGGCCTGCTGCCCGACGGTGTACCGGCCGGCACGCTCTCCGCGCGCCTCCACAACCCGGCCATGAAGAGCTCCGCCCCCCTGTCGGCGGTGGGACCCGCGGTGCAGGTCTCCTTCTGAACGGAGCGCGCCGCGCGCGGCGCCCGACGGGAAGTCCATGTCCAATCGCTCCGTGCATCACCTCTCGTTCCTCGACCGCTTCCTGACCCTGTGGATCTTCGCGGCCATGGCCGCGGGGGTCGCGCTCGGCAGCCTCGTGCCGGGCGTCGAGGGGGTGATCGATCGGTTCCAGGTGGGGGCTACGAACGTCCCCATCGCCATCGGGTTGATCCTGATGATGTACCCGCCCCTCGCCAAGGTGCGCTACGAGGAGCTGGGGGACGTGTTCCGGAACACGAAGATCCTGGTGCTGTCCCTCCTCCAGAACTGGGTCGTCGGGCCGATCCTGATGTTCCTCCTGGCGATCGTGTTCCTGCGGGGCTACCCGGAGTACATGGTGGGCCTGATCCTGATCGGGCTGGCGCGCTGCATCGCCATGGTGATCGTGTGGAACGATCTGGCGAAGGGGGATGCGGAGTACGCGGCCGGACTCGTGGCGTTCAACTCCTTGTTCCAGGTCCTCTTCTTCTCCATCTACGCGTGGGTGTTCGTCACGAAGCTGCCGCTCCTCGTCGGCCTGGAGGGAGCTGCCGTGGACGTCGGCATCGGCGAGATCGCCCAGAGCGTGGCCATCTACCTCGGGATCCCCTTCGCCGGCGGCATGCTCACGAGGCTCGTGTTGCTGCGAGCGAGGGGACGAGAGTGGTACGAGGCGCGATTCGTCCCCCGGATCTCGCCGCTCACCCTCGTGGCGCTCCTGTTCACGATCCTGGTCATGTTCTCCCTGAAGGGGGAGTTCATCGTCCAGCTTCCCCTCGACGTGCTGCGGGTCGCGGTGCCGTTGTGCATCTACTTCGTGGTGATGTTCCTGGTCTCCTTCTGGATGGGGCACCGCGCCGGCGCCGACTACGCGAAGACGACGACGATCGCCTTCACCGCGGCGAGCAACAACTTCGAGCTCGCGATCGCCGTGGCGGTGGCCGTCTTCGGGATCCACTCCGGAGTGGCCTTCGCGGCGGTCATCGGTCCCCTCGTGGAGGTGCCGGTCCTGATCGGGCTCGTGAACCTCGCGCTCCACTTCCAGCGACGCTTCTTCGCGGTCGTCCCGCGGGAGCAGGCGGCACGGTGAAGCGGGTCCTCATCCTCTGCACGGGCAACTCCGCTCGGTCCCAGATGGCGGAGGGGCTCTGGCGCGAGCTCGGCCGGGGGGAGTGGGAGGCGTTCTCGGCGGGGACGGCCCCCGCCGGGGCGGTCCACCCTCTCGCGATCCAGGTCCTGGCCGAGCTCGGAATCGACATCTCGCGGCAGGAGACGAAGCACGTGGGCTCCCTCGCCGGCCGGCGGTTCGACCTCGCGATCACCGTGTGCAGCGGCGCGGCGGAGGCCTGCCCGCGGCCCCCCGGGGCGGCGCGGACGCTCCAGTGGCCGCTCCCCGACCCGGCGGCCGCCGGAGGAAGCGAGAAAGAGCGGCGCGCGGTCTTCCGGGCGGTGCGGGACGAGCTCCGCGCCCGCATCGAGGCGTTCCTGGCGGAGGGGCCGGCCGCGACCGCTTGACCTCCCGCGCTTTGTGGCTAGCATGGCCATATGGCCATGCAGGAAGATCCTCCGGCGGCCCGGGCACGCTACGCGGCCAGGGCCCGGGTCGCCCGGGCCCTGGCCCATCCGAGCCGCCTCCTCATCCTCGACGCCCTCCAGGAGGGCGAGCGATGCGTCGGCGAGCTCACCCGGCTCGTGGGCGCGGACCAGTCCACGGTCTCCAAGCACCTGGCGGTGCTCCGGGAAGTGGGGCTGGTGGCGGACCGCCGGGAGGGCGCTCTCCACCGCTATCGCCTGCAGGTCTCCTGCCTCGCCGGATTCTGGCAGTGCGTGGAGGGGGTGCTCGAGGCGAACCTGGAGCGCCACCGCGCCGCGCTCGGGAGATCCTAGTGGTCTGGTGCAGCCAGTTGGGGCATTTCGCCGAGTGCGGCTGCGTTCGCCGCAAGGCGCACCGACGACGCGGGTTAGCACGACAACCCTCGGAGGAGGTGCAACGCAGCGGCGGGCGCAGACGCGCCGTCCAAATGCCCCGAATGGCTGCATCAGACCACTAGCCATGAAGGAGGCGAAGATCCTCGCGGCGCTCCTGGGAGCATTCCTCCTCGCCTACTTCCTGCCGCTGGGGGACCCGCGGGTCGGGACGGCGGTGCGGGAGGGAGGCAAGCTCCTGCAGTGGTACGCCCGCGAGCACACGCTCGCCTGCGTCGTCCCGGCCCTCTTCATCGCCGGCGGGATCACGACCTTCCTGTCGCCGGCCGCGGTTCTGCGGTTCCTGGGGCCGAGCTCTCCCCGCCTCGTGTCCTACTCCATCGCCGCGGTGGCGGGCACCGTGCTGGCGGTGTGCTCGTGCAGCGTCCTGCCGATGTTCGCCGGCATCTATCGCCTGGGCGCGGGGCTCGGGCCCGCCTCGGCGTTCCTCTACTCCGGCCCGGCGATCAACGTCCTCGCCATCTTCCTCACGGCGCGCGTGCTGGGCCTCGAGCTCGGCCTGTGGCGAGCCATCGGTTCGGTCCTCTTCGCGATCCTCGTCGGCCTCGGCATGTCCCGCCTCTTCCGGACGCCGGAGCGGGCGAGGACGGTGCCCGCCGCCCCGGCCGCCGGGAGCTCGCCGGCGCGGGGGCTCGGGAAGAACTCCCTCCTGCTCGGGGCGATGATCGCCTTCCTGATCTTCAGCGACTGGTTCAACCCCGGGGACGCCGTCGTGCGGGGCACGGATGGCACGGCCGTCCGCGGGGTCGTGCTCCAGGAGACGCGCGACGAGATCCTCGTCCAGCTCCAGGAGCCGAGGGGTGCGCTTCGCGCCGGGGACCGGATCGCGATCGCCAAGAGCGAGGTCCGCACGATCGAGAAGCCCGCGGGCTGGGTCCGGGACGTGTACCGCGTCCGCTGGTACCTCGCCGGGGCGATGGGCCTTCTCGTGGCCGGGATGGCGTGGCGCTGGCTGCGGCCGGCGGAGATCGCCGCCTGGATGATCAACACCTGGTCCTTCGCCAAGCTCCTGGTCCCCCTCCTCTTCGCCGGCGTCTTCGCCGTCGGAGTCGTGTCGACCCTGCTGCCCGACGAGGAGATCGCCCGGCGCGTGGGCGACGACGGGCTCCTCGCCAACCTCATCGGCTCCGTCGCGGGCGCTCTCTTCTACTTCGCGACCCTGACCGAGGTCCCGATCACCGAGGCCCTGATCGCGCACGGCATGGCGCGGGGCCCGGCGCTGGCCCTCCTCCTGGCGGGGCCGGCCATTTCGCTGCCGAGCATCCTCGTCCTCGTCCGGGTGACGGGGGCGGCGAAGACGGCGGTTTTCACGGGGTTGATCGTCGCCAGCGCGACGGTCGCGGGCCTGATCTACGGCAACATCGGATGAAGATCGAGATCCTGGGCACGGGATGTGCCAAGTGCAACGCGCTCGAGAAGGCGGCGCGGGCCGCCGCCGGCCGGCTCGGACTGAAGTGCGAGTTCGTGCACGTCACCGATCTCCGGAAGTTCGCGGCCTACGGAGTGATGTTGACCCCGGCGCTGGTGGTCGACGGCGTGGTCCGGCTCTCGGGGCGCCTGGCCACCGAGAAGGAGCTCCTGGAGATCCTCGGCGGCCAGTCATGAGCGCCCGCACGATCCGCAACGCGATCGCTCTGCTGGCGGTCCTCGCCGTCGTGTCCGGCGCCGTCTGGTGGCGCGAAGCGCGGCGCACGGCGCCGGTGGACCCTCACGGCCTGCCCCGGCTCGTCGACGTGGGCGCCAATGCCTGCGAGGCGTGCCAGAAGCTCGCCCCCATCCTCGCGGAGCTGCGGGAGGAGTACGCGGGGCGACTCAGCGTCGAGGTCGTCGATCTCCTGGAGACCACCGGAGCCCGGGAGCAGTACGACGTCAGCGTGATGCCGACCCAGGTCCTCTACGACGCCGCGGGGGTCGAAGTGTGGCGGCACGAGGGGTTCATCGCCAAGGCGGACCTCCGGGCCATCATCGCCGCCGAGCTGGGGGTCGAGTAGATGTTCGAGTCGCTCGCGGAGACCCTCGCCGAGACGGTCCGGTCCAATCCGTGGCTCGCCCCCTTCGCCGCCCTCCTCGGAGGTCTCCTCACGGCGGCGAATCCCTGCGTGCTGGCGATGGTGCCGCTCATGGTGGCCTACGTCGCCGCCCAGGAGGGGCGCGGCGAGCGCCGGGTCGCCCACTCCTTCCTCCTCTCCCTCGTGTTCTGCCTCGGCCTGACGATCACCTTCGGCGTCCTCTTCCTCGCCGCCTGGGCATCGAGCTCGTTCCTGAACGCCGAGTGGTGGACCTACGTCGCGGGGGGGATCTGCCTTCTGATGGGGCTCCACCTCCTGGGCGCCATGGACCTTTCCTTCGCCGTGCGCGGCGGGATCCAGCCGCGCCGCCGGGGCTTCCTCGGCGCCCTCCTCCTCGGGCTCTGCTTCGGCCTCGTGTCGCTGCCCTGCGCCGGCCCCGTTCTGCTCGCCCTGCTCGCCGTCGTGCCGCTCCAGGGGATCCTCTATGGGGGGATCCTGCTCGCCGCCTACGGGCTCGGCCACTGCGCCCTCGTGCTCGTGGGAGGCACCTCGATGGGGCTCGTGCAGCGCATGGCCGATTCGCGGGGGTGGAACCGGGCCGTGGGGATCCTGCGGCGAGGCGCGGGCGTCCTGATCCTCGCCGTGGGGACCTGGCTGCTCTTCCGGCGGTGATCGCGCGGGGACCGCGGCGCCGCGCGTCACGCGAGGCCGTGGATCTTGAGCTTGCGGTAGAAGGTGCTCTTGCCGAGGCCGAGGAGCCGAGCCGCGGCGAGCTTGTCGCCGCCGGTGCGCCGCAGCGCATCGGCGATGCCGCGCTTCTCCCAGAGGACGAGGGTCGGCGCCGCATCCTCGTCCTCCGCGAAGGCGGCGTCCGGCTCCACTGCCGCCGGGGGACGGGCCCCGGCAACCTTGGTGCCCGCCGCGAGCCGCAGCGGCTTGGGGAGGGCCGCGGGGATCTCCTTCGCCTCCAGCCGGCGGTGGAGATCGCCGAGGGGCTGGGGCAGGTCCTCGACGAGGATCTCCTCCCCGCGCGCGAGCCCGATGGCGGATTCGACGCAGTTGCGCAGCTCGCGGACGTTCCCCGGCCATTCGTGCTGCTTCATCACCCACAACGCCTCGTCGGAGAAGCGGATCGCGCGCCGCGTGCCGTCGAACCGCCGCAGGAAGTGCTCGGCGAGGAGCTCGATGTCCGCCATCCGGCCGCGGAGCGGCGGAAGGAGGATCTCCGAAACGCCGAGGCGGTAGATCAGGTCCTTGCGGAACGCACCCGCCTCGGCGAGGGGCCCGAGGTCGAGGCTGGTCGCCGCGATGATCCGCGCCTCGGCGCGCTCCGGCACGCTGGAGCCCAGGCGGGTGACCTCGCCCTGCTCCAGCACGCGCAGGAGCTTCGCTTGCAGCGAGGAAGGCATCTCGCTGATCTCGTCGAGGAACACCGTGCCCTGCGCGGCCTGCTGGAGCAGGCCCGGACGGTCGCACACCGCGCCGGGGAAGACGCCCTTGACGTAGCCGAAGAGCTCCGCTTCCAGCTCCTCGGGAGCCATCGCGGCGCAGTTCACGGCGACGAACGGACCGCTCGCGTGCCCCGTGTAGTGGAGGACGCGCGCCACGAGCCGCTTGCCGGTGCCCGTTTCGCCGCGGAGCAGGACGGGGGTGGACTTGGCCGCCGCGGTCTCGACCCGCTCGCGGAGCGCGCGGAGCTCCGCGCTCGATCCGACGAGGGCCCCGGGCCGGAAGATGCCGCGCGCGGCCTCGAGGAGCGGGCCCAGCTCCCCGCGGAAGGTCCCTTGCTCCTCCACGCGGAGCAGCTCCGCGGCCACCCGGCGCTTCCCGGCGTCGAGGATGAGGACGACCTTGGCTGGCCCCCCCTCCTCCGCCACCGCGGGGACGAGGGGGACGACGGTCGCGCTGAGCGAGTGCACGACCTGGCCGCCGTGGTCCCGCAGATCGAAGCGGTAGGCCTCGTGGGTGTCGGTGCGCGCGTCGCGGACGAAGGCCTCGAGCCCGCTGTCGGGGGCGAAGGTCGCGAGGTGACGCCCCTCGAGCTCGGCGCCGAGGATCGCGCGGGCCCCGCGGTCCCCGAAGCGCACGATTCCCTCGGTATCCACGAGGAGCACCGCGTCGGGTCGCCCGGCGGCGAGCTCGCGGAACACGAGGGATCGCCCGCCGGTCTCGCGCAGGGCCGTCTCCAGGTCCGCCCCCCGCTGGCGCTCCTCGGAAAGCCGCCGGTTCTGCTGCTCGAGCAGGTGGTTCTGCAGGGCGAGGTCGTCCTGCAGGGTCTTGATGCGCAGCATGGCCCGGACGACGTCCTCGAGCAGGGTGAGGTCGCCCTTGACGAGGTAGGCCTCGCAGCCCGCCTGGTAGCCGCGGTGCAGATCCTCCTGCCCCTTCACCCGCCCGCTGATCAAGACCACGGGGATCGTGGCGGTAGCCGGGATCCCCTTCAGGCGGCGGCACACCTCGTAGCCGTCGATCCCCGAGCCGAGCCCGATGTCGACGAGGAAGAGGTCGTACTGGCCGGCCCGGGCCTCCATCAGCCCCATCGCCCCGGTCGGGGCCGCGACGACCTCGTGCCCGAACTCCTCGAGGCGCCTCCGCAGGAGGACCTGGGTGCTCGTCTCGTCCTCGACCAGCAGGATTCGTCTCACGGCTCTCCTCCCGGCGGCAGACCACCCCCGCGGGGGTGGAGGACCGGCCCGCGGGACCCGAGGGCCGACCCGGAGCGAGGGACACCGCGCGCGGCGGGGGAGGCAGATCGCCCGGGGGGGACCTCGGAGTGCCTCCGGTAGTCTAATCGGCGAGGATCCGGGCAAGTCCCCCGTTCCCCATGTTGGGATTGTGTGAGTCCCCGATTTGGGAATCGCCCGGCCGACCCGCCCCCGGGGAGCCCTCCGGTCGGGCCCGGCGGGAGCCCCAACCGGCCGCCGGGGGGAGGGCGGGAGGGGGGAGGGGGGGCGGAACGCGGGGATCGGGCCTTGCGCCGGGGGCGGGGACGGCGCGCTCGCTAAGGTTGGGGGGCCGCGCTCCCCATGGTGAAGCAAGATCGATCGGACCGGCGCTTGAGCGGCCTCCTCAGGCACACCGCGATGTACAGCGCCGAGCCCCTCGTGCGCCAGCTCGTCGCGGTCGTGATGCAGCGCTTCTACACGACCTGGCTCGCGCCGGGCGTGATGGGGGTGAAGGAGGTCGTGGATCTGTGGGCCATCGGCCTCCAGCAGCTCTTGGGGCAGAACGTCCTGGGGGCGATGGTCCGGTTCTACTTCGATCGCCAGGACGAGGTCGAGCGGGCCCGGGTCGTCACCTCCTGCACGCTCACGACCGCGATCCTCGCCTGGATCGTGTGCGGCGCGTCCCTCGTCTTCAGCGACTCCCTGGCCTCGCCCCTGCTCGGAGAAGCGGGGCCGGACGTGACGGCTCCGGAGCTCGTGCGGATCGTCCACCTCCTCCTCGTTCTCGTGCCGTTCCAGCTCAGCACGATCGCCGGCTTCTATTACCTCCAGATCCTCGAGCGCTCCGGCCTCTACTCGGCGATCAAGATCGCCAAGCTCGCCCTCGAGGTCGGCATGTACTTCTGGCTCATCGGAGCGCGCGGCATGGGGGTCGAGGGCTTCTTGATCGGGATGCTGGTGGGCGAGGGGCTCGCGACGATCGGCCTCACCGGATGGATGCTCGCCACCCTGCGCCCGCGGATCGACGCCCGGATCCTGTGGCCCATCCTCGCCTACGCGGCGCCCCTCGTGCCGATGGGGATCTGCCAGCTCGCGCTCCACCAGGTGGACCGCCGGCTCCTCGTCCACTTCGGCGGCGATCTGGGGCGCGGCTGGGCGGGGATCTACGGCCACGGCTACAAGATCGGCTACCTCGTCACCGCGATGATGCTGGGGCCGTTCATCCAGATCTTCCAGCCGTGGATCTTCGCGGTGACCGACCCCCACGAGCGGGGGCGCCTCCTGGCGCGGATCAGCTCCTATGCCGTGCTCGCCGTGGGCGGAACGAGCCTCGGCGTAGTGCTCTTCGGCCGGCAGGCCGCTATCCTCCTCGCCGGACGCCAGCAGTACTGGGCCGCGTACGAGGTCATTCCCTGGGTCGCCGGCGGCTACGTGTTCTGGGCGCTCTACCACGTTTCCCAGATGCCGCTCTTCATCGCCAAGCGCACGGGGCGGCTCCTCGCGATCAACCTCGCGGCCGTCCTCGTCAACGTGGGCTTGAACGCGGTCCTGATCCCACGGGAGGGCTACGTGGGGGCGGGGATCGTGACCTGCGTCACGTTCATCGTCCTCGCTGGCCTCGGGATGATCGCGAGCCGTTCCGAGGCCCGCGTCCCCTTCGAGCTCGGCCGCATCGGGGCCGTGCTCTTCGCGGTCGTCCTCGGGGGCGCCCTCGCCCTGTGGATCGACCGGCTGGAGGCGGCGTCCGAGCTCGGGGTGCTTCCCTCGCTCGGCGCCAAGTCCGTCGGGCTCGCGGCGCTCCTTCTCGCCCTCTGGTACGGCGTGGTGCGCGCCGGGGAGCGGACCGAGCTTCGCGCCTGGATCCGCGCGCGACGCGGCGGCGGGAATCAGTAGTCGAGGAGCCCCTCGCGGATCGCCAGGCGCGCCAGCTCGGCGGCGGAGCTGCACTGCAGCTTGCGCTGGAGGTTCTCCCGGTGCTTCTTCGCCGTGCCGAGGCTCATGGCGAGCGCGGCGGCCACCTCCTTGTTGCTCTTCCCGACGGCCAGGAGCTGGAAGACCTCGCGCTCCCGCTGGGTCAGGGAGCCGATCCGCGTCCGGGAGGAGCCGGGGCCCGCGCCGCCGTTCCGCACCGTGCTCACGAGCCCCGCGACCACCTTGGGGGAGACGAAGGGATCGCCGCGATGGATCGCCTCGATGGCGAGGGCGAGCTCGGCGGGATCGGAGTCCTTGGAGAGGTAGCCGTCGGCTCCCGCCAAGAGCGCCCGCTCGACGAAGCTCTCGCCCTCGTGGTGCGTCAGCATGAGGATCCGGGCCCGCGGATGGGCCTTGCGGATCTGGGGAATGGCGTCCAGCCCCGACAACCCCGGCATCGTGATGTCGAGCACCACGACATCCGGCCGCCGCGCTCTGATCTCCTCGATGGCGGCCCGGGCGTCCCCGGAATCGCCGCTGACGGTGAAGTGCTCGCGCTGGTTCAGGAAGGCGCGCAGGGCGGCCCGGATCATCGACTGATCGTCGACGAGGAAGACCTGGATCGTGGGCGTGGCCGATTCCATGGGGCGCGGGGCGGACGGGGGTCGCTCCAGCGGAGGACGAGGGGCATGGACGGGGACGCTGCCATTCTAGGCTCCTCTCCCCTCGTTCGCCGAAAGGGCCGGGCCCCCCCGCGGCGTTTTCGCCGATTCCGGCGCTTTCAGCGGCGCCCTTCCGTTCACACCATCCACTCTTGATCGGCGCGGCGAAGGACGAGGACCGGGACCCGGGCCTCCCGGAGCACCGCATAGGCGGTGCTGCCCAGGACGGCGGCGGAGAAGCGCGTCCGGCCGTGGGTCCCCATGACGATCAGGTCGCACTCCTCCTGGCGCCGGAGGATCTCCCCCACCGGCTCGGCGGGGAGGAAGGCCACGGCGGGCGGGCGCCCCTCCCAGGGGATCCGAGCCACGAGCGCGTCGAGCGTCCGGCGCGCCGCGTCCCGGACCTGCGGGACGACGTCGTAGGCCCCGCCCCCCTCGGAGCCGGGATCCCCGGAGAGCGAGACCGGCGTGTCGAAGCAGGTGAGGACGGTCAACGCCGCCTCCAGGCCCGCCGCCAGCCCCCGGGCGAGCTGTAGCACGGCCAGGCTCTCGCCCGAGAGGTCCACCGGCACCAGGATGCGCCGGACCGGCGCGGGGGGGGATACCTGGACCCACACGGGGCACTCGGCCTTGGCGAGCACGGCCCGGGCCGTGTTGCCGAAGTCGAGGAGGCCGCGCCGGGCGTGGGCTCCCAGGACGACGAGATCCGCTTCGGTCTCCCGCTGCTGCTCGAGCAGGATCTGCGCCGGATGGCCGGGCAGGACCCGGAGGATCGCCTCCAGGGGCCGCCCGCCGAAGGAGAGGTCTGCGAGATCCGCGGCGAGGTGCTCGACGAGAGCTCGCCAGGCATGGCTGAGCGTCCCGCCGGTGGCGGCGGCCTGGCGCACCCGGTCGAGGTCCATCCAGTCGGGCTGCTGCACCGGCACGGCATGGATGAGCTCGAGATCCGCCCCCCATCGCTCGGCCAGGGCGACCGCTGCCCGGACCGCATGGTCCGACCGCCGGTCCTCGCCGACGCCCACCAGGAGGCGGCGGAAGACGCTCGGCGGTCGGTCGCGATTCGCCACGATCGGAAAGCGGGGCGGGGGGCGACGCCGACGGCGACGATACTCCGACCCGGAACGACCTGTCCCTACCCACTTCCCCGTAGATGGAAGGGCGCTTGTGCGGAGGCGTCCGGCCCGGTTCCCGGCCGGCTACGCACAAGATCAGGGATCCGTACGCACTCTGCCCGCGTGCTCGGCCGCCACGGGCCGGCTACAGTCCCTTCGATCTCCCTAGATCATCGCGGTCGTCCGTGCCGTTGAGGGATACCCCTCTCTCCTCCTTCATCCCTCAATCAGATGGGGCATTGCACGGGCGACCGCCTTTTTTCTGGCCTGTGATCGCCTCCCGCCGGCTGATCCGCTCCCCCGGGACTCCCGGCGTCGCGCGGACGCTCCCGGGGGA
>JBFMCU010000139.1:0-9157 GCA_040754415.1 Planctomycetota bacterium
CACGCCGCCGCGAGCGCCCCGCCGGCCCCGGCGCGACCGGCCGCCGCCGCCCTTCCGGCGCCCGCCGCTCCGGCGCCGCCCGCCGACGCGCCGCCGCCGCTCGCCCGCACTACCTACCAGAACCGCTTCGGCGACGCGAAGCTGCGGGCGCTCGAGGAGTTCGGGGGGAGCGCGGAGACCGAGCGGGCGGTCGCGGCGGGGCTCGCCTACCTCGCCCGGATCCAGGACGAGTCGGGATTCTGGGGCGAGCGGGCCGACTTCGACCCGGAGAAGTACGGCGACGTCCGCATCGGCAAGACGGGGCTCGCCCTCCTCGCCTTCCTCGGCGCCGGGCACACCCCCGGCGGAGCGAGCCAGCACGCCGCGCGCGTGCGGCGCGCGGTCGCCTTCCTCGCCGGTGAGCAGCACGAAAACGGCCACTTCGGCGACGGCTCCGCCTACGACCACGGGATCGCCGCCTTCGCCCTCGCCGAGTGCTTCGCCATGACGCGCGACCCGGCGCTCGCGGAGCCCGTGGCGCGCGCGACGGCCTGGATCCTCGCCCAGCAGCAGGCGGGCGACAACCCGCGCTTCGCCGGCGGCTGGGGCTACTACTTCGCCGACGAGCACGTGTGGAACGACGATCGCTGGCCGCGGGTCTCGGTCACCGCCTGGCAGGTGATGGCGCTCGCCTCCGCGCGCCTCGGCGGCCTCGAGGTGCCGGCGAACTCCCTCACCGCCGCCGGCCTCTTCCTCGCCCAGGCCTGGGACCCCCGCCGCGGCGCCTTCCGCTACTCGCACGATCCCGACCGCCTGCGCTCCGGCTACCCGATCCTCCCCGCCTCCACGCCCGCGGCCCTCTTTGCCCTCTCCGTCCTCGGTCTCGATGCCGCCGCCCCCGAGCTCGCCCCCGCCCGCGCCTTCGTGCTCGATCGCGCCCCCCGCGGCTACCAGAGCCGCGGCGAGGACGCCTTCGTGCGCGAGGCCGCCGGCAACCTCTACTTCTGGTACTACGGCACGCTCGCCCTGTTCCGCGCCGGCGGCAACGCCTGGCGCCGCTGGAACCTCGCCCTGCAGGAGACCCTCTTGCCCGCCCAAGCCCCCGACGGCTCCTGGCCCCCGATCTGCGTGTACGCCCGGTATGCGGGCGACGACGAGCAGGAGCGAACGTACACGACGGCGATGTGCGTGCTCTCGCTCGAGGTGTACTACCGGTACTTCACGCCGCTCTTGAAAGTACGCTAGAAACTCAGAGGGGCCCGCTGGGGCTCCCGGTCACAGTGGGATCCACCGCAGGCGAGAGTGCTCCACCGCCCCCGCTGTGTACCATCCCCCCCATGGACGAGAGACCCTGGTTCGCGCACTACGACCCCGGCGTGCCGCGCTCGATCGCCTACGCGGAGATCCCGATCCCCTCCATGCTCGCGCGGGCGGCGGCGCGGGCGCCGGGGGCGACGGCGATCTCGTTCCTGGGCCGGCGGATCTCGTACCGGGAGCTGAAGCGGGAGGTGGATCGGCTCGCGGCGGCGATCTTGGGGCTCGGGGTGGGGAAGGGGGCGCGGGTGGCGATCCAGATGCCGAATCTGCCCCAGACGGTGATCGCGTACTACGCGGCGCTCACCGCGGGGGCGGAGGTCGTGCTCACGAACCCGCTCTACACGCCGCGGGAGATCGAGCACCAGTGGAACGACGCGGAGTGCGTCCTCGCCGTCACGACCGACTTCCTGTGGACGCAGCGGGTGCGGGAGCTGCGGGGGAAGGTCGGGGTCCAGAGCTTCGTGATCGCCTCCATCCCCGAGGTCCTGCGCTTCCCGGTGAACCTCCTCGCCCGGCGGAAGCTCGCGCGCCAGAGCCCGCCGGCGATCGCCGCCGTCCGCCCCGAACCGGGCGTGCACCGGTTCCGGGAGCTCGTCCGGGCGGCCCCGCCCGGGCCGCCGGCGGTCGCGATCGGATTCGACGACATCGCGGTGCTCCAGTACACCGGGGGCACGACCGGCGTCGCCAAGGCGGCGGTGCTCACCCATCGCAACCTCTCCTGCAACGTCCAGCAGCAGGCGGCCTGGATGAGCGGGCTCGCGGGCGACGGCGAGGTGGTCCTCGTCGCCCTGCCCCTCTTCCACGTCTTCGGGATGACGGCGGCCATGAACTTCGCCGTGCTGGGCGCGGCGGAGATGGTCCTCGTCCCGAACCCCCGCGACACGGCGGCGATCGCCCGGGCGATCGAGAAGCGCCGCGTCACGCTCTTCCCGGGCGTGCCGGCGATGTACAACGCGCTCACCAACCTGCCGGGGATCGAGCGGCGCGACCTCTCCTCGCTCAAGGCCTGCTTCTCGGGCTCGGCGCCGATGCCCCCCGACGTGCTCGAGCGCTTCGAGCGGCTCACCGGGGCGCGGATCCTCGAGGGCTTCGGCCTCAGCGAGACCTCCCCCGTCACCCACCTGAACCCGCTTGGCGGCCCGCGCAAGGTGGGCTCGATCGGGATCCCCTTCCCCGACACCGACGCGCGGATCGTCGACGTGGACGATCCCTCGCGCGAGCTCGGGCCGGGGAAGGAGGGCGAGCTCCTCCTGCGCGGCCCGCAGGTGATGCGGGAGTACTGGCGGCAGCCGGAAGAAACCCGCTTCGCCCTGCGGGACGGCTGGCTCGCGACCGGCGACCTCGCGGCGATGGACGAGGACGGCTACTTCCGGATCGTCGGGCGCAAGAAGGACATGATCAACTGCAGCGGCCTCAAGGTCTTTCCCGACGAGGTCGACGCCGTGCTTGCCGCCCACGACGACGTCCTGGAGGCGGCGACCATCGGCGTGCCCGATCCGGCGCGCGGGGAGACGGTTAAATCGTTCGTCGTGCTGCGGCCCGGCCGATCGGTGCGCGCGGCGGACCTCGAGACCTTCTGCCGCGGGCGGCTCGCCGCCTACAAGGTCCCCCGGGAGATCGAGTTCCTCCCCGAGCTCCCCAAGAGCACGGTGCTCAAGGTCCTCCGCCGCGCCCTGCGGGAGCGGGAGATGGCGCGGCGGGCGGCGGGGGGCGGACCGCCGGCGTGACGGTCTCGCGCCGGTCGCCGGTCACATTCCCGCGCGGAGGGGGAACTGGATTCTGCGTTCCCTGTCCCGTCCCCATGCGCCCCGGCCCCGCGACCCTGCTCTTCCTCCTCCTCCCGGGGGCGGCCGGCGCCGGCGACCCCCTCCCGCGCGCCGCGCCCGATCCCGTGCAGCACGAGACCCCGACCACCGATCGCCCTGCGCTCCCCTCCCCCGCCGAGCTCGCCGCGCTCCCTCCCGACGGAGGGGAGCGCTACAACCGCCTCGTCTTCGAGAAGAGCCCCTACCTCCTCCAGCACGCCGCGAACCCGGTGGATTGGTACCCGTGGGGGGAGGCGGCGTTCGCGCGCGCGAAGGAGCTCGACCGGCCGGTCTTCCTCTCGATCGGCTACTCCACGTGCCACTGGTGCCACGTGATGGAGCGCGAGTCGTTCGAGGACGAGGCGGTGGCCGCGCTCCTCAACGCGAGCTTCGTCTGCGTCAAGGTCGACCGCGAGGAGCGCCCGGACATCGACCAGGTCTACATGAGCGTGACCCAGGCCCTGACCGGCGGCGGGGGCTGGCCGATGACCGTCGTCCTGACCCCGGAGGCGGTGCCCTTCTTCGCCGCCACGTACATCCCCCGGGAGAGCCGTTTCGGCCGGCGGGGGATGCTCGAGCTCGTCCCGGCGATCGCCGAGGCCTGGCGGGATCGGCGCGCCGACCTCGAGCGGGAGGCGGCGCACGTCGCGCGCGTGCTGGGGACGAACGAACATCCGGCGGCGGAGAAGGAGCTCGGGGCCGCGGAGATCGACCTCGTCTTCCGGGCCCTGGCCTCGCGGTACGACCCGGTTCACGGAGGGTTCGGATCGGCGCCCAAGTTCCCGGTGCCGCACAACCTCCTCTTCCTGCTCCAGTACGCCGAGCGGCGGGGGAGCGAGCAGGCGCTGCGGATGGCGGAGAGGACCCTCGACGAAATGCGGCGCGGCGGGATCTACGACCACGTGGGCTTCGGATTCCACCGCTACTCGACGGACGCCGAGTGGTTCCGGCCGCACTTCGAGAAGATGCTCTACGACCAGGCCCTGCACGTCCTGGCTTTCACCGCCGCGTGGCAGGTGACGGGGAACGAGGAGCACCGGCGCACGGCCGAGGAGGTCCTCGAGTACGTCGCCCGCGACCTGACCTCGCCCGCCGGGGGCTTCACCTCGGCCGAGGACGCCGACAGCGAGGGCGAGGAAGGTCGCTTCTATCTCTGGACGGCCGGGGAGCTCGCCGCGGAGCTCGGGGCGGAGGAGGCGAAGCTCTTCGGGCGGGTGCACGGGGTCGAGGCGGCCGGAAACTACGCGGAGGAGGGGACGGACGAGCGGACGGGGGCGAACCTCCTCTTCCTGCCCCGGCCGATCCCGGAGGTCGCGCGGGAGCTCGGCGTGGCGGAGGCGGCGCTGCGGGCGCGCCTCGCGGCGGCGCGGGAGAGGCTCTTCGCGGCCCGGGAGCGGCGCGTGCACCCGCTCAAGGACGACAAGGTGCTGACCGACTGGAACGGCCTGATGATCGCGGCTGGCGCGCGGGCGGGGCGGGCCTTCGGGGAGGAGCGGCACGTCGCGGCGGCGGCGAAGGCGGCGCGATTCGTGTTGCGCGCGTTGCGCACCGCGGACGGCCGGCTCCTCAAGCGCTACCGCGCCGGCGAGGCCGGCCTCCCCGGGACGCTCGACGATCACGCCTTCCTCGCCTGGGGCCTGCTCGAGCTCTTCGAGACCACCCAGGAGGTCGAGTGGCTCCGCGCGGCGATCGAGACCGCGGACGCGATGGTCGCCCACTTCCGCGACGAGGCCCGCGGCGGCTTCTACCTCTCCGCCGACGACGCGGAGGCGCTCTTCGTGCGCCCCAAGGAGTTCTACGACGGCGCGATCCCGGCCGGGAACTCGGTCGCCGCCCTCGTCCTCCTGCGCCTGGCGCGGATCACGGGCACGGTGCGGTACGAGGAGCTCGCCGCCGGCACGCTGCGGGCCGCGGCCTACGAGGCGACCCAGCTCGCCGGCGCGCACACCCAGCTCTTCGCCGCCGTGGACTTCGCCGTCGGTCCGAGCTTCGAGGTGGTGATCGCCGGCGACCCCGCCGCCGCCGACACGCGCGCGATGCTCTCCGCCGTGCACCGCCGCTTCCTCCCCCACCAGGTCCTCCTCCTGCGTCCCCCCGTCGGCGACGGGGGCCCGCTCGCCACCCTCGCCCCGTACATCGCCCCGTTGACCGCCCTCGACGGCCGCGCCACCGCCTACATCTGCCGCGACTTCGCCTGCTCCGCGCCGACGACGGCGGTGGAGGAGGTCGAGCGACTCCTGCGCGCCCGCTGACGCTCCCCGCCTCCCGCCGCCGGCTCGCCGGGCCGGGAACGGCACCAATCGGTGAGCTCGCGGGCCGAACGGACGAACTCCTCGATGTCGCTCATTTCGTGCTTCCGGGCCCCTGCCCACCGGGCGGTTCGTCCGCGGGTCCTCCCCCCTCCTCCGCCGCGAGCACCCCTTTCGCGCGGAGCTGCTCCTGCATCGCCAGGATCCGGGCCGCGAACGCCAGGAGGTTCGAGTCGCCGGCTTCGAGCCGCGCGACGCGCCAGGCCTCCCAGCCGCCGGCGGCGTCGCAGAGCTCCTTCAGGCGGCGCGTGCCGAGGTTGTAGGCGACGAGCGCCCGTTCGGCGTCGCCGTCGAAGGTGTCGAGGAGCCAGCGGAGGTTGTTCGCGCCGAGGCGCGCGTTCAGGAGGCCGTCGCGCAGGAGCTCCTCCTCCGTCGGGGGGGGAAGACCGAGCTCGCGCGCGCGCCACTCGTAGGTGATCGGGCGGAGCTGGAAGAGGCCGAGGGCGCCCTTCGGGGAGCGGGCGTCGACCCGGCCGCTCGACTCGCGCAGCATCAGCGCGGCGAGGAGATAGGGATCCACGCCCGACTCCTCCGCCGCGAAGAGGAGCTCCGCGCGCCAGCGGCGGACCCGCTCCTCGGCGAGGTAGCTCCGCACGACGGCCTCCAGCCGCGCCGGCGCGCCGACCGCGAGCAACCCGGCGACCACGGCGAGGAGCAGGGCCCCGAGGACGAGGAGCCGGAGGCGCAGGGACCGCCGCCGCACGCTCACTCTCCCCCGGCGTATCGCTCCGCGACGAGGGCCGCGAGGCCGCCGATCCACGCCTCGCGGAGAGTGCCCGGCGGGGGCGCATCGCCGACGTCGCCGTCGAGCATCCGCGAGAGCTCGCGCCGCGCGCGCTCCGCGAGGGCCTCCGCGCGGTTTCCGAGCAGCCGCACGAGGAAGAGCGCCCCCTCCCGCGTGCCCGGCGGCCCCAGGGCGGCGACGGGCGGCGCGCTGATCCCCGCCCGCTCGGCGGCCGCGCAGAGCCAGGCGAGCGAGTCGTCGTGCACGACGCCGTCCCACCAGTTCCACCACGCCTGGGCGGGGTCGCGCTCGCCGCGGAAGTCGATGCACGTGAGCACCGCGAGCTCCTGGGCCACGCGCGCGTCGCCGGGGTTCTTGGTGAGGATCGTCAAGAGGTTCGTCGCGACGTCGGGCACGCCCTGCTCGGCGAGCAGGAGCGATGCGTCGCGCTGGGTGGCTTCGGCGCCGGAATTGCTCGCCCGCCGGAGGTCGTCCCACGCCGCGCGCCCCAGGGCCCGCAGGCCCTGCTCGGCGGGGGCGAAGAAGGGCGATCCGCGGCCGCGCGAGAGGAGCCGCACGAGGAGCCCCGCGCTCTCCGGATCGGCGAGCGCCGCGAGCCCCTCCGCTCCGGCGAGCTGCAGGTGCGGATCGACCTCGAAGACGCCCAGCCGGAGCACGTCGAGCGCCCCCTCGCCCCCGAGCTCCCCGGCCGCGCGCAGCGCCGCCGCGCGCACCTCGAGCCCGGCGAGCCGGGCCCGCAGGAGGATCGCGGTGCGCGCCGCCTCGACGCGATGGCGCCCGAGGGCCCCGACCGCCGCCGCCTCCACGCGCGGATCGGGATCGTCGAGGAGGGCGAGGACGAGGTCCCGCGCCGCCGGGTCGGGATCCGCGGCGAGCACCCGGGCGCCCATGGCGCGCAGGAAGGGGATCCCGCCCTGCACCGCCTCGCGCACGAAGGAGGGATCGGCGGCCGCCAGGACGCGCTCCACGGCGGGGGCGGCGCGCTCGCCCTGGCTCGCCGCGAGCACGTCGACGATGCGCTGCGCCAGCGTGGCGTCCACCGCCGCCCCGGCGCCGCCCTCTCCCGCCGCCCGCGCCGCGGCGATGGCGAGATCGACGAGGGAATCCGCCCGCTCGCCCAGGAAGGGCTCCGCCGCCAGGAGGTCGAGGAAGGCGGAGAGATCGATCGCCTGGGGCACGCCGGGGTGGGCGTAGAGGCGGGCGAGCTCGCCGACGTGCGGATCGCGCGCCGCGGGCGCGGCGGCCGCCGCCGCGGCGAGGAGCTGCGCGACGAAGCGGCGGTCGCGCTCCGCCGCGGGATGATCGAGCTCCCACCAGGCGCTCTCCGCCGCCCACGCCGAGCGCGCGTCGGGATAGCACGAGAGATCCGGGAAGAGCTGCCAGCGGTTCCGCTCCGCCACGGCCTGCACCGCGCCGGCGAGGCGCTCGAACCACGGATCCTCGCCTCCCTCGGCCACCGCGAAGCGTTTGCCGCGGCCGTGGACCGAAACGTCGAGGAGACGGGCGCGCGCGCCGGGGTCGGCGGCCGGACCCGGCAGGTGCTCGGGCCCGAGCGCGCCTTCCCGGCGCAGGAGGTCGACGAGATCCCGGCACTCGCGCGCGGTCAGGTGGAAGAGGGCGCCCGGGGTGGAGGGCCCGCCGTCCGGGGGCGCGGCGACCGTGGGCCCGCGGAGCCGGATCGACTCCGCGGCCGCGCTCGCCGGCCGGTAGAGGATCTCCAGGCCCGCCTCCTCCCCCTCCGCCACGTCCAGGCTCGCCCGCCGGGCCCGGAAGCCCTTCGCCGCCGCCATCCACCAGCGCTGCCAGGCTGCCCCGTCGGCCCCGAGGGGCTGGCCGGTGATCAGGGCGAGGCGGCGCAGGGCGATCGGCTGCAGGGAGGCGAAGTCGCGGTGGAACTCGAGTCCGGCGGCGAGCTGCACGAGCTCGTGGGGAACCTCGAGGTCGAGCCAGGGGGTCGCGGCGGGGTGAGGGCTCGCGAAGCCGATTCCGGCCAGGGCGGCCGCCGCGGCCCCGGCGACGAGGGGCTCCGGCGCCCGGAGTCCGGCGAGGAGCACGGGGACCCGCTCCTCGCCGAGGAGGCGCTCGCCCGTGCGTTCCTCGCGGCGGATCAGGGAGAGGAGCGCGTAGGCGCCGCATCGGTCGAGGACGGGCCCGGCGAAGGCCCGGGCGAGGAGCGCCTCCGTCGCCGCGGGCTCGTCCCGCCCCGCCAGGAGCTCGGCGCACCGCCACGCGACGCGCGAGCTCTCGTCCGCCAGCCGGTCGACGAGCAGGCGCTCGGCCGCGGGATCGGCGAGGCGGCCGGCGAGCTCGACGCACCGCAGGCGCGTGTCGGCGCGCCGCGCGGCGAGCGCGGGGGCGAGGAGCGACAGGTGCTCCGCGGTCAGCCCCGGGGCGAGCGCCCGCTCCGCCGCCTCGCGCACCGCGAGCGCGCGGTGGTCGAGGAGCGATACGAGGTAGATCGGCGACGCGACGACCGGATCCGCCGCCAGGAGGGTGTCGAGCACCGCGACCGCCGCGGCCGGCGGAACGGCACCCGCGAGGCGATCGGCGACCGCGCGGCGATCCGCCGGGGAACCCGCTCCGAGGAGGACCTCTGCCCCGACCACCATCGTGGGAGCGTGGTCGCTCGCCAGGGCCGCGCGGGCGGCCGCGATCCCCGGCTCCCCGAGGGCGATCAAGCCGTCCCGCGCGCTCCGCGCCACGCTCCCGTCGATCGCCGGCTCCCGGGCGAGCTCGGCGAGGAGGAACGCCGCGGCGCCGGCGGGGCTCGCCTCGTGGCTCGCCGGCGCGGCTGGCGCGCGCTCCGGGGGCACGGCCGGCGGTGCGGCCCCCCGGGGCAGGTCGAGGCCGCCGCCGGAGCCGGGGGCGAGGTTTCTCCGGGGCCGGGAGGGCAGGTCGAGCCCCGTGTCGGCGGGGCGGGAGCGGCCGCGGGGCAGATCGAGCTGGGCGCAGAGAGAGCCGCCGAGGAGCGCGAGGGCGGCGATCCCGAGGCCGAGGGCAGG
>JBFMCU010000140.1:0-5417 GCA_040754415.1 Planctomycetota bacterium
CGGCGCGGGGGGGGGCGCGGGCGCCGGGCGCGGAGCGGCCGCGGCGGGGGACGGCCCGGCGGGGAGCTCTGACGGCGGATTCCCGCGCCAGTTGCTCTCCACGCTCCCCGCGGCCGGCGCCGCGGGCGCGCCCCGCCCCACGAGGCCCGGATCGCCGGGGAGCCCCGAGCCGCGGGGCGCCGCCTCGCCGGAGATCGCCGCCGCCCGGGCGTGGTCGCGCGCGTAGCGCTCCTCCCAGTCCCGGCGCGTGAACGCGATGCGTTTGATGTTGACGAGGTGGCGCGCGGAGATGTTGTCGGAGGTGATGTTGCCGGCCTGGGGCCCGCAGCCGAGGCTCACCGAGGGCTCGAGGTTCGTGCTGTAGCCCACCGCGCCCTCCGAGGTGGGGCCGTTCACGACGATGCGGTTGGCGGGCTTCTCGAGGAACCAGGCGTCGAGCACGACCGGGTCCCGGGCCCAGATGCCGACGGTGTGGCCGAGGCCCTCGGCGTGCAGGATGGCGAGGGAGACCTCGCACCCCTCCTCCCACCCGTCGACGAGGTGCACGGAAAGGAGCGGGCAGAGGATCTCGCACGAGAGCGGCCAGTCCTTCCCGACGCCGCCCTGGGGGGCGAGGAGGAGGGTCGTGTGGGGCGGGACGCGGAATCCGCACATCTCCGCCACGCGGCACGGGTCGAGCCCGACGATCTCCGGGCGCATGTGGCCGCCGGCGACGACGCCCTTTTCGAGAAGCCGCACCTCCTCCTCGCGGCACAGGTGCGCCCCGCGGGCCGCGAACGCCGCGAAGAGCCGGTCGGCGATCGCCCGATCCACGACGAGCCCCTGCTCGGAGCAGCAGAACGTCCCGTTGTCGAAGCTCTGGCTCGCGACGATCCACCGCGCGGCCTCCTCCACGTCCGCCGAGCGATCCACGTACACCGGCACGTTGCCCGGCCCCACGCCATAGCTCGGCTTCCCTGAGCTGTAGGCGGCCTTCACGAGCCCCGTCCCGCCCGTGGCGAGGATGACGGAGACGTCGCGGTGCTTCATCAGCGCGCCGGTCGACTCGATCGTGGGGTTCGAGAGCGACTGGACGAGGTCCGGCGGCCCGCCGGCCCGCGCGATCGCCCGGCGCATGACCTCGGCGGTGCGGCCCACCGTGCGCCGGGCGCGCGGGTGGGGGCTCATCACGACCGCATTGCGACCCTTGAGCGAGATCAGGCCGTTGTGGAGCGCGGTCGAGGTCGGGTTCGTGGTCGGGATGACGGCGGCCACGATCCCGACCGGCGTCGCGATCTCGATCACTCCCTTCGTCTCGTCGCGGGAGACGATGCCGACGGTCTTTTCGTCCTGGATCGCCGCCCAGATCGCCTCGCAGCCGAAGAGGGTCTTCAGGACCTTGTAGTGGAACTTCCCGATCCCCGTCTCCTCGACCGCGAGCCGCGAGAGCTCGCCAGCCGCCGCGGCGGCGTCCTGCACGACCGCCTCGCAGAGCCGATCGATCTGGTCCTGGCGGTAGCGCGCGACGGCGGCGAGGGCCTGCTTCGCGCGGGCCACCGCGTCGCGCACCTCCTGGAGGGCGGCGAGATCGGGATCGAGCTCGGCCACGGATCGCTCTCGCGGGCCGAGCGTCTAGCCCTTCGGCGGCCGCATCGGGGGCAGCACCCGGGCCAGCACCTGGTCGTGGGGGCGCGGGATCACGTGGACGCTCACGAGCTCGCCCACCCGCCGCGCGGCGGCGGCGCCGGCGTCGGTGGCGGACTTCACCGCCCCGACCTCCCCGCACACGTACATGGTGACGAGCCCCCCGGTGGCCTTCTCCTTGCCGAAGAGGTCCACCCGGGCCGCCTTGACCATGGCGTCGGCGGCCTCGATGGCCCCGACGAGGCCCCTCGTTTCGATCATCCCGAGCGCTCGTTTCTGCACGCTGTACTCCTCCGCGGACGGAAGTCCCTGGACGCTCTCTTGCCGTCGCCCCGGCGCGCCGCCGCGGCGAGCGGACAGTCTAGCTCGGGGGGGATCGAACGCCAGCGCGCCGGCGCCTCCCCTCCCGTTGCGCTCCCGAAGGGCCCCGGCTGCTCCCCACCTGCACGCCGGGAGGCGGCGCGAGCGGTCCGGACCGCGGCGGGGCGCGCCGCGCGTGCTCCGGCTCCGTCCCGCGGGCAGAATGGCGGCGTGGACGAGATCCGCTCCCCGGGCGCCCCCGCGCCGCCGCCGCCGAGCTCTCCGGCGCCCGCCGCCGGCGCGGACCTCGCTCCGGGCGGCGTCTGCCGGGTTCTGCACGCCATGGACGTCTCCCGGAGCCTGGACCTCGCGCGGGCCGCCGAGCGGCTCTCGAGCGCCCGCCCCACGACCTTCCAGCACAAGACCCGCGTGCCGGCCGGGGAGGGCATGTCCCCGCCGCTGCGGCTCGTCTGGCCCACCGCCGGGCTGGCGCTCGGCGCGTGGACGACGACCGCGGAGGTCGAGGTCGCCCTCTTCGACTTCGGGGCGATCTGCGTCACCTCGACGCTCCCGATCGGCGTCTCGCTCGACGAGCTCGCGGCGCTCTCCGCACTCCTCTACGGCCACACCGAGCTCGGGGCCCGCTCGCGCGCGATCGCCCGGGAGCTCCTGGCCGCCCTCCGCGACGCCGTCGTCGCCCCTCTGCCGCCCTCGCGCGTCGAGGAGTACGTCGTCTTCCAGGCCCGCCCCGGTCCGCGCGGCGTCGCCGCGCTCCTCGCCGAGGCCCGGCCCCGGCTCGCCCGCGTCTTGCGCGCCGAGGCCGGCCCGCTCTCCCCCCAGGAGGTCGACGATGCGCTGGCCCACCCGATCTCCTACGGCGGCGCCGAGGTGTGCCTGGTCGACTGGCTCGGCTCGATCCTCCTCGGCGAGGATCTGGAGGACGAGCGGCTCGTCCTCGAGCTCGCCACGGTCGAGCTCGAGGAGCTCCGCTTCCTCGACGCCCGGCTCGACCGCGAGGTCGACGACGCCTACGCCCTCCTCGCCCGCCAGCGCACCCTTCGCGGCGCCCTCACGATGCGCCGCCGCGAGCTCGCCCGCGTCGGCCGCATGCAGGTCGACAACGCCATCCTCTACCAGGGCATCGACAACGCCTGGAAGCTCTTCGGCGACGACTACCTCGCCCGCCTCTACCGCACCGCCGCCGACCGCTTCCACCTGAACGACTGGGACGCCGTCATCGAGCGCAAGCTCGAGGTCCTGCGCAACATCTACGAGAGCCTCGTCGATCTCGCGGCGCACCGGCGCTCGGAGGTGCTGGAGTGGATCATCATCCTCTTGATCGCGGTGGATGTCATGCTGTTCGTGGTGGAGAGGGGATAAGGCGGATCGGCCGCGGGGTCGCCGCTTGTCCTCGGGGACGGTTACCGACCATCGGCCGCGCGTGATCTCATCATGGCTCGTCTTGGGCCTTGCCGCGCGCGGGATCGAAGTTCGCGGCCGTCGGCTTCACCCGCCGGTCATGTTGCGCCACTCTCGGCCGCACGCTCGACGAACTCTCGCGGGTGATCGAGCGCCTCGGCGATCTTCATGGCCCATGCGGAAGATCCGACGGAGATGGCCAGAGCAACGGTCGTCGAATCCTCGTAGTGTTCCTCCGGCCAGCAGTTCGCGAGAAAGAACCTGAGCGCCTCACGGAGGGGTTCCGAGTCATGCCAGGTGGTCATGATGCAGGACTCATCGGGCACCCCGAAGTCGTTGCCCGAGTAGGAGAGCGTCTCGTCGATGATGTCGTGGACTCGCTCGCAATCGGGACCCCAACAGACGAAATACGACGCGCCCGCCCGCAGCAAGGGCTCGATGAGCGCCGACACGTCCTCGGCTGAGAGGCTGAGCAGGAATCGATGGTACAGCCTCTCAGATGCCTTCTGGCGCATCGCCTGACGGCGCTGCCGCCCGTTCGCGAGCAATTCTTGCTCGCTCTCTGAGTCGCCACGAGCGTCCCACGCCAGGAAGCAAGCGAAGTTGCCGGCCGGAAGGTCGAGCCCAGGCAGCTCGGCCGGAGACGCGATGTCGAGGGAGAGGAGCCGCCGCCTCAGGACGGAATCGAAGACGTGCTCGCGAAGCATGGTTGCCGGACCTTGCCTGGGCGGACCCGTGCCGGACCCCGCCATGTCACCACAAGCCGGATACTTCCTCCATGAGCACGACATCCTCCCGGAACGCCTCCGAGGAGGGCGGGACGGAGCCGCGCCGGCACTCACGCGGAGGCTGCCTCGCCGAAGAGGCATCCTGGATCCGGTCCAGGAGGGCGCGGTGCGGGACGGTCATGGGCGGAAACCACCATGGAATCCGGGCACCCCATGCCCGATCTTCATGGTTCGTAGCCGAGGCGGCCTCGCCCGCACCGCATGGAAGGCCACGCCCGCAGTCGTCCAACCCCGCGGGCGTGCCGCCGGCCGGGAGCAGGCTCGCCGCAGCCCGGCCTTCGCTGCCGCCCCCCGCCGCGACCACCGCTGCGTCCTGCTGTATCCCGATCCCGCGCGAGGCGGCGATGCCGCCCTCCCTCGCCGATCACTCCGGCAGCGTGTAGCGATGGAGCTTGCGCGCGGATGCCTCGAGCCCCCAGAGCTCCTGCTCGTCGAGCGAGAGGGCGTACCGCCGGACGCTCGTGTTCGTTTCCCCAGCGGGATCGAACGAATACGCCTCGCTGTCGTCCGTGCGCAGGAGCGTGCTCTCGGAGCCGAAACTGCTGGCGACGGTCCAGTCCGCCGAGCAGGCCACCCGAACCCGCCGTGTCGTCGCGGGAGAGACGATCGTGATCCGGGGCTCGCGCTGTGCGCCGCCGAGGGCCGCGAGCAGAGCAGCCGCCGGCGAGGCGATCGCAAGCGGGGGGGACGGCCAGCGCTCCGGCCGACAAGCACATGGCGACGAACGGCCATGTCCGAGCGGGGAGCGGCGTGGTCCCCGGCCAGCGCAGGGCATTCCGGTCCGGAAACTCCGGGCTACTCGGCGTCCCCCGGACCATAGTGCGAGTCCGGCCCCAGCCAAGCGACTTCCCACCACCGCGCCCGCCGCGCGGAGATCCACGTGAATTCGTCCCGACCCGGCACGTCAGGGGACCAACGTACGTCGGGCGACCAGAAGATCGTCCCTCCGCGAACCAGCAGAGTCGCGTCGTAGATGATGGACTCGTAGTTCTCCGATGCGGGCACCAGGTTCCACCGCGTCACCTCCTCGAAGAAGAGCTCGATCGCGGAGGGATCGGCCGCCTGGCGCTGGATGAGCAAACGCAGCTTCGTGTCCAGCTCGAGAGGAACGCGCATGGCCAGTTCAGGACTGACCCAGTACCCCGTCTGGAGATGCGCTTTGACCTTCCCTGGGTTCCTCGGACACTCCAGAAGCGCGGAAGCGCAGGATGTCCGGCATGTCGAGAAGGAACCGACGGAAGTACACGTGCGAGCAGAAGGCCGACGCGGTCCGCATGGTGCGTGAGG
>JBFMCU010000141.1:0-5633 GCA_040754415.1 Planctomycetota bacterium
ATCTCGACCTCAACTCGCCTGAGCAGCGTGAAGCCGTGAGCACGCCAGCGCCGTAAGCGTGACACCGCCTCGGACGGTCCCATCCACGGTGAGACGCGAGCACCATTCAGCGTGAGACGCGACAGGTGCCCTCATCGAAGACGGCGACGGACTTGTATTCACACGAGACGTCGAGTTCGCAAGTCCGAGCGCCGCAGCCGCGGTCGTGCATGGAGGGCACGCCAACGGTCTTTTGGCCTGGAAGACGCGCGAGGGTGAGACGTTGAAGCAGACGGAAACGGTCTAAGCCGTTGGAACGGCTCGGATCCGCTTCGCGACCCCACCGGCTCAACGGCAGCGTTGGCGAACTGGGGCGGCGGTGGCCCTACAGCGTCCGCCGCAGCTCCTGCTCCCGCCCGCGAATCTCCCGGAGCAGGTTCCCGACGAGCTCCTCCCGCCGATCCATCAAGCGGTACCCCGCGGTCTGGCGCAGATAGCCGGCAGCGGAGGGGTGCTTCGCAACAAGCGCCTCGTGCCCCATCCGCTCCTCCCACGCCGCGAACCGCGCGCGCTTGACGAGGAGAGCCTTCGCGAGGAACGGCATGAGCATGGAGTAGTCCGCCTGCAGGCTCGCGCAGGTCGAGCGGTACGCATCCTTGTCCACCTTGCCCCACGTCACCGCCTCCGCGGGCGGGCAGGAGGAGAGCGAGCCGTCGGTCACCGGGGCGGTGGTGATCTGGATGTCGTAGAGGTAGCCGGGGACGTCGGGGAAGCCGAGGATCTGGCTGAGCGTCGGCTCGGGCTGGAGGTTGAAGTTCTTCGGCACGCCGCCGCCGAGGATCAGGGTGCCCAGCGCCCCGGCGGCGCTCTCCTTCACCCCCCAGCGGTGGATCGCGCAGCTTTCGAAGACCTCGCGGTGGAGGTCGAGCTCGAAGCGGTGAGGGTCGCCGAAGGCCTCCTGCATCGCCCAGAGATAGAACGAGTTCAGAAAGACCGAGCCGTCGGCGGGGGCGCCGACGAAGATCGGAATCGCCTTGCGGTGGCAGAGGGCGAGGAGGCCCTCCGGCACGCCGTTCCGGCGCTCCTCCTCGGCGTAGAAGCGGCCGAGGAGGTAGCGGAACTCGGTGCCGCTCATGCGGCGTTGCAGCTCGGGCCGGCGCAAGAAGTCGCGCAGGACCCGATCCTGGGCGAGGAGCACGTCCTCGCTGAACCCGACGTCGGTGACCCGGATCGTACGCTCGTCGCGCAGCGCGCCGTCGTTGCCGTGGATGTCGACGTGGAAGAAGGGATACTCCCGCGCGTCGTCCAGGGCGCGATGGCCGTCGTGGTAGCACACGGCGTCGGTCGTCGAGACGAGGAGGAACCAGCCGGTGTCGAGCAGGGGGTTCATCCAGGCGCGGGCCTGGCCGGAGAGGGTCACCGGCCCGGCCACCGCCAGGGCCATCGGTATGCCGCGGCCGATCGCCTCGTCGAGGAGCAGCCACACCCGGCGCAGCCCCGCCCCCCCGAAGGCGGGGAGAGCGTCCGCGAAGAGGCGGTCGAGCTCGTCGATCTCGGCCACCGAGCGGGCGACGAGCTCCTCGCCCGGGGCGCCGGCGCCGGGGCAGCCGGCGGGTCCGTCTCGTCGCGGGGGAGCCATGGGGCGGAGTCTACGCCGCGGCCGGCGCGCCCTCCACCGCCGCGGGGAGCGCGCGAAGGTCCTTGCCCGGGTCGCCTCGGGGCGGGATGCTGGCCCCATGACCGACTTCGACGCCGCCGCCTCCGCCCGCTACCGCGTCCAGGACTACTCGGCCCGGCCCGCGATCGCCGGCCTGGAGCTCGTGTCCCTTCGCCGCTTCCACGACGACGGCGGCGCGATGACGGAGCTCGCCCGGCTGGAGGATGGCGCCATGGCGGGGCTCGCCGGCTTCACGGCGCGCCAGGTGAACTACAGCGTGCTCGAGCCGCTCGCCATCAAGGCCTTCCACCTCCATCGCCGCCAGACGGACGTCTGGTACGTGCCGCCCTCCGACAAGATGCTCCTCGTCGCCGGCGACGTACGGCGCGGCTCGCCCACCGCGGGAGTCGTGCAGCGGATCGTCCTCGGCGATGGGGACTCGCGCCTGGTGCGCATCCCGCCCGGCGTCGCCCACGGCGTCAAGAACCTGCGGCCGGCGGCGCCGGGGGTGATCGTCTACTTCGTCGACGTGCAGTTCACGACCGGCGAGGACTGCGACGAGGGGCGCCTGCCGTGGGACCACTTCGGGGCGGCGGTCTGGGAGGTCGAGCGGGGGTAGGCGTCAGAGAGCGAGCAAGAATTGCTCGCGAACGGGCGGCAGTGCCGTCAGGCGATGCGCAGGAGGACATCGGAGAGGCTGGTTCATCGATTTCTGCTCAGCCTCTCAGCCGCGCGCGGCTTCGACGACCTCGATCATCCGTTCCATCGCCGCCCGCGCCTCGCGGACGAGCGCCGCACGCTCGGGTGGGGCGAGCCGCTCCCGCTGCATCGTGCGCTCGTTCACGACGTCGCCGGCGAGCACCCGGTTGATGTCCGGCCCCTTCCCGCGGCGCAGGAGATCGAGGAGCCCGGCGAGGTGGGGGGGGTCGTTGCGGCTCATCGTCGCGCAGCCGCAGCCGGCCTGGGCGAAGCCGGGCACGTCGGCGAGGTGGCGGATCTCGACGCCGCGCGCGCGGCCCGCGGCGACGGCGTTGCGGACGAAGTGCCCCTCGGTGCCGATCGCGAGCTTCGCCCCGGGGGGCGCGTCGAGCACCTGCTGCCAGAGGTAGCTCGTGCTCCCCGCGCCGTCGGCGAGGATCACGGCCTCCAGGGGCGACTCGGGGTGGATCAAGACCCGCCAGCCCCGCTCCTGCCAGTGCCGCACCATCGCGGGGGTGAAGATCGAGTGCACTCCGCAGTGCGAGCCCCACAGGACGACCGGGGCGGCGTCGAGGGCCGCGAGCCCCCCCGGGATCGCTCCGTCGTCGAGATGGATCGCCCCCTCCCGCGGATCGGGCAGGGTGACGAGGCTCTCCACTGGCACGCCGAGGCGGTGGCTCGCGTTCCGGCCGAGGTGGTGGTCGGGGAGGAAGAAGACCTTCTTCCCCTGGTCGAGGGCCCAGCGCAGGAGGAGGTGGGCGTTCGCGCTCGTGCACACCGCACCGCCCGTGCGCCCGGCGAGCGCCTTCAACCGCCCCGACGTGTTCATGTACGCGACGACGAGGAGCTCGTCTCCGTAGCGCTCGAGGAGCTGATCGGCGACCGGCAAGACCATGTGGTCCTTGGCGAGGAGCTCCATCGTGCACCCCGCCTTGGGGTTGGTGATCCAGACCTCCTGGTCGTCGCGGGCGAGGATGGCGATCGACTCCGCCATGAAGTGCACGGCCGACTCGACGATCACCTTCTTCTCCGGCCGGTCGCGGGCCTGGAGGGCGAGCTGGTAGCTGTCCGCCACGCGGCCGCCGAAGGTCTCCACGAGCTTCACGATCTCGCCGCCCATGTAGTAGTGGGCGAGGAGGAACAACGCGTCGCCGAAGTGATCGCAGGCCGGCGCGATGTAGCGGTCCATCCACCCGAGCACCGTCGCTGGCCGGCGATCGGAGAGCGCGAGGTACTCCTCGGCGTAGGGCCGGAGCTCCTCCTGGTACCAGTCGAGGGGCAGATCGGCCTGGCAGATCGGCAGCTCCGGATCCAGATGGACGCGGCGGGCTGCGGCGGACGGGCGATCCATGGCGGAGGGGGCGGGCCCGGGCGGGCCAGCCCGCGGCCCGGCCGGAGACAATGTGGCCGATCAGGCCTCGTCCAGGAAGGGGTAGCGCCAGTCCGCCGGCGGCACGAAGGTCTCCTTGATCGTCCGGGGCGAGACCCAGCGGACGAGGTTCAGGATCGAGCCGGCCTTGTCGTTCGTCCCCGAGGCCCGCGAGCCGCCGAAGGGCTGCTGGCCGACCACGGCGCCGGTGGGCTTGTCGTTCACGTAGAAGTTGCCGGCCGCATACCGCAGGGCGTCGCTCATCGCCCGGATCGCCTGGCGGTCCCGGGCGAAGATGGCGCCGGTGAGGGCGTACTCCGAGCCCGTGGCGCAGGTCGCGAGCGCCTCCGCGAGCCGGGCGTCCTCGTAGACGTGGACCGTGAGGATCGGGCCGAAGAGCTCGGTCTTCATCGTCGCGTAGTGCGGATTCCGGGCCTCGATCACCGTGGGGGCGACGAAGAAGCCGGTGGAGTCGTCGCACTCGCCCCCGATCACGACCTCCGCCTCCGGGCTCGATCGGGCCGCGGCGATCGCCTGCGCGAGCTGGGCGAAGGAGGCGGCGTCGATCACCGCACCCATGAAGTTGCGGAAGTCGCGCACGTCGCCCATCCGGATCTCGGCGATCTCCGCCGCCAGGCGGTCCTTCAGCTCGCTCCACCGGCTCGCCGGGACGTAGGCGCGGCTGGCCGCCGAGCACTTCTGGCCCTGGTACTCGAAGGCGCCGCGGATCAACGCCACCACCAGGGGCTCGAGGTCGGCGCTGGGATGCACGAACACGAAATCCTTGCCGCCCGTCTCGCCGACGAGACGCGGATACTGCCCGTAGCGATGGATGTTCTCTCCGATCCGCCGCCAGAGGCCCTGGAAGACCTCCGTCGAGCCGGTGAAGTGGACGCCAGCCAGGCGGGGATCGGCGACGACCGGGTTGCCGACGCTGCCGCCGCTGCCGGGAACGAAGTTGATGACGCCGTCGGGCAGGCCCGCCTCCTGGAGGAGCTTCATCACGTAGTAGTTGGAGAGCACGGAGGTGGAAGCGGGCTTCCAGACGCACGTGTTCCCCATCAGGGCGGGCGCAGTCGGCAGGTTGCCGGCGATCGAGGTGAAGTTGAACGGCGTGACCGCGAACACGAAGCCGTCGAGCGGCCGGTGCTCGAGCCGGTTCCACGTGCCGGGCGACGAGGCGGGCTGCTCCTCGTAGAGCCGCTCCGCGAAGCGCACGTTGAAGCGCCAGAAGTCGGCGAGCTCGCAGGCGGCGTCGATCTCCGCCTGGTGGACGGTCTTCGACTGATTGAGCATCGTGGCGGCGTTCACCCGCGCTCGCCACGGGCCGGTGAGGAGGTCCGCGGCCCCCAGGAACACCGCGGCGCGCTCCGGCCAGGGGAGCTCGGCCCACGCCGGGCGAGCGGCCGCAGCGGCCTCGATCGCCCGCGCCGCCTCCGCCGGGCCGGCCCGGTGGTATCGGCCGAGCGCCTGCCCCCGATCGTGGGGTTGGAGGAGGGGAGCGGTGTCGCCGGTCGCCACCTCCTTCCCCGCCAGGACGAGGGGCACCTCGATCCTCTCTGCCGCCTGGCGGTCGAGCTCGGCCACGAGGAGCGAGCGCTCGGGGCTGCCGGGAGCGTAGCCCTGGATCGGTTCGTTCGCGGGGTTCGGGGTGCGGAAGGTGCCGTGCGTCATGGGGGGATTTCGTCCCGAAGGCGGCCCGGCGGGGCTCCGCGGCCGGTTGGAGCGCACCATTCTAGGGGCTCGGCGGAGGCGGTCCGACCCCCCCGCCGCGGATTCCGGAGCCGGGGGTAGGGAGGCGGCCGCTCCCCGCCCGGAGGTTGCGGCGGACGGCCCCGGGGCGCATCGTGGAGGCCCCCGCCCGCCCCCCGGCCCATCCTCCGTCCATGATCCCCGTCCCCCTCCCTCCCGCCCGTCCCTCCCTCCTCC
>JBFMCU010000142.1:0-42215 GCA_040754415.1 Planctomycetota bacterium
CCTGCCCTAATCGTCGCGCGGCTGGGCTGGTGCCAGGATGACGAGAAACCCGGGAAAGCCCCCGAAACTCGCGGGGCGGCCAGGCTCAGACCTTAGGTAAACTCCGGGCCGTGGAAATCCAGGCTAGAAAGGGGCCTCCGGCGGCGTCCCCCCGCCGCCGGGCGTCGCGAGCACGGCCATGATCCCCGAAGGGGCGCTCCGGAGCGCGAGGGGCGCGGGATGCGATCCGCGCCGGCGCCCTCGTTCTGGCGGCAGCCGGCGCTCTCGCCGCCCAGGACGCGCCGCCCGCGGAACCGCCCGCGGCGGAAACCTTCGCCGACGAGCCGGCCGCCCGCGCCCTCTACGATCGGATGAACGCCGCCCTGCGGGAGGCGCGGAGCCTCTCCTGGACCGCGGAGTTCAGGACCGCCGCGCACGGCCAGGAGTTCGGGCAGGGCTCCTACACGATCTGGCTGGCGAAGCCGAACCTCTTCCGCGTCGAGGGCCGTCTGACCGGTCTCGAGGGCGTGCGCGGGGTGCTCGTGGGCGACGGCGAGAATCTGTATCGTCAAGACCGAGCGCTGGACGGACGTCCAGGTCGATCCCGCGCTGGATCCGGCGCTCTTCGCCTGGACGCCGCCGGAGGGCGGGGTCGCGTGGGACTTCCCGCCGATCGAGGCCGGGCTCCTGAAGCCGGGCACGCCCGCCCCCGATTTCGCGGGCGTGGGGCTCGATGGTCAGCCCATCCAGCTCTCGGCTTTCCGCGGCAGCTTCGTGTGGCTGAACAAGTGGCGATGCGGCTGACCGGCCTGCCGTGAGGAGATACGGAGTCTCCAGTCCATCCACCGCCAGCACCGCGAGAAGGGAGTGGTCGTCCTCGGCTTCAACAACGCCGACGACCGGGAGATCGCGCTGCGCTTCCTCGCCGACAACGGGGTCACGTATCCGAACATCATCGATGCCACGGCCCACGGCCAGGAGGCCCTGGCCCCCTACGAGACCCTGGGGATGGTGGCGGTGCCCATGACCTACCTCATCGACCCGGAGGGCAAGGTCGTCGACGCCTGGTACGGGTACGACGAGAAGCGCACGGCGGCGGGCCTCGCCAAGATCGCGGAGCGCTCGGCGGGCGGCGCGAAGCACTGAACCGGCCTGGCTGGGCTGGACCCTTGCGCCCCGCCGCCTCCCGGCGTATCAGGATGGCCGGCCGCCGCATGGGTCGCGGGGCCGCGCCAAGGGGGGACGCAAGCCATGGGCGAACCGAGCTATGGAATGACGAAACGGCTGCCGGGGACGGGATTCGAGGCGGCGGTCGAGGCGGTGAAGGCGGCGCTGAAGACGGAGGGCTTCGGCGTCCTGAGCGAGATCGACGTGACGGGGACCTTGCAGAAGAAGCTCGGCGTCGAGTTCCGCCGCTACGTGATCCTCGGGGCGTGCAACCCGCCGCTCGCCCACCGCGCCCTGACCGCCGAGCCCTTCATCGGCCTGCTCCTGCCCTGCAACGCGATCGTCTTCGCCGAGGAGGACGGCGCCACGGTCTCCCTCGTCGATCCCCGGGCGACCTTCCGGATCGTCGGCAATCCGGACCTGGCGCCGATCGTCGCCGAGGTCGAGGGGAAGCTCCGCCGCGTTCTCGCGCGACTGGGCGCCCCGGGAGCGGCACGCGAGAACCCCGCGGAGCACCGGCCGTGACGGACGAACGCGAAGACATCGGCGAGAAGCGGCCTCTGCCCTGGCTCCTGCGCTGGCTCCTGCCCGTCTACGCGGATCGGGTGGGAGGGCAGAGCGTGCTCGTGTACACGAGCTTCCCCAAGGCCTTCTACTTCTATCTCGTCTGGCTGCCGGGGTTCGTCGTCCTCGGCCTGAACCAGATGGCGGTGGTGCCCGACACCCAGCTCCTCTGGTGGATGTTCGGCTTCTGCGTCCTGACGTACCTGGTGATCGCCGAAGACACGAGCCCCATGGGCTTCGCCCTCGTCGTCCTGTCCGTCGTCACCGCCCTCGTGCTCTACTTCACCGGCACCCTGGACTGGCTGGGGGCGGATCGGGTGGTGACGGCGCTCAAGCGGATCAGCATGACGCTCGATCCGCCGACGCTCCTCGTGCTGAACACCTTCCTGCTCGCCGTCTGGGTCGTGGTGTGCCTCTTCGCCCTGACCTGGAAGAAGCGCGAGCTCGCCTCCCTGCGCCGCGCGAAGCTGCGCCCGCCCCTCGGGCGTCGGCCGCTGCCGATCGTCGGCCGCGTCGTCGACAACAAGGTGCGCGACGTCTTCGAGCTGATCCTCGGGTTCGGCGCCTACGATGTCGAGATCTCCTACCCCGGCGGACAGACGATCGAGATCGACAAGAACTGCGTCGGCCTCGCCCTCAAGCTCCGTCTCTTCAACGACATCATCTCCCGCATCCCCACCATCGAGGAGGAAGCGGCGGCCGCCGAGGACGTCGGCGAGGTCGGCGCGTAGGCCGGCACCGCGGCGGGCATTGCGCATGGCGGAGCCGGAGTACATCCTCGGGACGGATGCGCTCGAGCTGGAGCGGCTGGGCTTCCAGCACCGCGTATGGGCGCGGCAGGCGTATGCGCTCTGGGAGCGGGCGGGGATCCGAGCCGGGGACGCCGTCCTGGACCTCGGCTGCGGGCCGGGATTCGCCGCCTTCGATCTCGCCGCGCTCGTCGGCCCGCAGGGCCGGGTGATCGCCGTGGACGAGAGCGAGCGCTTCCTCGCCCACCTGACGCGGGAGCGCGATCGCCAGAACCTGCGCCAGATCGATCCCCATCCCGGCCGCGTCGAGGAGCTCGACCTGCCGCCGGGGAGCTTCGACGCCGCCTACGCCCGGTGGCTCTTCTGCTGGCTCGCGGAGCCGGGGGTCGCCCTGGCGCGGGTCGCGCGCGCCCTCCGGCCGGGGGGCGTGATCACCCTCCAGGAGTACATCGACTGGGCGGCCATGGCGCTCGTCCCCCGGAGCGAGACGTTCGAGCGCGCCGTCGCCGCCTGCATGCGGAGCTGGCACGACGGCGGGGGAACGATCGACATCGGCACGCGCCTCCCGACCTTGGCGGAGGAGTGCGGCCTCCGCGTCGAGCACCTCGGCCCGATCGCCCGCCTGGGCCGAGTGGGCTCCCTCGAGTGGCGATGGATCGGGTCCTTCTACGCGAGCTACCTGCCGCGCCTCGTGACCCGCGATCGGTTCGGCGCCGATGAGCTCGCCGCCTTCACCGTGGAATGGGACCGCCGGACCCGCGAGGGAACGAGCTGGATCCACACCCCCCTCATGCTGGACGCGATCCTCCGGAAGCGCGAGTAGGCGCCGGGAGCCTACTCGAGCGTGTTCGCGATGGAAACGAGCGCCGCGAGCACCCAGGCGATCCACCAGAGGACGGCGAAGAGCCGGGCGAAGAGACTGCGCGGGACGAGGAGGGCCAGACCGAGGGCGAGCGCGCCGGCGACGGCCAGGGCGGGGGTCAGAGGGGGCGCGAAGCCGTCCATCCCGCAGGAGTGGCCGAAGAGCCGCGCGGCCCAGGGGCCGGCGGCCGGCACGAGGAGCGACGGCCATGCCGCCCGCATCGCGATGGCGGCGGCCACGGGCAGGCCGTAGGCCACGAGCATCGCGATCGTCCCGCGGCGGCTGGGGTGGGGGAGCGGCATCAGGTCATCGCCGCCCGCACCCGCTCCGGCGTCATCGGCAGACGGAGCAGGCGGGCGCCGGTGGCGTCGAAGACGGCGTTGGCGATCACCGCGCCCATGCCCACGATCGCCGGCTCGCCCCCGCCCTGGGGGGGCTGGTCGCCGGCCTCGATCAGCACGGTTTCGAGGGCGGGAACCTCCGAGATGCGCGGCAGGCGGTAGGTGTCGAAGTTGCGGTCGAGGATGCGCCCGCTCGCGAAACGGACCTCCTCGGAGAGGGCATAGCCGAGGCCCATGGTGATGCAGCCTTCCACCTGCATCCGGGCGCCGGCCGGGTTGATCACGAGGCCCATGTCCTGGGCGCAGACGACGCGGCGGACCCGCACCTCGCCGGTCTCCCTCTCCACGTCGACGGCGGCCATCAGCGTCACGTAGGTGCCGGCGTCGATGCCGCAGGCGATCCCGAACCCGCGGCCGCTCGGGGCCGGCGCGAAGGGCGCGCCGAAGGCCGTCGCCGCCGCGTCGAGCACGCGGCGCATCCGGGCGTCCTCCAGGTTGCGCCGGCGGAACTCGAGCGGATCGATCCGCGCCGCCGCCGCGAGCTCGTCGATGTGCGACTCGCGGCCGAAGGTGTTCGTGTTGTTGGCCGGGGCGCGCCAGGCGCCGGTGGCGAAGGGGTGCAGCCGGGACGCACCGCGCCAGCCCTCGCCGCGGATCAGCGTGCGGTGGTGGGGGATGGCGTAGAACTGCCGCGACCCGCGCTCGCCCGCGCCCAGCACGGAGTAGTCCCAGAACGAGATCCGCCCCTCGGCGGTGACGCCGGCTCGGATGTCGACGAGCGCGGCGGGGCGGAAGGTGTCGAGGAAGAACTCCTCCTCGCGCGTCCAGGCCACCTGCACCGGCCGGCCGGCGACGCGCGCCAGGCGCACGGCCTCGATCGCCTGGGAGTTGTGCGTCTTGCCGCCGAAGCCGCCGCCCACGAACGGCGCGACCACCCGCACGCGCTCCTCGGCGAGGCCCAGGACCTCCGCGGCCTCGGCGCGCAGCCGGAACGGGGCCTGGGTGGAGGCCCAGATCGTCACCGCACCGTCCTCGACGCGGGCGAGGGCGGCGTGGGGTTCCAGCGCGGCGTGGGCGACGTAGGCGTTCTCGTAGCGGCGCTCCACGGTGAGCGCGGCGAGGGCCGCGCCGGCGGCGAGGTCGCCGGCCTCGTCGGCCACCTCGCCCGGGGGCGCATTCTCCGCGAGGTGGGCGAAGATCGTCGCGTCCGTGAGGCCCGGGGCGGGGGTCGACCAGCGCGCCACGATCCGCTCGAGCGCGCGCTCCGCGGTCTCCGGATCGGGGGCGAGGGCCGCGACGAGCTCGCCCTCCTCCACGACCGTCACCCCGGAGATCGCCTTCGCGGCGGCCGTGTCGACCGCCTCGAGCTCGGCGCCGTGGGCCGGCGGCCGCAGGAGGCGCGCGTAGAGCATCCCCGGGAGGCGGATGTCCGCGGCGTAGAGCGCCTGCCCGGTCACCTTGGCGGCGGCGTCCGCGCGGAGCGCCGGAGCGCCGATCACGGTGAAGGAGCTCGGCGCGGCGAGAGGGACGCGGCCGTCCACCCGGCGCGCGATGCGCTGGCCGGCGGCGAGGGCGGCGTAGGTGACGCGCTCCTCCGGCGCGCCGGCGACGTGCACCGCGCCCGCGGCGGCGACGAGCTCCTGCGGCGCGCGGGCCAGGGCCGCGGCCGCGAGCTCGATCAGCACCGCGCGCGCCTCGGCCGCCGCCTGGCGCAGGGGCGGGCCGAAGAAGCGCGTGGACATCGAGCCGAACGTCCCCATGTCCCACGGACAGAGATCGGTGTCGCCCATCACCATGTCCACGGAGTCGAGCGGCAGCGCGAGCTCCTCGGCGAGCATCTGGGCGAGGGACGTGACGATCCCTTGCCCCATCTCGATCTTGCCCGTGAAGCAGGCGACGCGACCGTCCGCGCCGATGCGCAGGAAGGCGTTGAAGTCGGCGGGCAGCTCCTGGCCGACCCCCCGCTGGCCCTGGCCGAAGGGAAGCTCCCCGAAGGAGACGAAGACGAAGATCCCACCGCCGGCGAACCGCAGGAAGTCCCGCCGCGTGACGGGGAAGGAGACCTCCAGATCGTGGAAGTCGAGCGCCAGGAAGCTCTCTTCTTTCATCGGCCGGTCCCTCCCTCGGCGTGCCGCGCCATCTCCTCGCCGGCCGCCTGCACCGCGCGCACGATGCGCAGGTGGGCGCCGCAACGGCAGAGGTTCTGATCGAGGCCCTGGCGCACCTCCTCCTCCGTCGGGTGCGGCCGGCGCCGCAGCAAACTCACCGCGGAGAGGATCAGGCCCGGCGTGCAGAAGCCGCACTGCACGGCGCCCTCGGCGACGAACGCGCTTTGTACGGGATGCAGCTCCCCGTCCGTCGCCAGTCCTTCGATCGTCGTGACGTGCCGCCCCGCGGCGCGGGCGATCGAGTACGTGCAGGAACGCACCGCCGCGTCGTCCACGAGCACCGTGCACGCCCCGCAGCGTCCCTCCCCGCAGCCGTACTTGGCCCCGGTGAGCCCGAGGTCCGTGCGCAGGACCCACAAGAGCCGGCGATCGCCCTCGACCTCCAGCGTCACGGCCTTCTCGTTCAGCGTGAAGCGGATCTCCTTCCTCATGCGCGAACCATCCCCTCGCGCCCGGGCGGGGCGCGGGGGGGCATTCTAGCCCGGGCGCCGGCGCGGGGGCGAGCGCGTCAGAGGCGGAAGAAGGCCGTCGCGTAGCTCCCGGCCGTGAAGACGATGATCGCGGCCAGCATCCACTTGATGCCCGCCGCCGGCACGAGCTTCTGGCAGCGCGCGCCCAGGTACATGCCGGCCATGCCACCCAGGCCGAAGAGAAGTCCCAGCCCCCAGTCCGGGGCCACCGACAGGCTCGGATAGAAGGGCGCGATCGATTGGTAGAAGGCCACGCCGGCGACCGAGGTGACGAAGGTGCCGAGGAGCGCGGCGCCGGCCACGGTATAGACGGGCAGATGGAAGTACGTGACGAAAAGGGGCGCGATGATCGCCCCGCCGCCGATGCCGTAGATGCCTCCCGCGATGCCGACGACGAAGGAGAGGGCGAAGATGCCCCAGAAAGACACGTCGAACCGCTCCCCATGGAACGTGTACCCGAGCCGCCGGAGGTTAAAATGGGTGACGTGCGCACCCGGGCCCCCGCGGGAGGCCGGCGGGAACGAGGACGGCTCTGTTCCGCGGTCCGCCCGCACCAGCTCCTGGAAGCGCGCTTCGCTGGCGGACTGGGCGGCGTGGCCCGCGTTCCGGCGCACGAGCTCGCGGATCATCTTGATCCCGATGTAGAGGAGGACCCCGGCGGCAAAGAGCTTGAAGTGCCGCGGATCGGGCAGCCAGGCGACCCGCACGAGGGCGCCGAGGAACACCCCGGGCAGCGTGCCGGACACGACGACCCAGGTCAGCGGCCAGACGAGCCGTCTCTCGCGCCAGTAGCGGTACACGCCGCTCGGAATCGCGACGATGTTGTAGAGCTGGTTCGTGGCGCTCACCGAGGGCTGGGTGTAGCCCAGGACGGAGACCTGGAACGGCAGCAGGAGGAAAGCCCCGGAGACGCCGCCCATCGAGGTGACGAAAGAGATCGCGAACGCGACGAGGGGCGGGATCCAGGGGGCGACCTCGATGCCGGCGGTCGAGAAGTACACCATACGCCTCCACGCGCTGCGGGCGGGTTGGGGAGGGGCCCGCGGGGGACCTTGCCCGCCATGGTAGCGAGCGGACCCCCGCCGTTCAGGCCGCGGCGCCGGGGCCTCGCGCGCGAGGCCGGCCGCGGGTAGGTTGGCGCGCGAGCACCGGCACGAACCCCGGAGGACCCGGGCGAGGCGACACGATGGTGGGGACAAGGGTGATGATCCCGCGGCTCGCAGCCGCTTCTCTCGTTCTCGTCACGGCCTGCACCGGGGCGATCCCGGCGCCCGGCCCCGCTTCCCGCGGCCCGGAGCGCCTCGCGACGCTCTGGAGCATCGGCGAGGCCGACGGAGACACGGCCGAGCTCGCCCTTGGGCCGGACGGCTACGCCCGCTTCGCGAGCGACGGCCTCTTCGTGCCCGGCCTCTCGACGGCGGCGCGCGACTGGCCCTACGTCCACCCCGGCCCGGCCGACGGGTGGGCCGGCGGGCGGGCCCACACCTTCGCGGTTCTGTTCACCGTCGCCGGCGAGGGGGACCTCGGTGGCGCCCGGCTGCGCATCGACCTCGCCGACGCCCACGGGTCGAACCCGCCGCACCTCCGCTTCCTCCTCAATGGCCAGGTATTGCACGAGGAGCGCGTGCCCCCGGGGGGCGGGGACGCGTCCGTCTTCGGCGACCCTGCCGCGGGACGGCGCCACGGGATCGACTTCGCGGTGCCTTCCGGCGTGCTGCGCTCCGGCGACAACTCGCTGGAGATCGAGAACGACGAGGGGAGCTGGGCGCTCTACGACGCCCTCTCCTTCGAGGCGCGGGAGGGGCTGTCGCTCGCGCCGCGCTCGTCCCTGACCGTGGCCGGAGCTGCCACCGCCGCGCCCGCGCTCGTCGCGGCGGGGGGCCGGCTCCATCAACCGGTGACGCTGCACGTGACGCATTTCGGGGCCGAGACGGCGGCGACGCTCGCGGTGGCCGGGGGGCCGGAGGAAACGGTCACGCTGCTCCCCGGCGCGCACCGGCTGCGGATCCTCGCTCCCGAGGTCTCCGCTCCCACCCGCGCCACGGTCGCTTTGCGCACGGCCGCGGGAGCGGTGGCGGAGGCGGAGGTCGAGCTTGCGCCGGTGCGCCGCTGGACCCTCTGCCTGATGCACCACACCCACCTCGACATCGGCTACACGCACACCCAAGAAGACGTCGAGCGGCTCCAGGTCGAGTTCCTCGATCGAGCGCTCGACCTGATCGACGCCACGGCCGGCTATCCGCCGGAGGCGCGGTTCAAGTGGATGCCGGAGGGCCTGTGGCCGGTGGAGAGCTGGCTGGCGCAGGCGACCACGGCCCAACGGGAGCGCTTCGTCGCCGCGGTGCGCGGCGGATCCATCGGTCTCGACGCGCTCTATGGCAACGCCCTGACCGGTCTCTACGGCGAGGAAGGGCTCTTCGCCCTCGTCGACTACGCGGAGCGGCTCGAGGCGGAGTTCGGCTTCACGATCGACTCCGCCATGATCAGCGACGTCCCCGGCTACACGTGGGGGCTCACCGCGGTGCTCGCCCATTGCGGGGTCCGCTACCTCTCCGCCGGGCCGAACATCAGCCACCGCCTCGGGGGCGCGCACCTCCAGGACGACCGGCCCTTCTGGTGGCAGGCGCCGGACGGCGCGCAGAAGATCCTCTTCTGGCAGGCGGGCAAGAACGGCTACGCCGAGTTCCACGGCTGGCTGCACCCCGACAACCAGCTCGAGAACAAGCTGACCGAGCGGCACGTCTTCGACCTCCTCGCCGCCCTGGAGGCGAAGGACTACCCCTACGACCTCGTGCAGGTGCGCTACAACATCGGCGGCGACAACGGCCCGCCCGATCCGCACCTCTCCGACAGCGTACGGCAGTGGAACGCGGAGCACGCCTGGCCGCGGATCGAGATCGTCACCACGAGCCAGATGTTCCACGCTTTCGAGCAGCGGTACGGGCCGGCGTTGCCGGTCGTGCGCGGCGACTTCACGCCGTACTGGGAGGACGGGGCGGCCTCGACGGCCGCCGATACCGCCGCCTGCCGGCGGGCGAAGGAGAAGCTCGTCGACGCGCAGGCCCTGTGGGCGATCTTGCGGCCGGGGCTGTATCCCGCGGCGGCCTTCGACGCGGCGTGGCGGGAGGCCGTGCTCTACGACGAGCACACCTGGGGCGCGCACAACTCGATCAGCGAGCCGGACTCGGAGTTCGCGCGGGCGCAGGCGGAGCGCAAGGCGCGTTTCGCGTGGGACGCGGAGCGGATGGCCGACGAGCTCCTCGCCGCGGCGAGCGCCGGGCGGCGGCACGACCCCGGCCCGGCGGAGACCGTGGACGAGGTCGAGGTCCTGAACCCGCTCTCGTGGCCGCGGACGGTCATCGTCGAGCTCCCGGCCGGCTGGCGGCGCGCGGGCGACGCGATCGTCGACCTCCGCGGGGGGAACAACGGCGCTCCCGTGCCGTCGCAGCGTCTGGCGGCGGGCACGCTGGCCTTCCGGGCGGAGGACATCCCTCCCTTCGGCTCCCGGCGCTTCGGGATCCGCCCCGGCGCGGCCCGAGCGGCGGGCGCCGCACGCGCGGCCGGGAACGTCCTCGAGAACGGTCCCGTGCACCTCGCGGTCGACGCGGAGAGCGGGGCGATCGCCTCGCTTGCTCTCGCGGGAGTCGACCGCGATCTCGCCGGGGCGGGCGGCCTCGACCGCTACGTCTACGTCCCCGGCCGGGATCCCTCCGTGCGGGAGGGCGTGTCGTCCGTGCGGATCGAGGTGATCGATCCCGGACCGCTGGTGGCGACGCTGCGGGTCACCTCCGCGGCGCCGGGGACGCGCGGGCTCGGGCGCGAGTACCGGCTCGTCGATGGTCTCCCGGTGGTCGAGATCACGAACACCCTCGACAAGGAAGCGATCCGGGAGCAGGAGGGCGTCCACTTCGCCTTCGCCCTCGACCTCCCCGACCCCCGGGTCGCCTTCGACCAGCCGTGGGGTCCCGTGCGCCCCGAGGTCGACCAGATCGAGGGGGCGTGCCGCAACTTCTTCACCGTGGGACGCTGGGTCGAGGTCTGCGGCGCCGGCGCCGGGGCGACGCTGGCGACCGTCGACGCGCCGCTCGTGCAGATGGGGGACATCCACACCGACGTCACGACCCCCCACGATCCGGATGTCTGGCTCCGCGCGAACCCGCCCTCCGCGACGCTCTTCTCCTACGCGATGAACAACTACTGGGAGACGAACTACAAGGCGGACCAGGAGGGGCCGGCGACGTTCCGCTACGCCCTCCTCCTGCACGACGGCGCGGCCGACGCCGGGCGCGCCGCGCGGTTTGCGATCGAGACCTGCCGGTCGCCGGTCGTCGTCCCGGTCGCGGCGGGCGGGTCGCCGGCCCTCCCCTCCCTCCTCGCCGTGCGCCCCGCCGGTGCGCGCGTGACCCGGCTGGCGCCGAGCCGCGACGGCCGGGCGATGATCGTCCGGCTGTACAACGAGACCCCAGCGAGCCTGGATGCCGAGATCCTTCCCGCCGCGCCCGCCGCGTGGAAGGTCCATCGGAGCAGCCCGCGCGAGGAGCAGGGAGCTCCAGTGCGGGGGCCGCTCTCCTTGCCCGCCCACGCCTTCGTCACCCTGCGGCTGGAGCCCGCCGAGTGAGCGCCGCCGACCTCGCCATCGTCGGCTTGTATCTCGCCGTCGTCATCGGGGTCGGCATCTGGTACCAGCAGCGGGCGGCGAAGGACCTCGACGCCTACTTCCTCGGCGGCAAGTCGCTCCCCTGGCCGGCCCTCGCCATGTCCGGCGCGGTCTCGAACTTCGACCTCACCGGGACGATGTGGATGGTCTCGGTGATGTACGTCTTGGGGATGCAGTCGTGGTGGCAGCACTGGATGTGGGGGGTGACGATGCCGGCGTTCACCCTCGCCTATCTCGCGCGCTGGGTGCGCCGCTCGCGGGTGATGACGGCCGCCGAGTGGATGCGGACCCGCTTCGGCGAGGACGCCGGGGGGCGGGTCGCGCGGTACGCCTCGGCGGCGATGGCGGTCGTCGTGACGGCGGCGGCGATCGGATACGCCTTCCAGGGGATAGGCAAGTTCGCCGCCGTGTACTTCCCGCTCGCGCCGCTCGCCGCCCGCCTGCCCGTCGGCGGGGAGTGGCTGGTGGAGCACCAGCGGGCGGTGCTCGCCACCGCCATCCTCGCCGTCACCACCCTCTACGTGGTCATGGGGGGGCTCTACAGCGTGGTGGTGACGGACGTCATCCAGACGATCGTCCTGACGGTGGCGGCGCTCTGGATCGCCGGGTTTGCGTGGTGGCACGTGAGCCCGGCGGAGATCGCGGCCCACGTGCCGCCGGGGTTCGTCCGAGTGACGCCGTCGTGGCGCCTGGAGCACCTCGAGAGCACGGATCAGGAGGCGTACGCTGCCTTCGGCTTCCTCACCGCCGCCTGGGTGGTCAAGGGCCTGCTCCTCAACGCGGGGGGGCCGGCCCAGATGTACGACGCCCAGCGCTTCCTCGCCGCGCGGACGGTGCGCGACGCGGCGAAGATCGCCGCCGCGTGGCCGTTCTTCCTGGTGGCGCGCTGGGCCATGGTGGCGGGAATCACCCTGCTCGCGCTGACCGCCTTCGCCTCCGCCTCCGATCCGGAGGAGGTGATGCCCTGGGTGCTGAAGGAGCATCTGCCGGCGGGCGTGCGGGGAATCGTGGTCGCCGGGCTGCTCGCAGCCTTCATGTCCACGTTCAGCTCCACCGTGAACGCGGGAGCCGCCTTCGTCGTGCGGGATCTCTGGCAGCCTCTCGTCCGGCCGGCCGCGGTCGAGCGGCACCTCGTGCGCGTGAGCTACCTCGCCACGGTGGGGATCGTGGCGGCGGGGATCGCGATCGGCCGGCAAGCGAGCTCCATCGGCGGGATCTGGTCGTGGATGATGATGGCGCTGACGGCGGGAGCGATCGTTCCGAACGTCCTCCGCTGGCACTGGTGGCGGATGAACGGCTGGGGGTACGCGGCGGGGATCGCCGGCGGCCTGCTCCTGACCCTGGTGCCCCAGGTGCTGGGGACGACGCCGGACTACGTGCTCTTCGCCGGGATCTGCCTCGGCGCGCTCGTCGCGAGCGTCGTGGTGTCGCTCGCCACGCCGCCCACCGCTCCCGCCGTCCTCGCCGAGTTCCGCCGCACGGTGCGTCCCTTCGGCTGGTGGGGACCGGTGCGGATGGAGGGCGCCGTCCCCCGGGGCGAGACCGCGGGGCGCTCCCTCGGGAACGCCTTTCTGGCCATGGCGGGGATCACCTGTCTCTATCTCGCGCCGATGTACTTCGTGGGGCACTGGTACGCGCGCGCCGCCGCATGCGGCCTCGGGTTCGCGGCCGCCGCCCTCGTCCTGTGGCGCACCTGGTACCGGCATCTGGCGGAGGAGGAGTGATACGGCGTCAGCGATACGGCGTCAGCGATACGGCGTCAGACACTTTTTTGCACCCGGCGGCTGCCGCCGGGTGCAAAAAAGTGTCTGACGCCGTATCGCTGACGCCGGGGGAGACTCGCGTCCAGATGCTGGACCGCTTCCCTTCACCGCCCCCGCAGCTTCGGATCGAGGGCGTCGCGCAGGCCGTCGCCGAGGACGTTCAAGGCGAGCAGCGTGGAGCCCATCGCGGCGGCGGGCGCGGCGACGAGCCACCACGCCGTGCGCAGGGGATGGATCGCCTCCGTCCCGTCGAGCGCGAGCAGGCCCCAGCTCACGCGGGGCGGCTCGACGCCGAGGCCGAGGAAGGAGAGGAAGGCTTCGAAGAGCATCACCGCGGGGATGGTGAGCGTGAGGTAGACCACCACCACCGGCAGGACGTTGGGCAGGACGTGGCGGAGGAGGATGCGGGTCGGAGAAGCGCCGAGGGCCCTCGCGGCGAGGACGAACTCCGCGCTCCGCAGGGCGAGCACCTGCCCGCGCACGACCCGGGCCATCGTCAGCCAGGTGACCATCCCGATCACGGCGTAGAAGACCGTCATCGAGTCGATGCCGGCCGCCGCGAGCTCGGCGCGGTACTCGCCGACGACGGAGACGAGGAAGATCACCAGGAAGATGAGCGGAACGCTGTAGAGCACGTCCACGACGCGCATCAGGAGGTTGTCGATGCGTCCCCCGCAGTACCCGGCGACGGCGCCGTACGTCACGCCGATCAGGAGGCTGCAGAGCGCCGCCGCCAGCGCCACCTGGAGCGAGATGCGGCTGCCCCACACGATCCGCGCCAGGAGATCGCGGCCCTTGGCGTCGGTGCCGAGCCACGGGCCGGTCTGCCAGGTGCCGAAGACCGCCGCACGCGCGCGCACGAGCGCCGCGTCGACCGCGTTCAGATCCCAGTACTCCGCCGCGTCCCAGCCCGTCCGGCCGAGCTCCTGCCACGGCCACGCCGGCGCGCGGGGCTCGTCCGGCAGATCGAGGGCCATCGGCGAGGGCAGGGGCAGGAGCGGCGCGGCGAGGCTGATGAGGCCGACCGCCGCCAGGAACAGGAGCGAGACGTACGCCGCCCGATTCGCCCGCAGCCGCCGCCACGCCTCGCGCCTCCCGCTCATGCCTCCTCCAGCTCGATCCGCGGATCGAGCAGGGTGTAGGCGAGATCGACGAGCGTGTTCAGGGCGAAGACGAGGGCGGTGTAGAGGATCGTAACGCCCATGGCGAGCGTGTAGTCGCGATTCAGGGCGCTGTTCACGAAGTGCGTCCCCGTGCCGGGGATGGCGAAGATCTTCTCGATCACCAGCGAGCCGGTGAGGATCCCGGCGGCGGCCGGCCCGAGGTAGGACACGACGGGGAGGATTCCGGCCCGCAGGGCATGGCGCAGGAGCACTGTCCGCGGCGAGAGGCCCTTGGCGTGAGCGGTGCGGATCCAGTCCTGGCCGAGCACCTCGACGAGCCCCGTGCGCGTCAGGCGCGCCACGTACGCCGCGAAGGGGGCGCCGAGGGCGAAGCCGGGAAGGAGCAGGTGGGAGAGATCGCCCCAGCCGGCCACGGGCAGGAACGGCCAGTGGAACGCGAGGAGGAGGATCAGGAGCCCGGCGATCACGAAGTTCGGCAGGGCGATGCCGGCGGTCGCCGCCAGGCGCAGGGCGATGTCCAGCGCGGTCCCGCGCCGCGCCGCCGCGAGCACGCCGGCGGCGAGCCCGAGCCCGATCGCCCAGACGAGCGCGACCGCCCCGAGCGCGAGCGAGATGGGCAGCGACTCGACGAGGATGTCCTCGACCTGGTAGTCGCGATACTTGAACGAGGGGCCGAGCTCGCCGGCGAGGAGCCCCCCGAAGGGTCGCGCTCCGTCGCCGCCGAGCATCTCCGGCCCGTCGGCGGCGAGGTTCAGCGGGCCGACGTAGTGCACGTACTGCCGCCAGAGCGGCCAATCGAGGTGGTAGCGGGCCCGCAGGTTGCGCTCCACGGCGGGCGGCAGCTCGCGCTCCGCCGAGAAGGGCCCGCCGCGCACGGAGCGCATGAGCACGAAGGAGATCGTGACGACCACCCACAGCGTCACCGCGAACCACGCGAGGCGCCGCAAGAGGAAGCGGATCATCCGCTCCTCCCCGCCGGCGGATGGAGTCCCTCCCGCGGCCCCGGCGCCGGTGCGAGCTCTCCGGCCGGCGGATCCGCCGCCCGCCGGCGCGCCAGCTCGGCGTCGTCCATCCAGTAGAGGTGGTGGAGGGGATGCGTGTCGAGGACGTTGGGGGAGAAGCCGCCGAGGCGCGGGTTCACCAGGTTCTGGGTGACGTAGGTGAAGAGGGGGAGGATCGGCACCTCGTCCATCAGGATGCGCTCGGCCGCCGCGAGCAGCGCGAGTCGGCGCGCCCCATCGGGCTCCCGCGCCGCGCGGTCGAGGAGCTCGTCGTAGGACGAGCTCGCCCAGCCGGTGCGGTTATTGGCCCCGCCGGCGCGGAACACGGCGAGGAAGTTCACCGGATCGAGGAAGTCGCCCATCCACGACGAGCGCGACACGTCGTAGTCGAGGGTGCGCTGGGTGTCGAGGAAGACCTGGAACTCCTGGTTCGCGAGGCAGACCTCCAGCCCGAGCTCGCGCCGCCAGCCGTCGGCGATCACCTCGGCGACGTCGCGGTGGACCTCGGCGGTGTTGTAGGCGATCTCGAGCGGGCGCAGGCCGGCCCCGCCGGGGAATCCCGCCGCGGCGAGGAGCTCCCGAGCCCGCGCGCAGTCGGCGGCGAAGGCGGCCGCGGCGACCGCGGGCTCGTCCGCCGCCGGGGCGTGGTCGATCTCCGCCCGCGCGTAGCCCGGGAAGCCGGGCGGCAGGAAGCTCCAGCTCGGGAGCTGGCCCCCCTTCAGGACCTTCGCGCTGATCGCGCGGCGGTCGATGGAGAGCGCCAGGGCCCGGCGCACGCGCGCGTCGTCGAGGGGCGGGCGGGTGACGTTCACCCGGAAGAAGTACGTGCCGAGCTGCGGGGCGGGGCGGAAGTCCTCGCGGCCGGCGAGGTGCGGCACGAGGTTCGCCGGCACCGCGGCGATCCAGTCCGCCTCGCCGGTGAGGTACAGGTTGAGCGCCGTCCCCTGATGCTCCACCGCGAGCAGGTCGACGGTGCGCATCGCCACGTGCGCCGCGTCCCAATAGACGGGACTCTTCGCGAGGCGCAGGCGATCGTGCAGCCGCCGGGCGAGCAGGCGATAGGGGCCGTTCGTGACGAGGTGCTCCGGCTTCACCCATTCCGTCTCCCAGGCGTCGGGCCAGCGCTTCCTCGCCGCCGCGAGGCTCGGGAGGTGGACGGGATAGAGCGGGTGGAGCGCGGTCAGGGCGAGGAAGTGGGGGGTCGGCGTCGCGAGCTCGACGACCAGGGTCCGCGGATCGGCGGCGCGGAGGCCGACCTGGTGCGGCCAGACCCAGCCCCGCCGGTAGGCGGCCGCGTCCACGAGCCGCCCGGCGGCCCGCGCGGCGGCGGCCTCCGCGGGGGACGCTTCGATCTCCGCGATCCAGCCCGCGCCGTAGGGATCGGCGGCGAGGGCCGCGGCCCCGGCGGGAAGGGCGGGGTTCACCGCCACGATTCGCCCGCCGATCGGCGCGGCGACCTCCCGGCCCGCGGCGGCGGCGAAGGGATCGCCCGCGGCGAGCGCGTCGCCCGGACGGCGGAGCGCCGCGACCTCGCTCGCGCCGTCGAGCTCCGCGAGGAGATGGCCGGTGAGCCCGAGGCGCTGGCGGCCGCCGGCCGCCGCCGCGACCCACACGGGGTCGCGGAGCGTCGAGGCGTACAGCCGATCCTCGGGGAGCAGCGTGTACTGGCGCGCCCCCTTCACGCACCAGAGCTCGTAGGCGTACTCCGCCGCCGTGGCGGGATGGAGCAGGCGTTCCCAGGAGCGGACGAAGTCCGCGGCGGTGACGGGATCGCCGCGTTCCCCGAAGCGCGCGGGATCGGTGCCGGGGCGGATCCAGCACGCCTCCGGGCGCAGGTGAAACGTGTACGTGCGCCCGTCCTCCGTCACCTCCCAGCGCTCCGCGACGGCGGGGCGCGGCGCGAGCGTCGCGGGATCGAGCGCCGTCAATCCCTCGTAGAGCGCTTGCACCGCCCGCCCCTCGGCGACGCCGCTCACCGTCTGGGGATCGAGGCTCCGCACCTCGGCCCCGTTGTTCGCCACGAGGTCGGCCCGCGGGAGGCGGGCCGCCCGCGGGCCGAGGAGGAGCGCGGCGGAGAGGGCCCCGAGGAGGACGAGGGCCGCCCCCGCCCGGAAGAGTCGATCCGTGCCGCCGGCCATCGCCGGGGGATGCTAGGCCGGGCCATGGACCGTCGCAAGTCCGTTCGCGACAAGGGGTTGGATCCTTGACCGCCCGGGGGGCGGGGGGCTAGCCTCCGCCTCCCGGCGATCCCCCGTAGCGCTCCCCGTCCCCGGCGGGTATCGCCGGGCGGGCGCGCCCGCGATCCCGCGCTCCTCGCTCTCCCCCCGCGCCCCATGCCGCACGCCCGCTCCGCCCCGCCCGCCGCGCCGTTCCTCCTCGGCCTCATCCTCGCCTTCCCGAGGTGCGCCCAGGAGGAGCCCTTCGGACCGGCTCCGGCTCCCGTGGACGCCTTCCACCCCGACGTGCGGGCCGGGAAGAGCGTGCCTCCCCCCGCGTACGGCGGGCGGATCATCGTCCACCTCGCGAACCTCCCGAAGAGCATGAACCGGGTGATCGAGAACGCCCAGGTGGTCACGAACATGCTCTACGAGGTGAGCGACACGCTGCTCCGGAGGGACTGGGAGACCTGGGAGTTCGCGCCGCGGCTGGCGGAGCGCTACGAGGTGGAGGACGCCGTCGTGCTGCGCCCGGAGGCGGCGGGGAAATACGCCGCGGCCCGCACCGCCGGAGAGGGCGAGCGCCGGCGCGCGTTCCTCTTCGGCACGGTCGAGGAGCGAGAGGAAGCCATCGTGGTGCGCCCCGCCTCCGCCGCGAACCCGCTCGCGGGCGAGCTCGTCCTTCCCGCCGCCGACGTCTCCGCCGTGGAACGCGGCACCGTGTTCACCTTCCACCTCCGCGCCGGAGTGAAGTGGCACGACGGGCACCCCTTCGACGCCGCCGACGTCCTCTTCAGTTGGGAGGTCTACGGCAATCCTCATGTCGACTGCGAGGAGCTGAAGTCCTACTACGAGAAGATCCTGGCCGCCGAGGTCCTGGACGGGCGGACGGTGCGGTTCTTCTTCGCCCGGCAGTACTTCAAGGCGATCGAGGTGGTGGGCGAGATGCCGCTCCTCCCCCGTCACCTCTTCGATCTCACCGATCCGGACCTCGCCGCCCACCATCCCGAGGCGCTCGCGGCCCTGGCGCGCGAGCATGGGCCCGGCTACGCGCCGACCCTGGAGGATCGCGGCGCCTTCGTGAACAAGAACCCCCACGACCAGGGGGGCTGGGTCGATCTCGGGCCCTACCGGATCACGGCGTGGAACCAGCAGTACATCGAGGCGACGCGGTTCGCGGACTACTGGGACGCCGGCGATCCCCGCTACGGGGGCTACTTCGACACCATCCGCTGGCGCTACATCGCCGACACCGACGTGGCCTTCCAGGCCCTCCTCCAGGGCGAGCTCGACCTCTTCGACCGGCTCAAGTCGGAGGACTACTTCGGGCCCGCGACCGAGAGCGAGCAGTTCGCCTCCCGCTTCACGAAGGGGCACTTCTACCTGGGGGCCTGGGGCTACACCGGCTGGAACCTTCTTCGGCCCCTGTTCCAGGAGCGGACCGTCCGCCAGGCGCTGGCCCACGCGATCGACATGGAGGAGTTCCGGCGCGCGGAGTACGAGGGCGTCGCCCGCCAGGTCACCGGACCCCAGAACTACTTCGGACCCGGGTACGACCACGACGTCCGTCCCCTCGCCTACGATCCGGACCTCGCCGCCGAGATGCTCGCCGCGGCGGGCTGGTACGACCGGGACGGCGATGGATGGATCGACCGCGACGGCCAGGCCTTCGAGTTCGAGCTCCTCTATCCGTCCGGCGGCAAGCAGGCCGAGCACTTCGGCCAGGTGTTCCAGATGGCGCTGGCGCGCATCGGGATCCGCCTGCGCCTGAACGGCCTGGAGTGGGCCACCTTCTACGAGCGCGTGCTCGATCGCGACTTCGACGCCGCCCACCTCGCCTGGTTCTCGCCCCTGGAGACCGATCCGGAGCAGGTCTGGCACTCGAAGTGGGGCGAGCCGGAGATGCGCAGCTCGAATCACTACGCCCTGCGGGACCCGCGGGTCGACGCGCTGATCGAGCGCGGGCAGCGCGAGCTCGATCCGGCGCGGCGGGCCGCGATCTGGCGCGAGCTGCACGCCTACCTCTATGACCTCCAGCCGTGCCTCTTCATGTTCACGCCGCCCGTCAAGTTCGCCCTGAAGAAGGAGATCCGGGGGCTGCAGACCTTCCACGTCTCGCCTGGCTACTCTCTGCGGCGGCTCTACTACCCCGCCGGGACCCCCGGCACGCGGCCGAGCTGGAAGGAGTAGGATCCTCGCGTCACCGGCCCCCGCCCGCGTGCTCCCCTACGCCCTCCGCCGGTTCCTCTGGATGGTCCCGACCCTGCTCGGGGTCACGCTGGTCGTGTTCGTTGCCCTGCGCCTGGCGCCCGGGGATCCGGCCACGGTCATGATCGGCGCCGCCGGCGGCGAGGCGGGGGAGGGGGCGGACTACGCGGCGCGGGTCGCGCGCTTCGAGCACGCGCGCGGGCTCGATCGCTCGCTCCTCGTGCAGTACCTCGGCTTTCTCGGGCCGTTCAACACGCGACCCGAGGGCCACCGCTGGTTCGGCGGCAGCGGCCGCGACCCCTGGGGCGGCCTGCTCGCGCTCGACCTCGGGAACGAGCTCCAGCGCCAGAGCGTGTCGATCGTCGCGGAGCTGGGACGGCGGCTGGCGGTCACCGTGCCGATCGCGCTCGTCTCCATCGTCCTGATCTACCTCCTCGCGCTGCCCCTCGGCATCTACTCGGCCGTGCGGCAGGGCACGCGGCGCGATGCCGTGCTGACCCTGCTCCTCTTCGCGCTCTACTCGATTCCCACCTTCTGGGCCGGGCTCCTCTTGATCCTCGCCTTCGGCGCCACGGGGCTCGACTGGCTGCCGGTGATCGGTCTCCACGACCAGGACGCATCGGCCCTCTCGCGGGGAACCTACGCCTGGGACGCGATCCGCCACGCCGTCCTGCCCGTGGTCGCCTACACCTACGGCGGGCTCGCCTACCTGTCGCGGCAGGTGCGAGTGGGGATGATCGACCAGATCCGCCAGGACTACGTGCGCACCGCCCGCGCCAAGGGCCTCTCCGAGCGGGTCGTCGTCCTGAAGCACGTGCTCCGCAACTCCGTCCTCCCGGTGATCACGCTCTTCGCGTCCGTGCTGCCGGTCCTGATCGGGGGCTCCGTCATCGTGGAGACCGTCTTCGATCTCCCGGGAATGGGGAGGTACGCGTACGAGGGGCTCTTGCAGCGCGACTACGGGATCGTCATGGCGACGACCACGTTCTCGGCCTTCCTGACGCTCCTCGGCATCCTGCTCGCCGACCTCGCCTACGCCGCGGTGGACCCGCGCATCCGCTATGAATGAGACGCGCGACGCCTGGGAGCAGGTCGTCGGCCGGCTCGTCCGCCGGCGGCTCGTGCGCGCCGCCCTCGTCGTGCTCGCGCTCCTCTACGCCGGCGCGATCTACGCGCCGCTCCTCGCCAGCGACCGGCCGTACGTCCTCGTGGGAATCGACTACCGGGAGTACGGGGAGGCGCGGCGCACGCTCCTCCCGGCGACGACGAACCTCGCTCGCCTGCTGCGCGAGGGGCCGGAGGAGTATGGCGCGCGCCGCGCGGCGAGCGGGGGATTCGGCTGGGAGGAGGCGGTCGCCGCCGAGGAGGAGGCGGCGGCGCGGCGGGTGGCGACGATGCAGGCCTACCTCGCCGGCGAGCCGCGCGCCGCCGTGCTCGGCGACCTCTCCGCCCGGGTCGACGCGGCGGTCGCTGCCGGCCGGAGCGGCGACCGCGAGCGGGCGACCGCGCACGCCGACGCCGCCCGCGAGCTCGCCGGGGCGATCCAGACCAGCCTCGCCGCCCGCGATCCGCGGCGGCCGGGCGAGGGGGAGGTGACCCTCCGGCCGGTGCGCCGCCATCCCCTGTGGCAGGCGATCGGAGCGACCGAGCTCTTCTTCATGGTGCTCTGGACCCTCGTCCTCCTCGGGCCGCTCTGGGGCCGCGCCGTCGACCGCCTCCTCCTCGGCGGCGACCCGACCCGCATCCGCCGCGCCCGCGCCGCCAAGCTCGCCGCCGTGCTCGCCCTCTCCCTACTCGGCGCCCTGGCGGGGGGGCGGGGCGGAGGAGGGAGCACGAGCCTCGAGAGCGCCTCCATCAAGGCCGGCCTCACGAGCGGGGACATCGTCGCCACGCGCGTCGTGTTCCCGCCGCTCTCGTTCGGCTTCGCCGAGCTCCGCGCCGGCGAGCGCCTCCGGCCGCCGAGCTGGGCCGGGGGGGCGGCGCGGGCGCCGGCCGGCGCGGGAGCCGGTCCCCCCGAGGTCGAGGTCCTCTACGGGGAGCCCGCCGCGGCGAGCCCGTGGCGCCACCTCCTGGGGACGGACTCCCTGGGGCGCGATCTCCTCGTCCGGCTCCTCTGGGGGGGCCGCATCAGCCTCACGGTGGGGCTCGTGTCCGCCGTCCTGCTCGTCTTGATCGGGACGGCGGTCGGGGCGGCCGCCGGCTACTTCGGCGGCTGGATCGATCTCGTCCTCTCGAGGGTGATCGAGGTCGTGCTCTGCATCCCGGCCTTCTTCCTGATCCTGACCGTCGTCGCGTTCACCGATCCCGCGGTCGTACCGCCCCTTGTCGCCATCGCGGTCGTCATCGCGCTCGTGCGCTGGACGGGCGTGGCGCGGCTCGCCCGGGCCGAGGTCCTGCGCCTGCGCGAGCTCGAGTTCACGCTCGCCGCCCGGGCCCTCGGCGCGTCCGCTCTGCGGACGATCTTCCGCCACGTGCTGCCCAACGCGATCGGCCCGATCCTCGTGGCCGGCGCCTTCGCCGTCGCCGCCGGCATCCTGACCGAGTCGGCCCTCTCCTTCCTCGGGCTGGGGGTGAGCCACCCGATCCCCTCCTGGGGCGCCCTCGCGACCGAGTCGCGGAGTCCGGCGCACTGGTGGATCCAGGTGTTTCCTGGCCTCCTCATCTTCGTCACCGTGGTGTGCTACAACCTCGTCGGCGACGCGATCCGCGACGCCGTGGACCCCCGGATGAGGATCGAATCCCGGTGAAGCGAGAGGACCCGAGCGCGACGCTCCCCCGCGGCACGGCCGGCGCCCGCGCGCCGCTCCTCGCGCTGCGGGGCCTCTGCACGTACTTCCGCGGCGAGACGGGCGTCGCCCGGGCGGTGGACGGGGTCGACCTCGAGATCCTCCCCCGCGAGACCGTGGGGCTCGTCGGGGAGTCCGGCTGCGGGAAGAGCGTCACCGCGCTCTCCATCCTGCGGCTCGTGCCCGACCCGCCCGGTTTCCACGCCGGGGGCGAGATCCGCTTCGCCGGCCGCGACCTCCTCCGGCTCCCGGCGGCCGAGATGCGCCGGATCCGGGGCAACGAGGTCGCGATGATCTTCCAGGAGCCGATGACGGCCCTGAATCCCGTCTTCGCGGTGGGGGAGCAGATCGCGGAGGCCGTGCGCCTGCACCAGGGCCTCTCCCGGCGGGAGGCGAGCGCGCGGGCCGCCCGGATGTTGGAGCAGGTCGGTATCCCCGACCCCGCCCGCCGCGCGCGCTCCTATCCCCACCAGCTCTCGGGCGGCATGCGCCAGCGGGTGATGATCGCGATGGCCGTCTCGTGCGGGCCTCGCCTCCTCATCGCCGACGAGCCCACGACCGCCCTGGACGTGACGGTCCAGGCCCAGATCCTCGCCCTGCTCGCCGATCTGCAGCGCCGCACCGGGATGAGCATGCTCCTGATCACCCACGACCTCGGCGTCGTCGCCGAGACGGCCGACCGCGTGGCGGTCATGTACGCGGGCCGGGTGGTGGAGCACGCCGGCGTGCGCGAGCTCTTCGCCCGCCCCCGCCACCCCTACACGGTCGGACTCCTGCGCTCCCGCCCCGACCTCGCGCGGCCCGGCGAGCGCCTCCCGGCGATCGAGGGGGCCGTGCCGAGCGCCTTCGCCCTGCCGGCGGGCTGCCGCTTCCATCCGCGCTGCCCCCGGGCCGCCGCGCGCTGCGTCGCGGAGGAGCCGGCGCTCCTCCCCGCTCCCGCGGCGGCGGGCGAGCACGCCGTGGCTTGCCACTTCCCCGTCGCGGAGGAGCCGTGATCGACGACGTCCTGCTCGCCGTCCGCGACCTCGCCAAGCACTTCCCCGTGCGCCGGGGCGTCCTCGGCCGGCGGGTGGGGGAGGTGAAGGCGGTGGACGGCGTCTCCTTCCACATGGGCCGGGGCGAGACGCTGAGCCTGGTAGGGGAGTCCGGGTGCGGCAAGACGACCGCCGCGCGCACCCTGCTGCGGCTCCTCGAGCCCACGCACGGCGAGGCCCTCTACCGCCCGGCGCCGGAGGCGGCGCCGGTCCCGCTCTTCCAGCTCCCGCCGCGCGAGCTGCGGCGCTGGCGGCGAGACCTCCAGATCATCTTCCAGGACCCCTACGAGAGCCTGAATCCGCGCCTTTCGGTGGGTCAGATCGTGAGCGAGGGCCTGCGCGTGCACCGGCTCGCCCGGGGACGCGAGATCGAGGCGCGGGTCGTCGAGCTCCTCGAGCGGGTGGGGCTCGATGCCGGCGCGCGCGACCGCTTCCCGCACGAGTTCTCGGGCGGCCAGCGCCAGCGCATCGGCATCGCCCGGGCGCTCGCCGTGCGCCCGCGCTTCATCGTGTGCGACGAGGCGGTCAGCGCCCTCGACGTCTCGATCCAGGCCCAGATCGTGAACCTCCTGCGGGACCTCCAGGCGGAGTATGGGCTGTCGTTCCTCTTCATCGCCCACGATCTGGCGGTCGTGCGGCACATCTCGGATCGGATCGCCGTGATGTACCTCGGGCGGATCGTCGAGGAAGGGACGCGAGAGGAGATCTTCCTTCGGCCGGCCCACCCCTACACCCAGGCTCTGCTCGCGGCGGTGCCCCGGGCCGATCCGGCGCGGCGGCGGGAGCGGATCCTCCTGCGCGGCGACGTCCCCTCGCCCCTCGATCCTCCCCCCGGCTGCCACTTCCGCCCGCGCTGCCCGATCGCCGAGGAGCAGTGCGCCGCGGCGTTCCCGGCCTTCGTGCCGCTCAGCCCGACCCATCGGGCCGCCTGCCTGAAGGCGGACGGCCCGGCTCACACGGGCAGGCCGTAGCGCGACCGCAGGATCCCGAGGAGCTGGTCGAAGTCGTCGACGACGTGGTCGGGCTCGATCCCCGTTCCCTCGAGCGACCGCTTGGACGCCCGGCGGGCCCAGACGGTGATCATCCCGATCGAGCGCGGCGGCGCGACGTCGTGCTCGGGGCTGTCGCCGACGTACATGACCTCCATCGGATCGAGCCCGAGGTCCTTGGCGGCGAGCGACCACAGCTTCGGGTTGGGCTTCGAGATCCCGATCTGCTCGGAGATGAAGATCGCCTGGGGATCGAGGTGCGGAAGGAGGTTCAGCCGGATCAGCTTCTCGGCCTGCTTGATCGTGAGTCCGTGGGTGATCACCCCGCGGCGGATCCCCGCCCCGCCGAGGGCCTCGAGGAGGGGATAGACGTCCGGGAACGGAGCGAGCTCCCGGAACTTCGTGTCGTGGTAGGCGACCACGCCCGCCGCCACGATGATCGCTTCGTTCACCCGCTCGAGGCACTTGGGCCGCAGCCGGCGCAGGAGCTGGTTGAAGTGGTGCTCGTAGTTCGAGGTGAACTCCGCGATCACCTCCTCGAGCTCTCGCATCACCTCCGCCTCCGGCAGGGCGAGGCCGGTCTCCACCATCGCCCGCACCGCGTTCGCCCGCGCCCGCCGGGCGAACTGGGTGGTGGAGAAGAGGGTGTCGTCGAGATCGAAGAGGACCGCCTTGAGCTCCGTCATGGGACGGACGGGAATCTACCGTCTCTCGGGGGCGCGGCCTAGGACCGGCCCCCGAGCGGCTCCTCGCGGCGCTGCAAACCGGCCGAAGGGTAGCGCCTTCGGCGCTCCCTTCGGCGCTCCCTTCGGCCTCTAGATGGCAGGGGTTGGCGCCTGGCGGCGCCCCCCCTGCCATCTAGCGCCGTTCGAGGGTGGCGAGCTCCTCCTTCACGTCGGTGATCCAGGCGCGGATCATGATCATGAGGCTCTCCCGCTCGTCGCTGTAGCCCTCCTCTTTGAAGAAGAAGCCGACGACCGGGATCTTGGCGAGCCAGGGGACCTCGGCCCGCCGCTCGACGTCGCGGAGGCGGGAGAGGCCGCCGATCAGGATCGATCCGCCGTCCGGCACGACGGCGGTGGTGAACACGCTCTGGACCTCGAGCTCGGGGAGCTGGAAGGTCACGGAGGCCGTCGAGCCGCCGAGCGTGGTCGAGAAGTTCGTCAGGGCGGCGACCCGGGCCACCGTGGGCTGGATCTCCAGCGTGAGGCTCTTGCGGTCGTGGTGGATCGTCGGGCGGACATCGAGGACGATCCCCTCCGTCAGCACGTTGACCACCGGGTCGGCCACCGCCTGGAACTGGGCCACCTCGACGTCGAAGTCCTGGATGTAGGCCTTCTGGTTGATCACGGTCACGAAGGCCCGCTGCGTGTTGTGCACGCTGAGCACCTGATCGTTGATCAGCTCGATGTTCGAGCTCTTCTCGACCAGGCGCAGGATGGCGGAGAGCTGGACGTCGTTGAGGAACGTCCATTGGCCGGTCAGGCCGCCGATCCCCGAGAGGGCGTCCCCGAGGGAGCTGTCCCAGATGGCCTCGCTGCGGCCGGCGAAGGCGCCGTCCTGGCCGTCGTCGTAGTAGAAGCCCGAGGACGGCGGAGTGGCGCTGCTGCCGGTGCCGTTATTGTCGAGCCCCAGGGTGGGCTCGTCGTCGAGGCGGAGGTCATCGAGGTCCGTGAAGGGCGACCCGGGGTTGTCGAGGCCCCGGAAGTCCACGCCGATCTCCTGGAGGAAGTTGTCGGAGATGCTCATGAACTTGGTTTCGATCGTCACGAGCGAGGCGCTGAACCGCCGCAGGTCCTCCAGGAACTGGCGCACTTGCTTCTGCACCTCGGAGGTGTGGACGACGATCATGTTGCCGCCCTCGATGTTGATGTTGATTCCCTCCTGGTCCCATGTGCCCTGGGCCACGTTGTCCCGGACGAGGGTGACGAGATCGTCGGGCTCGTTCGTCACCTGCTTGTCCCCGATGCTCCCGAACTGGCTGCCGCCGTCCTCGTCGGTCATCTCCTCGATCAGGCGGAGCCGGTCGATCCGCGGCCCCATGAAGTCGGTCAGGGGGAAGATCAGGTCCTGGACGTCGTGGTTGTAGATCTGGAGGGTCCCGCGGGCCTTCTCCTTCGTCGTGATCAGCACCGCGTCGTGGCGGACGGTCCAGGTGATCGTCTCGCCGGCCGCCTGCGTGATCAGGTCGAGGGCCTCCTCGACGCTGATCGGGTGCGTCAGGTCGAAGTCGAAGACCTTGCCTTCGTCGAGGGCGGCCGACTCCGCCACCGGCGCCACGACGAGCGGCAGCCCGGTGACGTACTTGATCGTGTCGATCACCTCGGTGAGGCTCTCCATCTCGTCGATCTTGAAGTCCCGGATCTCCGTCGTGGCGAGCTGGCGGCGCAGCTCGAGCTCGCTCGCGTCCACCGCCTGCTCCAGGTCGATGCCGGGGCGGCGAGCCCGGATCTCCGTGATCTCGCGCCAGCGCTCCTGGTCGGGCAGCGTGATCACGTCGTTGTAGGGGACCCGCATGTCGGCGAGCTCCTCCTGCCACCGCTTGTACTGCTCGCTCTTCTTGGCCAGGAACTCGCGCCCCACCTTGTCGCGCCCCCGCCGGAAGGCGGTGTCGCGGATGTCCTTGGCCTTCTCGTTGCGAGGGTCGAGGCGGATGACGCGATCGGCGTAGTCGATCGCCTGGTCGTAGTTCTCGACGCGGAAGGCGGCGATGGCCTCGGTGAGGAGGTTCGCGATCAGGGCCTCCCGGCGGTCCTTCTCGGCCTGCTCCTGGGAACGGAGCTCGGACAGGGCGGCCCGCTCGGACTCCTCCTGGGCGGCCGCGACGGCCTCGTCGCGCTTGGTCTTGGCCTCGGCGAGGAGGGTCTCGGCCTGCTGATCGAGCCCCTCCCAGTCGATGCGGTAGGGATCCCAGCGGATGTGGTCCAGGCACAGCCCGAGCTCGATGATCGCGGCATCGAACTCCCCGCGGGCGAGGTGGACGGTGGCCTGGCGGTAGTTGTCCTTCGCCTCCTCCCGAAGCTGCTGCACGCGCAGCGTCTGCTGCCGGGCGAGGATCTCCTCCATGGTGAGGAACTTGCCCCCCGGGCGGCCCAAGAGCGAGCCAACCTCCGCCATGAACTCCTTGGCACCGAGGTGGTCGGGATCGAGCTCGAGGGCGCGCGCGAGCTCGAGCTCCGCCTCCTCGAGGCGGGTCTGTCGGACGAGCTCCTTCGCCTGGGCGAGGTGCTGCTCGACGAGGAAGGCCTGGCGCTGCTGGGCGAGCGTCAGCCGCTCGAGCTCCTCCTGGATCGCGGGGGCGCCTGGCCCAGCTTGGGACTCCGGCGCCGCGCCCGCCTCCGCTCCCGGCGGGAGCGCCGCGGGCGTTTCCCCTCCGTTCGAACCGGACCTGGTGGCGCAAGACGCGGCGAGGAGGGTGAAGAGGCTGAGCGCGCAGAAGACTGTCCTCATCGTGGGCTCTCGACTGTTCGTGACTCCAGGGGCCGAAGCAGGGCGGGTCCTCCATACCGGAGGAACGCGCGGGGACTACCGACGAGATCCGTTGTCTCTCTCGCGATCCCCTCCCGCGGCGCGGTGAGGATCCCGAGGGACGGGGGGGAGGGAGGGGGGGAGAAGGATGGTCTCCGAGGGCTCCCGGAGAGCTCGCGCGGGGCCGGATCGGGGGCGCGCTCGGAGAAGGCGGAATCCTATCTCCGGCGCCGGTTCCAGGCAAACCGGGACGGCAAAATCAAACCCCTTCTCCACAAGGACTTAGGACGGTCCGGCCACCGCCCGCGGCCCCGGAACGCCGCCCGGAGGGCACGCTCTCCGGCGGCCCGCCGGCCGGGGCGGACGCGGGCGGCTTCCGGCCTACTGGGGCTTCGCCGGCTTGTACTCGCCGACGAAGGTGATGTCCCGGTAGCCCACCTCGTAGGCCGCGTCGAGGACGGGGACCATGTCGCCGTAGACGGTGCCGGGGCGGCAGTCGATCGTGGCCGGGCGCTCGCGGTCCTGGGCGAAGAGGTCCGCCAGCCGCTCCTGCACCTTCTCGAGCTCCGTGTACTTCTGCGGCCCGATCGAGTAGCGCAGCTTGCGGGTCCCGAACTGGAAGATGAAGCGCTCGTGGTTCGCCGGATCGTAGGGATCGCCGGCCGTGTACGGGGCCGGGGCGAAGGGGGAGAGCTTCACGCCCGCCTCCACGACCTCGATCTTGACCTCCACCTTCTCCTTGGGATCGACCGGAGAGGTATTGATCCCCACGTCCTTGGGGAGATAGGCGGCGAGCTTACCCTCGAGCACTTTGAACTTGATCGTGAGGATGAAGAAGATCAGGAGGAGGAAGGTCATGTCGATGAGCGGCGCCACCGACATCTTCACCTCTTCCAGGTTGATCTCTTTGAGACGTTCGGACACGGCTACTCCTCCTGGCTCTCCGCCTTCTTCTCGTCCTCCTCGCTCAGGTCCTTCGCGCCGAGCTCCAGCTTCCAGATCTGGATGTCCTTCTTGGCGCAGAGGTACATGACCCGCTGGATGTACTTGAACTCGGTGTTCTCGTCGGCCCGGATCATCAGGGGGTTGGCGGGGATCTGGGGGCCCGTCCCCTCCTTCTCGTTCAGGTGCTCGGTGGGCATCAACTTGGCCTGGTTGGCCAGGAAGGCCTCCAGCCGGCTCGTGTCCTCGAAGTCCTGCTCGGGATCGTAGAGCGTCTCGCGCCTCCAGATGACCTTCCCGCTGACCGGGATGTTGAGGATGGGCCGGACGATCTTGGGATCCGGCTCGTCCGGCACCGCGGCCAGTGCGGGCGGGAGCTGGAGGCTCTCCAGGTTCGCCTGGGTCATGTCGGTGACGATCATGAAGAAGAGGAGGAGCTGGAACACGCAGTCGATGAGCGGCGTCATGTTCATCTCCTCGGACGCGGGGGGAGCGGTTCGGCTGAGTTTCATCGATGCCTCCTGGCCAGGCGGTCCGGCGACCGGGGCGAGGGGTTAGGTCCCCGCCGGGCGGAACCGCTCGAACAGGTCCTCGAGGATGGCCCCCACCTCGATCACCGAGCGGACCAGGTTGTTCCGCAGGTAGACGAAGGCAGTGGTCATGGGGATCGCCACGAGCAGGCCGAATAGGGTCGTCAGGAGGGCCTGCGAGATGCCGTTCGCCAGCTCGGCGGGGTTGGCCGTGCCCCCCTTGGCGGCGATGGTGTGGAAGCAGAGCACCATCCCCCACACCGTCCCGAGGAGACCCAGCATGGGGGCCACGTTGGCGATCATGTTGAGCCAGCCCACCTTCTGGTGGAGCTTCATGGCCTCCTCGTCTCCCATCTCCGCCAGGGCGTTGGTGATCACGTCATAGGGGTGGCCGATCTTGGCGATGCCGGCCCCGCACACCCGTGTGAAGAAGGTGGTCTCGTTCTCGCAGAGCTCCATCGCCTCCTGGAACTGCCCCTCGTCGAAGAGGGCTTGGACCTCGTCGATGAGCTCCGGCGGGGCCAGCTTGTCGCGCTTGAGGGTGATGTAGTCCTCGATGAACATCGCCAGGGCGACGACGGAGAGCACGACGATGAGCCAGCCGATCCAGCCGGCGTCGACGATCAAGTTGGCGACCGTGAGCGGCTTGACCTTCTTGAGGCTCTCCGCGGTCTGGCCGGACGTGGTACTGGCGAACAGGAAGAGCAGGGCCAGGGGCAGCGTCCGGGAGACGGCGGCCAGCACCCGGGAACGGATCGAATGGGAGTCCATTGTCGAGAGATTCCTTGGGGGGTTGTGCCAGGGGGGGGTGATGGAAGGAGGCGAGGTCGCGGTGGCCGCGATCCTCGCCGCCGGGGCAGGGGGTGGGATGTCGGTGGATCAACGGCCTTGCAACATCTCCTGGGCGCGGAGCACGGCCGGCGTGTCTCCGTAGTGAGCGCACACGTCTTGCAGCCAGGCCTTGGCGTCCGCGGCCGAGGTCGAGTCGTGCAGCGAGTCCGCGCACTGGGCGAGGCCGACGAGGGCGCGGGCCACGCGGTCGCGGCTCACGTGATCGAGGGCGGAGACGAACGCGAACTCGAGCTGCGCCTCCCGGTGGTTGCCCTCCGCGAGCATCGACTCGGCGAGGCCCAGGTGCGCGCCGTACACGAGGTCCGGGTTGTTGATGTCCGCGTTCTTGATCTGGCCGTCGAAGAACGTCTTCGCCTGACCGGCCTTTCCGGTGGCGAGGAGGACCTGTCCCTCGCCGAGGCGGGCCAGCGATTGGAGGCCGAGGAAGATCCGGCGATCGGGGCTCTCCGCGTCGAGCCGGGCGAGCACCTCGGGCAAGGCGGCGTTCATCGTGCCGTAGATCTCCTGGGCCTGGGCGGTCTCGCCCGCGGCCAGGAACGCCGCCGCCGCCGCGAGGCCGGCCTGATGGCAGTCGGCGAGGTCGTAGCCCCCGGTGGGGGTGCCGCCGGCGCCCTCCATGAAGAGCGAGCGATAGAGCTCGGCCGCCCCCTTGTCGTTCCCGCCGAGGCGCGTGGCGCGGGCCTGCAGCAGGCGCGCGGCGGGAACTTCCCGATTGGCGGGAAAGTCGGCGAGGAAGGTCTCGGCCTCCGCCCGGGCCTGGGCGAACGCGCCGGGATCCACCGCCCCTTGCCGCATCAGGGCCTGGGCGGCGCGCAGGCGGGCATGGGCCTGGACGACCGGCCGGGCGTTCGCGTCGCCGGCGGCCAGCTTGAACTTGGCGGCGGCATTCGCGAAGTCGCCCCGGTCGAAGTACCCGGTGCCGTCGAGGAACGTGGTCGGGACGTCGCCGAAGATCACGCGCTCGACGAGATCGGACTTCCGTTCGCGCGGGCCGCCGGGGGTCTCGACCAGGGTCCGCTGCAAGGAGTTCTCGGTCACCGTCCCGGAGTCCACCTTGATGTCGCCCCGAGGGTTCTTCCACATCACCTGGTCGGGACGGGAGCCCTGGGCGAGGGCGGGGCCGGCGAGGAAGCCGGCCAGCAGGAGCCCGGCGAGGGGGAAGAGGCGGCAGAGGAGGGAGGAGCAGGAATGGCGCATGGCGACGGGATGGGCGGGCATTCTAGCCCGGGGGGGAGGGCTGGCCAGGGGGGAGGGGGTCACCGGCGGGAACCCGGCCGGCGGCGGGGGCGTTCGTGATCTCCTCCATCCGTCACCGGACCTTGCCCAGGAGCCAAAGGTATCGCCTCTGCAGCACCTCGTTCCCGCACTTCGTGCGGACGTCGGTGAACTGCTCGTCCATCTGCTGGCGAAGCCCGATGACGAACTCCTTGCACTTCTCCTTCTTAGTGCTGTCGACCTCGCCCCAGCGGTACCAGCAGTACAGGAGCTCGAACTCGGCCTCGTACCAGGAGCACTCCCATTTGCGCTCTTGCGCCTCGAACTTCTCGAGCTTGAGCCACAGCACGCTCGCCTTCTCGAAGTCGGCGGCCGTTCCGACCCCCGGCTGCTCGATGACGCTCGCGGCGTCGCCCTCGACCCAGCCGCAGACGGACCGGCACCAGTCGGCGGTGGTCGAGGCCGAGACCTTCCACTGGGCGGCGTCGTTCGGGTCGGGGATCAGGGGGGAGAGGATGTCGTAGGCCTCCTGCACGCGCTTCAACCGCAAGAGGCACCGGCCCAGATCGGGGAGGGCGAACTTCTCGATGTTCGCCTGCGACGCGGGGTCCTTGCCGGCGGCCTGGACGCTCCGGCGCCCGGCGGCCTCGGCCTTCGCCCAGTCCTGGACGTCCATCCACAGGGTCGCCTCGGTGCGCAGGTTCTGGTAGCTCGGCGAGGCGTCGCTGGCGTTCGACCGGCACATGAGGTCGGCCATCTGCCGCTTCACGTCGAGGACCTGCGCCGTGTCGCCCGCCTTCTCCGCCGCCGCCAGGAGGACCTTGAGCTCTTCGTAGAGCTTGAGGGCGGCAGTGCCGGTCGCCTTGTGGTCCGGGTACTTCTCGAGGAGGATCGCGAAGTCCGCCTTCGCCTCCTCGAGCTGGCCGAGGGCCAGGCGGGCCGTGATGAGCATCCAGACGGCGTTCGGGCCGTAGGACGTCTGATCCGGGTACTCGGTCGTGAACTTGGCGAAGAGCTTCACGACCCTCTCGTACCGCCCGTCGCTGGACGCGATCCGCCCCAGGTTGTAGACGGCCTGGGCCGTGGCCATCTTGCGGACGGCGAGCTTGGCCTCCTGCTGGAGGCGGTGGAGGGGGTCGGGCACGTAGACGTCGACGTACTGCTCGAGCTCCGCGACGCCCTTCGCGACGTCGCCGATCTTGAGGAGGCAGAGGGCGGCCTTCACTACCGCCTGCTCGTAGTACTGGTTCCCCTCGGCGATCTCCAGGTACTTCGCGCGGGCGGCCTCCCAGCTCTCCTGGTCGTACTCGCGCTCCGCCTGCCGCCACTTGATCGTGTCGGTGTCCCTGCTGTCCATGCGGACGCGCAGCGCCTCCGCCTCCAGCCAGCGCTTGTTGACGAGCGGATCCCCCTTGGCGGCGTTCTTGACCTCGCCCATGGCGCTGTAGTAGCCGCGGGCGTTCAGGGGGTCGAAATCGGGGCTTCCCTCCCAGGTGGTCGCCGCCTCCCGGTAGCACATCGCCGCCTCGAGCGGGCGGCCGAGCTTCTCGAAGGCCTTGCCCAGGAAGTGGAGGAGCTCCGGCATGTACTGGCGCCGGGTCGCCTCGTCGTGGGCGTCGAGGGTCCGCGCCACCCCCTTCAGGGCGTCGCACGCCTCCCGGAAGTTCTTCGCGTTGTATTCGCCCTTCGCGGCCTCGAACAGGACATCGGGGGCCAGCACCACGTCCGGCAGGTCGCGGATCTCGGAGATCAGCTTCTGGGCGTGGACCTGCAGAATGTTCCCCTTGTTGGCATCGTTCACCTGCTGGGCGATCTGGAGGGCGAGCTCCACGGCGCTGCGCGTGTTGCGGCGGGCGGTGAAGCCGGCGTCGCGCATCGCCTCCTCGGTCTCGAACCACTGCAGGTCGGCGTCGGCCTCCACCCCGCCGATGAAACCGCCGCTGTTCAGCAGCGTGCGGCCGACCTCCAGGAGGGAGAGGTAGCCGAGGGGGCTCAGATCGAAGCCATCCCGCTTCCACGAGTTGTGGAAGTGCAGAGCCCACTTGGTGGCGCTCCCGACGTCCCCGGTGGCGATGCAGGACATCAGGAGGTCCGCGGCGGCGCGCTCCACGAGCTCCCATCGCCGAGCCTTGAAGTCCTGGGGCATCGCGGCCCAGTCGAGGAGCGCGCGATCCGCGGCCGTCACCGGGATCATCCGGTCGATGACGTACTCGCTGTAGGCGGTCGACTCGGAGAACTTCGCCTGGGCGATCTTCGACTTGGCCAGGAGGATGTAGGCGTTGTACGCCCAGCCCGAGGTCTCGTCATCCAGGGCGAGCGCCTCGAGGACCTTGTCCGCCTGGAGGAACAGGAAGGTCCCTTCCTGGGAGATCTTGGCCAGGGTGATGAGCATCTGCCCCTTGTTCAACCGGAGCTGGTTGAGCTCGGACTTCTGCTGGATGCTCGGATCGGACGGATAGAGCTCGATCAAGTCCCCCACGACCTTGAGGCCCTTCTCCAGCACCGCCCGGATCTTCTGGCGCAGGGCCTCCGCCTCCTCGCCGAGGGCTTCCTCCAGGGCGCGCTCCATGACGCTGGCGTAGGCGTTGCAGAGATCGATGTAGGTCCGCTGGGCCGCGGCCGTGGACTCCGAGCGGGGGTGCGCAGCGATGAACGTCTCGAAGGACCCCAGCGACTTCTCGTAGAGCCCCAGGCGCTTGACCTTGTCGCCCTCCTTCTTCGCCCCCACGTAGTAGACCTCGCACTTGGCGAGCGCGAGCTCCTCCTGGAGCTCCCCGGAGAGCCGTTCCCTCTCCAGTCCGCCGATCACCTCCTCCGCGAGGTCGACGAACTGGAACCGGGCGGCCAGCCCGCGGGCGAACTGGATATCCGCCTGGACCTGGGCCTCGCCGCGCTGGGCCTGGAGATCGCTCCCCAGGGCGAGAGCCCCGAGGAGGAAGGGGGCCGCGAACCGGGGGCAGGGGATGGGGATCATGGATCGGGGAAGAGGGGTGAAGATCGGGGGGGATCCCGGCGGCGATACCCGCCCGGGGCGGGCGGGTTTCGGACGCCGGATAGCGAATCGGGTCCGCCGGTGGTGCCGTCGGACCCGAGCCGGATGGAGCCCCCGCGCCCCCCGGTCGACCCGGGCCGGCGGGGGGCCGGGGGAGCGGGGATCAGCGCGGGGCCAGCAAGGTCTCGTCGAGCCCGAGCTGAGCCGAGCTGGGCTCGAGCTCCGCCGGGATGACGATGTTCGCCTTGAGCAGGATCAGGAGCTTGCGGTTGGAGATGAAGGTCCCCTTGCGATCGAAGAGGAACGAGAGGAGCGGGATCTTGTTCAGGATGGGGACGCCGGAACGGAGATCCTGGGACTCGTGCACCTTGAAGCCGCCGAGCAGGACCGTGCCGCCGTCGGGCATGGGCACCGAGGTCCGGACGCGGGAGATCTCGAGCTCGGGCAGGTGGATCGCGACCGAGTTCCCCGACACTCCGAGCGAGGTGTTGAAGGTCTCGATCGGGCGCTTCAACTCGGCCACCGTCGGGCGCAGCTCGATGGTGATGAAACGGCGGTCGGCGGAGACGACCGGGCGCACGTCGAGGATGACCCCGTCCTGGACCACGGCGATGATCGGGTCGGCGATCGAGGAGGCCTGGGCGATCTCGACGTCGAAGTCCTTGATGTAGGCGACCTGGTTCATCACCGTCAGGTTCGACCGCGCGGTGTTGAAGACGGTCAGCCGCGGGGCGGTCACGAGCTCGACGCGCTCCGACTTCGCCACCGCCCGCAGGACCATCTCGAGCTGCAGGTCGTTCAGGTAGGTCCACTGGAAGCCGAGCCCCCCCGCGCCGGTGAGAACGTCATCGTCCCCGAGCTGGCTGTCGAAGAGGTTCTCGACCCGGCCGCGGAAATCGCCGTCGTCGCCGTCGTCGTAGAAGGCGCCGAGGCTCGTGTCGTTGCCGATCTCCTTGCCGAGCGTGGCCTGGGCGGTGGAGTTGCCGAAGTCGTTGAAGTAGGTGTTCGTGCCGGGCCCGGGGGAGCCGAGGCCGCGGAAGTCGACACCGATGTCCTCCAGGAAGTTGTCCTCGACCTTCAGGAACCGGGCCTGGATGTCGACCATGATCCCCGTCGCCTCGCGGAGATTGTCCAGAAGCTTCTGGATCTGCGCCTGCACCTCCGGGGTCTGGTTCACGACGAGGGTCCCCGATCCCGCCGTCCGCAAGCTGTTCGCGGGATCGGCCTCCCAGGACTCCGGGGCGATGTTGTCGCGGATGAGGTTCTCGAGGTTCTCCTGGGTGATGACCAGAGCCTCGCGCTCCTCGATCTCCTCGTCCGAGGGGTCGATGCCGCCGGACGGCTCGACGTTGATCTCGCGGCCCGGGAAGTCCTTGATCGGGCGGATCAGGTCGCGCACCTCGTACATGCGAAGGACCTGGCCGCCGGTCATCTCCTCGGCGGTGACGAACTTGACGACGCCATCCTCCACCTTCCAGCGGAGGCTCTCTTTCAGCTCGGTGATGAGCTCGAGGATCTTGTAGACGCTGCGCTCGGGGAGGTCGAGCGGTATGGTCGTCTCTTCCTCGTCGAGGTCGGCGCGCACCTTGGGCGAGATGTAGAAGTTCACGCCGGAGCTGAACTGGAGGTAGCTGGCCACCTGCTCCAGGGGCGCCCCTTCGCCGTCCTGGGTGAAGCGGGCGGGGACGCGGACCTCCCGCAAGCGGGCGAGGACTGCCTCCTTGTCGGCCAGGCTCGCCGGGTCGCCCTCCGAGAACACGTAGGGCGTGCGCTCCCGGACCTCTTTCCAGCGCTCCAGATCGTCGAACACGAGCGTGTCCGTTTGCGGAACGGGCAGGGTCCGCAGCTCCTCGAAGGTGAGCTGCCAGGTCTCGCGGTAGCGCTGGCGCGCCTCCTCGCTGATCCTCTGGTGGCGGGCCGCCTGGGACACGTCGCGCATCTCCATGGCGACCTCGTTGCCGGGGTCGTAGACCAGGATTTGGCCGGCGAGGGCCTCGGCCTGGGCGTACTTCTCGCGCTGGAAGGCCTCGCAGGCCTGGGCATAGAGGGTCGTGAGCTTGTTCTTGACGTAGGTGTCGCGCTCCTCCTCGGCGCGCACCTTCTCCGCATGGGCCGCGGCCCGGGCCTCCGCCGCCGCCCGCGCCTCGGCCTCCTTGGCCTCGGCGAGCGTGGACTGGAGCTTCCGGGAGACCACCATCTCGTCGAGGGACTCGGTGGCGATGAGCGGGTGGTAGCGCAGGATCGTCTCCGCCTTGCGGTAGCTCTCGATCGCCTTGTCGTACTCGCCGAGCCGCCGGTAGTTGTCGCCGTCGACGTCGTGCTGCTCGGCCGCGATCCGCGCGACCTGGCGCTTCACGATCTCCCGCTGCACCGCGTCGTCCATGGTGTCCGCCGCCTGGGCGAAGCGGTCGCCCAGGAGGGCCTGGACGTGGCGCAGGCGCTCCCGGGCCGCCTCGCTCGCGGGATCGATCTCGAGGGCGTTCGCGTACTCCGCCAGTGCCCCCTCGAGGTCGCCGAGGTCGAGCCGGTGGTTGCCCTGCTTCACCGATTGCTCAGCGAGGACCTTGCGCTGCTGGCGGACCACCTGGACGCGCTCGGCGGCCGCGTCGATGTCCGCCTGGGCGGCGCCCGCTCCGGCGGGTCCGGATGGGCCGGGGGTCTCCGCGGTCCCCGCCGGCGGGGAAGGCGGCGAGGCGGTGGTCTGGTCCGTCGTGCCGTCCGTCGAGCGGCAGGCCCCAAGGAGAGTCAGCAGCAGGCTCGGTACGAGGAGAGGGCGAATGCGCATGCGCATGATTCGATGGGCCTTGCAGGGCGGCTGCCGGCCGGGGAACGAGCGCATCCGGCAGCCGGGGATCGAAGGTCGGGGGATCGCGGGGGGGACGGCACGCTGCGCGGCAGGGGAGAAGGTCCGCTCCCTCCTCGCGCCCCCGCGGGACGCGCCCGCCGGCGGCGAGGCACCCCCCCGCGCGGACGGCGCGCGTCGCGGCGGAGGAGGTGGAAGGAGAGCGAAGCGTGCGGACGAAAGAGCGAGGGGAGCCGGAGGGCGAGCGGAACGCGTCCGCGCGCAGGGGGCCGGAGCTCCCGAGATCGCCGGCGCGGGAGGATAGCGGGGGCCCCGGCGGGGGTCAACTTCGGGGCGGGATACCGGAGCCGGCTCCTCCGGTTACGGACCGGGCCGCCGTTTGGCTCGCTCCGGCGGCCGGGGGAGGCCGAGCTCGTCCATGGCGAGCTGGATGTCCTGCCAGCAGTCCTTCTTCCTCTCCGGGCTCCGCAGGAGGTAGGCGGGGTGGTAGGTGGGCACCACTATCCGCCCCCCGATCCGGTGGACCCGGCCCCGCAGCCGCCCCATGGGAAGGGTGCTCTTCAGGACGTGCTGGGAGGCATGCAGGCCCAGGGTGACGATCACCCGGGGCGCGAGGAGCTCGATCTGGCGGTCGAGGAAGGGGGTGCAGGCCCGGGTCTCCTCGGGGGAGGGATCCCGGTTCTCGGGGGGGCGGCACTTGAGGACGTTGGCGATGGCGACGTCCCAGCGGGCGAGCCCCATCCCCTTCTCGATGATGTCGGTGAGGAGGGCCCCGGCCCGGCCGACGAAGGGGATCCCCTGCTCGTCCTCGTGCTGCCCGGGCGCCTCGCCGATGAAGAGGACCCCCGCCCGCCCCGTGCCGTCCGCGAACACCGTCTGGGTCCGGGTCCGCCAAAGCCCGCAGGCCGTGCAGGCGGCCACCTCGCGCCGCAGGGCCTCCAGCGCGGCGAGCGCGCCGGGGCCCGCGGCGCCGGGGAGAACGGCGGGCGCCGCCGGCCCTTCCGGCGTGGAGCGGGCCGCGGCCGCCGCCACCCGCTCGACGCCGAGGGATCGGCGGCGGCGGACGGCCGCGCGCAGCCCGGCGGCGATCGCCGCGCGCTCGCTCCCCCCGGGGGGCGTTCGATCCGTCCTCGCGCTCATCGAAAGAGGACGCGGCCCACGAGCTCGGGGGGCGCGCCGGGGGCGATGGCGAGGGTAACGTCGAGGAGGTCGGGAAGGGGCGAGGGGCGCTCGCCGGCGGGGACGCGGACCCGCTGGTAGCGGCCCGCGAGCCCGTACTCGCCCTCCCAGACGAGCGTTTCGCGCGCGCCGGCGAGGCTCGCGCGGTAGTGGGCGGCGAGCTCGGCCCCGAGGGCGGCCAGGCGCGCGCGGCGCTCCCGGAGGGCGGCGGGCGCCACCGGGCGGCCGATCTCCGCCGGGCGGGCCGCGGCGGTTCCCGGGCGGGGCGAGAAGGGGAAGGCGTGGACGCGGGCGATCCCGGCGGCGCGGAGGGCCGCCAAGGTCTTCAGGAAGGCGGCCTCGTCCTCGCCGGGGAAGCCGAGCATCACGTCGGCGGAGAGGGCGGGACGGTCGAGAGCCGCGCGGATCCGCGCGCTCGCGGCGAGGTACTGCTCGGCGCGGTAAGCGCGGCGCATCCTCCGCAGCACCCCGTCGTCGCCCGACTGCAAGGGCAGGTGGAGGTGGGGGGCGATGCGGCGGGGATGGCGGGCCATCGCCGCGAGGAGCTCCGAATCGACCTCGGTGGCCTCGATCGAGGAGAGGCGCAGGCGCCAGTCGATCGGCCGGCCGGCGGCGTCCTCGGCCTCGATCGCCGCGAGACGCGCCACGAGCGCGCCGAGTCGCGCGCCGAGGTCGCGGCCCCAGTGGCCGATGTGGATGCCGCAGAGCACGATCTCGCGGTGGCCGCTCGCCAGCAGGCGCCGGAGCTCGGCGGCGATCTCCTCCGCCGGCCGGGAGCGGTTCCGGCCCCGCACCGCGGGGATGATGCAGAACGCGCAGCGCATGTCGCAGCCGTCCTGGATCTTGAGGAAGGCGCGCGTGTGCCCGGCGAGCGCGGTGATGCCGGGCGGGATGCCGAGATCGAGGGGATCCGGCGCGTGGCCGAGCAGGGAGAGCAGGTGCGCGGGCTCCTTCTCCGCCGCGCGCGCGAGCACCCACGCGACGCCGGGCAGCGCCCGCAGCGCCGCGGCGTCGCTCGTGGCGTGGCACCCGGTGACGGCGATCCGCGCCGTGGGATTCGCGCGCGCGAGCCGGCGGACGAGCTGGCGCGCCTGGCGCCCCGCCTCCCCGGTGACGGTGCAGGTGTTCAGGATCACGAGTTCCGGTGATCCCTCCGCCTCCTCGCGCCACCCGCGGCGCACGAGGGCCTCGCGCAGGCGCTGCGAGTCGTACTGGTTCGCCTTGCACCCGAACGTGACGAGGCGGAACGCGCCAGGGATCGCCGGACGGATCACGGCCTCATCGTAGTCGCTTGGTGCGGGCGGGACCACGATCGTGGCGAGGCGCCCGCGCGGGGGTAGGATGGTGCGCGCGCCGGCGCTTCGCCGGTCGCGAGCCCCCGCGGCGGCCCCGGCGCCGCGAATCCCCATCCGCCCCGGACGGAGGAGAAAGCATGCGGATCGTCACCATCATCCCCGCGCTCCTGGCATCGGCCCTCCTGGCCGGAGCGCGGGCGGAGACCGGCGAGGACCAGGCCCGGGAGCGCTACCTCGCGCTCCTGGAATCCCACCGCGCCGCCGGCGCGATCGAGATCGCGGGCACCGTCGAGATGACGACGCGATTCGCCGGCGAGGAGGAGGAGGAGTCCGGCTTTCGCGCGAAGGTGGAGGTGCACGCGATGCGCCCGGCGGCGGGCCGCCTCCGCCTCGAGTACGCGCCGCTCCGCCCCGCCGGCGCGGAGGCCGCGGCGCCGGCGGCGACCACGGTCCTGGAGCACCTCGGCGACGGCACCGCCATCTACGCCATCGACCGCGAGGCGAAGACGGCGCAGAAGGTCGCCGCGAGCTGGTCGGTGCTCTTCCCGCTGGGCTCCCTCTTCGATACCTGGTGCGGGCCGCCGATCGCGGCGGGGGACATCGTCTCGGTCGCCGCCGAGGCGGGAGATCCCACCGGCGGCACGACCCTGCGGATCGCGCGCCGCCTCCCGGGGGCCCCGGCCGACGAGGCGCCCGGGATCGCCGAGGTCCTCCGGCTCGATGCGGCGGGCCGCCCGCTCGGCGGGAGCGTCGTCGTCACGAGCGCGGGGCCGCGGACCGAGGTCCGAACGACCTTCACGCGCTGGGAGCTCGTGGCGGAGCCGGCCCCCGCCGACTACGCCGGGGCGATCCCCGCCGGCTTCACGCGGATCGAGGCGCCGGACTACGAGGCCCGGTTGCTCGCGGTCGGAACCGCCGCCCCGGAGGTTTCGCTCATGGACATGGAGGACCGGTCCTTTGCCCTCTCGTCCCTGCGGGGCGAGACGGTCCTCGTGAGCTTCTGGTTCTATCACTGAGGGGGCTGCCGAGAGGAGATGCCCCATCTCCAGGACCTCTGGTCAGAGGTCCGCCCGTCCGGGAAGAAGATCCGGTTCCTCGCAGTGAACATCGGCGACGCCAAGGAGACGATCGCTCTCTGGTGGAAGAACGCGGCCTTCACCCTCCCCGCCGTACGCCAGGAGGGGAGCGCGGTCTCGGAGGCCTTCGGCGTGATGGCCTACCCGACGAACTACGTGCTGGGCCCCGACGGCCGGGTCCTCTACCGCGCGGTCGGTTTCGACCGCGCCGCGATCCGCGCCGCCCTGGGGCTCTCGGCGGGGAGCTGAAAGACCCTCCCCAACCCCCGCCCACCTACGGGGGGGATCGCCGGGGGGGCGGAGCGGTTTCCGGGAATCCCCGCTTCCGCGGCGGGCCCCGCCGCCGCCCGTTTCCCTTTACAACCCCCCGCAGCGGGGTTGGGATGGGGCCCGTCGCCGCCATGCCTCTTCCGCTGCGCCTCCTCCCCCTCCTCGCCCTCGCCCTCGCCCTCGCCCTTGCGGCGGCCTGCGGCGGGGAGGAGGCCCCCCGGGGCGTCCCGGCCGCCGCGGGCCCCCGCTCGCCCCGCCTCCGCGCGGCCGAGACGGCCCTCGAGCGCGGGCGGGCGGTGGAGGCGCGCGCCCTCCTGGCCGAGCTGGGTGCGGAGGCCGGCCTCGACGGGATCCTGCTCGCGGCTCGCCTGGAACTGGAGGCGGGGGACGAGGTCGGTGCCCTGCGGACCCTGGCCCGCGCCCGGGAGCGCGACCCCGGGGACGGGCGGGTGCGGGCGGCGGAGGCGGAGCTCTACGCCACCCTCGGCCGCCTCGCCGCGGCCGAAGAAGCCCTCCGCGAGGGCTGGCGGGAGGCCGGGCATACTCCGGCGCTCGAGCGGGCGGCGGGGGTCTTCTTCTCCTGCACGCCCGGCGGCGCCGAGCTCGGCCTCGCGCGCCTCGAGAAGGCGATCGCGGCGGATCCGGAGCTCCCCTACACGGCCCGCCCCCTCTTCCAGGCCCGCCTCCTCGCCGGCCGGGCGGAGATCGCGCGGGGGGAGCACGCCTCCGCGCTGGCTCATGCCGAGGCCGCCCGGGCCTGGGACCCCGCCGATCCCGCGGCCCGGGAGCTCGCGGCCGAGGCCCTGACCGGGCTCCACCGCTACGCCGAGGCCTTGGCGATCTACGAGGGGCTGGAGGCGGAGGGGCGCCCGCTGGGCGCCACCCGCGCCCTGCTCCATCGCCAAGCGGCCACCGCCGCTCTCGTCGGCCGCGATCGCGCCGGGGCGATCGAGCACTACCTCGCCGCCCGCCGCCTGGGCCTGGACGAGGCGGGGCTCGGCTTCGGGGCGATCGTCTTGACGGAGGAGGCCGCGGCGGAGACCGATCGGGGGGCGGCCGCCTATGCCGGGGGCGACCTCGCCGCGGCCCGGACCGCCTTCGAGCGGGCCCTCGCGCTCGATCCCGCCTCCCTCCCCGCCCAGAACCACCTCGGGGTGGTCCTCTTCCGCCTTGAGGACTACGAGGGGGCCGCGCGGTCCTGGACCGCCGTCCTCGCCGCGGCGGCGGGAGCGGGCGAGGAGCTCCCCGAACCCGTGCACCTGAACCTCGCGCGGGCCTGGCATCTCGCCGGCGACGACGGGAAGGCCCGCGCGGTGCTCTCGGAGTACCTGGACCGCCTTCCCGACGGCCCCTGGAGCGAGGAGACGCGGGAGCTCCTGGTCCGGCTCGAGGAGGCGGCCCTGGGAGGGGCGCGCGAGGAGGTCCGGGGAGGAGGGGACCCGTTCTAGCTCCAGGGCTCCGGCAAGTTGCCGTAACCCCTGGCCGGGTCGGGATTCCGAGTGGGGACTGGCGTTCGTCGACCACCCTGGTTAGGTTGCGGGAGTGGCGCGGCAGGAGGGACGAGCGCGAGGTGGC
>JBFMCU010000143.1:0-59241 GCA_040754415.1 Planctomycetota bacterium
GAACGCTGCGGTACTTCGTAGACTTCTTCATGGGGCTCTCCTTCGGGGGACCGAACTCGTGCTAAGTCCAGTCCTACCAACAGGTTGGGCCCCCGATCAAATCTCACAACGGGACGGACATCCTCCAACCTGCGGGATGGCTGGCGCGCGCTCGAGCGCGACAAGCGCCCCGATCCCCGGCGCCGGGCGGACCCCGCGGCGGCCGAGGGGCTGCTCGATGCCCTGCGCTCGGAGATCACCTCACCGAGCCGGGCGGCCGCCCGCGGGGAAGCAGCCGCTCTGCTGGAGGCGGCGCTGGCCGGGCTGCCGGACGACTACGCGCGCGTCGTGCGCCTGTATGACCTCGAGGGCCGGACGATCGAGGAGACCGCCGACGCGCTAGGACGCTCGCGCGGCGCCGTGCATATGCTGCGCCAGCGGGCCCACGACCGGCTGCGCGAGCGCCTCGGTCGGCCCGAGCGCTTCCTGACGGGGTCCGGATGAGCGCGGGCGAGCCGCCCCGGCCCGACGCGTCACGCGAGCGAGCGCTGATCGACGCGGCTCTGGCGCAGGTGCGCCGGCTGCGCCCGGAGACCGGGACGGGGCCTCTGCCCGAGTTGCCCGGCTACGAGCTCCTCGAGGAGCTGCACCGGGGCGGCCAGGGCGTGGTCTACCGCGGCGTGCAGCGCACCACCGGTCAGGAGGTGGCGGTCAAAGTCCTGCGCGAAGAGGCTTCCTCCGAGCGGGCCCGCGCGCTCTTCGAGCGCGAGATCGACGTGCTGGCGCGCCTGCGGCATCCGGCCCTCGTCGCTATCCACGACTGCGGCGTGCACCAGGGCCGGCTCTACTACGCCATGGAGTTCGTGCCCGGCCGCGATCTGGACGAGGAGCTGGCCGCTCGCCCACGCTCGCTGCGCGCGACGGTCGAGCTGTTGGCGCTCGTCTGCGAGGCGGTTGGCGCCGCCCACACCCGCGGCGTCCTGCACCGCGACCTGAAGCCTCGCAACATCCGTATCGACGAGCACGGGCGGGTGCGCCTCCTGGACTTCGGCTTGGCCAAGTGGCTGGACCAGGAGACCGGCGAGCTCACCGCCGCCGGCGGCTTCCTCGGCTCGGCGCCCTGGGCGAGCCCCGAGCAGGTGGCCGGCGAGCCGCTGGACGCGCGCAGCGACGCGTACGCCCTGGGCGTGATCGCCTACCAGGCGCTGACCGGTGCCTTCCCCTACCCGGTCGACGGGCCGCTGGCGCGCGTGTTCGAGTCGATCCGCGCGGCCGAGCCGGTCCCGCCGCGCCGCCGGAGTCCGGAATTGGACGCGGACCTGGAGACGATCCTGCTCACCGCGCTGGCCAAAGCTCCGGAGCGCCGCTATCAGTCCGCCCCGGAGTTGGCCCGCGACCTACGCCACTGGCTCGCCCGCCGGCCGATCGACGCCCGGCGCGACAGCATGCTCTACGTGCTGGGCGAGGCCCTGCGCCGGCACTGGCTGGTCAGTTCGGCCGCGATCGGCGTCCTGGTAGTGATCGCGGCCTCGTCCGTCGCGGTCGCGCGCAGTCGCTCGCTGTGGCGCGACCTGGCGCGGCAGCTCGACGCTCGGCTGCACGCCGAGCGGCTGGTCGCCACCGCCGACGCCTGGCGGCGGGGAGACAGCGCGGCGCTGGAGGCGCAGCTCGCGACCGCCGCGAACGAGCAGCGCGACTGGGCTGCCCGGCACTTCCTCGCCCGCCTCGAGCGCCAGCGCTGGAGCTTCGCCGCACCGGAGGAGCGCCTGCTCGCCGCGGCCTGGTCGCCCGACGGCGCACGGCTCGCCGTGGGCACCTGGGAGGGGAGCGTGCGCATGCTCGAGGCTGAGCGGGGAGAGGTCCTGTGGCAGGAGGAAGGGGAGCTGCTCGAGGTGCGGGACTTGGCCTTCGATCCCGAGGGCGAGCGCCTGCTGGTGCTGGAGAGCCGGGCCCTGCACGAGCTCGCGGCCGAGACGGGCGCGCGGGTGCGCACCCAGGAATGGCCCGCGGGCGGATTGGAGCGGCTCTCCGTCGCGCCGGATTGCCTCCTGATCGGCGGCAATGGCGGCAACGTCGCCCTCCTGACCCCGGCGGGCGAGGTGCTGCGCGCGGTGCAGCTTGCCCATCCCGAGCCCGGCGTCGCGCTGCCGCCCTCCGGCCTCTCGGGCATCCAGATGGTCGCGCTCGACGCCGGGACGCGGCGGGTTGCCAGCGTGGGCCGCGACCTGGTACGGGTGTGGGACGCGCTCACGGGCGAGCTCTTGCACTCGAGCTCGCTCGGGATGGCCGAAAAGAACGTGGGCCTCGCCGCCCTGGCCTTCTCGCCGGACGGTCGCCGGGTGGCCGTGGGCTGGCACCCGGGAGGGACAACCCCCGGGGTCGTGCTCGTGCTCGACGCCGCCACGGGCCGGCGCCTGGCCGCGCTGGAAAACCTGGAGGAGTCCCCGGCCCCGCTGCAGCCCCTCGAGGAGAGCTGCTGGATCGGCTCGCCGGAGGGGGTCGTGCGCCGCTTCGCGCTCCCCGGCGGCCGGCTCCTGGATCAGCTGCCGGGCTTCGGAGTCGCGGCGCGTCTGGCCCGGCCAGCGCCCGGGGGCTCCTTCCTGGCTGTCCTGGCGGAGCGCCTCGCGCTGTGGGAGCTCGATCCGCCCGCGCCGAGCCTGCCATCGCGCGGCCCGCGCGCCCTGGCTCGCCGCGCGGACGGCCGCTGGTGGCAGGCCGGGACGGGAATCGGCGACCGCGGCGAGCTCACGCCCTTCGGCGGCGTGCCGATCGACGCCGGCCTGTCGCTGTCCGATCCGGAGGCGATCGCGCTCGACACGGATGGGATCCTGGCGGTGTGGCGCGGGGGCACGGTCGAGCTGCGCGCGCTCGACCGCGACGGCACCATGCGCTGGGACCTCGGGGTGAAACTGCGCCGGGCGGCGCTCGCCGGCGACATCGTGGTGGTCGCCGCTGGTGATGGCTCGCTCGTGCGGTTGGATCCCGCGGATGCCTCCTCGCGCGTACTGGCCCGCGGGCCTTCCGCTCCGGGCGCCCTCGCCGTCTCCGCCACCGCGCTCGCCGTGGCCGCCGGCGCGCGCCTCGAGCTTCGCGACGTCGAGAGCGGCGTCCTCCGAGCCGGCCTCGGCCTGGAGGGCCGCGAGACGATCGAGGCGCTGGCCTTCCTCGGCGGCCCACCGCTCGTGGCGGCCGGCACCGACCAGGGGCGGCTGCTGCTCCTCGACCTCGAGCAGGGCCTGATCCTCTGTGACCTGGCGCTCGCCCCGGGGCGCCTCGCGGCCCTGTCCTTCGACCCCGAGCGCGACGAGCTCGGCAGCATTGACCTCGACGGGCGGCTCGAGATCCGCACGGCCGCGAGACCCGCGCGGCGCTGATCTACTACTTCCGAGATTCTTCGCGGTCCGCGAAGAATCTCGGAAGTAGTAGATCAGATGATGCTGGCCCAACCTCTGACGAGGTTGGAGCTCGCGCGGGCCGCGCCGGCCCACGCCAGCGTGGGTTGCGGGCGTCAGCCCGCGCGATGTTGGGCGCTCGCTGGGGACGCGGGCGCCGCGCTCGGGCGGCCGCGGCATGGTCCAGGGCCGGGCGGTCCCTCACCCGGGGCGCTTCCCGCCCGGCAGCGGGGAGCGGCCGGCCTCCGCCGCGAGATCGTCGTAGAGCCGCGCGGCGACATCGCGCTCGAGGTACGGGATGTCGATGCGGTGGCCGGCCGGTCCGGCGCCTGCGGTATCCACGCGCAGCGACGCCATCGCCCACCGCCGGTCGAAGGGCGATTCGGACAACAGGACGGCCTGCACGTTCTCGCCGCGCGTCGCGCTCACCGCCCGTGTCCACGCGCCGCTGCGGAACGCGACTCCGCCCGCCGTACGCGCGTAGGCGAGGATCCGGGCCGCGACCGTCGCGTGCCAGAGCGCGAGCGGCAGGAAGACCGCGCCGGCCGCCAAGCCCCACGGGGGCACGATCGCCGCCGCGCCGAGCGTCAGCAGGAGCGATACGAGAATCGCCTTGCGCATCATCCGGCGCCGCGTCTGCGGCGCCGTGCGCATCCACGCGGGGGGCTCGACGTCGAAGTCCGGGCGTACTTCCGCGAGGATCTCGCACACGCGCGCCGCCGGCAGCCACGGGACGAACCAGCGACGGCTCGTCGTATCCGCCTCCTTGTCGCCGATTCCGCCCGCGGTTTCGACGCGGATCGACACGCACCGCAGCCACCGCTGCAGGAGGGTCGCCCGCACGGAAACGAGCTGAATCCGGCGCCGGGGGATGGTCGCCGTGCGCCGCGTCACGAGACCACACTCCAGATGAAGGTCCTCGCCGCGCCGCTCGAGCCGGAATCCGTGCAGATGGACGATCGTCCACGCGACGGAGACGAGCAGGAAGGCGACGATCGCCGCGGCGGCGACGAGCGCGGTGAGCAACAGGGCGTGCGGCGCGCCGAACGACAACCACCACGACTCGATCCGATCGGTCACGGCGGAGCGGTCGAGAAGGTCGAGCTCCCACGCGGCGCCCGTGAGCACACCGACGATCGCCATCCCGCGCCGGGGCGCGAGCCCCAGCGCGACGAGTTCGCGCGTCCGCAGCCGGACGAGCGTGCGCCCTTCGTGTCCGCCCGCCCCGGCGCCCCGCGGGCCGGCGCCCGCCGGCGGCTCGCCTCCGGCCGCGGTCGCGTCCAGGGGCATGCCCAGGACGCGGCGGCGCATCTCGGCCACGGCGTCGAGCGAAAGGTCGCGGAGGATCGCCTCGGGTGCCTCGCCGCTCGCCGTCTCGAGCCGCACCTCGGCGAGCTTGAGCCGGCGTTCGATCGGGTTCTGGACCAGGTCGATGTTCTGTACGCGGGCGAAGGGGATGTGGCGCTCGCTGCGGAAGATCAAGCCACGCCTGACGACGATCTCGGTCGCCGTGAACCGGTATCGCGTCGTGAAGTACGCAAGCGCTTCGTATAGCGTGTCCAGCACGACGAAGAGGAGCGCCCACCGCTCCCATGCGCTTCCCTTCGCGAGCCAGACGACGAGGAGGAACGGCCCGATCAGCTTGGCCGCCTGCACGCCGACGCACACCGGCACGGAGAGCGGGTGAAGCCGGTGCGGGCGATCGTCGTCGATGCCGATCACGGTTCCGGCCCCGGCGCGATGCCGGGCGTCCGTTGGGGGTGCGCGCCGGGCGCACGCTCGTCCTCGTCCTCGCCGTCGCTCGACGTCTCGTCCTCGCGCACCAGGAAGTCGCGCATCGCCAGCGCCGTCTCGTAGGCGAGGCCGGGCAGCTCGATCGAAGCGTTCTCCGTCCCCGCGGTGTGAATCACGAGCGTCGCCAAATCGAATCGCCGCAGCAGCGGGCCCTGCACGACGTCGGTGTGCTGCACGCGCGAGCGCGCGACGTTGACGACGCTGCGCCACAGCACTCCCTTGCGGATCTCGATGCCCGCCGGGCGGACGGTGTACGAGCGCCGCCGGTGGTCGATCGCCGGGTAGGAGTACGCGAGCCAGCCCAGGCCGGCGATCACGGCGAGCGCGCCGCCGGAGGCCGCGAGGCGCTCCGCGAGCGCCGGCCACCCGGCGATCCACGCGACGGCGAGCCCGGCGAGCAGGCCGACTCCGAGGATCGCGACGAGGATCCCGCTCGCGATCCGCTCGGTCGTCACGTGCCGAGAATCGAGGTTCCGGCGTACCCCGTCGGCGACCGCGGCGGCGGGCGAAGTCGGGGCGTCCATCGCCCGGGTGTTGGGGGGGAGATCCACCGGGGGGGATTCTACGACCGGGCCGGCGCCACACCGGGTGCGCGCGGGCGGCCGGCGCAGCGCTATCCTGGCTCCCGTGGTAGGACGGCGCGTGCTCAAGTTCGGCGGGGCGGCCCTGAAAGACGGGCCGGCGGTCGCGCTCGCGGCGCGCATCGTGCGGGAGCGGGGCGGGGAGCGGCCGCTCGTCGTCGCGAGCGCGCACCAGGGGGTGACGGACCTCCTCGAGCGCGCCGCCCGGGAGGCGGCGGCGGGCGAGCGGCTCTGGGACGAGCTGCGCATCCGCCACCGGACGATCCTGCGCCAGCTTGGGCTCCCCGGGGACCTCCTCGATCCCCAGCTCCGCGACCTCCACGCGATCCTCGGCGACCTCGCCCGCGGCGGCCCCGCGGATCGCCGGTGCCGGGACTTCGTGCTCTCCTTCGGCGAGCGGATGAGCGCCCGCGTACTCGCCGCCGCCCTACGCCGGGAGGGAATGGCCGCCACGGCCCAGGACGCCTTCGATCTCGACCTCGTCCACGAGGCGGAGGAAGACGGCGGAGCGGTGGGGCCGCCCCCGCCGCGGGTGGGCGAGGCCCTGGCGCGAATGCCGGGCGTGGCGGTGGTGACCGGCTTCCTGGCCCAGGACCGGGCGGGGAACGTGGTCACCCTGGGTCGCAACGGTTCCGACCTCTCCGCGGCCTGGTTCGCGGAGGCGATCGGCGCCGAGGAGATCCAGCTCTGGAAGAGCGTCGCCGGCGTGCACACGGCCGATCCGGCCCTGGTGCCCGCGGCCCGGACGCTCCCCGCGCTCTCCTTCGAGGAAGCGGCGGAGCTCTCGGCCCTCGGGGCGGCGGTGCTGCACCCGGGGACCGCCGAGCCGGCGCGGCGGGCGGGGATTCCGATCCGCGTCCTCTCCGTCGCCGCGCCCGCCGACCCCGGGACGCGGATCGACGTGCGCCCCAGCGCCCCCGGGCCCCTCGCCCTCGCCCATCGCGCCGCGGTCTCCCTCTGGCGGCTCCCCCTCGATCCCGGTTTCCGCCGCGGCGAGGAGCTCGCCCGCATCCTCGAGGCCGCGCGCACCGCGGGGGCGGCGCCGTGGCTCGTGGAGGCGAGCGCCGGCGAGGCGGCGCTCGTGCTCCGCGCGGGCCGCGCCGCGGGCGGCGCCCCGCCCCCGCCCCCGGCGAGGGGAGAGCTGGTGGCAGGGCTCGCCGCGATCGGCGTGGTCGGCGAGGGCGCCGGCGCGGACGAGACCCTCGCCGCCGGCGTGGAGCGGACCCTCGCCGCGGCGGGCGTCGAGATGCGGTGGGCCCCCGGGGGCCGGAGCCCGCGCGGCCGCGTCCTCCTCGTGCCCACCCCGCGGCTCGGCGAGGCTCTGCGCCGCCTGCACGCCGCGCTCCTCGAGGGCGCTTGCGAGGGAATCGTTTCGCCGGCTCCGGCCGCCGGTCCTTCGTGATCCGGCGCCGGTGGCCGGCGGGTGGTCCGGGCTACAAGCGCACGACCACCGGCTCCCCGCCGATGGGAACGGCGGAGGAGGCGGCGAGCGCCGAGCTGCCGCTCTCCAGGCCGCGTCGGGTGACCATTCCGGCGCCGAAGATCGCGGAGAGATCGAGCGCCGTCCAGCCGGCGTCGCTCCAGGCGAGCACGATCGTCGCGAGCGAAGCGCTCTGCAGACGGAACGCACGCACCCCGGACGGAGCGGCGAGGTCGGCGACGTGACGGCTGCCGTGCAACTCCTCGTGCGCCGGCCGCAGCCACGGATACCAGTCGTAGTCCTGCGCCGTCGCCGGATAGCGGAAGCTCGACTCGCCCGGATGCGCCGCTTCCCAGGCGAGGAAGGCCTCTCCCACGCGGCGCTCCGACGAGTATTCCGCGATCCTTGTGCCGTCGGGCATCGCCTGGCCGACGAACCAGGTGTCGAGCCAAGTGAGCAGGGGGGGCAGGGCCAGCCGCGGTGCATCGCCGGGGTTGTAGTTCGAGGGATGCCCGCCGCCGCCGAAGCACCACTCGTGGTCCGGCGCTCCGGTCCGCCAGCGATGGCGCCAGTTGACGAACTCGAGCAGGAACTGCGCCTTCGCCGCCTCGAGGGTGTAGTCCTGGAAGACGCCGTTGTGGATTCCCGCGAGCCCGATGACCGGTCCGTGCGTGAGCTGCACGAAGGGGGTGGAGAGCGACTCGTCGAGCACGTTCGCGGGGCTCGGGCGATAGGGATGGTAGACGTAGTGCTCGAAGTAGGCGTAGAAGCTCTCGTCCGGTCCGGCCTCGCGATAGGGAATGGCTGTGCTCGCCATGAGCGCGTGGAACTGATACTCGTCGCCTGGCAGGTGCGCGCCGCGGACGCACCGGATCTCGCCAAGCGGCTCCGGCAGCGGCGTCAACGCCACCAGGATCGCCTGCTCGGTCCAGCCGATCACGTCGTCCCAGTTGCGCTGCACCCACGCCGGATCGCTCGGCTGCGGAACGTCCGGCCACTGATGCACGCCGGCGCGATACTCCGAGTGCGAGTGCGGGAAGATCGCGCCGCCGCTCTGGTAGGCGCGGCGCAGGAGCGCGGCACCGGGACCTCCGGTCCCGCCCTCGACGACGAACTCGCCGAACTCTCCGACCTCTCCCCAGCTCACGTACGCACCGTGCTGGTCGAGCACATCGATCAGCCAGTTCGCGTTGGCGATCCACTGCGCGTAGACCGCGGGCTTGTCGCCGCCGAAGAAGGGGTCGGCATGGCAGTCGATGATGATGCGGATCGGCGGTTCGTAGCGCAGGGCGCCCCTCGGCACGGGCGGCGGAGCGGGGAGGGGGGACGCCTGCGCGCTCGATGGTGCGACCAGCAGGGGAACGAGGGCGAGCGCACTGACGAAGCGGGCGACGAAGGCCATGGTCGAATCTCCTGAGCGACGCCGAGGGGGACAAGGGCATCGTGAACCGCGGTGGGGCGGCCGGGTTCCGCGAATTCTGGCGGGATCCGGCCGGACGCTCCGGCACGCCCGGCCCGGGGGCTCGGGCGGCCCGGGGGCGAACCCCAGCGCCGGCGCAGCGCGGCGAGAATCGCACCCATCCCCGTCGGAGAGATCGGGGAGGAGGAGTATCCTGCCGCGCCATGACCGCTGACGGGGAGCCGCGCCAGGATCGCAAGGATCTGGAAGAGGCCCTCGCTGCGGGTCCCACGGTTCTGGCCGAGTTCGTGCGCGAGGCCCACCCCGCCGACCTGGCGGAGTGGATCGACAAGCTGGAGGAGACGGAGGCGCGCGCGGTCCTCGGGTCCCTCGATGCGGAGCGGCAGGCCGAGCTCCTGCGCTTCGCCGACGACGGCGTGGCCGAGGACCTCCTGGCGCTCATCGACGTCCCCCGCCTGGCGGAAATCGTCGAGAAGCTCCCGGCCGACGAGGTCGTGGACCTGCTCGCCCTGGCCGACGAGGCGAAATCGGAGGCCGTGCTCCGCCGGGTGGACCGCGTCCGGGCCACGGATCTGCGGGAGCTCCTCGACTACGAGCCCGAGTCGGCCGGCGGCGTGATGACCTCCGAGTACGTCGCCGTCCCGCCGGAGGCGAACGTCGGTGACGTGATCAAGGAGCTGCGGGCCGAGGAAGGCCCCGCCGGTGAGGAAGAGGTCGGCGTCTTCGTCGTGGACGGCGCGGGGCGGCCCGTCGGCTACGTCTCGGACCGCGATCTTCTGACGACCCAGATCCACACCCCCATCGCGGAGGTGATGGACACCGATCTGATCGTGGCCCACGCCGAGGACGATCAGGAGGAAGCCGCGAAGCTTGTCGCGAAGTACAACCTCTCGGCCCTCCCCGTCGTCGACGACGGCGGCGTCATGGTGGGGGTCATCTCCGCCGAGGACGCCCACCAGGTCCTGCAGGAGGAGGCCGCCGAGGACATCTACCGCCTGGTCGGCACGTCCATCGTCGATCCGACCCGGCTGCCCGTGCATGTGCGCGTGCGCCGCCGCTTGCCGCTGCAAGCGGTGACCGTGGCGGGGGGCCTCCTCACCGCCCACATCTTGAAGCTCGCCCTGGGCGAGGGGACGACCCTGCCCGGCACGGAGGACGTGCTCCGCTTCCTTCCCATCGTCATCGGGGTCGCGGGGAACGTCGGGATCCAGTCCTCGACGATCCTCGTGCGCGCCTTCGCCACCGGCGAGGTCTCCCCGGAGCGCGAGGTCTCCGTCGTGGGCACGGAGATGCTGACGGGGCTCGTGATCGGGCTCATCTGCGGGCTCGCCACCTTCCTCGTCGCCGCCGGGACGGAGATGACCGAGAGCGCCGGCGCCACCGCCGGCGTGGCGATGCACTTCGGCGCGGCGGTTGGCCTGGCGATCGTCGTCGCCGTCACGTGGGCCTCGTTCCTCGGCTGCGCGGTGCCCATTCTCTGCAAGCGCTCGGGCCTCGATCCGGCGGTCGTGGCCGGCCCCTTCCTGATCGCGCTGAGCGACGTCTCGGGCGCGGCGATCTTCCTCGGGGTGGCGAGCGTGATGGCCGTGGGGTTGGTGGGGTGACCGGGAAAGGGGGCAGGAGGAGGATCCGCCTCCTCGGGGGGCTCTTCGCCGTCCTCCTCCTCCTCCTGCTCGCCAAGAGCTTCGTCGCCGACATCTACCCGGTGACCGGCGGCTCGATGCGGCCGACGATCTTCGGCGGCGCCGGCCGCCCGGGCGAGAAACCGTTCACGGAGCACGTGCTCGTGCGTTTTCGGCCCCGCAGCGCGCCCCAGCGCTACGAACTCGTCGTCCTCCACCCCCGGGGCGGTGGCGAGCCGATGATCAAGCGCGTCCTGGGGCTGCCCGGCGAGTCGATCCAGGTCTCGGGCGGCGACGTCCTCGTGGAGGGGCGCCGGCTCGGCCTCGACGAGACCCGGCCGGCGCCGATCCTGCTCTTCGACGACCGCTACCTCGCGGTCGAGGAGTACTGGTTCGACCCGCGGAGCTCGCTCTGGTCCCACGCCGGCGACGAATGGCGGCTCGACGCGACCACGGTTCGCCACAGCGACGCGGGGATGCTGCTCTACAACAAGGACCTCGACGACGGCTACCTCGACCAGAACCGCCGGCCCGTGGACGGGCACCGCATCGCCAACGACGCGGTGATCGAATGCGAGGCCTGGATCGAGGAGGGCGGCGGCCGGTTGCGCCTGTTCCTGCGCGAGGAGGGCGACACGTTCCAGGCCGTGCTCCAGCCGGCGGCGGGCGGCGAGGGAGGCTGGGCGGTCGCGCTGACGCGCTACAACGCGCGCACGGCGATCGCCACCCGCCCGGAGGAGAAAACCGAGACTCTGGTCGAGGCGCCCGTGCCCTTCACCGCCGGCGCCTGGCACCGGCTCCGCTTCGCCAACCTCGACGACCAGCTCGTGTTCGAGCTCGACGGGGCCGCCCACCGGGTGGTCGCCGCCTACGGCGGCAACGAGCCCCTGCGCGCGCCGGCCCCTGCCCCGGGCCCGCGCGCGCACCGCGTCGGGTTCGGCGGCGAGGAATGCCGCGCCCGCTTCCGCGCCATCCGCGTCTGGCGCGACCTCTACTACACGGAAAAGGGGAGCTACGGGGTGGGGAGCCGCCTGTCTCTGGGGTCCCGCGAGTACTTCGTCCTCGGCGACAACTCCGCCGAGAGCCGCGACTCCCGCAACTTCGGACCGGTCCTCGCCGCCGAGATCGCCGGCCGCCCGGTGGCGGTCGTCTGGCCGCTGGATCGCGGGCGGAGGCTCTGACCCCGCCCCCCGGGCGGCGGGCGACCGGCCCGCGGCGGTGCCATCCTCGCCGGGGGCAGGCACCCCGCCGGAACCCGTGCCCCCCGGGGCGGTTCCAGCTTGGACGGCTCCAGTGGTCTAATGCGGCCATTCGGGGCATTTGGCCGGCGCGCCTGCGCCCGCCGCTCTGTTGCACCTTCTCCGAGGGTTGTCGTGCTAACCCGCGTCGTCGGTGCGCCTTGCGGCGAACGCAGCCGCACTCGGCGAAATGCCCCAACTGGCTGCATCAGACCACTAGAAGCCCCGCGAGCGCTTTCCATGCGCGAAGAACCTTCCGATCCCGGCGTCCGGCTCATGCTGGCCTACCAGCGGGGGGACGAGCGGGCCTTCGACCGCCTCGTGGAGGCTTACTCGGGGCGGATCTACGCCCTCCTGACCCGCTTCCTGGGGCCGGTCGAGGGGCGCGAGGACCTCGTCCAGGAGGTCTTCCTGCGGGTGATCCGGGCCCGCGATCGCTACACGCCGGAGGCGCGGCTCTCGACCTGGCTCTACCGCATCGCCTTCAACCTGTGCGCCAACGAGCGCCAGCGGGGCCGCGACCGGGAGATCTCCCTGGACGCGGGGCGCGGGGAGGAGGGGACGGCGGCCCAAGAGTGGGTGGACGAGACGGCCGCCGCACCGTCCGCGGGCCTCGAGCGGGCGGATGTGGTGCACGCCGTGCGCCGCGCCATCGCCGCCCTGCCCCCCAGCCAGCGCATGGCCCTCTTGCTCGCCAAGTACGAGGAGCTTCCCTACGCCGAGGTGGCGAAGGCCCTCGACTCCACCGAGAAGGCGATCAAGTCGATGATCCACCGGGCGCGGGAGAGCCTGCGGGAAAGCCTCGCCCCCTTCCTGCGGGAGGAAGTCGCATGAGCCCGATCCCGTGCGAGGAGTTCCGGGATCGCCTCGAGCGGGCGCTGCGAGGCCGGCCGGCGCGCCCCGGGAGCTCCCCCCTGGCCTGGCACGAGCATCTGCTGGGCTGCGGCGCCTGCCGCGCCCTCCTGGCGGCGGAGGAAGCCCTCGAGGAGCTTCTCGGCTCGCTGCCCGAACCCCAGCTTCCTCCCCATCTCGCGATCCGAGTCTTGGCGCGGCTCGCCGACTCGCGCGCCGGGGAGAGCGAGCGGGACCTCGATCGCCTGCTCGACCTCGACCGCGCTCCGGCCGCCCCGGCCGACCTCGCGCCGCGGGTGCTCGCCGGGCTGGCTGCGGCGCGGCGCGCAGAGCGGGAGGAGGAGAGGCTCGACCGCCTGCTCGATCGCGTGCCCGCCCCCCCCGTGCCGCCGGCGCTCGCCGGGCGCCTCCTCGCCGCTCTCGCCGCCGAACGAGAGGCCGCGCGCCGGCCCGGACGACTGCTGCGGTTTCTGGCCCGCCCGCCCGCGCGGCGGCTGGCGGCGGCGGCGGTCCTCGTCGGCCTGGGGCTCGTCGCCTGGCGCCTCGTCCTCGGGACGCCGGGGCGGAGCGGGCCGGGGCCGGCGGACGATCCCGGCCGCGAGGCCGAGCTGATCGCCTGGCTCGACGTGCTGGAGCCCTGGGAGCTCCTGATGAGCAACGACCTCGATCTCACCCTGGCGGGGATCGATCCGGTCGACGTGACCCTGGCCGAGGCGGCGATCGGCGAGGTCGACGCCGCGTCCCCTCCGGACGGAGAGGCGCCGGCCGGGAAGGAGAAGGAGGGCTAGGGAGATGGCGAAGGTCCTCCCGGCCCGGAGACTCGGCCGTCGCCGGCTCCTCCTCGCCGTCGCCGGCCTGCTCGCCGTCTTCGCAACGCCCGCGGTCGGGCAGAACGAGGCGCGGGACCTCGAGCGCAACCGCGCGCGCTGGGAGAACATGAGCGAAGAAGAGCGGGCGGTCATGCGCGAGCGGTTCGAGAAGCTCCGCCAGATGCGACCCGAAGAGCGCGAGGCGTTGCGCGAGGTCGCCCGCGGCCTGCGCCAGCTCGAGGACGGCCTGCGCAAGGCGCCGCCCCGCGAGCTCGAAGAGTGGATGCGGCGCCATCCGCATCCCGGCGATCGGGAGCGGGAGGTGCGCCGCTACCTGCGCGAGCACGCCGGCGAGTTCGGCGGCCCCCTGCGGGAGCGGATCCCGCCCGAGGTGCGCGCGCGCCTGGAGGGCGCCTCGCCCGCGGAACGGGCGCTCCTCGCGCGCGAGCACTTCCGCGCGCGCTGCGGCGGTCGCGATCGCTCCGGGGTCGACCACGCTCTCCGCGGCCTGGCGCGCGAGCTCGATCTGCCGGAGGAAGGCGTCGAGAGGTTCCTTTCGCTTCCCCCCGACGAGCAGCTCGCGAAGGTGCTCGAGCTGCGGCGGCGGTTGGTGCGCCGCGCGGTGGAGAAGAACGGCCTCCCGCCCGGCCTCTCCGCGGAGGAATGGCGGGGGATGGAATCGCTCCCGGACCACGAGTTCTTCTTCCGCCTGCGCGCCTTCGATTCCCATCTGCCGGGCCCCTTCCCGCGGTCCGGTCGCCCGGGGGGCTGGGGTCCGCGCGGCGAGCACGGCGGCCGGCGCGACGGCCCGGACCGCCGGGACGAGCCGGGCCGCCCCGCCGGCGGCCTTCCCCCGCCCCCGCCGCCCCCGAGCGAGAGGGCGCGGCCCGGCGGCGGCGAGTGAACGAGCCCGGCTAGAATCGGCGCGGATGTCGCCCGGACCGCCTTCCGTTCCCGCCGGCACGCTCGTGCCCACGGTGAGCGTCGAGCGCGCGCTCGCCGCCCCCGACCGCGTCGTCGTCGACCTGCGCAGCCCGGCCGAGTTCGCCGCCGACCACGTTCCCGGCGCGGTCAACGTGCCGCTCTTCGACGACGTCGAGCGGGCGGTGATCGGGACCCTCTACCGCCAGTCGTCGCCGGCGGCGGCCTTCGCCGCGGGCTGGGAGCGGACGCGGGAGAAGATCGGGTCGCTCGCGCGCGAGGTCGCGGCGGCGGCGGGGTGGGAGCCGCCGGCCGCCGACCTGCCGGGGCTCGTCGACCGCATGTGCGCGGGGGGCATCGAGGCCCTCGACGGCGAGCTCGCGGTCGCGCCGGCGGAGCGGCTCGGACCGCGGCCGGTGATCCTCCTGTGCTGGCGCGGCGGGCTGCGCTCCCGCAGCGTGGTCGCCCTCCTCCGCCGGCTCGGCCTGGCGCGCGCGGTCTGCCTCGCGGGCGGCTATCGCGCCTACCGCCGCCACGTGTGCACGACGCTCGACACGTGGCAGGCGCCGGCCGCCTTCGTGCTGCGGGGGCTCACCGGGGTCGGCAAGACGCTCGTGCTGCGCGAGGTGGAGAGGCGCGTCCCCGGCGCGACCCTCGACCTCGAGGCGATCGCCGGCCACCGCAGCTCGATCCTCGGGATGGTCGGGCTCAAGCCAGCCACGCAGAAGGGCTTCGACTCGAGTCTCGCCGCGCGGCTCGAGGCGGGCTTCCCGGGCTGGATGGTGGTGGAGGGCGAGAGCCGCAAGGTCGGCGATGTCATCCTGCCGCCGGCGGTGTGGGGCGCCGTGTCCGGCGGTGCGGCGATCGAGCTCGTCGCTCCGCCGTCGCGCCGGGTGGACGTGCTCGTGGAGGACTACCTCGCTCGCGCGGAGAACCGCGCCGAGCTCGCGGCGCGCCTGCCCTTCCTGGAGGAGCGGCTCGGGCGGCGCAAGTGGGCGGGCGTGCTCGGGGGCCTGCTCGCGGCGGGCCGGGAGCGGGAGCTCGTAGCGCTCCTCCTCGAGCACTACTACGACCCCCTCTATCGCCACTCGGAGGGGGTGCGCGCCTACGCCACGACGATCGACGCCACGGATCCCGCTGCTGCCGCGGCGCGCGTCGTCGCCTGGGTCGACGCGCACCAGGCCATCCGCCGGCCTTGAGCGCCTTCGCCCGCCGGCCTATGCTCTCCTTCTTCGCCGGGGGCCGAGCGTCCTTCCCGGCGCGGGACGGCGTCTCATCCTCATGTGTGGCTTCATCGGAGTCTACGGTCCCGATGGCGTGGACGTGGCGGGAGAGATCTACGAGGGGCTCCTCGCGATCCAGCATCGCGGGCAGGACGCCGCCGGGATCATCACGTTCACCGACACCTTCCACGTGAAGAAGGGCGGCGGGCTCGTGCGCGACGTCTTCGGCGTGGCGGATATGGAGCGGCTGCGCGGAAACCTCGGGGTCGGGCACGTGCGCTACCCCACGATCGGGGTCGGGAATGTCGAGGACGCCCAGCCCTTCCACCTGAATTTCCCGGTCGGGGTGGCGATGGCCCACAACGGGAACGTCACCAACTTCCTTGCGCTGCGCGAGAGCCACCGCCGGAACATGGGGACCCGCCTGAACTCCTCCTGCGACGTGGAGGTGCTGCTCTTCGTGTTCGCCCGCGCGCTCGCGGAGGGGGGAAACGCCGGCGGGCAGCTCCGAGTGGCGGACGTGTTCCGGGCCGTGAAGACGGTCTTCGACGAGGTCCGGGGGGCCTATTCGGTGTGTGCGGTCCTCCCCGACGTGGGGCTCCTCGCTTTCCGCGATCCCTTCGGCATCAAGCCGATCGTCTACGGGCGGAAGATCGTCGGCGAGGAGGTCTGGTACGCGGTGGCGTCCGAGAGCGTGGTCCTCGACGTCGCCGGCTACGAGGAGATCCGCAGCGTTGGCGCCGGGGAGGCCCTCTTCATCGATGCGCAGCGCGGAGTCCATCGCCAGCGGCTCGCCGATCAACCCCATCGGCCCTGCATCTTCGAGCTCGTATACTTCGCGCGCCCCGATTCCATGCTCGACGGGATCTCGGTGTACAAGACTCGCTCGCGCTTCGGGCGCGCCCTGGCGCGACAGTGGCGGGAGACCGATGCGCCGCTCCCCGACGTGATCATCCCCGTTCCCGACTCCTCCCGGGACGCGGCGATGGCGATGGCGGGGGAGCTCGGCATCCCCTATCGCGAGGGGCTGGTGAAGAACCGCTACATCGGGCGCACGTTCATCATGCCCAGCCAGGACTCGCGCCAGTCCTCGGTCCGGCGCAAGCTCAACGTCATCCCGCTCGAGTTCGAGGGGAAGAAAGTGTGCCTCGTCGACGACTCGATCGTGCGCGGCAACACGGCGCGGCGGATCGTGCGCATGGCCCGCGAGGCGGGGGCGAAGAAGGTGTACCTCGCCATCTCCAGCCCGCCCCTGATCTCCCCGTGCCCCTACGGCATCGACATGGCAACGAAGACCGAGTTCATCGCCGCGGGGCACACACCGGAGGAGGTGGCGAGCCTGCTGGAAGCCGACCACGTGATGTACCTCGATCGGGAGGCGATGAATGCCGCGGCCCGCGCCGGCAACCCGGAGATCGAGGAGTTCTGCAACGCCTGCTTCACCGGCCGCTACCCCACCGGCGACATCACCCCCGAGCTTCTCGAGGCGATCGGCGGCGAGCGGGACGCGAGCCGCCAGGGGACCTTCTCGTTCTAGATTGCCCGGGTGAGCGCCGGTCGGCGCGCACCCGGGCAATCTAGAGGCCGAAGGGAGGCGCCGCGGGCGCCTGCCCTTCGGCCGGTCCGGGCCGGTCGCCCGACGTCCCCTCCTCCTCCACCCTTCCGCCACTCGCCGCAACGCCACGGGGGCTCCTGCCGGCGGCGCCCGGCGGGAGAGGATGGTGCGCCCGACAGGACTTGAACCTGTGACCTTCTGCTCCGGAGGCAGACACTCTATCCATCTGAGCTACGGGCGCAGATCGGGGGGAGTAGTGTGCGTAACCCGCCCTCCCCTGTCGATTCCCCCCCCGGGGGGGCCACCGTCCCTCCTTCCTGGCGAGGGAGGAGAGGCCAGCCGCCCGAGCCCCGGGGAGAGGCCCGCCCGGGGCGGCCAGGAAAGGAGCCGGAGTTGTCACCTTGACGAACTTCGCGCCTACGCCCTAGGATTGATCCGACATGCGGTCCGTCGTTCCGGCCCCTCCCCCGGGCCGGAATCGAGGTCCACCATGACGATGCTCCCTGTTCCCGACGGCTCGTCCCCCCCGAACCGCCCCCCCATTCCCCGCGGGTCGCTCCTGCGGGCGGCGGTTCCCGCCCTCCTCCTCGCCAGCATCGCCACGCCTCTCGTCCTGCCACGGGGTGAGGCGCGCGGCCTGGCCGCCGCCGGCACCCCCAGCGCGGACTCGGATGGCGACGGCCTGGTGGACCTCCAGGAGGAGGTCCTCCTCACGGATCCCGACCGCCCCGACACGGACGGGGACAGCTACTCCGACCTCGAGGAGATCGCCCGGCAGACCGACCCCTGCAACAAGTTCTCCTGGCCGAGCTCCGGCGGGCCCAAGGTCGGGATGGCCGCCCGGGTCGAGGGCGGGACCCTCACGCTGGTGTCCGCTTTCTTCGTGGAGGGCAGCTCCTTCGTCGAGTTCGATTACGAGTTCGGGATGGCCATCCAGGGGCTGGCGATCCCCCTCGACCTGTGGCAATACGCCGGGATCACGCGCCTCTCCATCCTTGCCGTCCACGGCGGGGCCGGCAAGATCCTCCTCCTCCAGACGAGCGTTCCCGAGAGCCTCGTCCTCTCCCTCGGGTTCCTCTCCCTCTGGGCGGTCCACGAGGGGGATGCCACGAGTGGCGTGCGGTCGGCGGCCACCCTGAACCTGGTGGCCGTGGGCGGGACCATGGCCCGGCTCGAGCCGGCCCCCCAGAAGATCCAGGGCGGGGTGGAGACGATCCTCCGACCCCTGGCCGCCGACGACGGGATCCCGACCGATTGGACCGGCGGGCAGATCTGCTGGCAGCAGAGCTCCGTCGTGGGGGCGAACGGGGCCTCTTTGGTGTTCCAGGTGGACTCGGCGGGCTGTGAGCAGATGGACACCTACTGCAGCCCCTCGGACTGTGAGGCCACGGTGGGGGCCACCTACGAGACCATCGATCCCGGCGCTTTGGTGGGCGGTTGATCCCCTGAACCCTCCCGAGCGGGCCCCCTCGGGGGTATCCCTCCCTGGCGCCCCCGGCCCCCGCCGGCAGGGCGGCAGAGGCCGGCGGGGAGGGAAGCCACCTCCGGGGGGTGGGCTGGCGGCTCGCCGGGTCCCGGGGGAACCGCTCCCCCGTTCCGAACGTCCAATTCGGCTCCCGATCACCCCCCGATGAACTCTGACCCCGACGCCGAGCTCGTTCTGGGCTGCCAGCGGAAGGACCCTTGCCTGGAAGGGGAGTTCCGGGCCCTCTACGAGCGGTTCAAAGACCGGGTCTACAACGTCTGCTACCGGATCACCGGCAACGCCACGGATGCCCTCGACGCCTCCCAGGAGACCTTCGGGATCGTCTTCCGCCGCATCGGCGAGTTCCGCTTCCAGTCCCGGTTCTCGAGCTGGGTCTATCGGATTGCGGTGAACGCTTCGATCGACCTGCGCCGCCGGGCCCGGACCCGCCGCCTGGCCTCTCTGGAGGTCTTCCAGGAGCTCGGGATCCGCGAGGGAACCCGCCACGACCTCCCGGATGAGGGGGTGGACATGCCCAGCGAGGCCGCCTCGCGGCGGGAGCTGGAGGAGGAGATCCAACGGGCGATCTGCCGTCTGTCCGACAAGCTGCGGGCGATCATCGTGCTGCGCTACATCCAGAACCTCTCCTACGAGGAGATCGCCGAGACCCTCCAGGTGTCTCTCGGGACGGTAAAGTCTCGACTTTCTCGGGCCCATGAGGCCCTGGACCGGGAACTCGCGCCCCTCCTGGACCGTCACTACCTCGGCTGACCTCTGCCACTCCCATGCCGCACGACTGCCGGGAATCCCGCCGCCGCTGGCTCGAGCGCCTCGCCGCGCCCGGGGCCGGGGGATTCCCTGCCCCGCCGGCCCCCGGGGAGGGGGTCGGGGACACCTGCCCCGCCTGCGCGGCCTGGGAGCGGCGGAACGGGCGGCTCGTCCGGGCCCTCGCCTCCCTATCCCGCCTCTCCGCCCCGCCGGCGCTGGCGGAGCGGGTGTTCCCGGCGGCTCCCGCCCCGGCCGCGATCCGGGCGATCCGGGCCTTGGATCGGCTGTCCGCGCCCGCGGTCCTGGACCGGCTCGTGACCGAGGAGCTGGCGGCCCCGGCCGCGGCCCGGAGCGAGCGCTTCGTGGGGAACCTCCCCCGCCTGGCGGCCCCCTTCCGCCTGGAGGGGCGCGTGCGGGGCCGCCTCGTCGCCGCCGGCCGTCCCCTGCGGTGGGCCGCCGCGATCGCCCTGCTGGCGGCGGCGGGGGTCCTGGCGTGGGCGGGCCTTGCGCGCCGGGGGACCCCGGACGCCAGGCCGGGGAGCGCCTTCGAGCGCTACTCCTTCGTCGTGGAGCGCCCGGCGAGCGCCGATGTCCTCGACCCCTTCGCCCGCGCCCTGGCCGAGACCCTGGGGGGATCCCCGCGGAGGGAGGGCTGAAATGACCCGCCCCCTCCGGCTCGTCGCGGTCCTTCTGGGGAGCCTCCTCGCGGGGGCGTGCGGCGAGGGCTCGGCCACGGTCGAGTTCCGATCCGAGAACGCCGTCGCTACGAGCGGCCCGGGCCTCGCCGCGCCGTCGGTGGTGCCCCGGGTCACGCAGCACGCCCAGCTCGCGATCCGCCACTACGGCCGGCGGGTCGTCGAGAGCTGCGATTGGAGCGGTGACACCCCGCACACCACCCGCTTCCGCGAGGACATCACGAGCGACGGCGAGGGACGCTACGCGATCGAGCCGATCGAGGAGATCGAGGGCGCCATCCCGGATTGGCCGCTCTTCCGTCTCATGCAGCTCGCCCGCCAGGGGATGGTGCACCGCTATCGCGACGCGGCCGTGCGCGACACCATGCTGTTCGCGGCGAACTGGCAGCTCACCGACCTCGGCCTGCAGAGCATGATCGCCGGCCGGCGCTGCGACCTGTACGCGATGTCGCGCACCGTGGGGACGGCCCGCAGCTACACCCTCTCCATCGACCAGGAGACCGGGTTGATCCTGCGGTACGCGGAGAAGGACTCCCTCGGCCGGCTGCTCTCGCGGGTCGAGTACGAGAGCGTCGACTACGACCCGGACCTGGGCGGCGTCGTGTGGTACGAGGAGGACGAGCGCGAGCAGCTCGATCTTCAGGGGGATCTCGCGGCGCAGCTCGGCTTCGTCCCCCTCCTGCCGGATCTCGTTCCCCTGGGCTACGCGCTCCGCCAGGCCCAGCAGGTCGAAGTGGGGGATGAGCGCTGGCTGAACCTCGTGTACTCGGACGGGGTCGATACGCTGTTCTTCGTGCAGAGCTTCCCGCCCCTCGCGCCGCGCCAGGGCGCGGGGGCCGGGGGCCCGGGCGATCTCCACGCGGCGGGCGCTTCCGACCGGGTCGCGATCCTCCCCATCGGCTCCGCCCGGGCCGCCCAGGGCCGCGTGAGCGGGCGGGGGATCATCGCCGTGGGCAAGGTCGCAGAAGCCGAGCTCCTCGACCTGATCGAGTCGGCGCTGAACTGACCTCCTGTCCGCGGGATTCCCCGCGGGGCGCGGACGATCGCTCCGAGAGGAGTGCGCTGTGGATAACGCCGCCCAGGCCGGAGGTGGCCGGGAAAAAAACACGGGAATTCCCGGCAGTCTGCGCATAATACCCAGCCCTCGGCCGGCGGGCGGGCCCCACTCGCCTCCCGGCCGCGGCGGTTTCGACCCTCCCTGCCTTCCGAGGACGAGGCGATGAAGAAGCACATGTTGGCGTCCGGCGTTCGGCATTCCTTCCCGAAGACCCTCGCAGCGGCGATCGGCGCCGGGGTCCTGCTCCCCGCCACGGTCCGGGCGTCCCCGGCGGGGAACGAGCCGGCGGCCGGCCAGGACGGCGCCGCCGGATACGCGAGCGAGATCCTCGATGCGCTCGCCCAGGGGCGCTACTGGCTCGAGGGGCGCTACCGCTTCGAGTACGTCGAGACGGACGAGTCGATCGCTACCGGCCGTCAGGCCTACGCCTCGATACTGCGGACCGTGCTCGGATTCGAGTCCGGAGCGTGGAACGGATTCCGGGGCACGGTCGAGTTCGAGAACGTGAGCATCATCGGGAACCAGCAGTTCCACGACGGCCTGCACGACCGCTACGCCGGGGTGCTGCCGACCGTCCTCGATCCGGAAGTGACGGCGATCAACGAGGTGTTCCTCGACTACGAGGGCATCGAAGAGAACCTCTTCCGGCTCGGCCGGCAGACGATCCTCCTCGACAACCAACGCCACGTCGGGAACGTGGGCTTCCGCCAGAACGACCAGACGTATGACGCCTTCACCGTCAACAACACCTATTTCGCCGATGTCAAGCTGTTCTACGGCTACATCCAGAACGTCAACACGATCCTCGGCGCCGACGCCCCGATGAGCTCCCACCTCGTCAACGCTCGGTACGAGACGGCGGACTGGGGCGGCATCACGGGGTACACCTACCTGCTCGATTACGACGACGATTCGGCGTCCTCCAGCACCTACGGCGTCCGGTGGACGGCCGCGCACACCGTTGCGGACTCCGTCGATCTGACGTGGGCCCTGGAGGCCGCCAACCAGACCGACGCCTACGACAACGAGACGGACATCGACGCGAGCTACTTCCACGGCGAGATCGGGGGGAGCATTCCCGACGCTCCCGCCGGCCTGGCCGGCAAGGCCGGCTTCGAGATCCTGGAGGGGAACGAGGGGGCGGTCGGCGACAAGTTCTCCACCCCTCTCGCCACCAAGCACAGCTTCAACGGCTGGGCGGACATGTTCCTCACGACCCCCGATGCCGGGCTCGAGGACTACTACCTCGGCGCCAGCGGCGCGGTGGACCGCGCCTCCTGGGCGCTGATCTATCACTGGTTCGACGCGAACGACGGCGACGACACGTGGGGGGACGAGTTCGACGCGATGGTGTCCTACCCGTGCTCGAAGCGCGTCACGGTGGGCGCCATCTACGCCTCCTATCTGGCGAAGGACTGGATGGAGGACACCACGAAGATCTGGCTCTGGGTGGGAATCAACCCCTGATCCGTCCTTGATCCCCCCGCGGGCCGAAGCGACCCGCCGGAAGCCGCTCCATTCCGGGCGAGAGGAGCGGCTTCCGCGCTTTCCCGTGGTGCCGCGCCACCGGGGTGGGCGCCGGAAAGGCTTTCCGTCCGGGGGAATCGGGGGATCGGCTAACAACGCCCGGCGGGACTCTTCGACAAGTAGGCGATTCCGGCGACGAGCGATGAGGAGGATCCTCATCGTCGACGGCTCTTCTCCCGTGTCGCCGCCGAGATCTGGATCGAAGAGCGAGCCATGACTGCAGCCACGAAACGAGCGGTGAACGACCTCGAGGTGGTCGAGGGGATCTTCCAGAGAATCGCGGCGGACCTGGCGATGATCATCGACCGGCCCTTCGCGGTCTCCGAGACCCGCGTCGAGCGGGCGAACGCGCGGGCCGTGGGCAAGGGCCAAGTCCACATCTCCTTCAAGCTCTGCTTCAAGCTCGGGGAGCGGACGGCCCACGGGTGCGTGCTCATCCCGTTGCCCGACGCGGTCAGCCTGGCTGCCTATCTCATGATGGTCCCCGACGATGCGGTCAAATCCCATCGCACGACCACGACCCTCGACCCCTCCACCAAGGACGCCATGCTCGAGGTCGGCAACTTCATCGGGGGCGCCGCCGATGCCGTCGTGCGGAGCTGGTTCACGGATGAGTACTCCATCCGCGCCGAGGGCTGTCAGGGGGTGCGCGCCAACGTCCGGCCCGCCCTGATCTACCAGGAGGGGGACGAGCTGCTCGTCGGCCGGGCGAAGGGCCGGATCCACGAATACCCCGAGTTCGAGATCCTCCTGATGCTTCCGGCCCTCGATGGCATGAGAGCGCCGTGAGGCGCGAACCCGTGCCATCGAGAGGACGAAGAGAGCGCCGTCAGGCGCCGCTCGTCGTCCGGTCTGGGGGAGCGCCGTGAGGCGCGAACCCGTGCCATCGGGGAGTGCGCCGGGAATCCCTTTCCGGCCCCGGATTCGCGCCCCGGCCTTCCCGGGCCTGGCCCGCGGGATACATTTCGGTGGGATCGGCGCCGCTCCCACTTCCGCGGCCGCCGCCTCCCGGAGGATGCCCGCATGAGCTCCGAGCCCGAGGAAAAGCCCTTCTCCGAGTCCCACCTCGACTCGCCCGAGTACCGGATGCGCCTGAAGCGCAAGCTGAACACGCTCATCGCGGTCCTCGAGGTGGCCTGCGCGAAGGTCCGCCGCTCCCTGAACCATCCCGAGGCGGACACGGAGCGGCTGCAGCGGATCCACAAGAACCTGAAGGACACCCTGCAGGTCTGTCTGCGGGCGAAGCGGGCCCTCGATCGGTGCGAGGCGCTGCCGCAAGGGCTGCCGTCGAGCCTCACCCGCGACCTCGCGCCCGCTCCGCAACCGGAGGGCGAAGCGCGGGGGAGCCGGTCGATCGAGATGAGCTCCCCGGAAGAAGAGGAGCGCTTCCGTCGCCTCGGCCCCCTCGATCCGGCCGAGATCCGCACCGTCGATCTCGACGATCTCTGCCGCCGACTCCTGAATTGACGGCGGAGCGCCCGGCGCGGCCCGTGCGTCGTCCTTGCCCCTCACTCGCCCTTCCCTTCTCGGGGCCATGGGGGCCACGTAGACTAAGCTGGTTGTGAACGCCGAAACGGCGCCGGCCCCCGTGGGTCCGGCCGCGGTTCCGCGTTCGAGGTCGATCGATGCACGAAGCCGGGTCCCCGACGACGGAACAGACCGCGTCCCATCTCGCCCGCCCTCAAGCCGGTGCGGAGGCGTCGGTGACGCGCCGCCGGCTCCTCTTCGCGACTCTTCTCGTCCTGGCTCATGTCGGGCTCTTGGTGGCCCTCATGCGCCGGGTGGAGAGCACCACGGACGAGCTGAACTACATCCTTGCGGGCCGCGCCCTCGTGGAGGATGGATCGTGGGACACGGTCCAGGAACGCCTGCATGGGCCGCTGGCGTTCGTGGCCAACCAGACCTGGATCTCCCGGCTCGACGTGCAAACCTCCCGGAACATCCTCCTCCGCGCCCGGCTGGGAATGCTGCCGTTTGCGGTCCTGCTCCTGGTAGTGATCGGCGCGTGGGCATGGGAGGCCTGGGGCTGGCGCGGCGGCCTGCTGGCGCTCTTCCTCGCCGCATTCGACCCGATGTTGCTCGGCTATGGGACCCTCGTAGCGGTGGACATGTCCCTCGCCGCGACGGCGACGTGCACGCTCTGGCTTCTCTGGCGCTGGCTGCAACGGCCCACCGCGGTCCGTCTCCTCGCCTGGAGCGGGTCCCTCGGGCTCTGCCTGGCCACCAAGTACCTCGCCCTGCTCCTGGCCGCGAGCGTGCCGTGGATCGTGCTCGCCGCGGTCCTCTTGGGAGCGGACGTCCGGCCGCGCCGGCTGTGCCACACCCGGCCCGCGGCGCTGCAGCGGCTAGCGTGGGGGGCGCTCGCGCTCGGCGGCGCAGCACTCGTGTCCTTGCTCTTCCTCCACGCCGCGTATCTGTTCCAGGCGCCAAGCTACGACCCCGCGCGGGACGGCGAGACGAGCTCCGTGGTGCTGAGCGCGCTGCGGGGGACGCCCCTCCTGAGCTGGTTCCTGGAGCTCCTGCCCGCTCCGCTGGTGCTCGGCGTCGATTTCCAGATCACGGCGACCCAAGAGCTGAGCGGCGTGTTCATGGACCGCCTCGGACCCAACTGGCAGTACTACTTGGTGTCGCTGGGAACCAAGCTGCGCGTACCCATCCTGCTGCTGGGCGTCCTCGGCCTCGCCGGGTGGCGCCGGGCCGCGAAGGGGGCGGCCGGACTCATCCTGTGCAGCGTGCTGCCCGGCGTTCTCCTGCTCGCGTACCTGAGCTTCTTCAACACGTTCCAGCAAGGAATCCGGTACGCCCTTCCGATCGTGCCGCTATGTCTGGTCTGGGCGGGAGGAGCGGCCAGTGCGCCGTGGTGGCACGACCGGAGGATGCGGTTCGTGGCCGGGGCCGGAGGCGCCTGGCTTCTCGTGGCCACCGCCGTGAGCTGGCCCCACTATCTTGGCTACTTCAACGAACTCATCGGGGGCCCCGGCGGCGCCTTCCGCCTCTTCTCCGACGCTAACTGCGACTGGAGCCAGAACATCGAGGAAGGCCGGCGGGCCGTGGAGGAACGGCACGAGAACCTCCAGGTGCTGGAGGCCACGGACGGGCCCCGCTTCGGAACCGTGGGGATCTACGTCTGGGCCTTCGCGTCCCGGGATCCGGAGCGCCCCGGGCGCACGTACCACTGGCTTCGCCGCTTCGATCCGGTCGACCACCATTCCGCGGCGTGGTACGTCTTCACGATCGGTCCGGCCGATTTCGCGGCCGCGGCCCGCGCCGGGGACCCACGGGCCGCGCGGGACCTCGCCCTGGCCTGGGTCCGGGAGGGCGATCTCGCCCGGGCGGAGGAGGCCCTGACCCTCGCGGACGAAGGGGAGCGAACGGATGCCGTGCGCGAGCTGATCGACCTCCTGGGCATCCTCGAGGCGGGAAAGGCAACCGGCGCGCAGGTGTCGAGCATCCTGAACCTTCTGTGGCAGGTGAAGTGCCACGATCTGGCCCGGCGGATCGTGGAGCTCCACCTGAAGGACGAGGATCTCGATGAGCAGACGTGGATCCTCTTCATCAACGCGCAGTTCGAGCCGGCGATCGATCTGCTGCGAGCTGCGGATCGGGAGAAGCGGCTGACGCCGCAGCTTGCCCTGCGTCTCGCAACCATGCTCTACATGATCGATCCCGGCTCCCTCGAGGCGCTCCAGGTCCTGCGCGACCATCCCGCGCCAGAGTCGGGAGACCCTCTGGAGGCGAGATACTGGAAAGTGCGAAGGGTCATCGAGAACGACGCCGAGAACCGGCGGAAGCTGATCGAGAGCGTGAAGTAGCGAGCCCCCGCCGGGGCGATCGAGTTCCCGGCCCGGGGGGCACGTTGCTCCCTCGCCGGCCTCCCGGGCACAATGATTCGACCCATGGGGTGCCCGCGGCTCTCGAACCGCACGACCTGGATCGCCTTCCTCGCGCTCCTCGGCGCCTTCGCGTTCCTCGCGTGGCGCGAGATGTCCCTCGTGGGGATCACGATCGACGAGCGGACGTACATCCAGGCCGGCCGCATCATTCTGGACCGCGGCTGGACGCACACCGTCACCCGGTACCACGGCCCCCTCCCTTTCTACTTCAACCAGCTCTTCGGGCCTCCCCTCCCGCCGGGGGGGCTCGAGGTCGTGGCAGACGCGCGGGAGTACATCTACTGGGGCCGCCTCGGGATGCTGCCCTTCGGCCTCCTGGCCGCGACCGTCGTGTTCCTCTGGTCCCGCCGCGCGTTCGGAAACCTCGGCGGTCTCCTCTCCGCGGCGCTGTTCACGACCAGCCCGCTTATGATCGGGTACTCCGGCCTCTTGGCCGTGGAGATGGCGCACACGGCGGCGGCGCTCCTCTGCTGCTTCCTTCTCTGGCGCTTCGTGCAGACGCCGACGGCGGCCCGATGCGCCCTCGCCGGCCTCGGCCTCGGGATCGCCTTCGCCACGAAGTACCTGGCGGTCCTGCTCGGTCCTCCCGTGGTCGTGATCGCGGCGGGGCGAGCGTTCCAGGCGCGATGGCGCGGAGAGGAGGGCACGCCGGCCCGGGGACTCCGGGCGGCGCTCGGCGCAGCCCTCGCGATCACCGCCATCTCGATCGTCACCTTGCACGCGAGCTACGGCTTCCGGGTCGGCTGCGCCTCGATCGACGCCGGCGACTACCGCAGCGAGCTCCTGCACGGTGTGATGGGCCTGCCCATCGTCGACCGGCTCGCCGGCTCTCTCCCCGCGCCCTTCTTGCTGGGGATGGACTACCACCTCGCCCGCGCGGACGACCTGCCCTTCGAGCCGTTCCTGAATGGCCGCTACGCCCCGCGGCACCCGACCTTCTACCTGTGGGGTTTCCTCCGCAAGACCCCGGAGTGGATCCTCGCCCTCACCGCCTGGCTGCTCCTCCTCCGAATCCCCTTCTGGCTCCGGGGCCGGGGCTCCTTCGCGGAGCGATCGAGCTTCTGGGTCGCGGCGTCGATGGTGGTGGTGGTCGGAGGCTTCCTGAGCCTGCTGACCGACCAGCAGCTCGGCGTCCGCTACGTCCTGCCCCTGTATGGGCTGCTCTTCGTCCTGCTCGGCGCCGTGACGCGGGCGAGCTGGCTGGAGAGGCTACCGCGTGGAGGGTGGATCGCCCTCGGCGCGCTCGTGGTCCTCTTCCACGGGTGGGAGCTATGGACGAACTGGCCCAACCTGCTCTCCTACTACAACCAGAGCACCGGTGGGCAGGCCGCCGCCTACCGTTACTTCCGGGAATCGAATTCCGACTGGGGGCAGTACGGGGAGACCGGTCCCGCCCTGCTCCAGGCGGGAGAACCGGAGCCGATCGAGATGCTCACCGCCCTCTCCGGACCCCGTTTCGGACGCGTGGGCATCGACCTCCTCGCCCTCACGCAACCCGACCCCGAGGATAGGACGCGCGCGCGGCACTGGTTGTACCCGTTCGCGGCCGTCCGTCACGTCGGCGGCGCGTACTGGCTGTTCGATGTCACGCCGGCGGAGTACGAGCGGGTGGTCGCGCAGGCGAACGATCCGCGAGCGCGCGCCGAGCTCGCGATCGCCTACCTCGGCGCGAACCGTTTCGACGACGCGCGGCGGCATCTCGAGTTCCTGCCCGAGGAGCGGGCGAAGCCCCTCCGCGCGATGGTCGACCTCCGGGCGCAATCTCTCGCCGGGCCAGCCGGAGTCCCGGAGATGCTCGCGCTCTTGGGCGGGCTGAACCATGTCGGCCGCTTCGACGCGGTCGAGGAGATCGTCCGCGCGCATCCCGACCACCCCGTGCGGGACGATCCGCGTCTCTCCCTGCTCCTGGCCACCGCGGCGAAGGGAGAGGGACGGGTGAAGGAGGCGATCGAAATCCTGGAGAAGGACGGGGACCCCTCCTCCCCGCCGCACGCCTTCCTCCTCGCGAGCCTCTACGCGGAGGTCATGCGCTTCGGGGAGGCGATCGCTCTCCTCGAGGGGCTGCTGGACGCAGCTTTGGGAGTGGACGAGGAGCGCGTCGAAGGGATGCTGGCGGTCCTGCGGGCGGATCAGCGCGAGCTGGAGTCGTTCCGGGCCGCCCTGCGCTGATCGATGGGCAGGCGCGGCCGGTCACCGCCGGCTACGCATGCCAGTCGCGCAGGTAGCGGAAGTCGTGGCTGATCGTCCGACGGGAGAGCTTGGCGATCACCGGCGGGAGGCGCTTGAACTGGTTCGCCACGATGCGCTGCGCCACGCGGCGGACGAGCTCGGGGGCGAATCCGGCCGTGCGGAGCTCCGCCTCGTCGTGCCGGAGGTCCACCATGCGCCGCAGCAGGCGGTCGGCCTCCGCGTAGGTGAAGCCGAGATCGCCCTCGTCGGTCTGGCCCGCCACGAGATCCGCCGAGGGAGCCTTCTCGATCACCTCCCGGGGGAGATCGAGGTGGCGGGCGAGCTGGTAGACCTGGTGCTTGTAGAGGTCGCCGAGCGGATTCACGGCGTGGGCGGAGTCCCCGTACAACGTGGAGTAGCCCAGGAGCAGCTCGGTCTTGTTGCTCGTACCGATGACGAGCCCCTTCCACTCGACGGAGAGGTCGTAGAGCACGACCATGCGGCAGCGGGCGAGCACGTTGCCCCGCCGGCCGGCGTCCGTGACGCCTTGTTCTGCGAAGTAGGCCTCCGCCATCATCGTGATGTCGACGCGGCGGACCGGGGCGCCGAGCTTCGTCGCCACGAGCCGCGCGTGGGCCTCGCTCGCCGGATTCGACGTGCGGTAGGGCATCAGGACGCACAGCACGTTCGCCGGCGCGAAGGCCTGCGCGCAGAGCGCAGCCGTGACGGCGGAATCCACGCCGCCCGAGAGTCCGACGACGGCCTGCGCCATCCCCGCGCCGCCGACCTCCTCCTTCAGGAAGCTCACGAGGAGCTTGGTCACCAGCGCGGGCTGGATGTCGAGCTCGCTCACGAGGCGCACTCCTCCCCGGCGGCAGCGTCCTCCGGCGGGAGGGGGCCGGCGAGGGGCACGTGCCGCGCGAGCTCGGCGGCCAGGATCCACGGCTTCTCGTCCCGCCGCAGCGGGGTTTCGACGCGGGCCCGCCGGAGCGCGCCGGGCTCGATCGTCGCATCGAGGAGCCCCGGCTCGAGCCCATCGAGCCGCGCCCGCACCTCGCCGAAGGGATCGACGACCGCGCTGCCGCCGCCGAAGCCGATGCCATCCTCCCAGCCGACGCGGCCGGCGTAGACGACCCACGTCCGGTAGAAGAGGGCGCAGGCGGTGAGCATCGTCTCCCACGTCCGTTGGGAGGCGGGGCCGGGTCCGGGCGCCTCGACGCCGCGGGTGGGCGAAGCGCTGGCGACGAGCAGGGCGTCGGAATCGTTCAGGAAGTGGATGTACGAGCTCGGCACGTGCCACAGGTCCTCACAGAGGAGCGGCCCGAAGCGGCCGAGCTTGCTCTCGATGATGCGGAACTCGTCGCCGGCCGCGAAGTCGCGCGCCTCGTCGAACATCCCGTAGGAGACGAGGTGCACCTTGCGATGCACGGCGAGGAGCTCGCCGTCCTCGAAGAAGGCGAGCGAGTTGTAGAAGCGTTCCTCCGGCGTCCGCTCCACGAAGCCGACGGCGATCGAAATTTCGCGCGAGAGGGCGGCGAAGCGAGCGAGCACCTCCGAATCGCGGGCGAGCCCGAGCTCGAACACCATGTCCTTCAGGTAGTAGCCGGTGAGCGAGAGCTCGGAGAAGGCGACGAGGTGCGCCCCGGCGGCCCGCGCAGCGGCGATCGCCTCCAGGTGCAGCGCGAGGTTGGCGTGCAGGTCCCCCAGCCGGGGGTTCAACTGAGCGACGGCGATCCGGCAGTCCATGGTTTTCCTCCGTTTCCCGTCACTCGCCGGCCCGCGCCACGGCAAGGGCCTCGGCCACGATCTCGTCCGGGTGCACTCCGCTCGCCTCGCCCTCGTAGCTGAACACGAGCCGGTGGCGCAGCGCCGGGGCGGCGAGTGCCTCCACGTCCTCCCCGGAGACCCACGCCCGGCCCGCGAGCAGCGCCTTCGCCTTGGCGAGCAGGATCACCGCCTGGCCACCGCGGGGGCTCGCGCCGTAGCGCAGGTTCTTCTTGGCGCTGCGCGGGGCGTGGGGGTGGCCGGGATCCGTGGCGATCACGAGGGCGGCGACGAGCCGCGCGATCTCGGAGGAGACCGGCACCTCGCGCACGAGCCGGCGCATCTCGAGCACGTCGCTCGCCCGCAGCACAGCCGCCGCTGGCGCGGCGGGCACGCCCGTCGTCGCCGCGAGGATCGCGACGAGCTCGGGAGCCGGCGGAGCCTTGATCTCCACCTTGCACAAGAACCGGTCGAGCTGAGCCTCGGGGAGGGGGTAGGTCCCCTCCATCTCGATCGGGTTCTGGGTGGCGATCACGCAGAACGGCTCCTCGAGGGTCCACGTCTCGCCGAATACCGTCACCTGCCGCTCCTGCATCGCCTCGAGCAGCGCCGACTGCGTGCGTGGGGTGGCGCGGTTCACCTCGTCGGCGAGGATCAGGTGTCCGAAGATCGGCCCGCGCTCGAAGCGGAAGGCATGCCCGCCGCCCGCCGTTTCCTCCAGGATGCGCGTGCCGAGGATGTCGGCCGGCACCAGGTCGGGCGTGAACTGGATCCGCTGGAAGGAGAGATCGAGGGCGCGCGCGAGCCCCTTGACGAGCGTGGTTTTGCCGAGCCCCGGCGCGCCCTCGAGCAGGGCATGGCCGTCGGCGAGCAAGGTGTAGAGGAGGAGATCGACCACGCCGCGATGGCCGAGGAAACTCTGCTCGACCGCGCGCCGCAGCCGCTCCACCCGGGAGCGCAGCTCGCGGATCCGCGCCTCGATGTCGGCCGCCGTCTCGGTCTTACCCTCGCTCATTCCGCCCGGTCCAGGATATACGAGCGGAGCTCCCGAAGGTCACGGACGCACGATCCGTCCGCCGCGGCCGCGTCCGGGCATGCGCCGGCGTGGTCCACGAGCACCCCCTCGATCCCCACCGCCCGCGCCGCCGCCACGTCGAGCTCCGGGTGGTCGCCGGCGTGCAGGGCCTCCTCCGGGCGCGCCCCGGCGCGGGAGAGGGCGGCGGCGAAGATCCCCGGCGAAGGCTTCTCGGTCCCGACGATCGCCGAGGCGAGGGCGAAATCGAGCCGCTCCGCCCATCCCAGCCGCGCGAGGAGCCGCGGCAGGCGCGCGCTCCAGTTCGAGACGATCCCGAGCGCGAGCCCCCGCGCGCGCACGGCCGCGAAGAGCTCCTCCGCGCCCGGATACACGCAGAAGGTCGCCGGATCCTCGAAGCGCGCGAAGAGCTCCGCGGTGATCGCGGCGAGCTCCGCCCCCGCGAAGCCGAGCTCCGCCCCGAAGATCCGCCGGATGAACTCGGCGAACCACGGATCGGAATAGCGGGGCGCGCCGTCCAGCCGCTCGGGCAGGGCATGGTGCACGCGCCCCATGAGGGAGCGCATCTCGCCGGCCGTCACGTCCCGGTTTCGGTCGCGGGCGGCCTGGGCGTAGATCTCGAAGCGCGGGAGCCGGGTGGTGAGGAGGGTCTCGCCGAGGTCGAGGAAGACGGCGCGGAGGGCCATGGGGGAGCGGCCGGGGGTCGGTGGGGGCGCCCGCCGGGGCCCGGGAGCACTTCCCTCCCTTTGCCCCAAGATCGCGGCGCGCGCGGGCCGATCCTAGCCGGCCGAACGAGGGACGGAGAGCCGAACACCGGCTCTCCCGGGGAAGCATGGGCGAGACGAGGTGCAGGGGGATTCGCCGCGGGCGGGTCGGGGCCGGGGGCGCGGGGGCCGGGCGGCTCGTCCGCTGGCTCGTCCCGCTCCTCCTCCCGATCGCCTGCGCCGCCCCCCCGGCCCCCTCGATCGCCGCGCGCCTGGCCGCGGTGCCGCCCCCGAGCCGGGCGGACCCCGCGGTGCTCCTCTGGGACGGCTGGCACCCCCTCGCCGCGGAGGGGGATCTGCGCGCTCCCCTCGTCGTGGCCCACGATCTCGCCGCCGAGGGAGAGGTCGAGGCGGCCCTCGACTACCTGGAGGCCCTCGGAGCCGCCCACCCGGGGGAGAGCGCGCTCCTGGAGGCTCGCGCGGTGCTCGAGGCGCGGCTCGGCTATCCCCGGACCGCCGAGCGCCACTTCGCGGAGGCGCTCTCCGCCGCGCCGGAGCGCCCCGAGCTCTGGTACGCCCTCGGCCGGGTCCGCCTGGCCCTCGACCTCTTCGCCGCCGCTCGGGAGGCCCTGCGCCGGGCGGTGGAGCTCGGGGCGACGGGATCCCTCGTCCCCCGCGACCTCGCCCGCGCCGAGCGGGCCCTCGGCCGCCCCGCTGCGGCCGCCACCGCCTACGACGCCGCCCTCGCCCGCGCCGGCGACAGCCGGATCGAGCTCTTGGTGGAGGCGGCGACCCTGGCGCTCGTCGATCCCGCCCTCGAGGAGGCGGCCCGCGCCCATCTCGACGAAGCGGCGGCCCTCGATCCCCGCGCCGCGCCCCCCTGGCACGTGCGCGGCCTCCTCGCCGAGGCCCGCGGCGACCTCCCCGCCGCCGTCTTCGCCTACGAGGCCGCCCTCGCCCGCGATCCGCGCCACCTCGGCGCCCTGACGAGCCTCGCCTTCCTCGCCCAGCGTTGCGGCGACCGCGACCGCGCCGTCCTCGCCGCCCGCCGGGCGCTCGAGCTCGAGATGGATCCCGCGCGCCGCGCGCGCTTGGCGGGACTCCTCGACGCTCCGCCGGGGGCGGCGGCAGGTCCGGAGTAGCGGCGATTCCGCCGCTACCAGCCCAGGAAGAGATCCAGGGCGTTGGAAAGGGCGAAGGGCTGCACCGTCCCGAGGTGCAAGGCTTGCGTCGCGAGCTCGAAGCCGGCGTAGGCGAGATCGCTCGGCACCGGGAGGTCGTAGGTGGCGACCGGGCCGGGGAGGAGGGATTGGCCCAGGAGCTCGCCACTTGGGTCGCCGGCGTTCACGAGCAGGACCTGCCCGCCGCCGAGGGTCTGGGTCAGCGGGGTGGCGAAGCCCACGAGCCAGGCGAAGGAGTGACCGCTCGTGCCGGCGAGGTCCACGGTCGCCGTGTAGGTCGTGCCGAGGACGGGCAGCGTCGCCGCGACGTGGCTCGCGGGGTTCGTGCCGGCGTTCCGGGAGATCGCGTGGGCCTGGGGAGTGCCGGTGAAGACGTAGGCTCCGCCGGAGTCGTCCTCCAAGTGGAGGTGGTACACGTCCACCCCGTGGGCGCCGACGAGGGCCGTGGCGCCGTCGAGGGCAACGGAATGGCCGAAGTGGTCGCAGCAGGCGGGGCCGGGCAAGGACAGCCGGGCTCGTTGCGTCCAGCGCGAGGGGGCCCGGGTGAAGACGTACGCCGCGGCTCCGAGGCAGTCGGGAGCCCCGACGAGCGCCGTGTGGCCATCGAGCGAGACGCTCTGCCCGAATCCCCGCTGCGTGTCGTCCTCGGCGGTCAGGATGGCCTCCTCGGTCCAACCCGGGCCGCTCCGCACGAAGGCGTGGGCCGCTCCGGCGTTCCCGTCGGGATCGTGGGCGCGATCGGCGCCGATCAGGGCGATCTCGCCGCCGATCGCCACGCTGACTCCGAAGGCATCCCCCGGAGCGCCGCTCGCCGCGGTCAGCTTGGTCTCCAGGGACCAGCCCGCGCGGGCCCGGACGAACAGGTAGGCCGCGCCCGCGTCCGCGCCTCGCTCGTCGTCGCCGGGCGCCCCGGCGAGCGCCGTGTCGCCGGCCAGGGAGACGCTGGATCCGAGGAGATCGCCGGGGGCGCCGGCGGGCGCGGAGTGCTTGTCCACCTGCGTCCAGATCGACCCGCTGCGCACGAAGAAGTACACGGACCCTGCGTCCACCCCCCACGGATCGTCTCCCGGGGCTCCGACGAGGGCGGAGTCCCCATCCAGCGCGACGCTCTCGCCGAGCCTCGCCTCCGCGTGCCCATCCAGGGCGATCAGCTTGGCCTCTTCTCTCCACGTGGATCCGCTGCGCACGAACACGTAGGCCGCCCCCGCGTCCGCGCCGAGCTCGCCATCCCCCGGGGCCCCGAGGAGAGCCGTGTCGCCGTCGACGGCGACGCTCCAGCCGAGCTCGTCCCCGCTCGCGCCTCCCGCGGCGATCAGCTTCGCCTCCTTCGTCCAGATCGATCCGCTCCGAGTGAAGACGTAGGCGGCCCCGGAGTCCGAGCCGAGATCGTCCACGTGGGGGGCGCCGAGGAGCGCCGTGTCCCCGGTGAGGGCGGCGCTGAAGGCGAAGTGATCCCCGTGCGTGAGGTCCTCCAGGCCCCGCGCGAGCACCGCCTCCGAGTTCCAAATCGTGTCGCTGCGCGTGAAGACGGACGCCGAGCCCGCATTCATGCTCAATCCGAGGTCGTCGCCCGGAGCGCCGGCGAGGAGTGAGTCGCCGCTGAGCGAGACGCTGATCCCGAAGCCGAAGAAGAAGTGGTTCCCGGCCGGATCCCCGGCCAGCGAGGCCTCCGGGCTCCAGTCCGATCCGCTGCGGGTGAACACGTACACCCGGCCGTCGCCGCCCAGCCAGCCGACGTCCTGGGGGGATCCGACGGCGGCGGTGTCGCCCTCGAGGGCGACGCTCCACCCGAACTCCCGGAAGCCGGTCCACCTCGCCTCCTGGCTCCAGTCCGTTCCGCTGCGCACGAAGACGTAGGCGGCGCCCGTCGAATCGCCCGGCTCGTACTCGTAGGGAGCGCCGATCACGGCCGTGTCGCCGTCGAGAGCCACGCTCCACCCGAACCACCCCTCGCGCGAGCCCTCGGCGGGCGTTCCCTTCGCCTCCTGGCTCCAGGCCGCGCCGCTGCGCACGAAGACGTAGGCCGAGCCCCAGTCCACAGCCCAGGTGTCGTCCAGCGGCGCGCCGACGAGCGCGGAGTCGCCATCGACCGCCACGCTGGAGCCGAAGGCGTCTCCCGCCTCTCCATCGTCGGCGAGGATCTTCGCCTGCTCGCTCCACGCGGAGCCCGCGCGCGTGAAGGCGTACACCGATCCGGAGTCTCCTCCCCGATCGTCGTCGCCCGGCGCTCCCACGAGGGCGGTGGCGCCGTCCATCGAGAGGCTGGTCCCGAATCGGTCGCCGGCCGCTCCATCGCTGGCCACGAGCTTCGCCTCCAGGCTCCAGAGGGTTCCGTCCCGCGTGAAGACGTAGACGGCGCCCGAATCCGCGCCCCCGTCGTCGTCGCCGGGCGCCCCGACGAGGGCGGTCCCACCCTGGAGCTGGACCCGCATTCCGAAGCCATCGCCCGCCTCGCCGTCGGGGGGAAGGAGCGGGGCCTCCAGGGTCCAGCTCGTCCCCACCCGCGTGTACACGTAGGCCGCCCCGGAATCCTCGCCGGCGACGTCCTCGCCCCCCGCGCCGACGAGGGCGGTGTCCCCCTCGATCGACACGCTGGTCCCGAAGCGGTCGTCGGCCCACGCCTGATCGTCGGCATAGAGCGCCGCCTCCGGGGTCCAGATCCAGGGATCGACGGTGAGCGGGTAGGTGGCGAAGCGGTCGTCGACGACGATGGCCAGTCCGCCCTCCTCCGCCGCGAGGTACGCCGGGAGCTCGCGCCCCGCGGCGTCCCAGGCCCGCAGGCTGCTGTAGAAGATCTGCACCGCCCCGGCGCACGCCGTGAACCGCGCGTCGCACGCGCCGTCCAGGACCTCGCAGGCGAAGCCGCCGTCGACCGCCAGCAGCAGGCGCAGGGGTGCTTCGGCTCCCGCCGCGACCGGCGGCGGCGCGGCGATCGTGAATCCCTGCTCGATCCCGCGCGCCTCGCTCCGGTACCACTCGGCGATCGGGCCGCGGCGGATCTCCCAGCCGCGCTCGCTCGCCGCGCCGGCGCCCACCGCGACGGCGAGCGTGGCCTCGCCGCGCCCCCAGCTTGCGAGCCGCAAGGCGAGCTCCCAGGGCGCGCCGGCGGAGGTGGTGCCGGCGACGGTGATCCCGGCCGAGGTGAAGGAGCTCGCGAGGCCCGGGGAGGCGCCCGCGGGCGGCCCGGTCGGCCCCGCCTCGCCGCCCGGCGTCCCGGGGGCCGACCGGGGCGAGGGGGCGAGGAGGAGAAGCGCGCCAGCGCCGCCGAGGAACAGGCCGACGAAGCGATGGAAAAGGACCTTCATGGTTGCCCTCCGATGGGGAAGCGGTCGGTGGACAGGGAGAGTCAAGAACCGCCGGGCCGGGACAGCCAACGCCCGGAAAAACAGCGTCGCCGGCGGGCCGGCCGCGGTCAGGGGATCCCCCGGGGTTGCGGCGGATGCGATCCTACCACCTCGCCGGCGGCGGCGGGGGGCCGCTCAATATCCGACGAAGAGGTCGAGCGCGTTCGAGAGCGCGAAGGGTGCCACGGACTTCACGTGCAGCGCCTGGGTGGAGAGCGCGAAGCCGGCGAGCGCCGGGTCTCCCGGGACGGGGAGGTCGTAGGCGGCGACGGGGCCCGGGAGGGCGACCTGGCCCAGGAGCTCGCCGGCGGCGTCCGCGATGTTCACGAGCAGGACCTGGCCGCCGCCGAGCGCCAGCGTGAGCGGGGTGGCGTAGCCCACGAGCCAGGCGAAGGCGTGGCCGGTCGTGCCGGCGAGGTCCACGGTCGTGGTGTAGGTCGTGCCGAGGACGGGGAGCGTGACCGCAGCGAGGCTCGCGGGGTTCGCGCCGGCGGTGCGGAAGAGGGCGTGGGCCTGGGGGGTGGCCAGGAAGACGTAGGCCGCGCCCGACTTCGCGCCATGATCGTCGTCCCACGGGGATCCGACGAGGGCCGTGTCGCCGGCGAGGGCGACGCCCTTCCCGAACTCGTCCCCCGCCGCGCCGTCGGCAGGGAGGAGCTTCGCCTGCTGGCTCCAGGCCGTCCCGCTGCGCACGAAGACGTAGGCCGCGCCGGAGTCCGTCCCGAAATCGTCGTCCAGGTAGGACCCCACGAGGGCGCGGTCCCCGGCGAGGGAGACGCTTGCGCCGAACTCGTCGTAGGGCGCGCCGTCGGCAGCGAGGAGCTTCGCCTGCTGGCTCCAGATCCCCGCGGTCCGGGCGAACACGTAGGCCGAGCCTCTCCAGGGACCGCCCACGTCGTCGCCCGCGGCCCCGATCAAGGCGGTATCGCCGTCGAGCGACACGCCGAATCCGAAGTAGTCCCCCGCGGCGCCGTCGGCGGCGAGGAGCTTCGCCTTCTCGGTCCAGTCGGTCCCGCTCCGCTCGAAGACGTAGGCCGAGCCGGAAAGCGACCCGAAATCGTCGTCGCCCCAGGCGCCGACGAGCGCGGTGTCGCCATCGATCGAGACCGCGTACCCGAACCAGTGGTCGTTGTCTCCGTCGGAGGCGAGGAGCTTCGCCTGCTGGCTCCAGGTCGTCCCGCTGCGGACGAAGACGTAGGCCGAGCCGGAATACGACCCCTGGTCGTCGTCGGCGTGGGCCCCGACGAGCGCCGTGTCGCCGTCGAGGGCGACCCCCCAGCCGAACTGGTCCAGGGCGGCGCCGCCCGGGGCGAGGAGCTTCGCCTGCTGGCTCCAGGCCGTCCCGCTGCGCACGAAGACGTAGGCCGCGCCGGCTTCCGGGCCGACGTCGTCGTCCAAGTGGGCCCCGACGAGGGCCGTATCGCCGGAGACCGCGACGTTCCGTCCGAACTCGTCCTGGGCCGCGCCGCCGGCGGCGTGGAGCTTCGCCTGCTGGCTCCAAAGGGTCCCGCTGCGGACGAAAACGTAGGCCGCGCCGGCCCACGTGCCGAAATCGTCGTCCCCTCGGGCCCCGACGAGGGCGGTGTCGCCGTCGACCGCCACGGACTCTCCGAGCAGGTCGTAGGCCGCCCCATCGGCGGCGGTGAGCTTCGCCTCCTCCGTCCAGATCCAGGGATCGACGGTCAGCGGGTAGGCGGCGAAGCGGTCGGCGACGAGGATCGCGAGCTGTCCCGCCTCCGCCGCGAGCTCCGCCGCGAGCTCGCGCCCCGCGGCGTCCCAGGCGCGAAGGCCGGTGTAGAAGACCCTGGTCACGCCGTCCGGACCGCAGAAGCGGGCATCCCGGCCGCCGGCGAAGACCTCCGGGGCGAGGTCCCCCTCCACGGCGAGAGCCAGGCGCAGGGGCTCGCCAGCCCTCCCCGCGACCGGCGGCGGCGCGGCGATCGTGAACCCCTGCTCGATCCCCCCCGCCTCGCTCCGGTACCACTCGGCGAGCGGGCCGCGGCGGACCTCCCACCCGCGCTCGCTCGCCGCCCCGGTGCCCTCTTCGACGGCGACCTCGACCTCGCCGCGGCCCCAGCCGCGGAGCTTGAGGGCGAGCGTCCAAGGCCGCTCTTCGCCCCCGGCCAGCGAGATCCCCTCCGGGGTGAAGGTGCACGCCACGATCGGGACGGAATCCGCGGCCGGCCCGGCGGCCTCCGGCGCCAAGCAGAGAATCGCGGCCGCGCCGGCGAGGGACGAACCAAGAAGACCCGGAAGGAGAGCGCTCATGGAGGAACTCCGCTGGGAAAGGGGGGGCGGAACTGGCCGGGGGAGTCCGCCCGGCGCCGGCCGCGCGCCGCGGGAGATCGCCGGGGGGTCCCGTGCCTTCTTGGGATTCGGCCCGCGGCGATTGCACCGGCGCGGTCTCCGGCCGGGGGCCGGGACCCGCGATCCTTACCGCGGCTCCTCCCCGTCCCGCGGCACGAAGGCAATCCGCCGGTGGGGGTAGTCGAGGACGACCCGGAACGGAGCGAGGAGCTCCTGGCCGATGTTGCCGAGGGTGTAGGCGTCCCGGAAGGCGCCGGTCGCGACCATCGCGAAACCGACCGTGGGCGCCTCGAAACGGTGCCCGCCGAGCGCGAACCACTCGAGTTGGCCGCGGTAGCCCGTGCCGCCGCCGCCGACGCCCATCGCCAGCGTTCGCTTCACCTCGCGGCCCTCGAGGAGGCCCAGGCGCTCCACGGCGGGGGCGTGGAACGTGACAGTGTCGGCGGCGCCGGTGTCGAGCTTGAAAAAGCCCGTGCGGTCGCCCTCGAACGACGCTTCGACGACGGGGTGGTTCTCGTCGACGTGGAGCGTTCGCCACTCCGCGCCGGCAAGGGAGAACGCCGCGGGATCGTGGACGGCGAGCGCGCCGGTCGAAGGCGTCAGCTCCACCACGGCCCGCTCCAGGAAGTCGTAGCCGCAGATCCCCGCGATCTCGACGCCCAGGAACGGGCCCAGGAACCCGAGCTCCAGCTCGACGAAGATCGGATCGTCCAGGGTGAGCGGCCCGAGGACGAAGTCCTTCGCGGCGCGGAAGCGCGCCGTCAAGGTCCCCGCCACCCCGACCGCCGTCTCCTCGCCGAAGGCCTCCAGATCGAGCGAATCCGCCGCGTCGTCGTCGATGCACATCGCGCCGGCGCCGGTGTCGAAGATGAACCAGCCCACGTCCTCCCCGTTGACGCGCGGGTGGACGAGGAGGTGCCCGGTCCGCTCGGCGCGCCGGGACTCGACCGCCGCCGGCACGTCCGGCGCGAAGTGCGTATCCTCCGCGGCGTGGGGGAAGCAGGCGTAGGGGCTGCGCACGAAGGTCGGCGCGGGCCCGCCCTCGCGGGCGGTGTACACGTCGGCGAGCCCCCCGGCGTCGCGGGCGGTCAGGGAATGGGCGAACAAGAGCCCGGCGATCGGCCGCCAGTCGGCGAAGGTCCAGGTGTTCTCGCCGCCGTCGGTGACGAGCACGAGCCGCCGCGGGAGCCAGCTCGCCCGGTCGATCTCGAGCGTCCCCTCCAGCGGCGTGTCCGGCACGGCGACGCGCAGGCGCACCGTCTCTTCGCCCGCGTCGAGGACGGCGAAGCGGAGCGGGATCGCGGGGGAGAGCCACAGACCGGTGGCGATCCAGTGCTCGAGGAGGGCGACGTCGCGGTCCTCGAGCTCCAGGACGCGGGTGAGCCCGCTCCGGTCGCGCGACCAGGCCGTCGTACCGTCGAAGCCCACCGCGCCCGCGAACCGACCCTGCCGCTCGCGCACGAAGGCGCCGGAGGGGGCGAAGAGGAGCGTGAACTCGCCCTCCGTGCCGCGCAGGCGCAGGGCGCCGCTCGCGCGCAGACCGCCGCGCGCCGCCGCGAGGGCCGGCCAGCCGGCGGCGGCGCGCGCTCGAGCGAGCACGTCCTCGAGCGCGACGGGGGCCGGGGCGGCCGCCGCGCGCTCCTCCTGCACGCCGGGGCCGGGGCAGGCGAGGGGGAAGGGAGCGAGGACGAGGATGGAGGCGAGCAGGGCGAGGCCGCGGCCGGGCGACTTCATGGCGCGGGCGTTCCTTCCTTGCGGAAGAGGTAGTAGAGCTGTCCCTCGGCCTTCACGCGCCCCGCCCGCTCCACCGCCTCGTCGCCGATGCCGAGGTAGATGTCGGCGCGGCCCGCGGTGCGGATGGCGCCGCCGGTGTCCTGATCGAAGAGGAAGCGGTGGAAGCCCTCGGCGGGATCCTTGGCGCCCTTCGGCGGCGACGCGTCGACGAACACCAGCGCCGCGCGCGGGAAGAGCGTCTTGTCGGTGGCGAGGGAGCGCTCGGCGGTCACCTCGACGTCGAGGCTGCCGTGGGGATTGCCGTCGATGGGGGTGAAGAACACGAACGAGGCGTTGCGGTGCAGGTACTCGAAGAGCTCCTCCTCCGGTGCGCTCGCCGCCCACGCGCGGATCGATTGCAGGCTCGCCTGACCGCGCGGGATCTTGCCGTCGTCCTCGAGCTCGCGGCCGAGCGACCGGTACGGGCGCCCGTTCTTGCCCGCGTAGCCGAGGCGGAAGAGGGAGCCGTCGGGGAGGGCGATGAACGCCGAGCCGTTCACGTGGGCGATGTAGGCGTCGAGGGGATTGGCGAGCCAGACGAGCTCGAGCTCGCGGTTCTCGAGCAATCCGCCGGACTCGATCGCCCCGCGCGAGGGGTACGTCTCGATCCGTCCGAGCGCCGTCTCCCAGCCGAGGACCGTCCCGTCGCGGTCCTTCACGAGGTCGGGCGGGAGCGCATAGAGCGGCCAGCGGAAGGTCTCGTCGCGCTCCAGGCGCCCCGGCAGGATCGGCGTGCAGTAGGCGGTGAAGCGCACGCCGCCCCCGCGGCCGTTCCACCCCGCGCTCCTGTAGATCGTGAAGTCACGCTCGATCGCCACCTGCAGCTCCGTGGGGCCGGGGGTGCTCTCGAGAAGCGCCTGGAAGTGCTCCAGCGAGGCGAGCGCCCGCTCGTAGCTGATCCCCGCCTGCGGGAAGAACCGCCGCGCGTGGGGACGGCGCATCCAGAAGAGGGAGTTCTCGAGCGCGGGCCGGATCTCCTCGCGCGCCTCCCACTCGCGCGAGAAATCGGGGACCTCGTCCCCGGGCCCGAGCGGGATCAGGGCCGGCGCGCCCTCCGCGAGCGGCGCGTCGTAGTCCGGCGTCGTCCGGCAGGCGAGGAGGACGGGGAGGAGGACGAGAGAGGGGAGGAGCGCGCGCTTCATGGCCGCAGAGGATAGGGGGTGGCGGCCCGGGCTCAACGCCCGGCCGGCGGAGGGATCGCGGCGCCCGACCCGTCCGGTCCGGGCATCAGCCGGGGATGGCGATCCGCCGCAGCCGCGCGGGACGATCCGCGGCGAAGCGGGCCAAGCCGGCCCAGATCGAATCGGGATCGATCCGCGCCTCCACCTTGAGCTCGGCCACGCTGCCGCCGGTGCGCCAGCGGTCGTCCCAATCGGAGCTCATCGCGTACTCGCGCGCCACGTCGTTCGGCATCCAGTCGAGCATCTGGCGGCGCGAGCCATTCGTGAGCACGGTGGAGTCGAGCCAGTCCGCGCGGGGCAGGACCGCGTCGCGCCAGCTCGCCGGCTGGCGGCGGAAGAGCTGCCAGGAGGTCGCCTGGACGAGCTTCACGTTCGGACCTTCGCCCGCACGGAGGCGGGGGAGCAGGGCGTAGAGGGATTCCGTGGCCGCGGTGCCGTGCACGATCAGCGTGCCCTCCCGGGGACGCTTCGGATCGTGGGGCTTGATCACGTAGGCGCCCTTCGCCGCCTCGAGGTGCGACGGCACGCCGAGCGCCGCGCGGTCGGGGATCAAGACCAGCGGGCGCGTCAGGTGCAGCGCGACGATCGGCGCCTCGGTCGAGAGCGCCGCGGCGAGCATCGGGGCGACCTCGTTGTGCTCCCAGGGGTGCAGGTTGATCACCTGGCCGTCGGGGAAGAGCTCGGTGACCGCCGGCGCGAAGACGCCGAAGTGCGTGCGGCTGTCCTCCGCCGTCTCTGGGCCCGAGTGCCCGGCGACCCAGATCACCTTGCCGACCTTCAGCTCGCAGTCCTGGGCGAGCTGGCTGAAGAGCCGCATCATCCCGTACTTCAGGTACGAGAACGAGCCGTAGGTGGAGCAGGCGGTCCAGTAGCCGAGGAACTCCTCTTCGGGAGCGGTGGCGAAGTTCACGGTGGCCGCGCCCACGCAGAGGCCAGCGTTCGCGAACTCGGTGATGCGCTGGGGCAGGAGACAGCCCTGGGTGTTCCCGTTCCGGTCGTACCAGCCGAAGCCCGGAAAGTCGCCCCAGCTCTTCGCGAAGCCGGAGATGTTCGTCGAGTCGGCGAGGTCCGCCGAGCAGGCGAGGAAGAGCGGCCGGCCCATGCGCTTCTTGGCGAGCGCGTTGGCCCACGCGCCGAAGGTCGCGAATCCCTGGCGGTTCGGGGCCTTCGCGCCCGGCTTCACGAAGAGCTCGGCGGGGAGCTTGTCGACCGCGAGCCACGCGCGATCGCGGGCCAGGTTGTCGCGCGCGCCGAGGCGGAAGCCCGCGACCTCCGCGGGCACGGACTCGCCGAGCTCGACCAGCGTGTCGGCGAGCCAGCGGTAGTAGTCCGGATCGTCGCGCATCACGCCGAGCACCGTCTCGAACCAGCTCCGCGTCGTCTTGCGGCACGCGTCCTCGCCCGGATCCTCGGTGCGGCCGAAGCCGGGGAACTCCACGCCGTACTTCTCTTGGAAGTCGGCGCGGCACTTCCAGAAGAGCTCCGAGTTGCGCGCGTGCGGCGAGCCGTGGGACGGGGCGTCGTACTTGTAGTACCCGCGCCCCTTGCGCGTCTTGAACCATACGCAGCCCGGCCGCCCGCCGGCATCCTCGGCGCCGGCGATCTCGTGGATGGCGCGGGCGATCGCGAGGTAGTCCTCACCATGCTCGGTGCCCGCCACGCGCCAGCCGTAGGGCGCGAACCAGTCGACCGGCGTGCCGGCGACCACCGCGGAGTTCGCGGTGACGTCGATGCCGTAGTCGTTCCAGTCCACGAGGTAGACGAGGTTGTCGAGCCCCAGGCCATAGGCGGAGTTCTTCACCTCGTGATGGGCGCCGGCGGTGAGCCCGCCCTCGCCTTCGATGCCAAAGACCTTCACGCCGGTCGCCCCGGCGTGCTTCAGGGCCACCGCTTCGCCGAAGGCCGCCGGCCCGCCGTGCCCCGACGGGCCGGTGTTGAACTTGAAGAAGAGGGTCTTGCCCTCCATCTCCGCGTGGCCGGCGAGGCTCTTGTTGTGGCGGAAGGTGAGGAGATCCGTCCAGCGGAGCTGGCGCTCCGCGGCGTTCGGCACGAGGTAGCGCGGATCGCCGGTCTCCGCGTGGCGCAGCGCGAGCGCCTCGTTGTAGACGGCGAGCATCGCGTAGACGAGCGGCGCGCAGTGCCCGGCGATCAGGACGAAGCGGTCGCCGAAGGCGAGCTCCGGCCGGCGGATGTCCCACCGCATCGCGCCGCCCAGGGTGAGGGCCACCAGGGCCGGCACCTTGGAGCGCGACCCGCCCGGGTGCCCGCTCTGGCGCAGGTTCAGCATCAGGTCGATGCACTGGTCGAGGAGGTCGCCGGTCTTCTCCCAGTACCGAACGCAGGCGGAGAGCGATTCGAGGGTGGGACGGGTCATGGTCTTCATCGGGAGGCCTACCGTCGGGGGCCGTGCTGCCTATTGCGGCGAGCCAGTGTAGCGGGCGGGTCCGCCGGCCGGCACGGCTGCGGCCTCTCTCGACGGATCCTCCTTCTCGCGGACAGGAGAGAATCGGGCGCCCGGGCTCACCACGGCGCCCCGCGCCCGGCCAGGCTGGCCGTCCCGCAGGCCGCGAGGCGCAGCCACCCGGCGGGCGGCGGCCCCGCGAGCGCGTCACCGCCGCGCGCCTCGATGGCCGAGAGGGCGGCGGCGTGCCAGCGCAGGACGAAGGCGAGGAGGCGCCCGCGGCGGGGGCCGAGCTCCGCGCACAGGGGCCAGCCCTTGGCGAGGTGGGCGCGGGCCTCGCCGATCGCCGCGGCGACGAGCCGGCGCGCGGCGTCGTCCATCCGCCCATCCCGCAAGCGCGCCAGCCCGACGCCGTGGCGGGCGAGCTCCTCCATCGGCAGGTAGAGGTGCCCGCGATCGAGGAGCGGGCGCAGGTTCGCGATCCACGCCGTGAGCTGGAGCCCGGTGCACAGGGCGTCGGCGAGCACCACACGGCGCTCGCCCGTCACGCCGGCGACCCGCAGGTAGAGCCGGCCCTCGGGGTGGGCGATCCGCCGCGCGAGGGCGAAAATCTCGTCCCGGGTCCCGTAGACATGCACGTGGGCGTCGCGTTCCAGCGCCGCGAGCCGCCCGCGCAGGAGCTCCTCGTCGATCCGGTGGCGGGCGAGGACCGGGGCCAGGGCGGCGGCGAGCGCCCCGGCCGGCCGCCCGGCCGCGATCCCGTCGAGCGCCGCCCGGCACTCCCCGTGGGCCCGCTCGGCCGCCGCCGGAGCGCGCGGCGCGGCGAGGAGCTCGCGGGTCACGGCGTGCCACGCCGCGAGGGCCACGACCTCGTCGCGCACCTCGAGGGGGAGGAAGGGGTGCACGACCCGCCACCACGGCCTCCCCGCCGCCAGGTAGCGGCGGCAGGCCTCCACCGCCTCCGCTCGGGAGCCGGGAGCGCGGCCGAAAAGCGCGTGCACGGCGCCGATCGTAACGCGGCGCGGGCCCGGGGCCGGCGGGCGAACGACCCTGGATAGACTGACGCCTGATGAGGGACGAGCTCCGCGCCATCTGCACGCTCTTCGAGGGCCTGCCCCGGGGCGGGCCGGGCGACGATGCGTGCACGCGCGCCGCCCTCCGCCGTCTTCCCCCTCTCCCGCCGCGGCCGCGGGTGGTGGACGTCGGGTGCGGCCCGGGCGCGCCGACGCGGGTGCTGGCCCGGGAGCTCGGGACGATCGTCGAGGCCGTCGACGCGCACCGGCCCTTCCTCGTCGCGCTCCAGCGGGCCGCGCGCGCGGAGGGGCTCTCGGAACGGATCCTCCCGCGTCAGGCGGACATGAAGGCCCTGCCCTACGCCCCGGCGAGCCTCGACTTGATCTGGTGCGAGGGGGCGATCTTCGTCCTCGGCTTCGCGGAAGGTCTGCGGCGCTGGCGCCCGCTCCTCTGCCCCGCGGGGCTCGTGGTCGCCAGCGAGGCGTGCTGGTTCACCGCGGATCCGCCGGCGGAGGCGCGCGACTTCTGGGCGGAAGGCTACCCGGAGATCGCGGGCGAGGCCGAGACCCGCCGCCGGGCCGAGCTCGCGGGCTACGAGCGGCTCGGCGACTTCCGCCTGCCGCGCGCGGCGTGGGACGAGTTCTACCGGACGCTCGCCCCGCGGGTCGCCGCCCTCGCCCCGCGCGCGGAAGCGGATCCGACCGTGGCCGGCGTCGCCGAGGAGACGCGGCGCGAGATGGAGATCCACCGCCGTTTCGGCGATTGCTACGGCTACACCTTCTTCCTGCTGCGGCGGGCCTCCTGAGCCGCGAGCGATCGCTCAGGACACCCGTTCCACCCAGATCTCCGCGATGCGGTGGAGATCGGGCGTCTCGCGGCCGTCGTCGCGGAAGTAGCAGGATTCGAGGTCCTCGATGTGGCGCCGGAGCTCGCCCCGCTCGTCCGCCGAGATGCCGTCGTTCGCCTCGATGCTCCGCAAGAGCCCGATCACGGTGAAGGGGGAGATGGTCTCCGGCAGGACGAAGCGACCCGCGGGACGCCGGCGCCGGCGCGGGCGGCGGGCGAGGTAGAGGCCGGCGCCCGCCATCGCGACCGCTCCCAGCGCTCCGCCGGCCCACCCCAGCAGGGCCCGCGACCCCCGCTCGCCGTAGCGCGCCGCGAGGGCGACGGTGGGCTCGACCGCCTGGAGGTCGGCATCCACGTAGCGCTGGTAGAGCATCTCGACCTCCGGGGCGCGCGCGACCCCGAACTGGAACGCCGACGGGAGCTCCGCGAGATCCTCCTTCGCCGCCATGGCGATCATCCAGGTGCGCTCCGAGCGCACCGTGGTGCCGCTCTCCTCGTCGAATTCGGTCACCGCCACCCCTTCGTCCTCGCTCGAGACGACGTCGAAGCCGTCGGGGGCCAGGTCGAGAATCGCGGCGAGGGGGGGGACGAGCCCCTGGGCGCGGGCGCGGACCTCCAGGACGAGCCGTCCCTCGCGGGCCTGGCGCTCGTCGAGGGTCTGCGCAACCTCGAGGTCCGCCCAGGGACGCTCCTCGGCCGCGGAGCGGGCGTCGAGGACGACGGGCGAGGACTCGACGGGGAGGATCGCGTAGCCGGAGGTGTCGAGGAAGTCGAGGTCCAGGTGGAGCGGCGGCAGGCGGTCCACCTCCGGCCCCCGCGCCGCCAGGAGCAGATACGCGTAGGGCGTGATCCGCCAGCCGTACTCCTCGTCGGCGTGCGAGTTCGTGTCCGGGCGGTTGAACGTGATGGAGAGCACCTCGAAGTGCTCCTGGAGAGCCTCGGTGGCCGCCCTCTCGAACTTGTCGCGGTAGTCCTCGGTCGGCCGCCCGTAGTTGTAGGCGAATTGCTGGTTGTTCTGGTTGACGAGGTATTTGGCGAATCCCCCGGCCTCTCGCTCGATCTCGCGCGTGTGCCGGATGTCGACATAGACCCCGAAGGGGGAGCCGTGCCCCACCCGGTCGCTGCCATCGAGGCGGGCGTGGAGCTGGATCTCGGTGACGAGGTCCTGGTAGTACTCGAGGACCTCCCGGGCCTCCGTCGCCCGCTCGCTCTCCCCGGCGATCTCCAGCCCGCGTTGGACGTAGCGGAACTTCACGGCCGGATTCACGCTCGAAAGGCGGGTGAAGAGCGAGTTGGCGAAGAGATCGAGGTGCCGCCGAGCTGCCTCCCCGGGAAGGCAGCCAATGGCGTCGCGGATGAGGGCGAGCTGGGCGAGGACCGGCTGCATCTCCGAGTGGATCGCGTTCAAATCGCAGGCGCCGAGGCTGGCGTAGAACCAGGTCTCGTAGACCTCCGCCGATTCCTCCTCCACCTTGAGCTCCGGGACCGCGGCGGCGTAGAGGACAGCCGCGCGCTGGAAGCCCTCCAGGGCGGCCGCCCGGCTGGCCGTGAACTCGCTGAAGCGCGCCACCTCCTGGCGGAAGTTGTTCTCGTCGTGATCGACGGAAGCCCGGGCGAGGACGAGGGGCCAGTGATCCGGGTGCGCGACCAGCGCCTGATCCACCACGGCGCGCGCGACCTGGTAGCCGCGGAGGATCTCCTGCTGGATGTCCTCCTGGCGGCGGCGAGTCTTGTTGTCGCGCTGGACCGACGGCTGCCGCCAGACACCCACGAGATTGCTGCGCATCCGCTGGACCAGCGTGGCCAACGTCGTGGGGCCGAGCTCGTCCAGGGAACCGAAGACCCCCTCGATGGTCTCCAGGCGGAAGACCTCCGCCGCGCTGTGTGCCGCAGTGAAGGCGTCGGCGATCAGGTCTTCGTCGATATCCGCGATGGGAAGCGATCGGAGTCGCCTCACCCACTCGGCGAGCTCCGCGAGATTGCGCTCCTGCTTCGACCGGGTGAGCGGAATGGCATTCGCGCGCTCCTCGAAGCCGTAGACGAACATGTAGGGGTTCGTCCGCTGGCCCTCGGCGTTCGGGTTGTGGTTCTTCGACCACACCCGCAGGAATTCCTCGACGAGCTCGCCGGCCCGGTCCGGGTGGCGGGTTGCGATCCGCTCGATGTACGGGAACGCTTCCTCCTCCTCGTTCACCTTCAGGAGGAGCCGGGCGGTGACCATCGGAATCCGCGCCTGCAGCCCGCCGTCCAACAGGTCGAGCCACTCGTCCGAGGGCCGGATGTCGAGCATCTCGTCGGTCGTGATGGCCTGGGGCATGTTGCGGTCGGGACCGCGCTGGTATGGATAGTCGTAGTAGAAGTAGTTGCCGTAGGGATCCCGCTGCAACCGCGGGCCGCGGCTGGTGGCAGTGTCGTGCTCGTAGCTGTACTCCGCCTCCCGCAGCCAGTTCGTCGCGAGGAGATTCAGGGTCGCGCTCCACTCTCCCGCCCGCAGGGGCGAGGCGAGGATCAGGGCGTTCGCGGCGGTGGTCTGCAGCTCGAGGTTCTTGAACCGATCCTCGGGCGCCATGGCCTGCTTGACGAGGCCGGTCGAGGCCGCCGAGCCGATCGTGGACAGGACCTGCATGCCGCGCCCGGGCCGGGTGGTGAAGCTCTCGTCGAGCCAGGCCTGTCCCAACTGTTCGCGGATCCGAGGCGCGATGTCGACGGCCCGGCACAGCGCCTCCGTTTCCTCCACTTCGTCGACCTCCTGGGCGGCGAGGAGAGCCTGCGTCGCCTCCCACGCCGTCTCCAGGTGGACGTCTTCGGGGTCCTCCTCGTAGCGCGCGAGATGGTGGCGGGCCAGCAGGTTGAGGGCGGCGTGATCGCCGGACTCCGCCGCCGCGGCGGCTTCCGGCAGGAAGGAACCCGCCTCGATCGGGAAGCCGGCCTCGAGCACGATCCTCGCAACCTGCGTCGCCGTGAGGGAGCAGGCCCCGGCGTCGAGCGCTCCGCGCAGGAGCTCCACGCACCTCTCGATCAGCGAGCCCCCTTCCACGCACGCGCCGAGGATCTTCCCCAGCTCGTCCAGGTCGGCCCGCTCGAGGGGGAACGGAGCGGCGCCCGCGAGCCCGACGACGTCCTCCGGACCGAAGAAGTTCCGCTCGTTGAACTGAGGGAACGGCGTGGGGGGCTGTTGGGGTCCCGCGGCGAGGGAACGCAGGAGCTGGCGGTAGCCGGCCCGGCCCTCCTCCTCCGCGAGCGAGGCGAGGTAGTCCTGGATCTCGGTCCACCGACCGAGAGTGACGTGGCGCTGGAAGAGGGCCAGCTCGGCCTCGAGGAGCTTCTTCTCCGCGGCCTGGGCCGCGGCGGCCTGCTCTTCTGGCGTCGGCTCCCCGCCCGCCTCCCCCTCCGCCGGCGGGACGGCCTTCTCCTCCCCCTCCGTCTCGTCCGGTGGGGAGGGTGGCGTCGCCCACACCCGCAGGATCTCCGAGGGGCGGCGGTCGAACCGGAGCTCCGAGAGCCCCTTCTGGCGGGCGCTCGGGGCAGCGGCCGGCGAGCCCTCCTCCCCCGTCTCGCCGGCGCTCGGCACGACGGTTCCCGGGAGGAGAGGATCCGGCTCCTCCTGCTGCGCCGCGGACGCCGGGACGACGAGAAGGAGCCCCGCGATCCCGGCGAGCCGGAGGCGACGCGGAGAGGAGCTCACGATCCGCTACCGTCGGCGGGGGGGCCGAGACTCGCTCCGCGGGCGTCCGCGGGCTGCTTGGCGTCCGAGGGGCGGGGTCTCCCGCCAGGGCCGCGACCGCGGCCGGTTCCACAGCCCCTTCACTGGCTCGGCAGGGGCAGGCCTTGCAGCTCGTTGAGCTCCATGCGCGCCAGGCGGATCGCGGACTCGAGATCCTCCCGGCTCCGGCGGGCCCCCTCCTCGTCGGCCCCGGCGGCGTCCTCCTCGGCGAGGAGCTTGTACGTCTGGCGCGCGGCCTCGATCACCGGCTCCCATTCCTCGCGTCCCACGCCCTCGAGGCGCATCAGCCACGTGAGGTAGTACTGGGAGCCGGCGAGCGCGCGCCGCGCGTCCCGCAGCAGCGCGGGATCCGCGCCCTCGTCGGCGGCCATCTCCTCAACCAGGCTCTGGAGCTCGGCATTCGCCTCGGGCAGGCCGGCGACGAACATCCGGCACCGCGCCAGCTCGAGCCGCGCCGCGCGCTGCGCGGAGACGCGGTCGGCCGGCAGGTCCCGCAGGGCGGCGGTGTAGGCCTGCACTGCCCGGGCCCACTCGGCGGCGGCCGCCGGGGCCTCCTCCTCCGGGAGGGCGGCCGCCCGGGCCGCGTGCGCCGCCGCCTCCTCCAGGCTCCGCGCGGCGTCGTCGATCCGGAGCCGGTCCTGGCCCGGACCGAGGTGGTAGGCGCCGAGCGCCACCGGCAAGAGGAACCAGACCGCCAGATACAGCTTCCTCATGACTTCCTCATCGTTTCCTCATCGCGGTTCCCTATCCGTCCCGGGGCGGGGGGTCACCGGCGTCTCCCCCGAGGTGCCGATTCTAAGCCCCTCGCCGGCGGGCGGGGAGGCCTCCCGCCCCGGGCGCCGCCCGGGCCGTCCCGGACGCCAGCTTGTGCCCAGGAAGTGGAGGAGGAGCGGAAGGAGGGCGAGGGACGCCGATCCCGCTCCGCAGGCGAGGAGCGCGTACTCGCGCCGGGTCAGACGCTCGAGGGCTCCCACGTCTTCCCGCCGCGTCAGGTCGCCGATCAAGGTCGAGCCCAACTGCTCGGTGTTCCCGTTGTGGAAGACCCCGCCGAGCCGGGCGGCGATCTGGCGGAGGGTCGAGACGTCCTGGCGGGACTGGCGGCCGTCGATGAAGCTCCCCCGCAGCGGGTCCCCGATTCCCACGATCAGGACGTCGTCGATCGACGCGGGGAGCTTGGGCATCCCCTGGGCCGGCACCGTGTCCCCGTCGCTCACGACCATCAGGAGCGTGCTGCGGGGATTCCACGGCCGGGCGATCCGCACCGCCGCCTCGAGGCCGTCGAAGAGCCGCGTCCGCCCGCTCGGGAAGGCGAAGTGGAGCGGCAGGTCGCCCAGGATGTTGCGCACGACCTCGACGTCCCGGGTGTCCTCGACCACGGGCAAGGCCCCGTTGTACACGGCCACCACCGTGATCCGGTGCTGGTCGAGGGGGATCCGGGCGAAGAACGACTCGAGCACGTCGCGCGCGCGCTGGAGACGGCTCTGTTCCGCGCTCGGGCCCGCGTCGGGGAGTTGCATGCTCGGGGAGACGTCGAGCACGAGGAGCACGTGGCGGTAGTCGCCCTCGCGGGAGAGGTCGGATCCGGAGGCGGAATGCGTCCGGGGCTCGATCAGGAGCAGCGTCACGAGCCCCCACGCCGCGCCGGCCGCCGCCGCCGGGCGGAGGAACGGCACCGTGCGCACCCAGGCCGCCGGGCGCCCGCGGGGGCCGAAGGCGAGGCGCCGCAGCCGCCGGATCCGCGCGGCGTGCCAGGCCTCCGCGACGGCGGCGAGCGCCGCCGCCAGGGCCGCGGCGAGGACGGGGAACAGGTCGGGCTCTACCACGGCGTGGTCCGCAGCCCGAAGGCCACGAGGAGCAGGACCGCCAGCACGATCAGGGCGGAGGTCGCGAGGGGGCCGTAGTGATCCACCGCCTCCGCCGTGGACTTCTCGAGGCGGGTCTCCTGCATTTCGTCGATGCGCTGGAACACGCGGCGCAGCCCCTCGACGTCGCCCGGCTGGAAGATCTCGCCGCCGGTCAGGCTCGTGATGTTCACGATCGGCTCGGGGGCCCGCCCCGTGGCGATGTGCACGGCGTAGACGACGACTCCGTCCGCGCGCAGCTCCCGGGCGATCTCCAGGTCCCGGCCCCCGCCCAGGTCCGCGCTGTAGCCGTCGGAGATCAGGAGGATCATGCGGTCCCCCTCCTCGCGGCCGACGAGGACCTTCCGGCAGGCGAGCAGCGCCTTGCCGATTTCCGTCCCGTTGAACCACCACGGGAGCTGGCCCGGCCGCATGAAGGGCGGCGCGCAGCGGAAGGCGGACACATCCGTGGTGAGCGGCACCCAGTGGAGCACCTGGTTGCCGAAGAACGTCAGGCCGAAGGCGTCCCCTTCCCGGTAGTCGAGGAACTCGTTGATCGCCTCCATCGACGCGTCGTAGCGGGTCCCCCCGCCGAAGCTCGAGCCCATGCTGCCCGACACGTCCACGCAGAACTCGATGTTCGTGAGCACCCGCTTCGAGCGCGGCTCGTCCCAGCGCTGCGGCCCGGCGAGGAGCAGGATCACGATCCCGAGGAGCAGCGGGGGAAAGGACTCCGCGAGGTTCACCGTGACGCGGATCCACGTCCCCGGCCCCGCCCGCGAGTGGTCGACGGGGAGCACGATCCGTCCCCCCGGTCGCGTCCAGGCCCCGGCGAGGAGGAGGGCGGGGACGAGGAGCACGGAGAGGATCGCGGGGTGGCGGAACGAGAAGAGGGCCTCCACGGCGGCTACCCCGCGTCGCTCCGCGCGCCGGGTGGGTCCAGGGCGCCGGCGGGAAGGTCCCGGTAGGGGGCGAGGAGCTCGGCCACGCTCGAGCGGGCGCGGGAACCGGGGCGGTGGAGCCAGTCCTCGAGGGCCCGCAAGAGCGGCCCGGCCTCCGCGTGGTCCCGGAGCGCGGCCACGGCCGCCGCGGAGCCCGTCTCCGCCAGACCGAGCCGCCGGCGCCACAGGGCGATCAGGGCCAGCTCGAGCTCCGCGCGCTCCTCCCCGGAGAGGGTGCCCGCGCGGGCCGCCTCGACCAGGGGCCGCAGGCGCTCCGCCAGGGTCGGCGGACCCCCCGCCGCGGCCGCGGCCGCCCGCCGGCGCCGCCGGCCGCGGAGGGGGGGCGGCAGGAGTCCCCCCCGCCACAGGACGCCCGAGCCGGCCAGGAACGCCCGGTAGCCCCCGAGGCGGGGCAGAGGGCGGGGTGGGGCGTCGTGCGGCCGGATCTGCCCCGGCGGCAGGCTCGAGAGGACGGTGATCGGGAGCGACGGGAGATCGGCGGCGGAGGAGCCGTCGAGGCGCCGCAGGTAGTCGCGGAGGTCGTAGTCGCCCGGCTCCAGTCCGTAGTAGACGAGGTCGTAGCGGTGGGCCGTCCCGTGGGCGTGGACGGCGGCGATCCGGACGATCACCGCGGTGTCGAGCTCGACGGGCGCCGCGGCGAGCTCCGCGCCGGGAAGGACGAGGTCGCGCCGCCACACCGACATGCCCACCGGCGAGCGCGGGACCTCGGCCTCCGGCTCGGCCTGTGCAGCGGCGGCGATCGTTCCCCGCCCGAGGGCGCCGAGGGGGCCGGCGAGAACGAGGACGGCGAGGAGCAGGCGGCGAGGTCCCATCCCTACCGCGGCCCCCTCCCGAGCAGCCCCCGCGACGCGAAGAAGCGTCGCAGGTCATGCACGTACGGCCGGTCCGTGCGGATCACGAGGTGGTCGATGCCGCTCCGGCGCAGGGCGCGGTCCGTCGCCTCTTGGTCGAGGTGGCCGCGGCGCCCGTGGGTCCACAGCGCCCGCCCCGTCTCCGCCTCCCGCGCCCGCAGGAACCCCGTCCCCCGCAGGCGGCGCTCCGCGGGATCCTGGAGCTGGAGCACGGCGCAGTCGTGCCGGGCGGCGAGCTCCTTCAGCGCGGGGAGGGCCGAGGGGTCGTGGAGATCGGAGAGCACGATCATGAGGACGCGGTGCGTCAGGCGGGGCGTGAGCTCCTGGATCCGCCGGGCGAGGCGGGTTCCCTCGTCGTAGCGGAAGGTCCGGAGCGCGAGGAGCCACATCAGAATCTGCGGCTTCGACAGGCTCGGCCAGATCCGGAAGCTCCGCGTCCCGACCCCGATCACGCCCACCGGGCTCACGCGGTCGAGGCAGGCGAGGGCGATCCCCCCCGCGATGTACAGCGCGGTCGCGTACTTGCTCCGCGCCGTGGAGGAGACGGTCATCGACGCCGAAGTGTCGAGGAGCAGGTGGACGGGCATCCGCTTCGGCGACTCGTACTCCTTCACGTGGAAGCGGCCGGTGCGGGCCGTCACCCGCCAGTCGATGAGCCGGACCGGATCGCCGGCCGCGTAGGGCCGCGACTGCACGAACTCGATGCCGCTCCCGAGGAAGGGCGAGTGGTCGGTCCCGTAGCTCAGGGAGTCGGCCAGCCGCCGCACGAGGATCAGGAACTGGCGGGCGTCGAGCAGCTCGAGGGACTCGAGGCGGCCGACGGCGGGGTCCGGAGCCATCGCGTTCCCCGTCCCCTTCAGGCGCGCGCGGCGGCTCCCGCGGCGACCGGCGGGCGGGGGACGAGCCCCGCCGCGCGGATCGAGGGGGTTGCCCCCAGGGCCCGGAGCATCTCCTCGAGGACCTCGGCCCCCGTGCGCCCCTCGGCCAGGGCCTCGTACCGCAGGCGGAGGCGGTGCAACACCGCGTCCTCGGCGAGGGCGAAGAGGTCCTCGGGCACCACGTAGTCCCGGCCGTGGAGGAGGGCGCGGGCGCGCGAGGCCTTGATGAGGGCGATGCCCGCCCGGGGGCTGCCCCCGAGCTCGATCGCCGGGTGGACGCGGGTGCGATGGACGAGCTCGACCACGTGCTCGAGGAACGTCTCGCTCACGTGCACGCGGTGGACGCCCTCCATGGCGGACGCGATCTCCGCCGGTCCCCCGAGGGGCGTGGTGGGGATCACGTCGAACTCCGTCCGGACCACCGCCCCGCGGTCGCGCCGCTCCACCGGCAGGCGGGAGTTGCGGCGCAGGATCTCGCGCTCCTCGGCGGAGGTCGGGTACTGCAGGCGGTGCAGCAGCATGAAGCGGTCGAGCTGGGCCTCGGGGAGCTCGAAGGTGCCCGACTGCTCCACCGGGTTCTGGGTGGCGATCACCAGGAACGGGGCGGGCAGGACGTAGGTCTGGTTCCCGATCGTCACCTTGCGCTCCTGCATCGCCTCGAGGAGCGCTCCCTGCACCTTGGGGGCCGCGCGGTTGATCTCGTCGGCCAGGAGGAGGTTCGTGAAGATCGGCCCGCGGTGGGTGCGGAACTCGTTCGTCCGCTGGTCGAGGATCTCCGAGCCGACGATGTCGGAGGGCAGGAGGTCGATCGTGAACTGGATCCGGGCGAAGGCGAGGTCGAGGGCCCGCGAGAGGGCGGAGGCGAGCAGCGTCTTGGCGATCCCCGGGACCCCTTGCAGGAGGATGTGGCCGCCGGTGAAGAGCGCGATCAGCAGGCGCTCGACGACCACCTCCTGGCCGACGACCACCGTGGCCACCCGCTCCCGGATCGCCCGGATGAACTCCATGCTCGCGGCGTGGTCGCGGGGCGGACCGTCGGGGCCGGAGAGAACCGGGGGGGCGGACGTCATGGGCTCCACATCCTCTCTTCCTCTCTTCTGCTTCCTCTCTGCGCTCGCGGGCGATGGACGGGCCGGGGCCGGGGAATCGCCGGGGACCGGGATACCTTCCTGGGACGGCCAGGCTACCGGAGGATCGGTCGCCGGGGCGAGCGAGCGGGCCGTTCCTTCCCCGCCGGGGGCCGCCCCCCCGGGCCCGGGGCGCCGCGAGGAGTCCCTGCCGGGCGGCCGGTTCGCCGGGGGTCCCTTGCGACGCCCCCGCGCGGGAGGAGGCTGGCGGGCCCTCGCCTACTCGTGGCGCACGGCCCGCGCGGCGGGGGGCGGAGCGAGCCGGTGCCCGCGCGGTGGCCGGCGGGCGAGGCCCCCGGGGGGTCGGGCCTCATATCCGCTTCACCACCCCGCCGACGATAGGCACCTCGCACCCCCCGGCCAGGCCCGCTTGCCGAACAGACACGAATCTCCCGGCGTCCAGGATGCTTTTTCGGGCCTTCTCCCACGCTCCGTATGCCGCACCCTCGGTGCCGCCGGCCGCGTAGATCGAGGCGTCCCCACGATGCAGCTTCTCGATCTCCTCAGGCTCTTGTTGGCTGGCGATCCGAGAAGGGGAATGCCATCACCGGCTCTCCGACTTTTCCCGGGCCGGAGCCCTCGCAAGGAGCCCGTCCTCCATTCCATAGGTCGTGTCGAAGACGTCCAACGCGCGATGATCGTGCGTCACGACGATCACTCCGGTCCCGTGCTCGTGAGCCACGTCGCGGAACAGCTCCATCACTTGGCGGCCGCGCACGCTGTCGAGGGCTGCGGTCGGCTCGTCGGCGAGGATGAGGCTCGGCCGGTTGGCCAGAGCGCGGGCCACCGTGACGCGCTGCTGCTCGCCGCCCGAGAGCTGCGTAGGGCGATTGAAGGCGCGCGCACCGACACCGAGCGCGTCCAGCAGCTCCATCGCGCGGCGCCGCGCTGCCGCGGGCCGATGGCCGACCAGCTCGCCCACCACTTGGACGTTCTCGACGGCGTTCAGGAACGGGATCAGGTTGGACTTCTGGAACACGAACCCGATGTGCTCGCGCCGGAACCGCCGGAGGTCGGCGAGGGGGCGCGGGCCGTCGAGGACCGACCTGCCGCCGATCGCGACGCGCCCGCTGGTCGGCGGGTTGATCAGGCCGACGCAGAGCAGGAACGTCGACTTGCCGGCGCCGCTCGGCCCCAGCAGGGCCGCGATCTCGCCGCGACGAACGCGGATGGCGGCGTCGCGTAGGGCGACCACCTCCGTGTGCCCGCGGCCGTAGACCTTGGTCAGGCCCTCGGTCTCCAGCGCGAGCGTGGCGTTCATGGAAAGTAGATCATCCGGTGCCACGGGTCAGCCGATCGCCTCGTTGGGGGCGACGCGCATCGCCTTCCAGATGCCCAGCAGGCTCGCGAGCACCGAGATCGCCAGCACGACCCCGCCCAGGCGGAGCAGGTCGTCATTCGTCACCAGCACGCGCCGCGGGAACATCGGGAACAGCCGTTTCCCGGCGAGATACCCCACGCCGTAGGCCAGCGCGCCCATGATCAAGGACTGCTGCATGATGAGACCCACGATGACGTGGTTGGGCGCGCCGATCAGCTTGAGCAGGGCGATGGGATGCAGCTTGTCGAGCGTGAGCGTGTAGATAATGAGGGCCATGATGACCGCGGAGATGACGGTGAGCAGGACGCGGAACAGCAGGATCTGGCGGCGGGCGCGGTCCACGGTCCCTCTCAAGAGGAGCTCCTCCTCCTGCGCCGCAGTGTAGACCGTCACGTCGCTCCAGCCGTCGAATGTCCGGAGCACTCCGTCGAGATCGGCGGCGGGCATGACACGGGCGATCACGGCGCTGACTGCCGGACCCGGGAGGGCGGCGATGGCTCGACTCGAGCCCGCGGCTCGTTCCAGCACGGACGGCTGGGTGCGGCCGAAGTCGATCTCACCCGCGCGGGCGCGCCGGGCCTGCCGCTCCAGCCGGGTCGACTCCCCCGCCTCGTCGAACTGGATGGCCTGGGCATCGCGGCTGGTGAAGCATGCGATGCCGTCGCCGCCGGAGGAAACCATGGCCCTGGTCAGCCCGACTACCGTGTACGTGTCCTTGCCCAGCCGTAGCTGCTCGCCGAGTGACAGCCCCAGCGACTCGTCGGCGATCGTTTCGTAGTGGTTCTGCGCGAGCCCGCGGCCGGCGACCAAGGGCAGCCTCTCGCCCTTGTCGGCGGGCCAGGCGAGACCCAGCACGCCCATGCGAAGCGGCTTGCCTCGGTGCTCCCGTTGGATCGTGTGGAACACGAACTCGCGCGGCTCGGCCACGCCCGGGACCGCGGCCACGCGATCGACAAGGTTGCGTGGCAGGCGCGAGACCTCGGCGAAAGGCCCGCGCGTGTCGCGCTGGACGATCCACAGGTCGGCGCCCACGCCCCTGATCACCACTAGCGCGTCATCCACCAACCCCCGGTAGATGCCGCCCATGCCCATCACGATCATCAGCAACATCCCCACGCCGATCGTGGTCAGGACGAACCGGCCCAGGCTGTGCCGGATGTCGCGGACGGCGAGGTTCATCTCGGCCGGATCCTTCGACCGTCTCGCAGCGGCCCCGAACCCGCTGCCCCCGGGGTCACCACGACATCACCGGGCGACAGGCCGCCGGCCACCTCGACGCTTTCGCGCCCCCGCAGGCCGACCGTGATCTCGCGCCACCTGGCCTCGCCGGCAAGATCCAGCATCACTCCCGGCTTGTCGCCGCGCACCAGCACCAGCGCCGCCGGGAGCATCGTCACGTCTTCCTTGCGGGCCACCGTGATGTAGACCTCCGCTCTCTGGCCGACCGCCCAGTTCGCGGGCAGCTCCTGCACTCGCACGTCCACCACGATCTCGCGCGTCTCGCGGTCGACCTCGCGCCCGATGCGGGCCACCACGCCTGCATACGCGACGCCCGGCTCCGAACGGAACACCACACGCGCCGGCTGATCCTCTGCAAGCCGCGCCAGCTCGGTTTCGTCCATCCAAGCTGTGATCCACATCTCATCCGTCGACACGAGTTGTAGAACGGACGACCCTGCGGTTACGACATCGCCAGGCTCGCGGTCGCGCCGCACGACGAGCGCATCAAACGGCGCCTCGATCGTGGTGTCGTGCAGGCGCGCACGCTGGTACTCCAGCGAACGCTCCGCGGCGATCAAGCGCTTCTGCCCTTCGATGATCGCCGCTTCCGCGACCGACATCTCGGATTCGGCCATCGACAAGGCCTCGACTGCCTTGTCGAGATCCTGCTGCGACACCACGTTCGTCGCGATCAGCTCGCCGACCCGCTCGCGGTCGATCCTGGCCTGCGCCAGCACGGCCTCTGCGCCGTTCCGCGCGGCTTTCAGCCGATCGAGGGCCGCGGTCGCCGTAGCGATCTCGGCTTCCGCCATCCCAACCTGTTGCCGGACGTCGCTGTCCTCCAACTGGAATAGCAGAGCCCCCGCCTTCACGCGGTCCCCCTGGTCACAGGCGATGCGCACGATCAGTCCGCCGATCTTCGGTCCGACGATCGCGGAGGTGCGCGCCTCCAGCGTGCCGGTGCCCATGACCTCGGCGGTGATCGCCCCGGTCACCACCGTGTGTGTGGTGACCACGACCGGCGCAAGCAGGAACCTCCATGCCGCTGCAAGCGCGACGGAGAGAACCAGCACGAGGCGGACCGCAACCGTGACTCTTCGCCCGTTTCGCTGCCACCAGGAGCCGACTTCCATGGGTTTGGTTGCCTCGCTGGCCAGGACCGTGGTGCTCACTCGGCGTTTCCCATCGTACGGTACGTGGTGCGCGGCTTGCCGGTGTGGAGGGTACCGCCCACTGCCAGCACGGTGCCGTGCGGGTGCACCAACTTGGCGCGGGTCGCCGGACCGCCATCCTCACGGTAACCATCGGTGCCATTGCCCGCTGCAGTGGTAACTAGACAGTGCCGAGTTCTCGGGCGGCCTGACGGTTAGCGTGCATCAGGCCGCCCG
>JBFMCU010000144.1:0-17942 GCA_040754415.1 Planctomycetota bacterium
CCGCCGAGGGAAAGGACGGCGAGCAGGGCCGCGCCGGCCCGCCGGGCGTGGGGCGCGGGGCGGGCGGGGGCCGCGGGGGAATGATCGAGGGCCGGCATGAGGCGCGGGGGAGGACCAGCATAGGCGCGGCGACGTCCGGAACGTTGGGGGTTCGCTCGGGGCGGGTTTTCCGCTGCGCGGGTTGGAATGCAAGGGTCGCACGGCGAGGACGCCGGCCCCCCGGGGTCCGGCTCAGGTTTCCCGCGGAGATCGTCCGAAAACGGAAGCGCACGAGCCGCGGGGGTGCCCCCGAGGTCCCCGCGTGCGATCCGGAGCCCCGTGATGAACGACAACGACCCGTCCCTCCTCGATCTGGTCAGCGAACGCCTCGGCACCGAGCGCTATGCCGCGCTGGCGTGGGAAGGCTCCTTCGGTGAGTACCTGGCGATCGCCGAGCGCCGCCCCGCGGTGGCGCGCAACGCCTGGCAGCGGCTGCTCGACATGATCGAATACCACGGCTACGAGCAGCCGGTGGGGCGCGGCAAGTCGCGGCGGTGGCGGATCTTCGACGACCCCTTCGACCGCGGGCGGGACGCCGTCTACGGGCTGGATCAGCAGTTGAACCAGCTCGTTCAGGTCTTCCGGGCGGGCGCCCAGGGGCTGGGGCCCGAGCGGCGCGTCATCCTCCTGCACGGGCCGGTGGGCTCGGCGAAGAGCACGGTCGTCCGGCTCCTGAAGCGGGGACTCGAGGAGTACTGCTTCACCGAGGCGGGGGCGATCTACACGTTCGACTGGCACGTGGACGGAGAGGTGGTTCGCTCGCCCATGCACCAGGATCCGCTCCTGCTCATCCCCGAGGAGGCGCGGGGTCCGGTCGAGGAGCGGTTGAACCGCGCCCACCGCCGCGAGTACGTCCTCGAGATCCGCGGCGAGCTCGACCCGGTCAGTCGCTACTACTTCAAGCTGCTGATGCGGAGGTACGGCGGCGACTGGATGAAGGCCCTGGAGCACGTGCGCGTGCGGCGGTTCGCCCTCTCGGAGAAAGACCGCGTCGGGATCGGCACCTTCCAGCCGAAGGACGAGAAGAACCAGGACTCGACGGAGCTGACGGGGGACGTCAACTACCGCCGGATCGCGGAGTACGGAAGCGACTCCGACCCGCGCGCCTTCAACTTCGACGGCGAGTTCAACGTCGCCAACCGGGGTCTGCTCGAATTCGTAGAGGTGCTGAAGCTCGACGTGGCGTTCCTGTACGACCTCCTGGGCGCCAGCCAGGAACACCTGATCAAGCCCAAGAAGTTCGCGCAGACCGCGATCGACGAGGTCATCATCGGGCACACGAACGAGCCCGAGTATCGGAAGCTCCAGAACAACGAGCTCATGGAGGCCTTCCGCGACCGGACCATCAAGATCGACATCCCCTACAACCTCTCCGTGCTGGATGAGGTGCGCATCTACCGGCGCCAGTTCAACCGCGAGTCGGTGACCCACACGGCGATCGCGCCGCACACGCTGGAGGTGGCCTCGCTGTGGGCGGTGCTCACCCGGCTGGAGGATCCCACCCACCCCAACCTCTCGATCCTCCAGAAGGCCAAGCTCTATGCCGGCGAGGAGGTCCAGGGGTTCACGGCGGAGAACGTGCGCGAGATGCGGGCGGCGGCGACGCGGGAAGGGATGTTCGGCATCAGCCCCCGCTACGTGCAGGATCGCATTGCGGCGGCCATCGTGAGCGAGAAGGCGAACATCGGGCCCCTGGACGTGCTCGAGGCCCTGACGGCGGGGCTGCGGCATCACAGCCTGATCTCCAACGAGGAGGTCCGGAAGCGCTACACGAACCTGATGGCGTACGCCCGGGAGGAGTACGAGGAGATCATCAAGCACGAGATCCAGGTGGCGGTGGCCGCCGACCAGGAGGCCGTCGACCGGTTGTGCGCGAAGTACGTGGACAACGTGAAGGCGTACACGACTCGCGAGAAGGTCATCGACAACACGGGCCGCGAGCGGGATCCCGACGAGCGCCTCATGCGGTCGATCGAGACCAAGATCGACATCCCGGATTCGCGCAAGGACGACTTCCGGCACGAGCTGATGAACTACATCGCCGCTCTGCACATCGAAGGCAAGACCTTCGACTTCCGCCAGAACAAGCGGCTGACGCGAGCCCTGGAGCTGAAGCTGTTCGAGGACCGTCGCGACACCATCCAGCTCACGAGCCTCGTGTCGAGCGTCGTCGACCCCGAGACCCGGGCCAAGATCGACGTGATCCGCCGGCGGCTGAGCGAGCAGTTCGGCTACGACGAGAAGAGCGCCGAGGAAGTCCTCCACTACGTGGCCGCCCTCTTCGCCCGCGGGGAGGCGAAGCGCAGCGCGCACGAGGCCGCCTGAGAGGCTGAGGAGGAATCGATGGTGCAGCCGCTCAGATGCCCTCTGGCGCATCGCCTGACGGCGCTGCCGCCCGTTCGCGAGCAATCCTTGCTCGCTCGCGGAGAGGCTGTGAGGGAATCCAGGATACAGCCTCTCCGATATCCTCTGGCGCATCGCCTGACGGCGCTGCCGCCCGTTCGCGAGCAATCCTTGCTCGCTCTCTGACCGGGGGGAGGACATCGTGTTCCGCATCGAAGCCGACCGCGCGCGGTTCCGCGAGATCGTGCGGGGGAGGATCCGCCAGGACCTGCGGCGCTACCTCTCCACCGGCGAGCTGATCGGCCGGGCGGGGGACCGGGCCGTCTCGATCCCGCTGCCGCAGATCGAGCTGCCGCGCTTCCAGTTCGGCGAGAATCCCAAGGGCAAGGCCGGCGCCGGGCAGGGCGAGGGGGGAGAGAAGAGCGAGGGGGAGGCGAACGCCGGCGAGGCGGTCGGAGGCGCGGGGGATCAGCCCGGCCAGCACATCCTCGAGGTGGAGGTGGATCTCGAGGAGCTGGCGGAGATGCTCGGGGAGGAGCTCCAGCTCCCCAACATTCGGCCGCGCGGGGTGCGGGAGATCTCCGCCGACGGCGGCCGCTACAACGGAATCCGCCGCGCCGGTCCGAACTCCCTGCGGCAGTTCCGCCGCTCCTACCGCAACGCCCTCAAGCGCTCGCTGGCCAGCGGGCTCTACGATGCCGCCGATCCCCGCGTGATCCCGGAGCGCGGGGACTTCCGCTACCGGATGCGCCGGAGCACCCCTCGCCCGGATTCCTCGGCGGTCGTCTTCTACATGATGGATGTCTCCGGCTCCATGGGGCGCGAGCAGAAGGAGGTCGTGCGCATCAAGGCCTTCTGGATCGACACCTGGCTGCGGAGCCAGTACAAGAACCTCGAGGTCGTCTACATCGTCCACGACGCGGTGGCGCGCGTCGTCGACCAGCACACCTTCTTCCACCTGCGCGAGTCGGGGGGGACCAAGATCTCCTCCGCCTACGAGCTCTGCCTGAAGCTGATCAGCGAGAAGTACCGTCCCGAGGACTGGAACATCTACCCCTTCCACTTCTCGGACGGGGACAACTGGTCGGCGCGCGACACGGAGATCTGCGTCGCCATGCTGCGCGACGAGATCCTGCCGCGGGTCAATCAGTTTTGCTACGGGCAGGTGAAGAGCGCCCACGGCTCGGGGCAGTTCAAGAAGGACCTCGACAGTGCGCTGGGGGACCAGGAAGCGCTCGTCACGGTCGCCGTGGACGATCGCCAGGATATCCCGGAGGCCATCCGCCGCTTCCTGGGGAAGGGGAGGTAGCGATGCGCATCAAGTCCGACCTCCCGGCGGTCCTCAAGTACCAGGCGGTGATCATCGAGAGCGCCGCGCGCGCGGCGGGCCTCGACTTCTTCGAGGTGGTCTTCGAGCTTCTCGACGCCCGGGACGTGAACGGGGTGGCCGCCTACGCCGGCTTCCCGGTCCGTTATCCCTCGTGGCGGTTCGGCATGGACTACGAGCGGCTGGAGAAGGGCCGCTATTGGGGGCTCTCGAAGATCTACGAGCTCGTCATCAACAACGACCCCACCTACGCCTACCTCGTCCGCTCCAACTCGCTGCTCGAGCAGAAGCTCGTCATGGCCCACGTGTACGGCCATGCGGACTTTTTCAAGAACAACCTGTGGTTCGCCCCCACCGACCGCAAGATGCTCGACACGATGGGCAGCCACTCGACGCGCGTGCGGCGCTACATCGACGGCTTCGGCCAGGAGCGAGTGGAACGGTTCCTCGACCTCTGCCTGTCGATGGACACCCTAGTCGATCCGTATCTCCCGCTCCGGGAGCACGCGAATCCCCCCGACCAGCGGAGCGTCTACACGCCCGCCTCGGAACGGGCGCGCCGGACGCTCGACGCTCTCACCATGTCCCCCCTCGAGCGGGATGCGCCACGCGACGGGACGGCCGAGCCGGTGGCGGCGCGCCGGAATCCGCGCCTCTCGCGGCTCCCGACCTACGACGTGCTGGGCTTCCTGCAGGAGAACGCGCCGCTGGAGGTGTGGGAGCGGGACGTCCTGCACATCGTGCGGTCGGAGGCCTACTACTTCGCCCCCCAGCGGATGACGAAGATCATGAACGAGGGGTGGGCGTCGTACTGGCATTCGCGGCTCCTGACCGAGGGCTTGCTCGAGGCCTCAGAGATCCTCGACTTCGCGGACTGCCATTCGAGCGCCACCGTCACGGGGACCGGGCAGGTGAATCCGTACAAGATCGGCATCGAGGTCTTCCGCCATGCCGCTCGACAGGGCGAGGACATCCACCAGCTCCGCCGCGTGCACAACGACGTGAGCATCCTGCACAAGGTGGTGGATGAGGAATTCGCCCGCGCGCACATCCTGCCCTTCTTCGGCGCGCCGGCCGGCTCGTCGCCCGAGGTCGACTGGCGAGAGCTCAAGACTTGGCTCCTCCAGCAGCTCGCCTGGGGCGGCCTGCCGCAGATCGAGCTCGTGGAGATCGATGCGGAGGGGGAGGGCGAGCTCTTGTTCGTCCACCGCCACGACGGCCGCGACCTCTTGCTCGACCGGGCCCGGGAGACCCTGCGCAACCTGGCGAGCCTGTGGAAGGCTCCGGTGCACCTGCTCACGGTGGTAGAGAAGCAGGGCCGGCGCCTCGTGGCCAAGGACGGCGAGGTGAGCATGCTCGACACCCGGGAGGCGGAGGGGCTCTGCACGACGGGCTCCGACCCCGAGGAGTCGCCGGACGACCGGCGGCGGGCGGTGTAGCCTCGGGCGGTGGGCCAGACCGGCCCTCGTGCCGCGGGCCGGGGAACCGCTCCGGCCCCTTGTCGGCGGATAGGCGGCCGGCGACACTGCGCCCATGTCCACCGCCACGAAAGCGCCCGCCCGGGCGGGTCTGGTCCTGGTCGCGACGGTCGCGCTCCTCGGCGGCGGCGCCTCCTGCCGCAAGGGCACGGCGAGCCCGACCTCCTCGTTCAATGCGCTCAGCCTCCCCCTGTGGGGCACGCACGGCTGCAACGGGGCGAACCAGGTCTTCGTTCCGCCCCAGGTGCCGGTCGAGGTGCCGCTCGCCACGCTCGTCCTGGGACCCTGGAGCCAGATCGCCGCCCTCCAGGCGGGGGAGGTTCTGTACGCCACGGGGGCGGGGGCCACGGTCGTCGTCCTGGACTTCACGGGCGGAAGCCCGCCGGTCGAGACGGAGCTCGTAGGCGCCGGCATCGTCGACGCCTTGCTCGCCGGTCTCGGCATCGCGGGCCCGGCCGAGCTCGCGGGCGTGGCGATCGCCGACGAGCACACTCTGGTGGTCGCCGAACACGCATCGAACACCCTGCTCCTCGTGAGCCGCGACACGCCGGACACGGTCGCTCTCCTCGCCGGATACCCGAGCGGGATCCCGGGCTTCGCCGACGGCGTCGACCAGCAGATCCGCTTCTCGTTCACCGGCCCCGCTCCCATCGTCCCCACCGGGGACGGCTACCTCCTCGTCGCCGATCCCGGCAACCATGCCGTGCGATTCCTCGCGGTCGGGACCTCGGTGAGCTCGCTCACGATCTGCGGCAACGGAGCTCCGGGCTTCGCCGACGGGATGCCCGGCGAGGCTCTCCTGGACACGCCGGCGGGGCTCACCGCGGCCTGCGACGGGCGCCTGCTCGTCGTCGAGCGGGGAACCGAGGGGATCGGCGGCCACCGGCTGCGGGCGATCGCCATCGGCGACTATACCTTCTTCGGCCTCCTGGGCGACGTGACGACCCTCGCCGGCGACGGCACGGACGAGACGGCGCAGGGGACCGGCGGGCTCGCTCGCCTGGCCGGGCCGGTGTCCCTGGCCAGCACCTCCGAGGGCGACGTCTACTGGATCGACGCGACGACCGGCATCCTGCGCCGCCACGCTTCCGCCACCGGGGAGACGGACTGCCCGATGTTCACGGACTGCGCGGAGGCGGTCGGAGGAGCGGCCCTCTTCACGCCGGGCGGGCGCTTCTCGCTCGCGGTCACGGCCGGCGATGTCCTCTACGTGGTCGACGCCGGCGCCGGGAAGCTCCTGCGGGTCACTCCCTGACCCGGGTCAGAGAGCGAGCAAGAATTGCTCGCGAACGGGCGGCAGCGCCGTCAGGCGATGCGCCAGAAGACACCTGAGAGGCTGTACCGGGGATTCCGGCTCAGCCTCTCAGTCTCCCGGCGATCCCCCGCCCGGCGCGGCTCGCCGGCGCGAGTTCGCGTGGAGCAACGCCCCGAGTGCGGCGATCCCCGCCACGGAGACGAGGGTGCGCACGACGGGACGGGCGGCCACGACGGCCAACCGCCTCTCCTCCAGGCCGAAGGCGATCAGGAACCCGAAGGCGAGCTCGCAGAAGGCCGCTCCGGCGACGAGGCCCGCCGCGGTCAGGATGGAGGCGTGGGACTGGCCGCCGCCGCGCTCCGCGGAGCGCCGGCAGAGGGCGCCGATCAGGATCCCGACGCCGAGGTAGGCGGGCAGGTAGATCCCCACCGCGAGGGCCATGGAGGGGAGATGGCGGCCCCGGCGCGCGGCGGCGGCATCCAGGGCGACCGCCAGGCCGCCGATCGCGAGCCCGATCAGGATCGGATGGGCGGGAAGCTCGCTCCGCAGGAGCAGCCCGTCGATCAGCGTGGCGAACATCTTCGCCTGCGGGGCGCTCAACCGCTCGCTGCCCAGGGTGTAGGCCCGGTGGGCGACCGCCAGGACCACCGGAACGACCGCGCATCCGGCGAGGAGCCCCAGGAGCTGGGCCAGGAAACCGGTCTCCACGCGAATCCCGCAGAGCTGCAGCGTCTTGTAGTCCTGGCTCGAGTCGTTGGCGGCGCAGACGGCGACGCAGGTCGCCACCAGGAGCGGCGTGAGCAGGATCGCGTCGTCGAGCTCCCGCCGGCCGGTCGCGAGGGCGATCAGGCTCAGGACGAGGGCCGTGACGAAGATCGTCCCCGACAGGGGCGAGGCGGAGCTGCCGATCTGCAGCGAGAGGATCGCACCCAGCACCGCCATCAGCGCCGCGCACGCGAGGACTCCGCCGCCCATGGCGAAGGTGAATCCGGTCGGGCCGTCGGCGGCGAGGAGCCAGCCGAGGAGGAGGAGCGCGCCGAGGACGATGCACGCCCCGAGCCAGCGGCGGCGCCGGGGCGAGACTACGACGAGGGGATCCCCTGCCCCGACCCGGACCCGCGCGCCGAAGAAGCGGTAGAGGGACCAGGCCACGGCGACGGTCATCGCCGCTCCCCCGAGCCAGCGCATCGAGCGCTCGGGATAGCGGGCGGCGAGATCCGTTCCGGGTGCGATCCCCGCCACGGCGAAGTCGCCGATCAAGCGGATGAGCGCGCCGCTGAAGACGAGCAGCGCCGTGGGCAGGGTGAGGAGCCCGCCGATCCCGAGGTAGATCGGATGGAAGGGCAGCTCGAGGGCGAACCGCCGGCCCGCGCCGCCTTCGGGATCGCCGGTCCCGCGCGTGAAGATCGCCACGCGCGCGGCGGCGAGCCCGATCTTGGCGAGGAGCGGGGCGAGGAAGCTCGCGGCGAGCGCGAGGAAGAGCGAGGTCCCGAGCCGCGGCCGCTCCCCGGGCCGAGCCACGGCGGTCGCGATCAGCGTATGGCAGGCGCGCGCCTCCGGCGCGGGCAGCGTGGGGTCGGTGAGGAACCGCCGCGTGCCGAGGCCCACGAAGCCGTAGCCCATCAGAGCCCCCGCGAGGGAGAGGAGCATCAGCGTGGGGACGTCCACCGGCGGCACCGGGAGGCCGCGGTCGGCATGAAGGATCTGCACCACGGGCGCGGTGAAGACGACCCCGGCGCAGACGGCCACCCCCGCCGAGCCGGCGACCTGGGCGACGTTCAGGAACCGCACGCCGTCCCCGGCGCTGACCCGGCGGGCGAACGCTCCCCACGCGAAGAGCACCACGAGGGGCGAAGTGCCGGGCAGGATCCCCGCCTTGAGGCCCGCGATTACGAGAGTGCCGGCGACGACGGAGGTGGCGAGGACGCCGAGGACGAGGGGAAAGGCGTCGCGAGGCAGGGAGGGGCTTCCCATGGCGGGCGCGCGGGATGGAGTGGGAGGGGACACTAGACGGTCCACTCTCCGCGGTCCAGAGCCGGCGGGGACGGCGCCCCGGAAGACTGGCCCGGGCCGCCGCGAATCGCTCTACTGGTCGCCCGGCAGTCGCGCATGAAGCTCTCCGTCTTGATCCCCGTCTACAACGAGGAGCCCACCCTCGAGGCGCTCGTCCGCCGCGTGGAGGCCACCCCGTACGAGAAGGAGATCGTCGTGGTGGACGACTGCTCCACCGACCGGACGCCGGAGATCCTGCGCGAGCTCGCCGCGCAGTACGCCGACATCCGCGTCCTCCGGCACGAACGGAACCGGGGCAAGGGGGCGGCGCTCGCCACGGGGATCCCGCGGTGCACGGGGGACATCGTCCTGATTCAGGACGCCGACCTCGAATACGATCCCGACGACTACGAGGCCCTGCTGAAACCGATCCTGGAAGGGAAGGCGGACGTCGTGTACGGCAGCCGATTCCTCGGCGGCTCCTACGGTCGAGCGCACCTCTACTACCACTACCTCGCGAACCGCTTCTTGACGACGCTGTCGAACGTCTGCACGAACGTGAACCTCACGGACATGGAGACCTGCTACAAGGTCTTCCGGTCCGACATCGCGCAGCGGCTCGACCTGCGGTCGAAGGGCTTCGCCGTCGAGCCCGAGATCACCGCCAAGGTGGCGAGGATGCGGGCCCGCATCTACGAGGTGCCGGTGCGCTACGCCGGGCGCGACTATTCGGAGGGCAAGAAGATCAAGCCCCTCGACGGGCTCATCGCGATCTGGGCCATCCTGCGCTGGGGGCTGCTCGGTCCCCGGCGGTGATCCCCGCATCCGGGCCGCGGATCAACGCAGGTCGGGGTCGAGGCCCCGCCCGGCGAGCACGATCCCCGCCCCGAGGAAGGCGAGGCAGAGGAGCACCGCCGGCCACGCGGCGCCGCCGAGCCGCTCGTGCAGGTCGACCCAGGCCAGGTGACGCAGCCCGGTGCTCCGGTCCGGCGTGGGAGAGAGGACCTCGTCGCGATCGAGCAGGAAGACCTCTCGCACCGGGTAGCGTTCGTCGCCGACCGCGATGCGATGGCGCAGGATCCGCCAGTGGGCCCACGGGGCGGCGAAGCGCCAGTCGTACTGGATCGAGAGGAACCGCGCCCCCTCGCGGGCCTCCTCCGTCGGTCCCGCCACGTCCGGCCACTCCAGGCGAGCCGCCTGCACGGCGAGGTCGTGGTGGGTCGGGTAGTCCACGAGGACGCCCGGGAGGCTCGTCACGAGCCCCGCGCCCAGGAGGGCGAGGGCCACCAGCCGGCCGGCGCGGCGAGCGGCCAGGCGATCGAGGGTGGGCGCGACGCCGAGCCAGAGGAAGGGCAGAAGGGGCAGCACGTAGCGCGGGCCGTACGTCCATGCTCCGTGCCAGCCGCCGGCGAGAGCGACCGGCCCGATCACCGCCGCCGCCACCGCGGCGACGGTCCAGCCGGCGAGCGGATCCCCGCCGGATCGCACCAAGCGCCCGAGCCAGACCGGAGCGAGCACGACGGCGGGAGCGAGGAAGAGGAGCCCGCGGCCGGGCGAGACGAGGAGCGAGAGGATCCCCTCTCCAAAGGGGAAATCGAAGAAGCTGGCGCCGACGACCTCGCCGTAGCCGCTCTCGAGGACGCGGCCGAAGCGCAGGTGGTTCACGGCGAGCCAGACCACGAGCCCGCCCGCGGCGGGGAGCCCCATCCACGCGAGCTCGGCCGTGGGGAACCCGCGGGTCTCCGGGCGCCGGCGCCCGTGCGCGACGACGGCGGTTCCGGCCACGAGGAGGACCAGGATCGCGGGCGCCGTCACGAGCCGCGTGAGGAAGGCGGCGGCGAGCCCCAGCCCGTAGAGGGCCATATCGATGCGCCGCGGCGGCAGGTAGCGGCGGTAGCTCTCCCGCACCTTGAGCAGCATGTGGAAGGCGAGGAAGAGGAAGAACGCCGCCTGGACGTCGCTCAGCGTCGAGCGCGCCTGGGGCCAGGCGTACGTCCCGAGCCCGTAGGCGAGCCCGGCGAGCCAAGCGTGGCGGCGCGACGCGCCGAGGCGGATCGAGGTGAGGACGACGAGAAGCGCGGTCAGCGCGCCGAGAAGGGGGTTGCGCCAGCCGACGAGGAGGTGCTCGAAGTACTCACTCCGGTACCGGCCTGCGGCGTCGGGCGAGACGCCGGGGACCGGCGTGGTGCCGTGGCGGGCGTCGAGGTCCGGGAAGATCCGCCCGAGGCCGCGGCCGGCGAGGTAGAAGGGCACGCCGCCGTAGGCCTGGCCGACGCCGAACCAGGCGAAGAGCTCTTCCTCGCGGCCGGGCCCGCCTCCGTGCACCGAGTACCGGTGCGCGGCGATCGCCGCGGCCTCCGGGGTGCCGCCGAGGGCGAGCGTGTGCCGGCGGACGAGGCTGCTCGTCGTCTGGAACTCCACCTCCGCGTCGGGATTCTCCGGGACGCCGACGAAGGTTGCGGTGTAGAAGGCGAGCAGGACGAAGAGCACCGATCGCGCCACCATGCGGTCACCGTGGCGGACGGCGGCGGGACGGCTGAACGGACTCATGGGGGCGGGAGCCCGCCCGGGAGGGCGGGAGCGGGCCGTATCCTTACCAAACCGCCCCCGCGGCGAAAACCGCCGGCCACGGACTCTACCCGGCCGGCGCGCCGGCTCACCTGCCGACCTGCACCTCGGCCACCGGGAGGAACGAGCGGTCGAAGCGCTCCGCGAACTCCTCGAGGAGAAGGCGCGCGGCGGGGCGGGGCCGCGACTTCACGGTCCGGCCGGCGAAGCGCACCTCGACCGCCGCACCCGTCGCACACTCCGCTGCGGTGCGCAGGATCCGGAACGCGCCCACGTGTTCCCCCTCGGCCGCATACCGGCCGGCTCCCTCCCGGCGCACCTCGAGGCGAGCGGTGCGCTCGTCCGCCTGCGCCTGCAGCTCCCGCCGCCGCCCGTCCTCGTCGAGCGCCTTCCAGACCACGTCCTTCACCTGGGGGGTGAAGGTCTCGGCGACTTCCTTCCCAAGGCGCTCGAGCACGACCCAGTGGGAGCGGGCCGTGGCGAGGCTGGCGGCGCGCAGGACGACGCGATCCGGCGCGGGGTCGCGCGCCGCGCGCGCGAAGATCTCCTTCCAGTCGACCCGGGCCAGATCGAAGCCATGAGCGAGGTCCGGGAACTCGACGAGCTCCACATCGGGCGCGCCGTACTCGCGCAGGCGCTCGAAGGCGAGCCGCACGTTGAAGAGGAGCCCCGGATCGTCCTTCGCTCCCTGGAGGTCGCGCACGACGAGATGGGCGACGTTCTCGACGTAACGCATGTTGTTCTGGGCGTTGGCGATGGAGAGCCGAGGGGCGCCGACGAGGGGGAAGAGGCCCGCGAAGAGGTCCGGATGGCGCAGGGCGAGGTCCCAGGCCGCGTGGCCGCCGCAGCTCTCCCCGGCGACGAAGATCCGGTTCTCGTCCACGTTCGCCCGGCGCCGGGCCCAGCGCAGGGCGGCGAGGGCGCGGCCCCGCTCGCGGGGGGTGAAGCCGTACCCCTCTCCGGGCTGGGGGGGCGAGAGCACGAGGATCCCGAGCTCGTCGGCGATCCCCTGCCACGGCCGGTGCCCGCCCTCTCCGCTCCCGCGGCGAGCGGACAGGAAGAGGAGGAGAGGGGCCGGCCGCGCGGGATCGTAGCCGGGCGGCACATAGAGCTCCACCGCGCCGTCCCCCGCCTCGCCCTCGCGGGCGGGGGCGAGATCCTCCACGCGCGGGCCGGGGGGAAGCGGCGCGAAGGAGCCGAATCCCGCCGCCGCGGCGAGCCAGGCGGAGAGCTCGATCTCCGCCCGCCCCGCCAGCCGCCGGGCCTCGGCCTGCCGCTCCTCCGGAGTGGGGAGGTCGACGAGCCGCTCCAGGAGCCGAGTGGGATCCTCGGCGGCGGAGGAGGGGGTCGAGGGGCCGAGGGCCAGGACGGCGAGGAGCGAGGCGAGCGCCATGGAGCCACCGTACTCTACTTTTCCGCCGCCCGCCGCCGCTCGGTGCGGGCGCGGCCGCGGGCGAGGGCGGGCCGGGCGCTTGCGGCGAGCTCGGCCGCCGCGCGGGAAGAGCGGACGAGCTGGCGGTCCGCAGATGTACGCATCGCAGGAGACCGATGCAAACCACCGATCTTGGCCCTAGGCTAGCCGGGGCTGGATTCCGTTCGCCGCGATCCTGGCGAGCGCGGCGAGCGGGAGCCGATGCCCGAGGATCGAGCCATGCTGCAGAGCTATCGCGCGAACGCCGCCGAGCGGGCGGCCCGGGGCCTTCCCCCTCTTCCCCTGGACACGAAGGAGACCGCCGCCCTGGTCGAGCTCCTGCGCGATCCCCCGGCGGGGGAGGAGGAGACGCTCCTCGCGCTCCTCTCGGAGCGCGTGCCGGCGGGGGTGGACGAGGCCGCCTACGTGAAGGCGACCTTCCTGACCGCGCTCGCGCGCGGCGAGGTCCGCTCGCCGCTGGTGTCGCCGCGGCGAGCCGTCGAGATCCTCGGCACGATGCTCGGGGGCTACAACGTGGGGATCCTCGTGGAGCTTCTCGATCACCGCGAGCTCGGATCCCTTGCCGCCGGGCAGATGAAGCACATCCTGCTCGTCTTCGACGCCTTCCACGACGTGGAGGAGAAGGCGCGGGCCGGCAACGCCCACGCGAAGGCCGTGCTCCGGGCGTGGGCGAAGGCCGAATGGTTCACGGCCCGCCCTCCGGTGCCGGAGCGGCTCACGGTCACCGTCTTCCAGGTGCCGGGCGAGACGAACACCGACGACCTCTCGCCGGCCACCGAGGCCTGGTCGCGGCCCGACATCCCGCTCCACGCCCTCTCGATGCTCAAGAACCCCCGCCCGGGGATCACCGACGCGGTGGCCCAGATCGCCGCGCTGAAGGAGAAGGGGCATCCGCTCGCCTACGTCGGCGACGTCGTGGGGACCGGTTCCTCGCGGAAGTCGGCGACGAACTCCGTCCTGTGGCACATGGGGCACGACATCCCCCACGTTCCGAACAAACGGGCCGGGGGGGTGTGCATCGGCGGCAAGATCGCGCCGATCTTCTTCAACACCATGGAGGACTCCGGGGCGCTGCCGATCGAGTGCGACGTCGCGCGGCTCGCCATGGGCGACGTGGTCACCATCCTCCCGTACGAGGGCCGGATCGTCGGGGAGCGGGGCGATACGCGCGCCGAGTTCGTCCTCAAGACGCCGGTCCTGCTCGACGAGGTGCGGGCGGGGGGGCGGATTCCGCTCATCATCGGCCGCAGCCTGACCGCCCGGGCGCGGGAGAGCCTCGGCCTCGGCCCGTCGACCGTCTTCCAGCGGCCGGCGGCGCCCCCGGACACCGGCCGCGGATACACGCTCGCCCAGAAGGTCGTGGGCCGGGCCTGCGGGGTCGAAGGGGTCCGGCCGGGAACGTACTGCGAGCCGCGCATGTCCGCCGTCGGCTCCCAGGACACCACGGGGCCGATGACCCGCGACGAGCTGAAGGAGCTCGCCTGCCTCGGCTTCTCGGCCGACCTCGTGATGCAGTCCTTCTGCCACACGGCGGCCTATCCGAAGCCGGTCGACATCGCGACGCACGCGACCCTGCCCGCGTTCTTCCAGGACCGGGGCGGCGTGGCGCTGCGGCCGGGCGACGGCATCATCCACTCGTGGCTGAACCGGATGATCCTCCCCGACTGCGTGGGGACGGGCGGCGATTCGCACACCCGCTTCCCCCTCGGGATCTCCTTCCCGGCCGGCTCCGGGCTCGTCGCCTTCGCCGCGGCGCTCGGGGCGATGCCCCTCGATATGCCCGAGTCGGTGCTCGTCCGGTTCACCGGCGCCCTCCAGCCGGGGATCACCCTGCGCGACCTCGTGAACGCGATCCCCTGGGTGGCGATCCGGACCGGACGGCTCACGGTGGCCAAGGCCGGAAAGAAGAACGTCTTCTCGGGCCGGATCCTCGAGATCGAGGGGCTGCCCCACCTCAAGGTGGAGCAGGCCTTCGAGCTCTCCGACGCCACCGCCGAGCGATCGGCGGCGGGCTGCACGATCCGCCTGGCGCCGGAGCCGATCGCCGAGTACCTGCGCTCCAACGTCGTGATGCTGCGGTGGATGATCGCCAACGGCTACCAGGACGCGCGGACGCTCGAGCGCCGGGCGGCGGCGATGGAACGGTGGCTCGCGGACCCCGCGCTGCTCGCGCCGGATCCCGATGCCGACTACGCCGACGTGATCGAGGTGAACGCCAGCGAGATCTCCGAGCCCCTGCTCGCCTGCCCCAACGATCCCGACGACGTGCGGCCCCTCTCCGCGGTGGCGGGAGCGAAGATCGACGAGGTCTTCCTCGGCTCCTGCATGACGAACATCGGCCATTTCCGGGCCGCGGGCCGTCTCCTGCAGAAGCTCGGGCGGCCGGCCCCCGTGCGCCTGTGGATCGCGCCGCCGACGAAGATGGACCGCGATCAGCTCGTCGCCGAGGGCTACTACAGCCTGTTCGCGGGAGCGGGCGCCCGCACCGAGGTGCCCGGCTGCTCGCTGTGCATGGGCAACCAGGCGCGCGTGGCCGACGGCGCGAGCGTCGTCTCCACGTCGACCCGCAACTTCCCCCACCGGCTCGGGAAGGGGGCCAACGTCTACCTCGCCTCGGCCGAGCTCGCGGCGGTGGCGGCCATGCTCGGCCGCCTGCCCACCGTGCCGGAGTACCTGGAGGCCGTGCGCGACATCGACCCGATGGCCGCCGACGTCTACCGCTACCTGAGCTTCGACGCGCTTCCGCCCTACGTCGCGGCGGCCGCGACGGTGGCCGCGGCGGGATAGACCGCGGGCGAGCCCCGCTACTCGAGCACCGCCCCCTTGGACCGGTAGTAGTCGAGGAGATCGGTGCGGCGGCGCTGGGCGAAGGCGCGCGCGATCCCGCCCGACCACGTGTGCCCCGGCTTGCCGCGCTCCGCGTAGTACCGGCCCATCGCTTCGTCGTAGCGGGCGATGGCGGCGCGTATCGTCGCGTCGTCGGGATAGCGCTCCTCGAGGAGGACCGCTTCCACCGGGAGGCGGGGGCGGCGGTCGGGATCCTCCGCGGCGTCGCCCACCACGAGCCCGAAGAACGGGAAGACGTGCGGGGGCAGGGCCAGGAGCTCGTCCACCTCGCCCAGGGACAGGCGGAGGCCCCCGATGAAGCACATGCCGCAGCCGAGGGACTCGAAGGCGAGGGCGAGATTCTGGGCGAACAGCGAGGCGTCGATCGCCATGACGAGGAAGGTCTCGAGGTTCGCCTCGAACGGCCGGCCCGCGACCTGGGCGACGATCCAGTGCCGGCGCTGGTCGCCGGCGACGACGAAGAACGCCCCGCTCCGGGCCACGTGGTCCTGGCCGCCGCAGAGCGCGGCGAGCCGCGCCCGCCGGCTGGGATCGCGCACGCGCAGCAGCGAGTAGGCCTGGTAGTTGCTCGAGGTGGAGGCCATCTGGGCGGCGGCCACCGCGCGGCGCACGGTCTCGTCGGCGAGCTCGCCGGCCGCGTAGCGGCGGATCGAGCGGTGCGCGGCCATCGTCGCGAGGACCGGATTCGGTTCGGCTTGGCTCATTTTAGTGGTCTGATGCAGCCATTCGGGGCATTTGGCCGGCGCGTCTGCGCCCGCCGCTGTGTTGCACCTCCTCCGAGGGTTGTTGTGCTAACCCGCGTCGTCGGTGCGCCTTGCGGCGAACGCAGCCGCACTCGGCGAAATGCCCCGAATGGCTGCATTGGACCACTAGACGGCGAGGTTGGGACCGATCTCGCGCTGGCCGGCGACGAGGACGCGCACATCCTCCCGCCCCATGGCCCGCAGGGCGGCGAAGGCGGCCGCTTGGGCTCGCTCCGGGGTATTGTTGGTCTCGGAGAGGTGGGCGAGCACGAGCGTGTGCAGCTCGTCCGTCGCGAGGTGCGGCAGCAGGCTCGCGGCCTGCTCGTTCGAGAGATGACCGCGGGCGCCGGCGATGCGCCGCTTCAGGAAGGGAGGGTAGGGCCCCCGCTGCAGCATGTCGAGATCGTGATTGAACTCGAGCACGAGCACCTGGGCGCCGCGAAGGGCGCCGGCGAGCGCCTGGTCGGGTGTGCCGAGGTCGGTGAGGATCACGGCGACCCGTCCCTCCTGCTCCAGCCGGAAGGCCACGGTCGGCTCGGCGTCGTGGGGGAGCAGGACAGGGCGGAGTCGCAGCCCGTCGTCCCCGCCCGGGCCCGGCAGGACCTGTTCGTCGCCGATCCTGAGCGTCGCGTAGCGGGGAGCCCCGCGGACCGAGGCGTTCGACATGACGCCCGCGCAGCAGTGCAGGCGCGTCCCGTGGCGGCGGCCGAACGCTCCTGCCGAGCGCGCATGGTCGAGGTGTCCGTGGGTGACCGCGAGGTGGTCGATCTTCGCGGGCGGCACGCGGGCGAGCTCGAGACGTTCGTGGGTCTCGCGCAGGGTGAGCCCGGCATCGACGAGCAGGTGCGTGTTCCCCGCGCGGACGAGGGCGCAGTTGCCCCTGCTGCCGCTGGAGAGGATCTGGAGGTGCATCGCGCTACAGCCGGAAGCGGGCGGTGAGGAGCGCGGCCAGGGCGAGCGCGGCGCCGGAGAGGATCGCCCCGGCCGTCAGGGACACCGGCGCGTAGCGCACGACGATCTCGCTGTCGCCGGGCGGGATGCGCACCGCGCGGCAGGCGTGGTCGGCGCGCAGGAGGGGCGCCTCCTTCCCGTTCACCTCCGCCCGCCAGCCCGGGTAGAACTGCTCGTGAATCACGAGCCAGCCCCCGTCCGAGCCCCAGACGAGGACCTCGGTGCGGTTCTTCGCCGGCCGGCGCATGCGCTCGATCCGGCCCGGTCGCCAGTCGCTCTCGGTGCCCGCGGGGGGCGGCGTCTCCCCGGCGAGGGCGGAATGCTCGGGGGCGAGCACGGTGGCCGCGGCCGGGTCGAGGAGGCGCTGGTGCAGAACGGAGAGGGCCGCGGCGTCGGAGGTCGAGGCGACGGCCCGCGGCACGATGCGCGCGGACGGGAAGGCCCCGGAACGACGGTAGACGTGGAAGCCAGGCCGGGAGAGCACCGGCGCGAGGCGCGGGTGCTCCAAAGGGCGGCGCGCGAGCACGGCCGTCACGCCCAGGATGTCCAGTATGGGGTGATCGACGTCCGCGACGCGCCGCAGCCCGGGGCTGAAGGTGCGATAGGTTGGCGAATAGACGGACGGCTCGATCGCCGTGATGAGCTCGATCAGGGTGCGGGGCGTGAAGACCACGTAGGGCGTCAGATCGGCGATCCCGTAGGCCTCGAGGAGGTTGGGGCGGGCGAGCTCGATGGCGTCCGCGATGCCGCTCGGCGTGTCGTCGAAACGCAGCACGCGCCCCTCGCCCGCCGCCTCCCGCACGGCCTCGAGGGCCGGGGATGCCGGGAAGGTCGGGCCCGCGGCCGCGGGCCGGGCGCTGACGTAGCCGCCGGTGGCGAGGATCCCCTCGATCGCCACCACCACGGCGACGAAGAGCCAGCGGCCGGGCGCGGCCTGGCGCGGCGGCCACCACCAGAGGAGGGCGAG
>JBFMCU010000144.1:17952-18965 GCA_040754415.1 Planctomycetota bacterium
AAGAGGACCGCGCCGAGGGCGGAGAGACCGGCGGGCGGACCGAGCTCGGCCGCGAATCCTCGCTCGCCGAGGGGGGCCAGGGCGGCGGCGCCGATCACCGCGAGCCCGCCGGCGAAGAACCACCGCGGTGCGCCCTCGCTGGCCGGGCGGCGCCGGTCGGAGAGGAAGGCGAGCGCGGCCGCGAGGAGCGCGGCGAGCCCGGCCGCGAAGGCGCGGGCGAACACGCCCGCCAGGTGCTCTCCCGCGGCGAGCGCGGCGGCGGGCGGGACCCGGGCGTGGACATCGGCGAGCGTGGCGGTCGCCCCGGGGGCCTCGACGTAGCGGGCGACCATCGCCGCCTCGAACTGCTGGGCCCACCGCGCGGGATCGAAGCCGTGCCACACGGTGAAGGCGGCTGCCGCGAAGACGAAGCTCGCGAGGAGGAAGATCTCCGCGGCGCGACCGCGGCCGTGCACGAGGGCATCCGTGCCGATCGCCGCCAGCCACGGCCAGAGGATCCACGCGAGGGAGAGGACGCGGCTCGGCGCGCCGAGGTCGAGCCCCGGCAGGCGGTAGAGGATGCGCGCGCCGGGCCAGCCGCAGGCGAAGGCGAGGACGGCGAGGAGCGCCAGGGCGGGAAAGGCGGCACGGCGGGGCGCGGCGAGGAGCGCCGTGAGGGCGAGCAGGACGATCCCCGCCCCGGCGAAGGTGTTCCACTCGAGCTGGTTCGCGGTCTCCGCGCGGTGGGCGTCGGCGGGAGGGGTGAGCCACCAGGGGATCGGGAGCGATCCCGGCGGCGTGGAATCGGTCGGCGCACCGGCGAGGCCGGCGAGCACGGTGCCCGCGAGGGCGGAGGTGGGCAGGGCCTGCGCCGCGAGGCCCGCGGGCGTCTGCTCGACCCGCCGCGACTGGCGGCTCGCCTCGAAGGAGGGCAGGACCTGCACCGCGGCGGCGAGCACGCCGAGGAGGCCGAAGAGGACGGCGAGGGGAAGGCGAGGCGCGGAGACCGGCCCCGCTGCGCCGCCGGGGGCGGC
>JBFMCU010000144.1:18975-30687 GCA_040754415.1 Planctomycetota bacterium
GTCCGACGGCCGAGGCGCACCAGGGCATAGACCCCCACGAGGACGAGCCCGAAGAAGGCCACCGTCGGGAAGCCCGCCAAAAGGGACAAGGCGATCGCGACCGTGAGCGCCGGCGCGCTGCCCCGCCGCCGGCGGGCGAGCCCCTCGACGGCCCACAGGGCCCACGGGACCCACAGGGCCGCGTCCACCTTCATGGGGTAGAAGAGGTTCCCGATGCCCCAGCCGCCGAGCTCCACGCCGAGGGCGCCGACCACGCACGCGCCGCGGGCGAGACCGAGGCGCCGCAGCAGGAGCCACGTTCCGAGCCCGGCGAGCGCCAGGGAGAGGAGCGCGAGCGGGCCGGCGGCGAGCTCGGGCGAGAGCGCGAGCGCGAGCCAGTTCGGCGGATAGGCCGCTCCGGCGATCGTGCCCGCGAAGAGCGGGACCCCGAGACCGTGGAGGGGCTGCCAGGTCGGGAGGTGGCCGGCCGCGATCTCGGCCGCGATCGCCTCCTGGTCGGTGAGGACGGGAAAGATCCGGTCCGCCGGAGGGTAGCTCGCCCCGCGGATCGCCTCCTCCGCCGCGGCGGGATCCTCGCTTCGCAGCGGTTCGTGGATCCGCGGCAGGTACGGCAGGAATCGCTCGCCGGCGATCAGGTGGGGCCCGAGGAGGAGCGCGGGCGCCAGGAAGATCGTGGCGAGCGCGGCGAGCGCGCGCCGGCGCGCCGGCGGGGGCGGGGCGGCTTCGCGCGGCATCGATGCATCCTATCGACTGAGAGGCTGAGCAAGAATCCATGATACAGCCTCTCAGATGTCCTCTGGCGCATCGCCTGACGGCGCTGCCGCCCGTTCGCGAGCAATCCTTGCTCGCTCTCTGAGCCCCGGATCGCGGCGCGAGAGGAAGGAAGGGGGACGCCCGTCCATCCCCTCACCGATCGAACGCGAGCACGGCCGCCCCCCGGATGCGGTCGGCCTTGAGGGCCTGGAGGGCAGCGTTGGCCTCGGCGAGGGGGAAGGAGGTCGTGCGCGGGCGGAGTCCGAGGCGGGCCGCTTCGGCGAGGAGCCCCCGGCCGTCGGCTCGCGTGTAGGCGGTGACGCTCCGCAGGACGCGCTCGCCGAAGAGGAGGGTGGCGTAATCGAGCGCCGGGATGGGGCTCATGTGGATGCCGGCGCAGGCGAGCGTGCCGCCCCGGCGCAGGGCACGCAGGGCGGGCGGGACGAGCTCGCCGGCGGGCGCGAAGAGGATCGCGGCGTGGAGACTCTCGGGCGGGAGCTCCGCGGCGACCGCGGCGGCCCCCATCTCCAGGGCGAGGGCGCGATGCGCGCCGCCCCGCGAGGCGACGTGGACCTCTATGCCGCGCGCGCGGGCGATCTGCAGCACGAGGTGGGCCGAATTCCCGAATCCATAGAGGCCGAGGCGCTCGCCCGGCCCCACGCCGGAGAGCGCGAGGGCCCGGTAGCCGATGATGCCGGCGCAGAGGAGCGGAGCCGCGCTCTCGGCGGACAAGCCGGCGGGGAGCGGATAGGCCCAGAGGGCGGGCACCGTCACGTACTCCGCGTATCCGCCGTCCACGTGGTAGCCGGTGAACCGCGCGGCCGCGCACAGGTTCTCGCGCCCGGCCGCGCAATACCCGCACGCACCGCACGTGCCGGAGAGCCATCCCGCGCCCACGCGCACGCCCCGCGCGATGGCGGCGCTCGCGCCGGCGCCGGGCGGCGGGCCGAGCTCCTCCACCGTTCCCACGATCATGTGGCCGGGGACGAGCGGGCGGCGGATCGCGGGGAGATCGCCCTCGACGACGTGGAGGTCGGTGCGGCACACCCCGCACGCTTCCACGCGGACGAGCAGCTCGCCGGGGGCCGGGGAGGGCACCGGGACCTCGTCCAGGACGAGGGGCGACTCCTCCGCCGGTGCGGTGCGGTGCACGCGCATCGCCTTCATGGACGGTCAGAGAGCGAGCGAGAATCGCTCGCGAACGGGCGGCAGCGCCGTCAGGCGATGCGCCAGACAACATCGGAGAGGCTGGTTCATCGGTTTCTGCTCAGCCTCTCAGATCATCCCCGCCGAGGCGGACATTCGGGCGCTCGCGCCGTCGCCGTCGAGAGGGGCTTCGGCCGGCGTCTCGCGGCCGCGCAGGGCCGCGAACAGCGCCTGGCCCACGTTCTCGATCCACACGAACTCGAGGTCGTTACGCACGTCGGCGGGGATCTCGTCGAAGTCCTTCCGGTTGCGGGCCGGGAGGAGCACCTTCTCGATCCCCGCATGGCGGGCGGCGAGCACCTTTTCCTTGATGCCGCCCACGGGCAGGACGAGCCCGCGCAGGCTGATCTCCCCGGTCATGGCGACGGTGCTCTCGACCGTGCGCCCGGTGACGAGGGAGACGAGCGAGGTGTACATGGCCACCCCGGCGCTCGGGCCGTCCTTGGGGATCGCGCCGGCGGGGACGTGGACGTGGACGTCGTGCTTCTCGAAGAAGGACGGCTTCACGCCCAGCCCGTCCAGGTTCGACTTGACGAGCGTGACGGCCGCCTGTGCGCTCTCCTTCATCACCTCGCCGAGCTGGCCGGTGAGCACGAGGCCGCCCTTGCCGGGCATCGCGGAGGACTCGATGAACAGGATGTCGCCGCCGGCGGGGGTCCAGGCGAGCCCGGTGGCGACCCCCGGCTGGCTCGTGCGGAGGGCGAGCTCGCTCTCGAAGCGCAGGGGGCCGAGGATGGCGGCGAGGTCGCCCGCATCGATCGCGAGGTGCTGCGCCTCGCCCGCGGCGACCTTGGTGGCGACGTGGCGCATCACGGTGCCGAGCTCGCGCTCGAGGTTGCGCACGCCGGCCTCGCGGGTGTAGTCGCGAATGATGGCCACCAGGGCCGCATCGGTGACGTCGATCTGCGCCGGCTCCAGTCCGTTCGCTTCGCGCCGCCGGCCGACGAGGTAGCGCCGGGCGATCTCCAGCTTCTCCTCGCGCGTGTAGCCGGGGAGCTCGATCACCTCGCAGCGATCCCGCAGCGGGCCCGGGATGGCGTCGAGGACGTTGGCGGTGCCGATGAACATGACCTTGGAGAGGTCGAAGGGCACGTTCAAGTAGTGATCGGTGAACGTGTAGTTCTGCTCGGGATCCAGCACCTCCAGCAGGGCGGAGGACGGGTCGCCGTGCAGGCTCCGGCCGAGCTTGTCCATCTCGTCGAGCATGAACACGGGGTTGTTCGCGCCCGCCTTGCGGATGTTCTGGACGATGTTCCCGGGCATCGCCCCCACGTAGGTGCGCCGGTGGCCGCGGATCTCGGCCTCGTCGTGGACGCCGCCGAGGCTCACCCGCACGAACTTGCGGCCCATGGCTCGCGCGATCGAGCGCCCGAGCGAGGTCTTGCCGACGCCGGGAGGTCCCACGAAGCACAGGATCGGTCCCTTGCCCGTCGGCTTCAGCTTGCGCACGGCCAGGAACTCGACGATGCGCTTTTTCACCTTCTCGAGGCCGTGGTGATCCTCGTCGAGGATCTCGCGGGCGCGGCGGATGTCGAGCTTGTCGCGGGTCGACTTGGTCCACGGCAGCTCGATCAGCGTCTCGAGGTACGCGCGCAGCATCCCGTACTCGGCCGCGGACTCGGGCATGCGCTCGAGCCGGGAGAGATCCCGGCGGGCCTCCTTTTTGACCGCGGGGGGCATGCGGGCCCCCTCGATGGCCCGGACGAGGTCCTGGATCTCGACCGATTGCCCCTCGCCGAGCTCGCTCTGGATCTGGCGCAGTTGCTCGCGCAGGTAGTACTCCCGCTGCGCCTTCTCCAGCTTGCCCTGGGTCTTCTTGCGGATCTCCTGCGAGAGGGTCAGCACCTCCACGAGGCGCGCCATCCGCTCCGAGACCTTGTCCATGCGCTCGGCGAGGTCGAAGGTCTCGAGCACCTCTTGCTTCTCGGCGGGGGGGATCTCGATGAAGGTGGCGATGAGGTCGGTCAGGCTGGAGGGCGTGGGCGCGTTCTCGATCGCTTGGTCGAGGTCCTCGGGCCGCTGGGGTAGCAGGGAGACCGCCTGGTGGGCCTGGGCCTTCAGGTTTAGGAAGCGGGCTGCGATCTCCGTCTCGTTCTCGTCGTACTCGGGCTCCGGCATCCGCTCCACCCGCGCCACGAAGTAGGGCTCGGTCTGCACGTACTCCAGGATCCGGAAGCGTTCCTGACCCTGGGCGATCACGTGGTGCGTCCCGTCGGGAGCCGTGATGTAACGCACGATGCTCGCCACCGTGCCCACCGAGTAGAGCTCCTCGGGCGCGGGGTCCTCGTCGTCGGCGTTGCGCTGCAGGACGACGCCGAGGGGGCGATCGGCGCGGACCGCGGCCTGGACGGCCGCCACCGAGCGCTGGCGGCCCACGATGATCGGCAGCACCACGTGGGGGAAGAGGAGCATGCCCCGGGCGGCCAGCACGATCAGCTCGTCGTCCGGCAGCCCCTCCTCGCCGGCCGGGCCGTTCCGGGCCGGCGGCGCTTCCTCGGCCGGCGTCCGGGAGGCGGCCTCCGCCGGCGCCTCGTCTTCTCTTCGGTCGGCCATGGCGGTCAATCGATCTTGGTCAGATTGAGGAAGAGACAGCCGAGCACGAGCTGGCGTTGCACGAGCTGGTAGCGGCCGGGGGGCAGGTCCACCCGGCGCTCGAAGCGCCCGTGCGGGATCTCCAGGCGATGGATGGCGGCGGTGCGGAAGGCTTGGGAGAGGACGCGCTCCCCCGACACCGCGAGGTGGTGGTGCTCGAGCACGACCTCGACCTTGTCCGGCTCGACCCCGGGGAGCGCGACCTGCACCCAGAGCTCCGTCGCCGTCTCGAAGATGTCCACCGGGGGCTCCCAGCTCGGCCGGCGCGATCCCGGGCGGCCGGGCTGGAAGAAGCTCTTCTGCATGCGGTCGGCGCGCTCGATGACCTCGCGCGCGCGCTCCCACATCCAGGTCTCGGGTAGTTTGTCGCTCATGGCCCACCGCGGGGGCAGGGGAGGGAATCGAATCATAGGCCGGGCCTTCGGGGCCCCACAAGCCCCGCTCCTCGCCCCGGGGGCCTACCGCCACTCGGCGACGTAGATGTTCGTCTCGCCGGGCCGCTCGCCCCCCCGGTTCGAGGCGAAGACGAGGAACCGCCCGTCCGGGCTGAACACCGGGAAGCTGTCGAAGCCGGCGTACGTGGTGATTCGCTCCAGGCCCTCGCCGTCAACGCCGATCGCGAACAGGTCGAAGTTGCGCGCCCCCGTCTCGTGGTGATTCGTCGAGAAGATCACCCGGGTGTCGTCGGGGAAGAAAAAGGGCGCGAAGTTGGCGCCGCCGAGGTGGGTGATCTGGCGGCGGTTCCCGCCGTCGGCGTCGGCGAGCATGATCTCCATGTGGTGGGGGCGCACCCGCCACCGGGCGAGGAGCTCGCGGTAGACCGCCGTCTCCGCGGTTTCCTTCCCGGGCGTGAAGAACGTGGAGCGGTAGACGAGCTGCGTGCCGTCGTGGCTGAAGAAGGCGCCCCCGTCGTAGCCCAGCGTGTCGGTGACCTGGACGAGATTCGAGCCGTCGAGGTTGCACGTCCACAGGTCGATGTCGCCCCCGCGGGTGGACGTGAACACGACCCGATCCCCGCGCGGCGAGACCGTGGCTTCGGCGTCGTAGCCCCAGCAGGGCAGGAAGGGGGAGAGCTCGCCGGTGTCGAGGTCGCGTACGTACAGATCGTATTCGGCGTGCACCGCCCAGACGTAGCCTCCCTCCTTCTGGAAGTCGATCGGGGGCGGGCACTCCGCGGCGTAGCCGTGCGTCGAAGCGAAGAGCACCGCGCGATCGCCGGGGAGGAAGTACGCGCAGGTAGTGACGCCCGTGCCGGTGGAGACGAGCTCGAGATCGAAGCCCCGTTCCACGACGAAGATCCGGTCGCACGGGATGTCCTCCTCGAGATTGCGCCGCTGCAGCACGAGGCGGCGGCCGTCGAAGCTCCAGTAGGCTTCGGCGTTCTCCCCCCCGCGGGTGAGCTTCCAGAGGTGGGCGAGATGCGTCTCGCCGGGCTCGATCAGGTGATCCGCCCCGGCGGCGCCCGGGATCGGGGCGGGGGGGGCGGTGACGCAGGCGGGGGCGAAGAGGAGGAGCGCGGGGATCCAGGGGCGGAACATCGTCATCGTCCGGATGGAGAGGGGGACGGGGGGGAGGGGAAGCGGCGACCCTACCAGGACCGCGGGGCGGAGTCAGGGGGCCCGCCCGCCTTCCGGCCGCGGGCCCGGGGGCCGATCTCCGGGCGCCAGCGCCCCGGGGCCGGCACCGGATCGAAGCCCCGCGTTCCCAGGGGCTGGCACCGGAGGATGCGCCAGGCGGTGAGCAGGCCGCCCTTGAGAACCCCGTGCACGCGGAGGGCCTGCAGGCCGTAGGCGCTGCACGTGGGGTAGAAACGGCAGGTCGGGGGCTTCAGCGGGGAGAGGAAGCGGCGGTAGAAGCGGATCGGCAGCGCCGCAAGAGCGCGGGCCCACGTCACGGCCCGTCCTCCTGGCCGGCCGCCGCGGCCTTCTCCCGCCAGCGCTGGAGGGCCTTGGGCACGAGGGCGAGGAGCTCCTGGCGCGTCTCCTCCAGGCCGGGCGAGATCGCGGGCGTCGAGGCGATGGCGATCACGTCGATCCCGGCCGGCAGCGCGGGGAGGGACAGGCGGAAGGCTTCGCGGAAGATTCGCCGCACGCGATTGCGGCGGACCGCCGTGCGCCAGCACCGCTTGCCGACGGAGAGGCCGAGACGCGAATGCGGGCGGCCGTTGGGGAGCACCGCCACCGTCAGGAGCCTGCCGCGCGCCCGGCTGCCCTCGCGATAGATGCGCGCGAAGTCCGCCTTCCGGGCGATGCGGCGCGAGCGAGGGAAGGAGAGCCTCGGATTCGTGGCGTCCATGCTCGTCGCGCGCAGGCGCGCGCGACCGCCCATCGTACCAGACGCGACGATCCCGGCGCCCGCGCGGCGCCTGCGCCGCGAGTGGATCAGCGCGCGCCCGCCGGCTCCCCTTCGCCCCGGCGCAGGACGTGGACCGCGCCTCCGGCCCGGGGGCCGAACCGTTCGCTTTCCCCGTCCGCCCAGCGCACCTCGATCTCGTCCACGCCGCGGGCGGCGCCGAGCCCCACGTGCACGCGCGGGTCGTTGGCGGCCATGATGCTGTAGGCGGTCCGCACGGTGCGGAGGATCGTCCGCGCGCCCACCCGTATGCGCAGCTCGGCCCCGATCGCATCCCGCCCCGAGCGCTCGAGGACGGAGAGGAGCAGGGCGCTCTCCCGCCGGCCCACCCGGTTCAGGAGGAGGTGGGCCTCGTGGTCGCGGTTGAGGACGAGGACGTCCACCGCGCCGTCGCCGTTCACGTCGCCGAACGCCGCCGCCCGGCTGCTGGCGATCAGGAGCTCCGCCGTGCCGCCTCGCGGCAGCACCTCCTCGAACCTGCCGTCCCCCGTGCCGCGGTAGAGCAGATTCGGCTCGGCGTAGGGGTCGTCGCCGTAGCTCGTCGACACGCGGTTCACCCGCCCGCCCGCCTGGAAGAGGTCGAAATGGCCGTCGTGATCGAAGTCGTGCCAGGCCATGCCGAAGCGGGTGAAGCGCCGGGCCGTCCGGGCTAGCCCCGCGTTCGTCGTGCGGTCGGTGAAGAAGCCGCCCTCGTTGCGATAGAACGAATCCGATTCCTCGAAGAGGTTGCAGACGAGGATGTCGGGGTCCCCGTCCTCGTCGGCGTCCTCGACCGCGACGCCCATCCCGGCCTTGAGCGTTCCGTCCCGGTCCACCGCGCACCCGGCCCGCAGGGCGATGTTCACGAAGGTCCCGTCCCCCTCGTTGTGCCAGAGGAAGTTGGGCATCGCGTCGTTGGCCACGAAGATGTCCACCCCACCGTCGCCGTCGAAATCCGCGCACGCCACCCCGAGCCCCGTGCCCCGCTCCGCACCGATCCCCGCACCCTCGGAAACGTCCTCGAACGTGCCATCGCCGCGGTTCCGATAGAGGTGGTCGGTCGTCGGCAGGTCGTAGCTCGTCGGGCTGCAGTAGTCCCTCTCGGCGCGCGAGTTGAAGCAGGGGGTCTCGAGGGCCGGCGTCCAGCCCGTGTAGTGGCAGACGTAGAGATCGAGGTCCCCGTCGCGATCGTAGTCGACGAAGGCGCTGCTCGTCGTCCAACCGTCGGCCTCGAGTCCGGCGCGGGCGGTCACGTCCTCGAACCGGCAGTCGCCCAGATTGCGCAGGAGGACATCGCGGCCGACGTTGGTCACGAAGAGGTCGATCCGTCCATCGTCGTCGAAGTCCCCGGTGGCGACGCCCGCCCCGTAGCCGCGGTCGCCGGCGCCGCTTCCCGCCGTGACGTCCTCGAAGGTCCCGTCGCCGCGGTTGCGGTAGAGGGAGTTCGGCGGAGGGTTCCCCTCGCCGGCGAGGGAGCCGCCCTGCACGAGGTACGCGTCGAGGTCCCCGTCGCCGTCGGCGTCCAGGAGGGCGCAGCCGCCGTTGATGATCTCGGGGTGGTAGTACTCCTGGCGGTGGCCGGAGCGGTGGACGAAGTCGATGCCGCACCCCCGCGCCACCTCGAACCAGGCCGGGCCCCCCGGCGGCGCGCCCTCTGCGGGTCGCGCCTCCTCCCGGCCGCAGGCGGCGAGCAGGACGCCCGGCACGAGGAACCCGGCCGCACGCCCGCGCCGCGGGGTCGGAGCGGCGGGCCTCACCGATCTCCCTGCCCCTCGCCCGGGACCTCCCCGCCGGGGGGAGCGACGTTCCCTTCGCCGCTCGCCTCCAAGACGGCCATCCGCTGGCGGATCCTCTCGATCATCGGGTGATCGGGCTGGCGGGCGACGACCTCCTCGAGGGTCGCGCGGGCCTCGGGGAACCGGCCGCTCTCGGTCAGGGCGGCGGCCAGGTAGGCGATCGGCGCGACCTCCTCCGGCCAATCCCGGCGGGCCTCCGTGAAGGTCGCGATGGCCTCGTCGAGGCGGCGCATGTTCAGGAGCACCCGGCCGCGCAGCATCACGCTGAGCGGGTTCCGCTGCCCGAGCTCGATCGCCCGGCCGACGCTGGCCAGGGCCTCCTCCAGGCGGCCGAGATCGGCCTGAACGCGGGCGAGCGCGAGCCGTCCGTCCCCCGCGGCCGGCGCCAGCTCCACGCCCTTGGCGAGCATGCGCTCCGCCTCCTCGAGCAGGCGGCGGTCGCCGACCGCCTGCGATTTGTAGTGCAGGACGACCCCCCGGCAATACAGGAGGCGGAAGTTCTCGGGGTCGTGCTGGATCGCCGGCTCGAGCATCCCGAGCGCGGCGTCGTACTGCTTCATCTGCACGAAGGCATCGGTGGCCCGGGTGATCAAGCTGACGTCGCCGGGGTCCTTCTCGAGGGCGGGACCGAGCACCTGGAGCGCGCCCTGGGGATCGGCGGCCCGGAGGCGGGCCTCGGCGACCTTGAGGATCTCCGGCAGCGCCAGGGGGCGCAGCCGGGAGAGCTCCGCCATCCAGGGGTCGTTGCGATACACCAGCCGCGGTCCGGTCTCCGGCACCACGAGGGCCTCGGCCTCCTCGCCGCGGCCGGCGCGCCGGAGGGCGTCCCGCAGGCGGTTGCCGATCGTACGCTCCGCCGGGAGCCTCGCGTGGAGCTCCTCCAGGATCTTCAGGGCCGAGGCGACATCATCGCGGCGCAGCGCCACCTCGGCGAGCCCGGTGGGGCCCGAGGGATCCTGGGGGGCGAGCTCCGCCGCGCGGCGGAAGGAGCGTTCGGCCGCCTCGAGGTCCTCGCGCTCGAGCTCGAGGAGGCCCCGGCGCCAGAAGAGGGGCGGGTAGCCGCCCTGGCGCTTCTCGGCCTCCGCCAGGGCGGCGAGGGCGCCCTCCGCATCCTGCGCCGCCGCCCGCAGCCGGCCGATGTGGTACCAGACGCGCGCCTCCTCGGAGCTCATCCCGGCGATCTGCTCGTAGGTCTCGAGGGCGAGGTCGGTCTGGTTCGCCGCCTCGTAGATGGCCGCCAGCGCCAGGCGGTTCTCGACCTTCGCGGGCTCGGCCTCGATCCGGGCGTAGGCCGTGTCGACCTGCTGGACGACGTCCGCGCTCGCGCCGGCCACCGCGGTGAGCCGGGGGGGCAGCGGGGCGGAGGACGACCCGCCCCCGCAACCGGCCAGAAGGAGGAGGAGGAGGACGGAGAGGGAGGGGCGGGGGAGAGAGCGGGAAGGGAGCATGGGGGGATGATAGCCCGGGACGGGGGGGCGCGGCCGCCGTATCGTAAAGGCGCCGTGACGGCGACCGACGGTCAGAACCTCCTCGAAGGGGAAGCCCGGCCCTCGCGCGGCGCGGGTCGGTTCGAGGTGCGCTCGGCCCTGGCGCCGGCGGAGATCGTGGGTTCCTGGCCCCGCTCCGACCGCCGGGACGCCGAGCCGGCCCGCGCCCTCCTGGAGGCCTTCGCCGCCCGCGCGGGCCGCGAGCGGACGGCGAGGCGGCGGCCCCTCCTCGTGGAGGCTGCCGCGCGCCTGGAGGGGGGCGAGGCGGCGGAGGTGGCGGCGAGCATCGGGCTCGAGGTCGGGGAGCTCGCGGTCCACCGGCGCGGGCTCGCCCAGGGGCTGCGGGATCTCGCCGCCCGCGTGCCGCCCGCCCCGGCCCCGGGGGTGGCCCTCGTCCTCCCCCACTGGAGCGAGCTCTTCGCGGGCGCGCTCTACGGGGTCGCCCGCGAGCTCCTCCGCGGGCGGGCGGTGCTCCTGCTCGCCGATCCGCGGGTGCCCGCCCTCGCCGACCGGGTGGTGCGCTCGCTCCTGGAGGCGGGCCTGCCGCCCGGCGCGATCGCCCTCCTGCACGGCGCCTCCGACGAGGCCGTCGAGTGGCTCGTGGGGAGCGGCGTCGCGTCGGTGACGGCGGACGGCGCCCGGAGCCGCATCGCGCGCCTGCGGCGCTGGTGCGAGGCGGCAGGGGTCGCGGAGCCGCGGCTCGCCGCCCTGCGCGCCGCGGCGTGGGAGGTTCCGCCGGATCGGCCGGTGGAGGCGGCGGCCCGGACGGCGATCGAGCTCGCCTTCGGGCGGGCGAGGACCCTGTTCGGGCAGCGGGGGGGCCAGGTGGGACGGATCTACTGCCCGGAGCGATCGCACTCGGCCTTCACGGCGGCGCTGCTCGCCTCGCTCGAGGAGAGCCAGGCGGCCGCCGAACCGCTGCCCCTGATCGACCGCGCCATGGTGGAGCGAACCCGGGAGGCCTGGGGGCGGGGGCTCGACCGGGGGGCGACCCTGATCTTCGGGGGCCGGGCCCCGGCGGGGGAGGAGGGGCGGGAGGGGGCGCGCCGGGTCCTGCCCACGGTGTTCACGAATGCCGAGGCGGCCCTCCCCGACCGGGGGGGAGCCGATCCCCTGCCCGTGCTCTACCTCTACCGCTCCCGCGCCCGTGCGGGGGCCAGAGGGGTACCGGGGGCCGGCCTCCCGCGGGTGGGACCGGGCCGATCCGGCCGATAGAATGGGGGGCCCATTTCCCGCCGGATTGGTGCGGGATTCCCATCTACGCGACCCGCTCCCGGGGGCCGGACCGACCCCCCGGCGAGCCTCTGCCGCGGCCCCGGCCCCCCGGCGGCCCCTGAGAGGCTGAGCAGGAATCGATGAACCAGCCTCTCAGATGTCCTCTGGCGCATCGCCTGACGGCGCTGCCGCCCGTTCGCGAGCGATTCTTGCTCGCTCTCTGATTGCGCCAGGAAAAGCCTGGGCGAGGAGGAAGGTCATGACGTGACCTGAAACCCGCGAGATGAACCCGGTGGGTACCCAACCCCACCCGGCAAAGGCTGGTCACCAGC
>JBFMCU010000145.1:0-3169 GCA_040754415.1 Planctomycetota bacterium
GCGGTGCGCTTCCCCTGGCCGGGGGCGCGCTTCCATCCCCTGGGGGCGCCGGGGGCGAAGCGCCTCGTGCGGTTCCTCGCCGATCGCGGCCTGCCCCGCGAGCTCCGGGCCCAGGTGCCGCTGGTCTGCCGCGGGGAGGAGATCCTCTGGGTCGCCGGATACGAGCCGAGCGAGCTCCACCGGCTCTCGCCCGGGAGCACAGAGCGCCTGCGCCTCGTCCTGCACGCCGCCCCGCGAGCGCCCGCCGCCGGGGCGCGGGCAGCGGTGACTTCCCCCCCCCGCACGGGTAGGCTGGGCGGCCCCTCTGGCTCTGCGGGGGCGGAGAAGGGAGCGCGATCGTGGCGAAGGAGCTCGAAGAGAACCTCCAGGCCGTGCGAAGGAGAGTCGCGGCGGCCTGCGCCGCCAGCGGTCGCGATCCCGCCGGGGTCCGGCTCGTCGCCGTCACCAAGGAGGTAGAGCCTCCCCTCGCCCACGCCCTGGCACGGCTCGGCTGCCTGGACCTCGGCGAGAGCCGCGTCGCGGACCTCGAGCGCAAGGCGAGGTGGTGCGCCGGCCGCCCCCCCGCGGTGCGCTGGCACTTCCTCGGGCACGTGCAGCGGAACAAGGCCCGCCGCGTCGTCGAGCTCGCCGACGAGATCCACTCCGTCGACTCCGCGCGCCTCCTGGAGACCCTCTCCCGGCACGCGCAGGAGCTCGGCCGGCGGCCGGCGATCTGGCTCCAGATCAAGCTCACCCGCGAGCCGGCCAAGCACGGCCTCGAGCCGGCCGCGGTCCCCGCCCTCGTCGCGGCCGCGCGGGCCGGCCCGCTCCCCCTCCAGGGGCTCATGACGATGGCCGCTCCCCGGGAGGAGGAGGGGCTCCACGGCCCGCCCGGGGCGGTCTTCCGGGCGCTCGCCCTCCTCGCGGCGAGCCTCCCGGCCGCGGCCTTCGCCGGCGGTGCGCCCCGCCTCGACATGGGCATGAGCGACGACCTCGAGGAGGCGATCCGCGCCGGGGCCCATACAATCCGCGTGGGCCGCGCCCTGTTCGCGGGGGTCGGCCCGGGCGCCCCGGCGGCGGACGACGCGGGGGGCGAACGGTGAGCGAGGGTCCGGGCTCCGGCGGCTTGCGCCTGGTCCTCCTCGGCGAGGAGGGCCTCTGGGCCGAGCTCCCCATGAGCGAGACCCTGGTCGTGGGCAGTGCGGCGGAGCGCGCCGGGTTCGTGGTCCGCGGCCAGGGCGTCGATCCGGCCCATTGCGCCATCGGGCGGACCAAGGGGGGCGGCTGGGCGATCAAGGACCTCGGCTCCCAGTACGGCACGATCGTGAACGGGGAGCGGGTCTCCACCGCGCGCCTGTGGACCGGGGACCTGATCGTCCTGGGCTCGCGCCGCCTGCGGATCGTCGACCCCGAGCTCCCTCTCGCCGGCGAGACCGCGGCCGGAGCGATCCCCGCGGCGCCCCTCGAGGAGATCGCCGAACCGACCCTGGCCGGCGGGCCGGCGGGCGAGCCGCGCCGGCTGGCCGGGTTCCGCCTGGACACGCTGATCGGCCGCGGCGCGACGGGCGCCGTCTTCCTCGCCCTCCAGGAGAGCCTCCACCGCCCGGTGGCCCTGAAGATCCTCTCCCCGCGCCTCGCCGCCGACCGGGACTTCGTCCGCCGCTTCCAGACCGAGGCCCGGGCGGCTGCCGCTCTGAACCATCCGAACGTCGTCGTCGTCTACGACGTCGGCGAGGAGGCGGGCCAGCACTACCTGGCCATGGAGTTCATGCCCGGCGGCACCCTGGAGGACCGCCTGGCGTCCGCGGGCCCCCTCCCCTGGCGCGAGGTCCTGGACGTCCTGCGCGACGCGGCGGCGGGGTTGGTCTATGCCGAGGAGCGGGGGATCGTCCACCGCGACATCAAGCCCGCGAACCTGATGCTCACCGGCACGGGGACGGTGAAGATCGCCGACCTCGGGCTCGCCACCACCGTCGAAGCCGAGGCGACCCAGTCCGAGGGGAAGAAGATCTTCGGCACCCCCCATTTCATCTCCCCCGAGCAGGCCCGGGGCGAGGCCGTCGATCACCGCTCCGACCTCTACTCGCTGGGGGCCACCGTCTACCGCCTCCTCACCGCTCACACGCCGTTCGAGGGCGAGACGACCCGGGACATCCTGCGCGGGCACTTCACCGCCACGCCCCGGCCGCCCTCCGCCCTCGTGCCCGGTCTGCCCCCGGCGCTCGACGCCCTCGTCCGCCGGCTCCTCGAGAAGGACCCCGCCGACCGGCCGCCCTCCGCGGCCCTGCTCCTGCGCGAGGTCGAGCGCCTGCGCGTCGAGGCGGACGAGGGGATCGCCGCGCCGCCCGCCCGGGCGCGCCGGCGCTTCCCGGTGCGCGGGGTCGTGACTCTCCTCCTGCTCGCGGCGGCCGGCGGAGTCCTCTGGCGCTTCCGGCCGATCCTCTCCGTCCCCCGCGGTGCCCCGCCCTCCCAGCCCGGGGTCCCGCCCGGGCCGGCGATCCCCGACGACACCGAGTTCTTCGGCGGCGGCGAGCCGGGCGCCGGGACCGGGGAGGCCGCGGAGACCGACGAGGAGCGCCTGCAGATCCTCGAGCTCCAGGCCGAGCTCGCCTACCGCGACCTCCCGGGCCCGCTCTCCCCGGCCGCGCGCATCCAGCGCCTGCGGGCGATCGCCGCCGAGTTCCCCGCGACCAGGACCGCCGAGCGGGCCGCCGTGGAGATCCAGGACCTCGAGGCGGCGGCGGCCCGCGCCGCGCGCGAGGCCGCGGAGCGCGAAGCGGCTCTGGCGGCCGTCGGGGGAGCGCTCCGCGCCGCCGCCGCCTGGCCGCCCCCGGCGGGTGAGCTGCCGCGGCCCGGCGCGGCTCTCGCCGCCCTCGGGGCCTACGAGCCGGCCGCGCCGCTCGCCGGCGATCCCGCCTTCCGGTCCCAGGTCGACGCCCTGGCGGCGGAGATCGTGGCGGCGTCGACGGCCGCGGTGCGCGCGGCGCTGGAGCAAGGCGACGCCCTGGCCGCCGCCGGCGACTTCACCGGCCTTGGAGCCCTCCTCGACGACCTCGCCGGGCGCCTCGAGCTGCCGGCCGCGCCCCCGGAGGGCGAGCCCCCCGACCGCGCGGAGCTGCGCCGCCTCGCGGGGGCGGTGAGCGCGCGGCGCGCCGGGCTCGCCGGCGAGCAGGCGGCCTGGGCCGCGGCC
>JBFMCU010000146.1:0-19204 GCA_040754415.1 Planctomycetota bacterium
CGGCGCGCCGCCGGGTCCGCCGGCCCCGGCCGGCCCCGGCGTGCCGCTGGCGCTCCTCGGCGGCCCCCTCACCGCCGCGGATCACGGGCTCGTCGGGGCGATCGAGCGCGCCGGCGGCTGCATCGTCCTCGACGGCACCGAGGGCGGCGAACGGACGCGCCGCGCTCCCTTCGACCGCCGGCGCTTGGGCATCGATCCCCTCGGCGCCCTCGTCGAGGCGTACTTCGGCACGATCCCCGACGTCTTCCGGCGGCCGAACGACGCGCTCTTCGCCTGGGTGCGCGCCGGCGTGCGCGAGCGGAAGGCGCGCGGCGTCGTGCTCCTGCGCCACGTCTGGTGCGACCTGTGGCACGCCGAGGTGCGCCGGTTCCAGGATCAGCTCGACGTCCCGGTGCTCGACGTCGATCTCGACGGCGAGCCGGCGATGAACCGCGATCTCGTGCGGATCCAAGCCTTCCTGGAGGAGCTGCGGGCGTGAGCGGACCGCGCCGCATCGATCTCGCCGCCTGGGAGGAGCGCTACGCGGCGCTGCGGGCGGCGGGGCTCGCCGAACGCTGGTACGGCGGCCCGCTCTCGCGCCACGTCGCCGACGGCGATCTGCGCCTGCGCACGATGCGTTTCGACGATTCGCCGGCCGCCCTGCGGCTGTGGAACTTCCTCCTGACCGAGGAGGAGCGCCTGTTCGCCGCCCGCACCCGCGGTGTCAAGATCGTCGGGGCGATGAAGGACCTCGGCACGGTGCCGGTGCTCGCCTACTCCCTCCCCGGCCTCGTCGCCTTCTACCCGGACGGCGCGTGGTGGCTGCCGTGCCTCATGGAGGACAGCGCGGGGCTTCTGCCGATCGCCGACTCGCTGGGGATCGGCGAATCGTTCTGTCCGGTGCGCGCCATGCTCGGCGCCTTCGTCTCCGGCACGCAGTTCCCCGCCCCCGACCTCCTCACGTGCAGCGCGGGGGCGGGGTGCGACGATCTCTCCGCCATCGCCCAGCGGCTCGAGGCGCTCGGACGCCCGATCCTCTGGTGGGAGATCCCCCGCCGCCGCCCGCCGGAGCCGGGCGAGGAGGAGGTCCTTCTGCCGGGCGGCTCCCGGGCCCCCGCCGTCCTCGTCGCCTTCGTGCGCGAGGAGCTCGCGCGCGTTCTCCGCGCCCTCGGCGAGCTCGCCGGCGTCGCGCCGACCGAGGCCCACCTCCGGCGGGGCGTCGCGTGGTCGAACCGCCTGCGCGACGTCCTGCGCGAGCTCCGCCGCCTGGCCTTCACCGCCGAGCCGGCGCCCCTGCCCGCCCTGGAGCTCTTGCTCGCCGAGGCGCTCGCCCTGCACTTCTGTTCCGACCGCGACGAGGCAGTGCTCGTGCTGGAGGATCTTCGCAACGAGGTGCGCGCGCGGGTGGCGGCGGGCACCGGCCCCCTCGCGCCCGGCGCGGTGCGCGTCTTCTGGGTGAACCCGGTCGCCGATCTCGAGACGCTGAACCTCCTCGAGGACTGCGGCGGGCGCGTGTGCGGCACGGAGTACCTCTTCACCCACGCTCTCGACCGCATCCCCATCGACCGCCCGCCGCTCGAGGCCCTGGCGGGCGTGGCGCTCGCCGACCCGATGGTGGGGCCGGTGCAGGACCGGGCGCAGCGCATCGTCGCCGACGCCCGCGCCTTCGGCGCCGAGGCCCTGGTCGTCTCGCGCATCCCCGGGGCGAGCCACTGCGCGTTCGAGGGCGAAGCGATCTGCGCCCTCGCCAGCCGCGAGCTCGGCGTCCCGGCGATCGAGATCGAGGTGCCGCCGGTGAGCGACGCGGTCCGGGCGACCCTCGCGACGCGCCTCGAGGCCCTCGTGGAGACCGCGCGCGCCGCGCGGGGCGCCGCCGCCCGCGGCGGAGGAGGATAGATGGCCTTCGCCGGCGTCGACGCGGGCTCGCGGACGATCAAGGTCGTGCTCCTCGACGACGGGGGATCCGCGATCCTCGGCTCCGCCGTCGCCGATCAAGGCGTGCGCCAGGCGGAGCGGGCGGAGGAGCTCTACGCGCGCGCCCTGGGGGCGGCCGGCCTCGACCGCGCCGATGTCGCGGCGGTGGTGGCGACCGGCCTCGGCCGCACCGCGATCGGATTCGCCGCCCGCACGATGACCGAGATCACCTGCCAGGCGCGGGGGATCCACCACCTCCATCCCGCGGCCCGTTCGGTGATCGACGTCGGCGGCCAGGACAGCAAGGTGCTGCGCCTCGACGCCGGCGGCCGCGTGCTCGATTTCGCGATGAACGACCGCTGCGCCGCCGGCACCGGCCGCTTCCTGGAGATCGCCGCCCGGCTCCTCGACCTGCCCCTTGCCGCCCTCGGCACGGCCGCCCTCGGGGCGGAGGCGTTCGCCGCGGTCACCACGATGTGCGCCGTCTTCGCCGAGACGGAGATCATCGGCCTGCTCGCCGCCGGCGTTCCCCCCGCCGCGATCGCCGCCGGCGTCCAGCGCGCGATCGCCGCGCGGCTGGTCGCCCTCGCCGGCCGCCGCCTCGATCCCCCCACCCTCCTCACCGGCGGAGTCGCCCTGATCCCGGGCATGGACCGGGCCCTGGCGGCCGCCGCCGGGCGGCCCGTCGCCGTGGCGGCGATGGCCCAGTGCACCGCGGCGCTCGGCGCCGCGCTCCTCGCGCGGGGCGCGTGACGACCGGCGCCGGCGCAAATCGCCCCCGCGTGGTGCGCATTCCGGCGCCCATAAGCCGCTTCGATCGAAGCCGATACGCGGCGGCGATCGCCGCGCACCCGCGGGAACGCGGCGAAATCCAGATTCCTCGCTCCCCGGATCGCCGACAAAGCGCACCATGTCAGGCTCGCGAGTCCGCGTGTCGCCGCCTGGCGAGACGTTCAGCCCGGGTTCGAACGATGACTACCAACCGCACCGTCACGCTGGACGGCAACGAAGCCGTCGCGTCCTCCTCCTACCGGATCAACGAGGTCATCTCGATCTACCCCATCACGCCGTCCTCCCCCATGGGGGAGCACGCCGATGCGTGGATGGCGGAGCGGCGCCCCAACATCTGGGGCGTGGTTCCCGATGTGGTGGAGATGCAATCGGAGGCCGGGGCCGCCGGCGCCGTGCACGGCGCCCTGCAGTCCGGCGCCCTGACGACGACCTACACGGCGTCCCAGGGTCTGCTCCTGATGGTGCCGAACCTCTACAAGATCGCCGGCGAGCTTACGAGCTGCTGCATTCACATCGCGGCCCGGACCGTAGCCACGCACGCCCTCTCGATCTTCGGCGACCATTCCGACGTGATGGCCTGCCGGCAGACGGGATTCGGCCTGCTGGCCAGCGGCACCGTGCAGGAAGCGCATGACTTCGCCTGCATCGGCCAGGCGATCAGCCTGGCCTCCCGGGTGCCGTTTCTGCACTTCTTCGACGGGTTCCGCACCTCGCACGAGGTGCAAAAGATCCTCGAGCTCTCCGACGAGGATCTCGCCCACCTGATGAACGAGGAGCACATCCAGGCCCACCGGGCGCGCGCCCTCTCCCCCGACCGGCCCGTGCTCCGCGGCACGGCGCAGAACCCCGACGTGTTCTTCCAGGCCCGCGAGGCTGGCAACCGCTTCTACGACGCCTGCCCGAAGATCGCCCAGGAGGTCATGGACCGCTTCGCGGCCCGGACCGGCCGCGCCTACAAGCTGTTCGAGTACCACGGCGCGCCGGACGCCGAGAAGGTCGTCGTCCTCATGGGCTCGGGCGGCGAGCCGGTGCACGAAGTGGTCGAGTGGATGAACGCGCATGGCGCGAAGGTCGGCGTCGTCAAGGTGCGCCTGTACCGGCCCTTCTCGACCCGCCACCTCCTCGGATCCCTGCCGAAGACCGTGCGGCGCATCGCCGTCCTCGACCGCACCAAGGAGCCGGGCGCGGTCGGCGAGCCCCTCTACACCGACGTGGTCACCGCGATCCGCGAGGCGCGCGAGGAGGGATGGACCCCCTTCGCGGCCGATCCGAGCGTGGTCGGCGGCCGCTACGGGCTCTCCTCCAAGGAGTTCAACGCCGCCATGGTCAAGGCGGTGTTCGACAACCTCGACGCCGCCCGGCCGAGGAACCACTTCACGGTCGGCATCGTCGACGACGTGACTCACCACTCCCTGCCGGTGCCGAAGGACTTCGACATCGAGGGGAAGGACGTGGTGCGCGCGGTCTTCTACGGCCTCGGGGCCGACGGCACCGTCAGCGCGAACAAGAACTCGATCAAGATCATCGGGGAAACCACGGACAACAACGTCCAGGGCTACTTCGTGTACGACTCGAAGAAGGCGGGGGCGATGACGATCTCCCACCTGCGATTCGGGCCGCGGCCGATTCGCTCGACCTACCTGATCTCGAAGGCGAGCTTCGTGGCCTGCCACCAGCCGCAGTTCCTCGACCAGATCGACGTGCTCGAGCTGGCGGCCCCGGAGGCGGTGTTCCTCCTGAACACGCACCATGGGCCGGACGAGGTGTGGGCGAACCTGCCGGTCGAGATGCAGCGGCAGATCATCGCGAAGAAGATCCAGTTCTACGTGATCGACGCCTACGCGGTGGCGAAGGCGACGGGCATGGGCATGCGAATCAACACCGTCATGCAGGCCTGCTTCTTCGCCATCTCCGGCATCCTCCCCCAGAAGGAGGCCATCAAGAAGATCAAGGACGCCATCGAGAAGACCTACGGCGGGCGCGGGCAGGACGTCGTTGCCAAGAACAACGCGGCCGTCGACGCCTCCATCGCCCATCTGCACCGGGTGGCGTATCCCGACGAGACGGCCGGCACTCGCCATCGCCGGCAGATCGTCCCCGAGGCGGCGCCGGACTTCGTCAAGAAGGTGACTTCGGTGATGATGGCGGGCAAGGGCGACCTCCTTCCCGTCAGCGCCTTCCCCGTCGATGGCACCTGGCCCGTCGGCACGACCCAATGGGAGCGCCGCAACATCGCCCTCGAGATCCCCATCTGGGACGCGGAGCTCTGCACCCAGTGCAACCTGTGCGCCTTCGTCTGTCCGCACGCGGCGATCCGCATCAAGAGCTATCCCCCCGCCGCGCTCGCCGGCGCCCCGGCCGGCTTCAAGGCGGTCGAGAACAAGCTCGCCGACCAGAAGGGCAACAAGTACACCGTCCAGGTGGCGCCCGAGGACTGCACGGGCTGCACCCTCTGCGTCGAGATCTGCCCGGCGGCGGACAAGAAGAATCCGGAGCACAAGGCGATTGACATGAAGCTGCACCGCGAGCACAAGGAGCAGGAAGCGGTGTGGTACTCGTTCTTCTTGAAGCTCCCCGAGGTCGACCCGACCTCCTTCAAGAAGATGGACATGAAGCACTCGCAGTTCCTGCAGCCGCTGTTCGAGTACTCGGGAGCCTGCTCCGGCTGCGGGGAGACGCCGTACGTCCGGCTGATGACCCAGCTCTTCGGCGATCGGGCCCTGATCGGCAACGCCACCGGCTGCTCGTCGATCTACGGCGGCAACCTGCCGACGGCGCCCTACACGACGAACCCCCAGGGCCGCGGCCCCGCCTGGTCGAACTCGCTTTTCGAGGACAACGCCGAGTTCGCCTTCGGCTTCCGCCTCGCCGTCGACCAGAACAGCCGGGTGGCGCGCACCCTGCTGAAGAGCCTCGCCCCGAAGGTCGGCGCCGAGCTCGTCGAGAGGATCCTCGCCCAGGAGACGAAGACCGTCGAGGGCCTCGAGGCCCAGCGCGCCTCGGTCCGGATCCTGAAGGAGAAGCTCGCCGGGATCGACGCCCCCGCCGCGCGGCGGCTGATCCTCCTCGCCGACTACCTGACGCCGAAGAGCGTCTGGGGGGTCGGCGGCGACGGCTGGGCGTACGACATCGGCTTCGGCGGCCTCGACCACGTCATGGCGTCCGGGCGCAACGTGAACCTCCTCGTCCTCGACACCGAGGTGTACTCCAACACCGGGGGCCAGCAATCCAAGGCCACCCCGACGGGGGCCGCGGCCAAGTTCGCCACCGCCGGGAAGCAGCTCGGCAAGAAGGACCTCGGGCTGATCGCCATGACGTACGGCCAGGTCTACGTGGCGCGCGTCGCCTTCGCCGCCAAGCCGCAGCAGACGGTGCAGGCAATGCTCGAGGCCGAGTCGTTCGACGGCCCGTCCCTCATCATCGCTTACAGCCATTGCATCGAGCACGGCTTCGAGATGGGCGACGCCATCGAGCACCAGAAGCTGGCGGTCAACACCGGCAACTGGGCGCTCTACCGCTACGATCCGCGCCGCATCGCCGAGGGCAAGCCGCCGTTCCAGCTCGACAGCGGCGAGCCGAAGACCCCGCTCGTCGAGTTCACCAAGTCCGAGGCCCGCTACGGCAAGGTCGCTCGCCTCGACAGGAAGCGCTTCGAGGAACTGCAGGTGATCGCCCAGCGCGACGTCCTGCGGCGCTACGCCGTCTACAAGCACCTCGCCGAGCTGGTGATCCCCCCCGCCGAGGTGGGCCTGGAGATCCCGGTCAGCGCCGGGAAGTAGGCGCCCGCACGCTCTTCTCGCCGCCGGCCGCCCGCGCGCTCCCGCCGGGCGGCCGGCGGCTCGCTTTCGAGTTCTGTAACGGAGGTGCGATCCGGCGGATCGCCTGCATCGGCGCGTCCCCGGCCGCCGATGGGGCCGCGGGTCGGGGAGAAGGGCGTGGGATTCGGGGCGACGAGGGGTGCGGACAGGGGGGACGGCGACCGGCGTCGCCAGGCCGCCGTCCAGGCCTTCTGCAGCGGGGTGCTCGTCACTTGCGTGCTGGCGAGCCTCGGCCCGCAGGGGACGGCGGGGGGGCCGGGCGCGCCCCCCCGGGCGGCTTTCGCCGCCCCGGTCGCTCTCCCGCGTGCGGGGCTCGAGGGAGAGAGGGGGGAGCCGCCGGCCGTCGAGACGCTCTCCGCCGGGGGCTCCGGACGGCCGGCGGCCCGGCTCCTCGCCCGAATCCTGCGGCCCCTCGTCCGGGGCTTTGCGGCGGCGCGGGTCGCCCCCCCGGAGGCCGCGCCCGCCGCCGGGGATCCCTTCCCCCTCGAGCTCTGGGAGGAGCGCCCGGAGGCGCCGATCGCCGGCGGTCCGCTCCTAGACGCCGGCGAGGGGATGCCCGATGCGGGGGCGGCGGACTCCACCGCCGGCCGCCTGTCCGCCGAGTTCCTGCGGGCGTTCGCCGCGGTCCGCTACGCTCCAACTCCCATGATCGCCGTCGATCCGGACACCGGGGCCGTGCTCGTCGGCCTCACCTGGCGGCGCTGATCCGCAGCCGGCCCCGGGGTTCACCGCGCGAGCCGCCGGTCCGCGAGCGCCTTCTCGAGCGTCTTCGCCGTCGTGTCGATGAACACGCCGACGCCGTCGTCGATCTCGACGGTGTTGTCGCTCCTCCCCGCCGCGGAATAGCCGTCCTTGTCGCCGCCGAGATCGATCATCACCCCGATCGAGGGCTTGTTGTGGTACTCGGAGCCCCCGGTGTCGCCGAGGATCGTCTCGTTGCCCTGGTAGCGGTCCTTCCCGCCGCCGTCGACGAAGATCGCGATGCCCGTCTGCGCCGCGCCGCCGAGACCCAGGCCGCCGATTCGGTACTCGTCGTCGCCGGCGTCGTCCAGGAAGTAGCCGACGCTCTCGTCCCAGGCCATGCCGGCGTGAGCGACCGACCGGCAGGTGACCTGGTCGTCCCCCCCGGCGTCCCAGCGCAGGGCGACTCCCTGGTGGACTCCGAAGCCCTGGGAGTAGCGCGACCCGAAACTCTCGTCGTCGCCCCCGCCGTCGTACATCAGCGCGAAGGAGAAGTAGTACGCTCCGCCTTGGCTGAAGTTCCCCGACTGATAGCGGTCCGCGCCGTCGCCGAGGTCGATCAGGGCGGCGATGCCGCCCGCCACCTCCGGCCGCAGGCCCGAGCAGTACCCCTGGGAGGCGCCGTGGTAGCAGTCGGGGCCGGAGTCGCCATACACGTCCGGCCAGACGAGGTCGGCGAGGTAGGAATCATCCCCCGCGCCGTCGACGAGGGCCGAGAAACCGTAGCCGAGGCCGCCGCCCTGGGCATAGGCCCACGCCTCGTAGCGGTCGTCCCCCGCGCGGTCGTAGAGCAGGCCGACGCCGCCGAGGGCGTGCCCCTGGCCGAAGTCGTGCATCGTGTAGACGTCGTTCCCGTGCAGATCGGCGAGCAGGGCGAAGCCGAAGGCGGCCGCCCCCTGCCCGAGGCGCGCGGAGGAATACCGGTCGTTCCCCGCGCCGTCCACGAGGATCGCGACGCCCCCCACGGCGTAGGCCGGACCGGGGGTCTCGGTCGCGTAGGTGTCCTCTCCCCGTAGATCGAGCACGATGCTCACGAGCTCTTCGGGATCGTCGACCACCGCCGCGCGGGAGTACGCATCGTTGCCGCCGAGGTCGACGATCAGGGCCGCGGGGCCCTCGTAGCGGCCCTTGCGCGGCCCGCCAAGCACGACGCGGTCCGCGGCGGACTCGCCGACGACCGCCAGGATGTCGCCCGCGAATCCCGCCGGCGCGGGCGCGTCCGGTTTCGGGCAGTCCTTCAGGCGCGTCGCGAGGCTGGCCTGGAATCCCGCCGTGCCGAGCCGGAGGAGGGCGGAGGCGATGCCGAGGTTGCGCGCGCGATTCGTGGCGTCTCGAAGGATGATGTCCTTCTTGAAGCGCTCGAAGAGGGCGGCTTGCTCCGCGCTTGGCTGCTCCGCCGCGCGGTTGTCGGGCATGTGCGAGCGGTACCAGGCCTCGCAGAACGCGACGTGGCTCCCGAAGAGGAGGGCGCGCGCCTCCGCATCGAGGCTCTCCAGGGTCTCGGCGAGGAGATCGCCGGCGCGGCGCACGTACTGGCGCAGCGCCTCGAGCAGGTCGAGGCCCATGAGCTCCTCGTCCTGCAGCCCCTCCCAGAGGAAGAAGAGCTCCGCCAGGCCCGGATCCTCCGCCGCGGCCGCGGGTTCGGCGTAGTCGGAACGATCGAGCCAGGCGGCGATGCCGGGGATCACGGACCAGAGCTCGGCGGGCGTCCGGCCGCTCACCGGCGAGGCGAGGAGGTCGCGGAGCTCGGCGGCCCGCGCGGGCGCGCGCCAGGGCTCCCGCAGGCTCTCGTCGACGCGGGACGGCCGGCGCAGAACCGTGAGCCGCTGCATCGGCACTCCCGCCAGGTGCTCCAGCACCGACTTGGCCGGCGCCTCCACGCCGCCGCCCGCCACGGCGCGCTCGACGACCTGCCAGAGCACCGGACGGGGCTCCGCCTGCGGCAGCGGCCGGACAGAGAGGGAGAGGAGGAGCGCCAGCGCGGCGGACGAGAGGGTCCGTTTCATCCCTTGCAGGATAGCAGAGCCGCCAGCGCAGTACGGCAGTACGGTGCCGGAGCAATCCTTCCACGATTCGTCCTCTTCCCGGGTGGCCAGCCGGCCGGACCCCGCCGGCGGCGAATCGTGGAAGGATTGCTCCGGCACCGTACTGCGACGGCTACGCTGGTTTCCTTGCGCCACCGTCTCCCCTCGCTGGAGCCCGAGAGCCATGCCGCCGACCCTTCCGTCCGTCCTCGCCGCACTCTCCCCGACCCTCCTCGTCCCGCTGCTCCTCGGAACGCCGGCGCGGGCCGACGTCCGCCTTCCCTCCCTCTTCTCCGACGGCATGGTCCTGCAGCGGGACAGCCTGGCGCCCATCTGGGGCTGGGCGGCGCCGGGGGAGCGGGTGAGCTTGCGCGCGGGCTGGAACGAGCGCCTCACGATCCAAGCGGAGGCGGGGGCCGATGGCGCGTGGAGCACGGCCGTCCCGACCGGTGCGGCCGGGGGCCCGTACACCCTGCGCATCGAGGGCGCGAGCACGATCGAGATCCGGGACGTCCTGATCGGCGAGGTCTGGCTCGGCTCCGGGCAGTCCAACATGGAGTGGAAGATCCAGGACTGCGCGCGGGGCATCGAAGACTTCGCCGCCGTGCGGGCGGAGCAGAACTTGCCCCGCATCCGTCTCTTCGACGTGCGGAATGCGATCGCCATGGCGCCCGTGGAGGAGTGCGCCGGCACGTGGCGCGCCTGCACCCCGGAGAGCTGGCCGGAGCTCGGCGCGGTGGCCTTCTACTTCGCCCGCGAGCTCCACCGGGAGCTCTCCGTGCCGATCGGCGTGATCACGTCCGATTGGGGCGGCACGCCGGCGGAGGCGTGGACCAGCCGCGAGACGCTGGCCAGCTTCCCCGAGTTCGCCCCCGCCCTCGCCCGCCTCGCCGCGGGCGGCGCCGCGGAGCGCGTCCTCGCCGAGGAGCAGGCCGCGTGGTGGCGCGGGGTGGACGAGAAGACGCCGGGGGCGGTCGGCTGGGCGGCGGCGGAGCTCGACGATTCGGAGTGGCCGGCGGCCACGGTGCCCGCGATCTGGTCGTCAGAGGACGGCCTCGACCGCTTCGACGGCGTCGCATGGTACCGGCGGACGATCGAGCTCCCGGCGGGCTGGACGAATCGCGACCTCGTGCTCGAGCTCGGCCCGATCGACGACATGGACACCACGTGGTTCAACGGGGAGAAGGTCGGCGGGGCCGAGGTGATGGGCTTCTGGAGCCAGCCGCGCTCCTACCGCGTTTCGGGGCGGCTCGTGCGCCGCGGCGCGAACACGATCGCGGTGCGGGTGGTGGACACGGGCGGCCACGGCGGGTTCACGGGAGCGCCCGATCAGGTGGCGGTGCGGCTCGCCGGCGCGGAGGGCGCCCCGCGGCCCGGCGGCGCCCCGTCCCTTTCGATCGCCGGCGCCTGGCGCCGGAAGGTCGGGGCGAGCCTGGCCGATCTCGGGCCGTTCCCGAGCACCGGCTGGTTCGACTCGAGCTACCCGACGTCCCTCTACAACGGGATGATCGCCCCGCTCGTCCCCTACCGCCTCCGCGGCGTGATCTGGTACCAGGGCGAGTCGAACCGCGAGCGGGCGGCGCAGTATCGCACCCTTTTCCCGGCTCTGATCGCCGACTGGCGCGGGAGCTGGGAGCAGGGCGAGCTCCCCTTCTACTTCGTGCAGATCGCCCCCTACCGCTACGAGGGCGACACGGGCGAGGCGGCCGAGCTGCGCGAAGCCCAGATGCTCGCCCTTCAGGTGCCCCAGACCGGCATGGCGGTGACCATGGATATCGGGGAGCCGGGGGACATCCACCCGGCGAACAAGTGGGAGGTGGGCCGGCGCCTTGCGTTGTGGGCGCTCGCCCAGGACTACGGGCGCCCGGACCTCCCCTTCTCCGGCCCGCTCTTCCGCGCGATGGCGAGGGAGGGCGCCCGGATCCGGCTCTCCTTCGACCACACCTTCGGGGGCCTGATGGCGCAGGCCGGTCCGCTCTCGCACTTCACGATCGCCGGCGCGGACCGCCTGTTCCATCGCGCCCAGGCCGAGATCGAGGGGAACGAGGTGGTCGTCTGGGGCGAGGCGGTCGGCCAGCCGGTCGCCGTCCGCTACGGTTGGGGCGCCGCCGACATGCCCAACCTCTTCAATCTCGCCGGGCTGCCCGCTTCCTCCTTCCGCACGGACGACTGGGAGCGCTGATTCCCCGGGCGTCCCGCGGCGGGGGTCCCGGGCGCGACCGCGCCGGCCGGGGGGCCGCCGTTCCGTCCCCCGGGCGCCGGCGGGCGCCCCGGAAAGGGCCTTCCGCGCGGTGTGGGGACGGGCCGGTCACGGTTGCAGAATCTGGAAACTGCAAGACGCTTTTCCATATCCGTAACGGTTGTGTCGCGGTAGCTTCGATCGGGCCTTGATCGACGCTCGGGCGTTCTTCCTCCTCGGATCCGGGATCCTGCTCGGCAGCTCCCCCCTCGGGAGCTGCGGAGGGGACAGCGGCCCGCCCTCCTCCTCCCGCGAGGAGCGAGGTCCGGCGGCGCCTCCTCCGGCGCGCGCCCCGGCCGCGAGCCCCGCCCTCGCCGCCCAGCACTTCGCGGCCGGCCGCCAGAGGATCTTCGGCTCGCGGGTGAAGATGAACTACGAGACGTTCGACTACGCGGCGCTGGACGAGGGGCTCCGCGAGATGGAGGAGGCCTCCGCCCTCGCCCCTGCCGATCCGGAGATCGCGTACTGGACCGGGCGCGGCTGGCGGCTGCGCCACGACGACGCGCGGGCCCGCGCCCATTTCGAGCGGGCGGCCCGCCTGCGCCCCGACCACGCCGACACGCAGCGCCAGCTCGGCTCCATCCAGCTCGCCGCCGGCGAGAGAGGGCTCGCGCGGGCGGCCTTCGAGCGCGCCCTCGCCCTCGGGTCCCGCGATCCCGGCCTCTTCCTGGACTACGGGACGCTCCTCGAGCAGGAGCAGGATCTCGCGGGGGCCCGCCGATCCTACGAACGGGCGATCGAGGCGGACGCGATCCAGGCGATCCCCCACCTGCGGCTCGGCGGCCTTCTCTTCCGGTTGGGCGAGGAGCGAGCCGGAGAGCGGGAGATGTCCCGCTTCGAGCTCCTGAAGAAGGTCCAGCGAAAGCTCGAGTTCGCGTTCGCCGATCTGCAGCGCAATCGAGAGGACGTGCGCGCGCTCGTCGCCGTGGCGGCCGCCCACGTGGAGGGCGAGTCCTTCGCGGAGGCCCTGGTGTGGATCGACCGGGCCTTGGCGCGCGGTCCGGAGGAACCGGCGGCGCACCTGGTGCGCGGGATGGCGCTCCGTGGGCTCGGCCGCGCCGCCGAGGCCCAGACCCACCTCGAGCGGACGAGCCGGCTCTCGCCGGGGAGCCCGGAGCCCTGGCGCGAGCTCGCCCAGCTCCATGCGGGAGAAGGGAGGCTCGAGCTCGCCCTGGAGGCCGCGGTCGCGGGGCGGAACCTCGCCCCCCAGGATCCGCTCTCCCACTACCACGTGGGGCTCGTCCACACTCTCGCCCGCGACCCGGCCGCGGCCCAGACCGCGTTCGAACGCGCCCTCGAGCTCGACCCGAGCCACGTGCCGTCCCTCGCCGGGCTGGCGGCCTCGCTCCTGCGCCAAGGCGAGGAGGAGGCGGCGCTGGCCCGCTACGAGGAGCTGCTGCGGCTCGAGCCCACCCATGGCGAGGCGCGGATCGCCGTTCGCACCTGGAGGCAGACCCCGTGAGACGCGAGGCCGCGTGGAGCAGGCTCGGCCTCTTCACCCTCCCCGGCCTCCTCCTCGCGTGCGAAGGTGGGGACTCCGATGGCCCGGCGACCGGAGCGGCGGTTCTCGACGCGGATCCGGGAACGCCCCCGGCGACCGCTCGCTTCCGTTTTGTCGACGCGCTCGACGAGGCGGGGCTCGGCGCCTTCGTCCAGGACAACGGCAACGATGACAAACTCTTGATCTCGGAATCGGCCGGCGGCGGCGTGGCCTTCCTCGACTACGACCGTGACGGCGACCTCGACATCTACCTCTCGAACGGCTCGGCCCACGCGGACTACCCGCCGGGGAAGGAGCCGGCCGACGCCCTCTACGAGAACCGGGGCGACGGCACGTTCCGCGACCGCACGAGGGAGGCCGGGCTGGGGGACACCCTCTGGACCCAGGGGGTGCGGGTGGCAGATTACGACGGCGACCGCTGGCCCGACATCTACCTCACGAACCACGGGCCGAACGTCCTCTATCGAAACCGCGGCGACGGCACGTTCGAGGACGTGACCGCCCGGGCGGGAGTGGGGGATCCGCGCTGGAGCACCGGCTCCTGCTTCCTCGACTACGACCGCGACGGAGATCTCGACCTCTACGTCGCCAACTACATCGAGTTCGACGCCGCCTACATCGTGGCGAACGAAATCTACGAGGAGTACCGGGGAGAGCGGGTCTACTACGGCCCGCGCGGGCTCGAGGGCGCGCGCGACCGTTTCTACGAGAACCGCGGGGACGGGACCTTCGCCGATGTCTCCGCGCGCGTGGGCATCGACCTGCCCCAGTACTACGGCTTCCAGGCCGTCCCCTTCGACTGCGACGAGGACGGCTGGGTCGACATCTACGTGGCGAACGACTCCGTCCCGAATCTCCTCTGGCGGAACGACGGAAAGGGGCGCTTCGAGGAGATCGCCATGCGCGCGGGGCTCGCCCTCAGCATCGACGGAGGAGCCCAGGCGGGCATGGGCATCGCCCTCGGCGACTACGACGGCGATCTCCTGCTCGATCTGTACGTCACGAACTTCGCCGAGGACTACCACACCCTGTATCGGGGCGATGGGAACGGCTTCTTCAGCGACGTGACCATGCAGATGGGGCTCGCGACGATCACTCTCCCCTACCTGGGGTGGGGCTGCGGGTTCGAGGACTTCGACAGCGACGGGGATTCCGATCTCTTCGCGGTGCACGGGCACGTGTTCCCCCAGGTGGATCTCTTCCCGCTCGCCACGACCTACCGCCAGCGCCCTCTTCTCTTCGAGAACAGCGGGGCGAGGTTCCGGGACGCCACCGAAGAAGCGGGGCCAGGCTTCGCCCTCCGTAAGGCGAGCCGCGGAACCGCGGTGGGGGACTACGACGAGGACGGAGATCTCGATCTCCTCATCGGCAGCATCGACGAGCGGCCCGCTCTGCTGCGCAACGATTCGCCGCGGCGGGGGAACTGGGTCAAGGTCCGGCTCGTCGGCCGCGCCCCCAACACCGACGCCATCGGAGCCCGGCTCGTGGGCACCTGCGGGGAGATGAGGATGCTACGGCTCGCCGGCGTGAGCAGCGGGTTCCTCTCCACGAACGATCCCCGCCTCCACTTCGGCCTAGGGACGGCCGCCAAGCTCGACGAGCTGCGCATCACGTGGCCCGACGGGACCGCGGAATCGCACCGGAACCTCGCCGCCGGCGCGGTGGTGGTCGTGGAGCAAGGCCGCGGGCTGGTGGGTGGGGTAGGATGGGGGGAAAGGACTTCCCGGTAGCTTCCATGCGCCGTCCATTCCCCCCGGCCGGTCCCGGCCTGGCCGCCCTCGCTCCGTTGCTCGCCGCCGCGACCGCCCCGTCCGACACCCTCGCCACGGTGCCGGGGCGGGTGGTCGACCTCGGCGTGGACGGCGCGGGGGAACTCCTGTACTGCACAGCGGAGCGGGAGGTGGGGACGATCTCCCTCGGCGGCGTGGTGACCGTGCTCGCCGACGCCGGCTCCGGGCCGATCCCCTACGAACTGCGCGCGGTGGTCGAGGATCCGAACGGGGACGTTGCGGTGCTCGACCGCTACGGGAACATCCGCCGTCTCGCGGGGGGCGCGCCGCCGGCGGTGCTCGTCTACTCCAACCTCTACATCGTCCAGGATCCGAGCGACATGATCGTGGACGCGGCGGGCAACTACGTGCTCGCCTGCGCCACCCCGACGAGCGGCGTGCGGTCGATCGACTGGATCAGCCCCGACGGAGCGCGCTGGGCCTACTACCTGGTGCGCCACTCGCCAATCCAGCTCGCCGCCGATCCCCTGACGAGCGATCTCGTCCTCGCCGAGCAAGAGGCAGGCGGCGGTCTGTGGCTCGTCGACACGGCGATGGGCCCCCACTCGACGACGCCTCTCGACACGACGAGCGATCCGGGCTTCACCGCTGCCGCCGGCGACGGGGACGTGGCGGTCGAGACGGACGGCGACCTCCTCTTCGTCGCCGGCGGCACGGTTTGGCGCCACGCCCGCGCGAGCGGGACGACGAGCGTGCTCGCCAGCGGCTACCCCCAGCTCCGCGGCATCGCCATCGCCGCCTCGAGCGGCAACGTGCCGAGCGCGAGCGGGTGGAGCGCCTACCTCGCCGCCGGCGAGGTCCCCACCGCGATCCGCGAGATCGGCAACGTCGGCGCCCCCGCCGCCCTGCGTCCCCCTTCCCTGGGCTGGGTGCCGGGCCGCGGCTACTACAAGACCGCCTTCAGCGGCATCAAGATCCACGAGCTGGCGGCCGACCTCGGCGGCGACCTCCTCGTGGGCGGCGACCTCTACGGCTCGACGTACTCGGTGCGCCGCGTCGACATCCCGTCCTTCACCGTGACGACGATCGCCGACGAGGGCGACGGGATCAGCGGCAGCGTCGAAGGCATCGCGGTCGCCCCCGACGGCACGATCTACGCCCTGACGCGCGGCGGGGCGATCCACGCCATCCGCGAGAGTCCGTTCCAGGTCACGACCGTCTTCGCGAATGCGCTGGGGGAAATCGGCAACGGCAAGGACCTCGTGCTGGGCCGCGACGGGAAGCTCTACGTCGCCGATTCGGATTCCTGGGACGCGGGCGAGGTGTGGGCGGTCTCGATCGAGGACGGCAGGGCCGAGTGGCTCGCCAGCACGCAGGAGTCGCGGGGCCTCTCCGCCGATCCGTTCACGGGGGAACTCCACGTCACGGAATGGGTCGCCAGCGGATTCGCGGGCGAGGTGGGAAGGCTCGACCCCGCGACCGGCTCGATCGCGCTGCTCCCCGGCTTCCAGGGGATGAACTACACGAACGCTCAGAGCTGGGGCGACGGAGACACCGCGGTGCTGGCCGACGGGTCACTCTTCACCGTCTCCGAGGACGACTGGTCCCTCGCGCATTGGCGCCCGAACTGGCAGGGCTACTACCGGGAGGGGTCCGGGTTCTTGAACCACCCCTCCGGCGTCGCGGTAGCCCCCTCGGCACCGAGTGAGGCGAACGTCACGGGCTGGAGCCTCTACATCGCCGAGTACGACAACCTCTGGGAGCTCAAGAACACGACGCCGCCGGCCCCGGTGCTCGTGGACCCCGCCGCGCCGCCGGTGGGCGCGATGGCCGGCTACTTCGATCCCCAGTACGGCCGGCCGCGAGCGATGATCGCCGATCCGGCGGGCGGCGGGCTGCTCGTCACGACCGACGCCGGGGTGCTCCTGCGCCTGAACGTGGCGAGCGGCGCGACGAGCGTCGTCGCCAGCGCGCCCCAGGGGCTCGCCGGCGACCTGATGGCGCTCGCCGCCACCTCGACCGGGAGGATCGTCGTCGCCGCCTACTCCGGCATCGTCTACGAGGTGGATCCCGCCGCGGGCTGGACAGCGACGGTGCTCTTCGCCAATTCCGGCGGCGAGCTGAGCCAGGTGCGCGGGCTCTGCGTCGACGGTCTCGACCGGGCGATCCTCGTCGATCGACCGGCCGGCAGCGCGGGAGGGCGCGTGTATCGGCTGGCGGGCGGTTCCCTCACGCTGCTCGTGCGCACCGCCCGCGGCATGCGCCCGGCGATCGACCCGCTGACGGCTGACGTCTTCGTGACCGAGAAGGGCACGCTCACCGACGGGGTCGGCGAGGTGCTGCGCATCGAGGAGCTCGTCGATCCCCCGACCGCCGGCCACTACCGCGGCGACGCGTTCTTCACGCTCTCCCCGAGCCCGCTCGGCGGCGACCTCGCATTCGACGCGGACGGGAACTTCTACGTGGCCCTGGGAGACGAGGGCCGCGTCGTCCGCGTGAACCGCGCGGAGGGCACGCGGACCGTGGCGACGGGGAACGGCACGCGGCCGGTGGGGCTCGCCCTCGCCCCCGGCCGGCCCGGCTACGCCGGCGCGCAGGGCACGAGCCTGTTCGTCCTCGACGAGTGGGTGGTGTGGGAGACCGGAGTCGACGGCCTGCCCGCGCCGCCGCCGCCGAGCGCGCCCCCCGGGCTCGCTCCGCCGGCCGACCTGCGCGTCTCCGGTCGCGTCGTCCTCGGCCAATCGAATGCGGTCGTGGCCCAGAACCCGGCCACGCCGGGCAAGCTGTACTGGATCCTCCCCTCGGTGAGCGGCAAGGTGCCCGGGATTCCCCTCTCCGTGATGGGGGATCCGACCGACGATCGAGTGCTGCCGAGCAATCTGGACGAGCTCTGGTTCCAGGCCGGCACGCCAGCGTTCCCCTTCCTCCTGGGCGTGCTCGACGGCGCCGGCGCGAGCGCGCCGGGAGCCGCGGTCGCCGTGCCGAACGATCCCGCCCTCCTCGACCTCGGCCTCTTCCTCGACCTGACGTGGGTCGTCCTCGACTCCCAGGCTCAGAATAAGGTCGCGTTGGTGGGCGGGACCACGCAGCTCTGGTTCGGCCAGTGACCGTCCTCCCCGCCGACGCCGGGGCGCGCGGAGCGCGGACCTCCCCCCTGCGGCGCATCCGGAAGATCCTCGGCCGGATCCGCCGGCGCTTCGTTCTCGACACCTACGACGTCTTCGCGCGGCGGATCCCAGCGGTGCCGGAGGATCTTGGGGCGCCCGACGGCTACGAGTTCTCCTGGGGCAGTGCCGCCGACGTGGCGGGGTGCGACGAGCACCACACCGAGCTGGACGAGAAGGAGCGCCGGGAGGGCATCGTGCGCCTGCGGCTCGGCCATCGCGTCGTGGTCGCCAAGCGCGACGGGGAGGTGGTATTCTCGATGTGGGAGAACCCGCGCAACCTCAACGTCCCGGGGTTGATCAAGCGGCGGCTGGGGGCCCACCAGTCGTTCATCTACAAGGCCTTCACCAGCCCGGACCATCGCGGCCGCCGGCTCTACGAGGCCGGGATGCGGTTCGTGCTGGGGGCGCTCGCGGCCGAGGGCAAGCGCGAGCTCGTCGGCTATGCCCACGTAAAGAAGCGGATCTCCCGCCAGGGGCTCGCCGCCCTGCGGTTCGACAGCGTGGGGCGCGTGCGTCTCCTCGCCGGGCCGGGATGGCGCCGCGCCTTCGTATCGCGCCGGCTGGCGGAGCGCTTCCCGGAGCCCCTCCCCCGCTCCGAGGCCGTGGCGAAGGCGATGGCCGACCCAAAGGGACCGTGATGGAACCCCTGCGCACCGTGCGACGGGTGAGCCTGGGCGCGGCGCTTGTCGCCTTCGCGGCAGGCGCCGTCGCCGCGGCGATCGACGTCCTGGGCCGGCGCTGGGTCCTCGAGTTCCAAGCCGGCCCGCCCTCCCCGCTCTCCGCGCGAGTGCTCGCCATCGCCCAGACCGCGGCCCTCGAGGGCGTGGGGTTCGGCGTCCTCGCCTTCCTCCTCGGGTCGCTCGCCGCCGGTCTGGCCCGCGCGATCCCCCGTCCTGCCGCGGTGGCGCAGGGGGAGCGGTTCGCCGCCGGATTCCTCGCCGCGGCGGCCGCCTTCGCAGGGTGGGCGGCGAACGCCTGGCTCGTGGACGACGCGCTGCCGTTCCTCGCGCCGAGCGAGCTCGCCCTCCTGAACGGGGCGGGGTTCGCGGCCCTCCTCCTTGGCTTCCTCGCCTTCACCTGGCTCGCGAGCCGCTGGCCGGCCGCCTCCCGCGGCACGCCGGCGGCCGGGGCGCTGGCGGCGGCGATCGCGCTCGGCGCGGCGAACGCCCTCGCCCTCGCCGTCGTGCGATCCGGAGAGGGCGGCTTGCGCTCCCCCGGCCGCCTGGCGGCGGCCGCGGGGCTCGTCGCGGCCGCTCTGCCGGCGACCGCGCTCCTGACTCCCCTCCTCGCCGCGGCCAT
>JBFMCU010000147.1:0-39565 GCA_040754415.1 Planctomycetota bacterium
CGGCCTCCCGTCGACGAAGTGTCTTTTGCATACCACTTCCATCGGCGGGGCTGGCCGTGCTCTTTCCCGCATTGCCGTCACAACCTCACGCTACGCGGACCACCGGAAAACCCGCGAAAGGCCAGGTGAGGATCAGTCCCCGCCCGCGGGAGCGTCACGTGGAGCTCGCGCACCTCGCGACTCCGGGGCGCTCACCGGTACTCGGCTTCCCAATCCCACCCGAAGTTCGTGACGCTCCTCCAGTCCAGGGTGTCCCCAAGGGGAGTCAGGCCCCGGTGGATGTCGACATCCGTGTAGACAGCGTCGGTATCGAAGTACCCATCGTTATCGGCATCGATGAGGACCAGTTCGTCGTGGGTGGGTGAGAACTGGCAGCCATAGGGCTTCGAGGACAGGCAGTACACCCGTCCCACCCCTGGAACATCGTGTGGCGTCATGGTGCGCACCGTGTGCAACACGGGGCGATCCGTGCTCGAGTACTCCAGTTCCAGGACCGCGCCGGGCGTCATGAGGTCCAGCGAGTAGAGGTCCCCCGTCGCGTAGGAGTGCAGGAGGAGGAAGCGACCCTCGGGATCGGCGACGATGCTGTCGAAATGGCCGAACTGGGCCACCGATTGGAGCGTTCTCCTCCGCGGCACCGGTACCGGAACGACTGGCCCGCCACCACCCCGGTTGCCCTGAGGGATGTAAGTCCCTCCCGGGATATAGATCGAACCCGAGAGCGGCGGACGTGGGACGCCCCGCGCGGTCGGCGGCGGATCGAGCTGAACCTCGTAGGATCCGCGCGTCGGAGCGAACGTCCATTCCTCGATGAGGTCGGTGTAGGAGTCACCTTCGATCTGGACCCCGGAGACGAAGAGCTTGTTCCCTCCCAATCGGCCGGCCACGTCGAGGATGGAGAACGAGGTGGAGTAGATGAACTCCTGGCGCTCCCATTCGTCGGTCTCCGGGTTGCGTTCCTGGAGGCCGACCACAACTCTCTCCCCCGGGACGCACCATCCGACGTAGTCGGCCACATCGTCTCCGGTGAGGGTCCCATATCGGAAGACGGGATCCCAGAAATGAAGGTCCGTGGGGATCTGGTACGGAGTCGGCGCCGAGGGCCAGGACAAGAGGACGCCACCCAAGACCGCGCCCGCCACGGTGGCGATCAGCGCTACGGAGTGAGTTCGCATGGCATCAATCTCCTTGGCCACCCGCGGGGCAGCATTCGCACTCCGGAATGTCTCCTGGATAGTCGCCCGTACAACCGGCCTGCTCCCAGACCGTAGAGGCACCACCCTCGGTGTAGCGTCCGTCGTTGTAGCTGTCCCTCACATCGTTGTACATCGTGCAGATAGGAGTCACATTTGCACCAGGCAGCACGTTGAGGATGTAACAGATGAAGACGCACTGGGCGTGAGCAGTATCCTTCTGCAAGCGTATCTCGTCGCACGAACCGCCAGCGTGGTTCCCGTTGGCATGTTGGTACTCGTGATACAGGATCGTCACCAGGATCCCCCCATACTGCGTCACATCACCGGTCAGATGAGGCGAGAGCTTCTGGATGCCCACAGGATTGATCACAATGGTCCCGCCCTGGTCGGGATGATCGGGGTCATCTGGTATGGTCTCGCCTGCCGCATCGTTCGACGTCTTCGTGCCCCACTCGACCGCGTACCCCGGCGGAACGGGGTGGCCGCAGGTCGCGAGGAACTCTTTCGCGTTGTCCAACATGTCCGCTTGCCCGAGCATGGACAGAGCGATCTCAGCGAGCATCGGAAGGGCGATCCTATGAACTTTACTCATGGCTGGTCTACCCAAGGGGACTGGGCATCGAGTCCGCGGGGGGACAGGCGGACCGGACCCCGGGGATCTGGGCTGGAACCTACCCCCCCCCGGCGGTCGTCAACGGGAATCCGGTCCGTCCCGTCGCCGGACTCCGGGCCCCGAAACCGCAGCTCCCTCCGCCCGGTATCCTGGGGACGATGATCCGGAGGCGCGGACCGCTCTCCCCCGGCGAGGCGGAGATCGAGGCCCCTCTTCCCTCGCCGGCGGAGGGAGACCGGGCGCGGGCGGGATTCGCCTTCGCCACGCTCTGGGCGACCGGCCCCGATCCGCGCCGGGACCATGTCTTCCGCGCCCAGGCTCTGCGGCGGAACGCGGCGGGCGGCTGGGAGACGTTCGATCGCTGGTGCCGGGCGCCGCGGGAGGCGGAGGGCGAGGCGCACGCGAGCGCGCGCATGCGCCGCGACTTCGGCGTCGACGCGAGCGATCTGGTCGCCGCCGCGCCGCCCGAGGAGGTCGCGGGCGAGCTCGCGGCGTTCCTCGGCGAACGCACGGCGCTCGTCCCGGACCGCGCGCGGTTCCGGGCGTGGATCGGCGGGAACGGGCGCGAGCTCCCCTTCGCCGTCGCCGATCTCGCCGGCCTCGCCGCCCTCCTGCGCCCGGGGCGCCTGGCGGCGGCGGGCGAGGGGCTGGCGGCGCGCCTGCTCGGTGCAGCCGGACCCCTCGCGCGCCACCCGCTCGCGATCGGGCCCGCCGAGGTCCACGCCTCCCTCGGCCGGCTCGTCGGCGCCTTCCTCGAGGCCGACGTGGCCGCGCTCGCCCTCGCCGCCCACGGCTACGCCCGGGCCGAAGCCGGGCTCCGTCGCGTCGCTCCCGGGGCCGCCGCGGAGCTCGCCCTCGCGCTGGACCTCGCCGAACGCCCTTCGCGCTGGCGCGACGGGCCGGACGGGCTCTTTTCGCCCCACCCCGCCCTCACCGACGGCCGATTGAGCGACGCGACCCGCGCCTATCGCAGCCTCGAGACGGCCGCCGCCGCCGCGCGCCCGGCCTGGGTGCGGGCGGCGGAGGACGCGCACGGCGAGTCGCTGCGCGCGAGCCTGGAGGAAGAGGCGGCGCTCGCGGAGCCCGATCTCCGCCTCCTCGACGAGATCTTCCAGGTTCATCTGCCGCGCCTCTTCGCGGAGCGCGGCGAGGGCGAAGGGGGATACCGCGCCGGCCAGCACGCCACCGCGCGCGAGGTGGCGGCCGCGCTCGGACGGCGCGAGCTCCTGCTCGTGCACGCCCCCACCGGCACCGGCAAGACCCTCGCCTACCTCGTGCCCTCTCTTCTGTGGGCACTGCGCAACGAGACGCGGATCGGCGTCGCCACCTTCACGCGCGCCTTGCAGGAGCAGGCGATGGACCGCGACGTGCCGCTCGCACGCGAGCTCCTGCGCCGGGCGGGCGTCGCGGCGGATCCGGAGACGCTGCGCGCCACGGCGCTCAAGGGGCGCGCGAACTACCTCTGCTGGCGCGCGCTCTCCCTGCAGATCCCGCTCCCCGGCCTCCCGCCGCTCGACCAGCTCGCCTGGACGGAGCTCGCGCTCTTCGCCCTCGGCGAGCCCGACGGCGACCTCGATCGCTTCCCGCGGCGTTCGCCGCTCGCCGGGATCGCGCCGGCCGATTGGTCGGCGGCCATCGACTCCCTCGTGCGCCTCGTGCGGGCCGATTCCGAGTGCTGCACGCGTCCCGAGGACCGCGCGACGTGCGGGGCGGAAGCCGCGCGGCGGCGCGCGATGGGCGCACACGTGGTCGTCACGAATCACGCCTTCGCCATCGCGAGCCGCGAGATGTTCCGGCATCTCGTGTTCGACGAATGCGAGCATCTGCATGACGTCGCCCACGGCGCGTTCAGCCACTTCGTCGAGCTGCGCGAGCTGGGGCGCCTGCTCGCCCGCTTCCGGGAAGGTGGCAGCCGCCGCCACGGGCCCCTCGACCGCGTCGCCGAGGTCGCGGCCGACGGGAGTCCGGCCGGGCAGTGCACGCACGGCTGCCTCGAGGCCCAAGAGCGCGCCGTCGCCGCCCTCGCCGCCCTCGCCGACGCGGTGGTGGAGTTCAAGCGATGGCGGGACGAGGCGAGCGAGGGGCGGAGCGAGGCGGAGACGCACTCGCTGTTGCGCGAGTACGTCCTCGGCGGCGACTCCGACGAGCTGCGGCGAGCCCATGCGGTGCTCGCGGGCGCCCTGAACGATCTCTCCGCCGGCCTGGGCGGGCTCGCCGAGCACCTCGATGCGCTCCCGGCGCGGGGGATCCGGCGCATCCGCCGCACGCTTTCCGTCCTGCATGCCGACCTGGAGGAGGCGCTCGGGGGCGTCACCGCCTGGCTCCCCGAGCGCGAGGGTGCGCCCGCGTTCCCGCCCGAGTCCTTCCACGACGTCGAGACGCGCCCCGGCGGAGGCGACGTGCTCGTCGCGCGGGTGCTCCTGCCCCACGAGTTCCTGGGCCGGCATTACTATCCCGAGCTTTTCGGCGCGGTGTTTTTGTCGGCCACGACGTGGCTGCGGGGCGGCTTCGCCACCGCCGAGACGTACCTCGGCCTGGCGCGCGCCGCCGCACCCGCCCCCGGCGAGGATCGCGCGCCGGCCCGGGTGCGGAGCTTTCGCGCGCCGGAGGCGTTCGACTACCGGCGCGTCCTCGTCTGCGCCCCGCGCGACGCGCCCCCGATCCACGCCGACAAGGTCGGCTTCCTCGACTACGTGGCGCGTTTCACGGGCTATCTCGCGGAGCGGACGCGCGGGCGGCTGCTCGCGCTGTTCACCAACGCCGACGACCTGCGGCGCGCGGGGCTCGCTCTCGCCGGATTCTTCGCCGCGCGGAGCATCCCGTTCTGGTACCAGCGGATGGATGGAACGGCGAAGGAGGAGCTGGGCGAGCTCTTCCGCAGCCACGTCGACTCCGTGCTCTTCGGCCTCGATACGTTCTGGTACGGCGCCGACTTCCCGGGCCCGACCCTCGAGTACCTGGTGATCGTGCGCCTGCCCTACGGCGTGCCCGACCGCTACCACCACGCGCAGTGCGCGGCGCTCGGCCCCGGCGATCAGCGCCAGCAGATCTACCTCCCGCGGGCGCTCGCCAAGTTCCGCCAGGGCTTCGGGCGGCTGATGCGCAAGGAGACGGACCGCGGCTGCGTGTTCCTGCTCGATGCGCGCGTCACCGATCCGCGCCATCGGATGTTCCTCCGCGAGCTCCCCCTCGCGGGGCGCGAGGACGAGGACGGAGCGGCGGAGGCGGGCGGCTCGACCCTCGTGCGCGGCGACACGGATCGCTGCCTGCGCGCGGCCTTCGCCCACCTCGAGCTCAGCGCCGACATCGAGCGGCGCGACCTCGCGGTGCCCTTCGCCGGCTGGTGCTTGGACGTGGCGGCCGGGGAGGAGATCCGGGGAAACCCGCCCGCGCGCGGCGGCGAGGGCGTTCCGTCCTGACCGCGGTCAGCGAACGGTGAGCTGGAGACCGATGGCGAGGAAGTCGACGTCGTTGTCGGATCCGAGGAGGTAGTGCTCCCACTCGAGGCGGGCGCTCCAGCGATCCGTGATGTCGATCAGCCCCACGATCCCGACGAGCGGGTGGACGCCCTGCTCGTCGACCTCCAGGCTCTCGCCGGTGGCCGCGTCGACGTCCACGTCGGCCTGCCAGAACCAGGCTCCGGCCTTGAGGCCCACGTCGAAGCGTTCCTCCTCGATCGGGAAGTACAGGCCGGAGAGGGAGACGCCGGCCCCCGAGTAGGGGTGAACGTCGGTCACGGCATCGAGGAAGGCGTCGGTGACGACGGCGTCGGTCGCGATCTCCGATTCCACCGTGCCCAGGTCGACGAGCGCGATCTCGACGGCCCAGGGGGCGTCGAAGCGGTAGCCGCCAAAGACCTTCCAGCCCACCTCCGAGTCGTCGAGGGAGGCGTCCGAGTCGTAGCCGCGGCCGGCCAGATCGTCCTCCAGGTCGGCGGCGGAGGCGTCGGCGACCGCGGTGCCCATCGCCGCCCCGGCGTACCAGCCGGCGTGGAACCACTCGACCTCCTGGGGCGACGGGGCATGGGAGGCGGCCGGATTCCCCTGCGGAGGGGGCGCGGCGCAGGCCGCCGCGAGAAGGGCGAAGGCGAGAGAGGCAGGACGGGAGCTCATGGAGAGACGGGAAGCCCTCGGCGAGAGGATTGGGAAGACCACCGAAACCTACCCCCCGGCCGCGTCGAAGGCCAACGCGCCGGCGCGGGAGTGCGGAGAGCAGTTTTTTCCCGCTTCGCGGAGTACGGTGCCGGAGCGACCCTTCCACGATTCGCCCTCTTCCCCGGGGACCGCCCTGCCGAAACCCAGCGGGCGGCGAATCGTGGAAGGATTGCTCCGGCACCGTACTCCTCCTCCCCGGGCGCGGCGGCTCGAGGAGCTCCTGACGCGCCCCCTCGACGTGCTCGTCGTCGGCGGCGGCGTGACCGGTGCCGGCATCGCCCTCGACCTCGTCGCCCGGGGGCTCTCCGCGGGGCTCGTGGAGCGCGGCGATTGGGCCGGAGCGACCTCCAGCGCCTCCTCGTCCCTCGTTCACGGCGGGCTGCGCTATCTGGAGCAGCTCGAGCTCGGCCTCGTGCGCGAATCCTGCCTCGAACGCGGGTTCCTCCTGCGGAATGCCGCCGGGTTCGTCTGGCCGGAGCGCTTCACCTTCCCGGTCCGCCGCGGCGACCGCGTGGGGCGCGCCCGGCTCCTCGCCGGGCTGTGGCTCTACACGGCGGTCTCGCTCCCCCGCGCCCTGGGCCTCCCCCGCGCCCTGTCCGCGGCGGAGGTCGCCCGGCGCATCCCGGGAATGGACCCCGCGCGCCTGCGGGGCGGCGGCGGCTACCTGGACGGGGCGACCGACGATGCGCGGCTCACTCTGGCGATCGTCCTCACCGCGCTCTCCCGGGGCGCCCTCCCCGTCTCCCGCCTCGAGCTCCTCGCCCTGGAGGCCGGTTCGCGCGGGGTCGCCGCCCTGCTCCTCGACCGGCTGGATCAGAGCCGGCACGAGGTCCGCGCCCGGGCCGCGGTCCTGGCCGGCGGCCCCTTCACCGACCGCCTCCGCTCGTGCGCCGGCCTCGCCGGCGCCTGGGTGCGGCCCACCCGGGGCTCCCATCTCGCCCTCCCCCGGGAGGCCCTGCCCACGGATGGGGCGGTCATCTTCCCCTCTCCGGTCGATGGTCGGGTCCTCTTCCTCCTCCCCACGCCCACGATGACGATCCTCGGAACGACGGACCTCGACGCCGACCCCGCCGCCGAGGTCCGGGCCACCGCCGCCGAGGTCGACTACCTCCTCGCCTCGGCCCAGGACCTCGTCCCCGGGGCTCGCCTGGGCCGCGAGGACGTCCTCGTCACCTGGTCCGGCCTGCGCCCCCTCCTGGCGACGAACGGCCGGGCCCCTTCGGCGCGGTCCCGGGAGGAGCGAGCGGAGCGCGAGGGACCGATCTGGACGATCGCCGGAGGCAAGCTCACCGCCTGGCGGGCCACGGCGGAGAAGCTCGGGGCGCGGCTCGCCGCCTGGCTCGAGCGGGGCGACTGCGATCCCCGCTCGCCCACCCGGGGGATCCTCCTGCGCGGGGCCCGGCCCCATCGGGCGAGGCGGCCCACCTGGTCGGCCCTCGGCCCCGAGGGCACCATTCCCGCCCCCCGGGATCCCCTTTCCGAGGCCCGGGACCGCCGCTACGGCCGCCTCGCCCCGGCCGTGGCGGCCTTCGCCGCCGCCCGCCCGGGGGGGGAGAGCTCGCTCGGCGCCGACACCCAGCTCGGCGAGGTCGACTGGGCGGTCGCCCACGAGGACTGCCTCTCCGCGGCGGACTTCCTCTTCCGCCGCACGAAGCTCGCCCTCGCCCCCCGGGCCCGGGCGCAGGCGGCTGGGGAGGCGGTGATCGGCCGGCTGGCGGACCTCGCCGGCTGGGACGAGCCGCGGCGGGTCGAGGAGCGGCGCGCCCTGGGGGCGGCGATCGCCCGCCTCCACGCCTGGCGGGAGGATCCCTGATCCCGCCGGTTCGGCCTTGGGACGCCCGGTTCGCCGGCCGATACGCACCTCGTCCGGCCCCGCCCTCCCGCGGGGATCCCGGCCCGCCCCATCGATCCGCCCGATCTCTCCCCGACCATGGGATTCCTCCTCCTCGCGACCGCGGCCCTCTCCCTCGCCCTCCTCCATGCTGGCCGGGGCGCCCTGGCCTGGATCCTCCCCGGCGCCTTCCTCCTCGCCGGCTGGGGCTGGATCGCCGCGCCCCCCCCCTGGCTCCTCGTACCCGCCACCCTCCTGTCCTTCGCCGCCGCCGCGGTGGGAGGCTTCCCCCCCCTGCGGCGGATCGTGCTCACGCGCCATCTCTTGCCGCGGATCCGGCCCTTCCTGCCGCAGCTCGGCGAGACGGAGCGCATCGCCGTCGAGGCGGGGACCGTCGGCTGGGAGGGCGAGCTCGCCACCGGCCGCCCGCGCTGGCGCCGCCTCCTCGCCTTCCGGCCCCGGGAGCTCACGGCCCGGGAAGAAGCCTTCCTCGCCGGCCCCTGCGAGACGGTCTCTGGGATGCTCACCGATCGGGAGGTGAGCCGGGAGGGCGACCTCCCGCCCGCGGTCTGGGAGTACCTGGCGCGCGAGGGGTTCTTCGGCTTGATCGTCCCGGTGGAGCACGGCGGGCTCGGCTTCTCGGCCGCCGCCCATTCGGCCGTCGTGCAGAAGCTCGCCAGCCGCTCCGTTGCGCTGGCGGTCACCGTGATGCTGCCCAATGCGCTGGGCCCCGCCGAGCTCATCCTGCACCACGGGACGCAGGCCCAGAGGGAGGAGTATCTGCCGCGCCTGGCGAGCGGAGCGGAGATCCCGGCCTTCGCGCTCACCGAGCCTGGCGCCGGCAGCGACGCCGGTTCGATGCAGAGCACGGGTGTCGTGTGCGAGGGCGTCTTCCGCGGCCAGCGCGTGCTCGGTCTGCGCCTGAACTGGGACAAGCGCTACATCACGCTGGCGCCGGTCGCGACCGTGCTCGCGCTCGCCTTCAAGATGCGCGATCCCGACCACCTCCTCGGCGCCGCCGATGAGCTCGGCATCACGTGCGCCCTCGTGCCGACGAATCTCCCCGGTGTCGAGCAGGGCGCGCGGCACGATCCCCTCGGCGTGGCGTTCCTCAACGGCCCGACGCGAGGCACCGACGTGTTCGTGCCGCTCGACTTCATCATCGGCGGCCGCGCGCAGGCCGGACAGGGCTGGCGCATGCTCATGCAGACGCTCGCCGCCGGCCGCGGCGTCTCCCTGCCTTCCATGGCGGTTGGCGGCGCCAAGCTCGCCCTGCGCGCCGCCGGGGCCCACGCCACCGTCCGCCAGCAGTTCGGTGTGTCGATCGGCCGCTTCGAGGGGATCGTCGAGCCCCTCGCCCGCATCGGCGGCCTGACCTACGCGATGGACGCGACGCGACGCCTGACGGTCGGCGCGGTGGACGCGGGCGAGCGGCCGTCGGTGGCGACCGCCATGACGAAGCGCTACCTGACCGAGGCCATGCGCATCGTGGTGAACGACGCCATGGACGTGCTCGGCGGCGCGGGGATCAGCCTCGGCCCGCGCAACGTGCTCGGCGGCGCCTACCTCGCGCTCCCCATCGCGGTGACGGTGGAGGGAGCGAACATCCTCACCCGCTCGATGATCGTGTTCGGTCAGGGATCGCTCCGCTGCCATCCCTTCGTCCAGGACGAGCTGAAGGGCGCTGCCACGGACGATCTCGCCCTTTTCGACCGCGCCTTCTTCGGACACGTGGGGTTCGTCGCGCAGAACATGGTGCGCTCCCTCGTCCTCGGGCTGACGAACGGCGCCCTCGCGCGCGCGCCCGTCCCCGGACCGGCCGGCCGGCTCTACGGCCGGCTCACCCGCCTCAGCGCAACCTACGCCCTCGTCGCCGACTTCGCGATGGGTACGCTGGGCTCGTCCCTGAAGCAGCGCGAGGCGCTCACCGGCCGGTTCGCCGACGTCCATGCCTGGCTGTACATCGCGTCGGCGGCCCTGAAGCGCTTCCACGACGAGGGCTCGCCGGCCCGCGATCTCTCGTACGTGCGGTGGGTGGTCGACCATGCGACGCACGCGGGAGAGGAGGCGCTGCGGGGCGTGCTCCGGAACTTCCCTCACCGGTGGGTGGCGCAGATGCTCGCCGTGCTCGCCTTCCCGCTCGGCGCGCGCACCGCTCCGCCCGCCGATCGGCTGGCGGGCGAGGTCGCCCGCGGGCTGCTCGACGGCGGCGAACCCCGTCTCCACCTGAGCGAAGGGATCTACGTCCCTCCGGCCAGCGAGCCCGGCCTCGGCTGGCTCGAGGAGGCGCTCGCCCGCGCCGTCGCCGCCCAGCCCGTGCACCAGAAGCTCGCCCAGGCCGCCCGCGAGAAGCGCCTCGCCCGGCTCCCGAAGGAGACGCTCGCCGACCGCGCGCTCGCCGCCGGGATCATCGACGCCGCCGAGCGGGCCCTCGTGGCGGCCGCCGACGCCGCCCGCGCGAAGGTCGTCGCGGTGGACGAGTTCCCGCCCCGCTCCCGGGCCCTCGCCGAGACGGCCTGAGATGGAGGAGGGGAGAAACCGTGATCCTCCCCTTACCATCTCCGGCCGCTTCCGCCGTCCAGACGCTGCCGGAAGGCGGGTTTCGCTATCCTGGGCGGCGGAGGTTCCCCATGCGCCGTTCCACTCGCCCGCTCGCCGGCTCCGCCCTGCTCGCCACCCTCGCCCTCTCGCCCGCGATCCGCTCGGCGCCCGGGCAAGGAGAGCCCGCGCCGCCGGCCGACCCCCTGGCCGGAATCCTCGCCCCGAGGGCGAAGGTGGCGAAGCTCGCCGGCGGATTGCGCTTCACCGAGGGGCCCGTGTGGATCCGCGACGGCGGCTATCTCGTCTTCAGCGATGTCGCCGGCGACGAGATGAAGAAGTGGGACGGGAAGGAGCTCACGAGCTTCCGCCGGCCCAGCCATCGCGCGAACGGCAACCGTCTCGACGCGGAGGGGCGGCTCGTGACGTGCGAGCACGAGACGCGCCGGCTGACGCGCACCGATCGGGAAGGGAAGGTGGAGGTCCTGGTGGAAGGCTGGGAAGGCCACCGCTTCCACTCGCCGAACGACCTCGTGATCGGCAAGGACGGCACGATCTGGTTCACCGATCCTCCCTACGGGCTCGGGGAGCGCGAGCGAGAGCTCGAGGGCAACTTCGTCTTCCGCTTCCGGCCCGCCACCGGGGAGCTCGCGGTCGTGGTCCGCGATTTCGACCGCCCGAACGGAGTGGAGCTCTCGCCCGACGAGAAACGGCTCTACGTGGCCGATTCGGGCGCCCCCCGCTGCATCCGCGCGTTCGACATCGCCAAGGACGGGACGCTCTCGGGGGGCGACGTCTTCGCCCGGATCGATGCCGGGGTCCCCGACGGCATCCGCTGCGACGAGGCGGGCCGCCTGTATTCGAGCGCCGGGGACGGCGTGCACGTGTTCGATGCCGCGGGGAAGCTCCTGGGCCGGATCCCGGTCCCCGAGCAGCCGAGCAACCTCTGCTTCGGCGGCCCGGCGGGAAAGACGCTCTACATCACCGCCCGCATGTCGCTCTACTCGATCGAGCTCGCGGTCGCCGGCCGGGAATTCGCGGCGGCGACCCGCCAGGGCGAGTAGGACTCTCGCCCTCGCCGCGGCCGCTCACCTCGTCCCGTAGGGCTGGAAGCAGCTCCGCCCGTCCCGGCAGTCGCGCGGATCGACGATCTTCCCGTCGCGGCCCACCGCCTCCTGGGTGAGCTCGCACCAGCAGCTCTGGCTGCCATCCAGCACCTCGGACTCGTCGCGGGGCGGGCGATCGAGGAAGTAGTAGCGCTTGGAGCGGAGCCAGGCGCAGAACGGGCTGATCTCGAGGCGGGGCGGTTCGGCCATGGCGCTTCCTTGCGGTCGGCGGGGGGTCCGGAGGCTCACTCCAGGCGCGCGAGCTGGCGCAGAGCCTTGGTGATCAGCCCCTTGGTCATCGGGACCTTGTACGCGTTGTGGTCCAACGGGGCGGCCCCGCGCAGGGCCTCCTCGCCGGCGAGCCGGCACGTCTCGTCGTCGACGCGGCGACCGGCGAGCAGCGCCTCCGCCGCGGCGCATCGCCAGGGCACGGGCGCGACACCCCCGAGCACGAGCCGCGCCGCGGCGATCCGCTCGCCTTCCATCCGCAGCGCGAGCGCCACCGCGGCGAGGGCGAAGTCGAAGCTCTGACGCTCGCGGACCTCGAGGTACGTGCCGCGCCACCCGCGGCGGTCCGGAACGCCGATGGCGGTCACGATCTCCCCGGGGCGCAGGACGTTCTCCTTCGTGACGTCGGCCTCGAAGGGCAGCGTGAAGAACTCCTGCACGGGGAGGGTGCGCACGGCGGCGGCCCCGTCGCCCGGCCCGCGCAGCGTGAGCGTGGCATCGGAGGCCACGAGGGCCGGCGCCACGTCGGAGGGGTGGACGATGTACGAGGGTCCGCCGCCGAGGATGGCGTTGTACTTGCTCATCCCCGTGAAGGCGAAACACTCGGAGCCCCCCTTCTTGAAACACGGCGCTTTCTCGTGGCGGTAGTACCAGCAGCGCGGCCGCTGGCAGAGGTTGCCGCCGATCGTGCCCTGCTGGCGGATCTGGGGCGTGGCGACGGACTCCACCGCTTCGGCGAGCAGGGGCAAGCTCGCCCGCACCCCGGCGTCGCCGGCGATCGCCGCGAGGGTGGTCATGGCGCCGATCTCCAGCTCCCCGCTCGCCGCCCAGCGCAGGCCGCGCAACGCCTCGACCCGGGCCAGGTTGACGAGGTGATCGGGTTCGGCGAGGTGGTCCTTCATCTCGCCTAGGAGATCCTGCCCCCCGGCGATGACGCGGACGTCCCCCGCCGGCGGCGTGGCGGCGAGCACGCGCAGGGTCTGCTCGACGCTCGTCGGGTAGGACATGCGGAACTGCTTCATGGCGGGCTCCTAGCCGAGGGCGGCGAGCGCGGTGAGCACCTTGTCGGGGGTCAGGGGCAGGTCGCGCACCCGGGCCCCGCAAGCGTTGAAGATCGCGTTGGCGATCGCCGCGTGGCCGGGGATCGCGGGGGGCTCGCCGATGCCGATCACCCGTTCGCGGGGATCGTCGTCGAGGATGGCGACGAGCTCCGCCACGTCCTTGATGCCCGCGACCTTGTAGTCGACGAAGCTCGCGTTCATCGCCAAGCCGAGCCAGGGATCGATCACGCGCTCCTCGAGGAGACCATAGCTCAGGGCGCCGATCATGCCGCCCTGGATCTGGCTCCGCGCCGCCAGCGTGTTCACCGCCAGCCCGCAGTCCTGCACGGCCACCATCTTCAGGACCCGCACCTCGCCGGTCAGCGTGTCCACTTCGACCTTGGCCGCCTGGGCGCCGTGGGTGCCGGAGTCGGCGAGCTCGGCCTGGAACTCGCCGGTGACGGCGATCTCGCCCGCGGCGAGGGTCGCGCAGGCCTCGCGCCAGCCCAAGCGCTTCGCGCCGTCCTCGGCGGCGAGGATCGCGCCGTCCCGCGCCCGCAGGCGCTCGGCTCTCGTGCCGAGGATCGGCGCCAGATGGGCGAAGAACGCGTCGCGCGCGCGCCGGGCCGCGTCCTTCACCGCCGGCGCGAGGCTCGGGGTCGTCGTGCTCCCGCCGGAGGCTCCCGCCGGCCCGTAGCGCGAGTCGCCGAGCCGGGCCTCGACCGCCGCCAGCGGCAGGCCGAGCTCCTCGGCGACGATGCCGGCGAGGTACGTGCGCGTGCCGGTGCCGAGGTCCTGCGAGCCGGCGCTCGCCGTCACGCTGCCGTCGCTCGCGATCCGCACCGTCACCCGCGCCCCGGGGCGCCCGCCTCCGCCCCAGCGGGCGAGGCCGAAGCCGATCCCCACCGCCTTCTCCGGCCGGACGGAGGGCGCCGGAGGCCCCCGGCGATTGGGGTGCTCGGCCCACCCGATCTCGCGGGCGGCGCGGTCGAGCTGGCGGCGGTAGACCTCGCTCGACACGTTCTGCTTGCGAAACTCGAGGGGATCGAGGCGCAGGGCGTTGGCGAGCTCGTCCATCATCGACTCGATGGCGAACGAGGCCTGGGGGTGACCCGGTGCGCGCATGGGCACCGCGGCGTCCGTGTGGGTGAGCACGTACCCCGGCTGGTGGAAGGAGACCGCGGGCTCGTAGATGAAGGGGTGACCGGGGTGGGATCCGCGCCCGATGCCGCCGAGGTTCTGGACGGTCGAGAGGAGCGCCTGGAGCTTCCCGTCGGCGGTGGCGCCGCCCTTCAGGACCTGGTGGCTGCCGCTGCGGTTGCCGGTGCAGAGGAACTCGTCGGAGCGATCGAGCATGAGGTGCACCGGCGCTCCCGCTTCTCTCGCCAGCCGGCACGCGGCGAGGCCCGCCACGCCGAAGCGCAGCTTGGAGCCGAATCCCCCGCCCATGTGCTCGACGATGGCGGTGACCTTGCCCGCCGCGAGGCCGAGGGCCCGGGCCGCCGGACCGGGCACGGAGTTCGTGCCCTGGGTGGAGGCGTAGACGATCGCCTCGTCGCCGCCGCGGTAGTCGACCACCGCCCCGTGCGTCTCCATGCAGGCATGGACCTGCACCGGCATCGTGTAGGTCGCCTCCACGACGGCGTCGCACGCGGCGAGGGCCGCTTCGACCGCGGCGCGGTCGCCCTGCGCATCCTCGACGAACGCGTTGCCCGACGAGGAGACCGGCTCCGCCCCCTCGGCGAGGGCCTGGGCGCGATCGGCGCACCAGTCGCCGAGCTCGTATTCCACGCCGATGGCGCGGATGGCGTCGGCGGCGAGCTCCGGCGTCTTCGCGGCCACGGCGGCGATCGGCTGGCCGAGGTACGTCGTCCAGCCGCCGTCGCGCGACTCGTCGAGCTCGATCGCCGCGACGACTCCCGCAAGCGCTCGCGCCGGCGCGAGGTCGAGCGCCGGACGCGCCTTGGGGTAGGGGCAGGGGAGGATCGCCCCGTAGAGCATCCCCGGCAGGCGGACGTCGTGGGTGTAGCGCGCGCGGCCCGTCACCTTGAGCGGACCGTCGACGCGCGGCGAGTCCTGGCCGGCGAAGGTGCGCGCGGCGGGATCGCCCCAGGTGAGCGCCTCGGCGCCCCGGGCTCGTTCGCTCGCTCGTTCGCTCATCGGCGTCCCTCCTGCATCCGGGCGCCGGCCGCCAGGGCGGCGGCGACGATCTGCGGATAGGTCCCGCACCGGCAGATGTTCCCCGCGCAGGCGGAGCGGATCTCTTCCGCGCCGGCCGCCGGGTTCTCGTTCAGGCAGGCGGTGACCGCGACGACGAAGCCCGGCGTGCAGAAACCGCACATCAGAGCGTCGTGCTTCCAGAATGCTTCTTGCACGGTGGAGAGCTCCTCCGGCGTGCCGAGGCCCTCGACGGTCGTGACCTCGCAGCCGAAGAGGTTGCCGGCGAGCGTCAGGCACGCGTACACCGGTTGGCCGTCGAGCAGTACCGTGCAGGCGCCGCAGCTCCCGCGATCGCAGCCCTCCTTCGTGCCGGTGAGCGGCGGGTCGGCGGCGTGGCGCAGGAGGGAGAGCAGCGTGGTGCGCGGCTCGGCCGGCAGGCGCACCTCCTTCCCGTTCAGCCGGAACGAAACGACGAACGGCCCGTCCAGGCGCAGGAGGTCGTCCTCCGCCGCCTGCTTCGCGCGGGTGGACGCCAGCCCCGTCGCCGGCGCGGCGCCGAGGGCCCCGCCGGCGGCGACGCCCGCTCCGACGAGGAAGGTCCGGCGCGTGACCCCCGCGCCGCGAGGGGGTTTCGAATCGGGCGAGCGGCTCATGGCTCCTCCTGGCGCGCGATCTCGGCCCCGGCCGGGGCGGAGGGATGCGCGCGAGGCTCGATTCTAGGCGCCCGCCGTTGCCGGCGGCAAACGCGGCGCCGCCCCCGAAAGAGGAGATGGAGATCCCGTGGCCGCCCCGCGCGCAGGCGGCTAGGAAATCAGCCGGATGCAGAAGGGGTAGCGGTAGCGCTCGCCGTCGTAGGCCTTGATCCCGGCGATGATGGCGAAGACGAGGGCGTAGAGGAACCAGCCGAGGGCGAAGGGGATCAGGAGGCAGAGGCCGAGCCCCAGGGTGAGAGCGGTGAAGAGCCCCAGGACCACCAGGATCACCGTCGCGAAGAGCCCGGTGATCTGGAAGTTCAGAGCCTCCTTCCCCTGGTCGTCGACGAGGGGGCTCTGCTCCCGTTTCAGGAGCCAGATCACGAGCGGCACGGCCCAGGCCAGGAAACCCGCCGTCGTCATCCACGCGATCACGCCCCCCAGGTGGGCGAACATCGCGAGGGTCCGCTCCTCCTGGCTCGCGGCGGAGAACGCCGTCCCGGCCTCGCCCGTCGAATAGGCGGGGTTGCCGGAGGACCCTCCCGGAGGCTCGCCCCCCGGACCGCCGGCGGGCGCCGGGCCGGGCGAGGGGGCATCCTCCTCGTGCCCTTCGGGGCGGCGGCCGTAGTCGTGTGTGCTTCCTCGGGGCTCGTAATCGCTCATGGCAAGATGACCTCGCGAGACGGTCTCGCGACGTGGGCAGGGGACGGGGGGATCCGAGGGCCTTGCGTCGCCGCCCGGGCGTTATTCATGGAAGGGAATCTTGTGCCGCCGGGCAAGCCCGGGGCGCCGGCGGCGCCGTTGGCCCCGCTGGGACCCCTCCCCTATGATCCGGCGGCTCGCGCCCTCCGCGCGCCGCCGTGAACGTCCTCTTCCTCTCCCAGCGCGTCCCCTACCCCCCCAACCGCGGGGACAAGATCACCACGTGGCGGCTGGTCGAGCGCCTGGGGCGCCGGCACCGGGTGCGGATCGTCGCCTTCGCCCACGACGCGGCCGATCTCGCCGCCGCCCGGTACTTGACGGAGCGGGGCTTTCCCACGTACGTCTTTCGCACCCATCCGCGCTGGGACCGCCTCCGCTCCCTGCCCCTGCTCCTCACGCGGGCGCCGCTCACCCTCGGCGTCTTCGGCTCGCGGGCCCTGCAGGCGGCCGTGGGCCACCTCGCGGCGGAGAGCGATCTCGGCTACGCGTACTCCTCGTCCATGGGGGCCTTCCTGCTCCCCCACCCCGAGCTCGCTCGCGTCATGCACTTCGCCGAGCTCGACTCGGATAAGTGGCGCCAGTACGCGGCGCGCACGCGCCCGCCCCGGCGCTGGATCTACGCCCGCGAGCACGCGACGCTCCTCGCCTACGAGACGCGGCTCGCGCGGAGCTTCGATGAGAACATCTTCTGCACGCCGCTCGAGGCGGAGATCTTCCGCGCGCGGATCCCCGGGCCCTCCTCGATCGTCCTGCGCAACGGCGTGGACCTCGAGCACTTCCGTCCGGCTCCCGACGCGGCCGAGCCGGGGCACCTCGTGTTCGTCGGGGTGATGGACTACTACCCGAACGTGGAGGGGTGCGTCTGGTTCGTGGAGGAGATCCTGCCGAAGGTCCAGGACCGCGTGCCCGAGGCCCGGCTGTCGATCGTCGGCGCCCATCCGGTGCCCGCCGTGCGGAGGCTCGCGCGCCGGCCCGGCGTGGTGGTAACCGGCTACGTCGACGATCCGCGCGACTGGCTGCGCCGCGCCGCGGTGTCCGTCGCCCCCCTGCGCATCGCGCGCGGCATCCAGAACAAGGTGCTCGAGGCGATGGCGATGGGGCTCCCCGTGGTGGGCACCGGCGCGGCGACCCAGGGCGTCGAGGGGAGGCCGGGCGAGCACTACCTCGTGGCGGACGAGCCGGGCGCCCAGGCGGAGGCGATCGCTCGTCTCCTCGCCGACCGGGGGGAGGCGCGGCGCCTCGGCGAGCGCGCCCGGCGCTTCGTCGCCGAGCGCTACGACTGGGAGGTCACCCTCGCTCCCCTGGACGCCCTGATCGAGCGCCTGGCGACCCGGGAGGGCCAGACGGGGGCCTCGGGCCGGTTTTCGGCCGCTGCACGGTGACATATCGGGGTATTCGTATAGGTTGATGGATCCCCGGAGCCCCGCTCCGGACCGCCCCCATGCAGAAACCCCCGCCATCCGCCGCTCCCTCCCCCTCCCGCCCCTCCCCCCCCGCCCCCCAGACCCTCCCGGCCCGCCGGGGGCCGCGGGACGGCCGGAGCCCCCGGGAATGGCTCGAGGTCCTGCTCGCCGAGCGGATCCTCGTCCTCGACGGGGCGATGGGGACGATGATCCAGGCGCGGAAGCTCTCGGAGGAGGTCCACCGCGGGACGCGCTTCGCCGGCCACCCCGCGCCCCTCCGGGGGGATCACGAGGTCCTGAACCTCACCGCGCCGGCGGAGGTCGAGGCGATCCACGAGGCCTACCTCGAGGCGGGCTGCGACATCCTGAAGACGAACACCTTCGGAGCCACGGCGGTCTCCCAGGCGGAGTACGGTCTGGCAGGCTCGGCCTACGAGATGGCCCTCGAAGGGGCGCGGATCGCGCGGCGGGCGGCCTTCCGGTGGACGGCCCGGACCCCGGAGCAGCCGCGTTTCGTCGCCGGCTCCATCGGACCGACGAGCAAGACCCTCTCTCTGTCCCCGGACGTGAACGACCCGGCCTTCCGGGCGATCTCCTTCCAGGCGCTGAAGGAGGCCTACGCCGAGGAGGTGCGCGGGCTGATCGAGGGCGGGGTCGACATCCTCCTCATCGAGACGATCTTCGACACCCTGAACGCCAAGGCCGCGCTCGTGGCGATCGACGAGGTCGCGGAGCGGCTCGGCGTGCGGCTGCCGTTCATGATCTCGGTGGCGATCACCGACGCGAGCGGGCGCACGTTGTCGGGGCAGACGGTGGAGGCCTTCTGGACCTCCGTCGAGCACGCCTCGCCCCTGGCGGTCGGCGTCAACTGCTCGCTGGGGGCGGCCGACATGCGCCCCTACGTGGCCGAGCTGGCCGCGATCTCGAGCACGTACGTCTCGAGTCATCCGAACGCGGGCCTGCCGGACGCCTTCGCCGAGTACGACCAGGAGCCAGCGACGACCGGCCGGCTCCTGCGCGAGTTCGCAGAGAGCGGGCTGGTCAATCTGGTCGGCGGCTGCTGCGGCACGACGCCCGCCCACGTCCGCGCCATCCGGGAGGCGGTGACCGGCGTGCGGCCGCGTCCGCTTCCGGTGCGCGGCTCTCGCGCGACGCGCTTCAGCGGGCTCGAGCCGCTCGTCATCCACCCCGAGGCGAACTTCCTGATGATCGGCGAGCGCACGAACGTGGCGGGATCGTCCCGCTTCCGCCGCCTGATCAAGGACGGCGACTTCGAGACCGCCCTCGAGATCGCCCTCCAGCAAGTGCGGGGCGGGGCGAACATCCTCGACGTCAACATGGACGAGGGGCTGCTCGACTCGGTCGCGTGCATGCGGCGGTTCCTGAACCTGATCGCGTCCGAGCCCGAGATCGCCCGCCTCCCCATCATGATCGACAGCTCCAACTGGGAGGTCATCGCCGCCGGGCTGGAGTGCCTGCAGGGCAAGGGCATCGTCAACTCGATCTCCCTCAAGGAGGGCGAGGAGGACTTCCTGCGCAAGGCCCGCGTCATCCGGCGGTTCGGAGCGGGCGTCGTCGTCATGGCTTTCGACGCGGAGGGCCAGGCCACCTCCGTCGCGCGCCGGGTGGCGATCTGCGAGCGCGCCTACCGCCTGCTGGTGGAAGAGGCCGGTTTCCCGCCCGAGGACATCATCTTCGACCCCAACATCCTCGCCATCGCCACCGGCATCGAGGAGCACGATCGCTACGCGGTCGACTTCATCGAGGCCACGCGGATCATCAAGGAGCGCTGCCCCGGCGTGCACGTGAGCGGAGGCGTCTCGAACCTCTCCTTCGCGTTCCGCGGCAACGATCGCGTGCGGGAGGCGATGCACTCCGCCTTCCTCTTCCACGCCATCCGGGCGGGTATGGACATGGGCATCGTGAACGCGGGGCAGCTCGTCGTGTACGAGGACATCCCGCGCGACCTCCTCGAGCACGTGGAGGACGTCCTGTTCTGCCGCCGGCCCGACGCCACCGAGCGCTTGGTGAAGCTGGCGGCCTCGGTCCAGGGCCAGGCGACGGCGCGGGAGGAGGATCTCGCCTGGCGCCAGGGCACCGTCGAGGAGCGCCTCGCCCACGCCCTCGTGCACGGCGTGACCGACTTCGTCGTGGAAGACACGGAGGAGGCGCGCCGCGCGTACGGTCGCCCGCTTGCGGTGATCGAGGGCCCTCTCATGGCCGGCATGCAGGTGGTCGGCGACCTCTTCGGCGCCGGGAAGATGTTCCTGCCGCAGGTCGTCAAGAGCGCCCGCGTCATGAAGAAGGCGGTAGCCCACCTCGAGCCCTATCTGGAGGCCGAGAAGACGCCCGCCCGCGGCGACCGCGGCCAGGGGCGCATCGTCATGGCCACGGTGAAGGGCGACGTGCACGACATCGGGAAAAACATCGTGGGCGTGGTCCTGGGCTGCAACAACTACGACGTCGTCGATCTCGGCGTCATGGTGCCGGCCGAGAAGATCATCCGCACGGCGATCGAGACGAAGGCGGACCTGATCGGCCTCTCCGGCCTCATCACGCCATCCCTGGACGAGATGGTGAGCGTCGCCAAGGAGATGGCGCGGCAAGGGGTCGATCTGCCCCTCTTGATCGGCGGCGCCACGACGAGCCGCCAGCACACGGCGGTGAAGATCGCGCCCCACCTGCCACAGGTCACCGTGCACGTGAAGGACGCCTCCCGGGCGGTGGGAGTCGTGTCCACCCTCCTCGACGCGGACCGGCGCGCGACGTTCGCGGCCGAGAACGCCGCCGAGCAGGAGCGGCAGCGCCGGTTCTACCTCAGCAAGCTCGGCAAGCCGCTGGCGACGCTCGCCGAAGCGCGGGCGAACCGTCCGGCGATCGTCTGGCGGGAAGAGGACGTGGTGCGTCCCCGCGTCGTCGGCCGCCGCACGGTGGAAGACGCCCCGATCCGCGAGATCTCCAACTTCATCGACTGGACCTTCTTCTTCTCCACCTGGGAGCTGAAGGGCAAGTTCCCCCAGATCCTGGGGCACCCGCGCTACGGCGAGGCCGCGCGCGACCTCTTCGCCAACGGGCTGAAGATGCTGCAGAAGATCATCGACGAGCGCCTCCTCGCCGCCCGCGGGGTCTACGGCTTCTACCCCGCCAACTCCGAGGGCGACGACATCGTGCTCTTCGCCGACGAGGAGCGGACGCGCGAGCTCACGCGCTTCCCCATGCTGCGCCAGCAGCAGCGACATGCCGTCGGTCAGCCGAACCACTCGCTCGCCGACTTCGTCGCCCCGCTCGACAGCGAGCTCCCGGACTGGATCGGCGCCTACGCCGTCACGACCGGCATCGGTGCGGCGGAGCTCGCGCGCCAGTATCGGGATCGGCTCGACGACTACAACGCGATCATGGTGCAGGCGCTCGCCGACCGCCTTGCCGAGGCTTTCGCCGAGTACCTGCACGCGCGCGCGCGCCGGGAGTGGGGCTACGCCCCCGACGAGCTCCTCACCCGCGAGGAGATGATCGCCGAGGAGTACCGTGGCATCCGCCCCGCCTTCGGCTACCCCGCCTGTCCCGACCACACGCCGAAGCGCCTCCTTTTCGATCTGCTCGACGCCCCCGCGGTCGGCATCGAGCTGACGGAGAACTTCGCCATGGTGCCCGCGGCGAGCGTCTCCGGGCTCTTCCTCTCCCACCCCGCGGCCAAGTACTTCGGCATCGGGCGCATCGGCGCCGACCAGGTGAAGGACTACGCGGCGCGCATCGGCCTCGACGTCGCGGAGGCCGAGCGGCGCCTCTCCGCCGAGCTCGGCTACGATCCCGACGAGAGCTGACGGAGGGCCGCCGGGCTATTCGCCGGGCGGCGGGGAGATGCCGAGGCTCGCCGGTGCCTGCTCCGACCAGTCCTGCAGCGCGCCATTGAAGAGGAAGAAGAGCACCGTGCAGGCGCCCAGCGCCGCGAGCACGCCGCCGAGGACCGGCTGGCGGTTCTTCGCCTCTCCGTCGGTCGTGGCGAGGAACAGCGCCTTGGCCACCCGGAAGTAGTAGAAGAGCGAGACGACGCTGTTCAGCGCCGCGACGACGACGAGCCAGCCGAGATTCGCGTCGAGCGCTTCGCGGAAGAGCAGGAACTTGCCGAAGAAGCCCACCGTCGGCGGCAGACCGGTCAGACTGATGAGGAAGATCACCATGGTCCAGGAGACCAGGGGATGCTTCCAGCCTTGCCCCTTGAGCGCATCGATCGTCTCGGAGCCGGTGACGCCCTCGAAGTAGAGCAGGAAGCCGAAGGCGCCGAGATTCATGAAGTAGTAGGCGGCGAGGTAGAAGATCGCCGCCGAATACCCGCCCGCCGTCATCGCCGCCAGGCCCATGAGCACGTAGCCGGCGTGGGCGATCGAGGAGTAAGCGAGCAGGCGCTTCAGGCTCGCCTGGCGGATCGCCGCGAGGTTGCCGAGCGTCATGGTGACCGCGGAGAGCACGGCGAGGAGCACACCGACCTCCCCCAGGCCGTACGCTCGGATCGTCGCCTCGACGCCGTCCACCAGGAACAGGGCTCCCACGAAGCGCAGGAGCACCGCGAACCCCGCCGCCTTGGACGCCACGGCCAGGAAGGTGGTGACCGGCGTGGGCGCCCCCTCGTAGACGTCCGGCGTCCAGAAATGGAACGGCACCACCGAAACCTTGTAGGCGAAGCCGGCGAGGATCAGCACCATCGCCACCGCCACGGGGATCGGGCTCGCGTGGAGCTGGGCGGCGAGGAGGCCGCTTCGCGCTCCACCCATCTCGACGAGGTCGATCGTCCCCGTCAGCCCGAAGAGCAAGCTGATCCCGTACAGCATCACCCCCGCCGACAACCCCCCGAACACGACGTACTTCAGGGCCGCCTCCGCGGAACGCTTCTCGCCCTTGTGGAAGCCGGCGAGGGAGTAGCTCGCGAGCGAGAGCAGCTCGAGGCCCAGCATCAGCAAGAGCAGATTGTTCGTGCTGACCATGAAGAAGATGCCGATCGCGGCGCCGAGCAGCAGGAAGTAGTACTCGCCGATCCCGCGCCGGCGCTCGCGGCGATCCACCATCACGAAGAAGGCGACCACGGCGAGCGCCCCGACGGTGAAGAGCTTGAAGAAGGTGCCGAAGCGGTCGACGGTGACCATTCCCAGCACGGTGCCCGCGTGGGCGCCCGTCTCCCCGAGCGCGCTCCACTGCCCGAGGAGCAGCCAGGCGGTGGCGGCAAGCCCGGCGAGCGTCACCCCGCCGAGCTCCCTCGCGTCGCGCCCCCGCCGCACCATGTCCCACACGAGCACCACGAGCGTCACGCCGCAGAGCACGAGCTCGGGAGCGATGAGCCGCATTCCTTCGAGGTAGCTCTCCACGGATCCGCTCTCGTCTAGGCGTTGCCGGTGAGGGTGCTCACGAGCAGCCGGATGCTCGGGTTCATCCAGTCGATCAGGAACCAGGGACAGATCCCCAGGATCACGCAGAGGAAGAGCAGCGGCGCCTGGCAGAAGATCTCCCGGGCGTTCATGTCGGTGTAGTCCTTGTACTTCGGGTTCAGGTTCCCGAGGAACACGCGCTGGATCGCCCAGAGCAGGAAGGCCGCGGTGATCACGATGCCGATGAGCGAGATCACCACGAAGACCTTGAAGATCGGATTCTGGGCCTGGTAGGCCCCGATCAGGGTGAGCGCCTCGGAGACGAAGCCGGCGAGGCCGGGCAGTCCGAGGGCGGCGAAGAAGCCGAGGGTCGTCAGGGCCCAGTATCTGGGCATCACCTGGGAGAGCCCGCCGAAGCCGTTCAGGTCGCGATGGTGGGCGCGGTCGTAGATCACGCCCACCACGAGGAACATGACGGCCGAGGACGTCCCGTGGTTGAACATCTGTAGAGCCGCCCCCTCCATGCCGAGGACGGTGAGCGCGGCGAAACCGAGCAGCACGTAGCCCATGTGGCTGACCGAGCTGTAGGCGACCATCCGCTTGAAATCGGTCTGGCCGAGGGCCACGAAGGCGCCGTAGACGATGCTGACCACCCCGATGATCGCCAGCGGGATGGCGAACTGATTCATGGCGTAGGCGTGCTCGCCCTGGCCGGGCACCAGCGTGAAGCAGGCGCGGATCATGCCGTAGCCGCCGAGCTTCAGCAGGATGCCGGCGAGGATGACGGAGATCGGCGTCGGCGCCTCCACGTGGGCGTCGGGGAGCCAGGTGTGGAAGGGGACGATCGGCACCTTGATCGCGAAGCCCACGAACAGGAACCAGAAGATCCACGTGTTGGGCGGCATGCCGAGGATCACCGCGTCGGCCATCGGGCTGCCGGCGGCGAGCAGCGTGCCGCTCTTGGCGGCAGCGGCGAGGCCGGGGATGGAGAAGGTGCCGGAGTCCAGCCGCAGGCAGATGATCGCCACCAGCATCAAGACCGAGCCGGCCAGCGTGTAGAGGAAGAACTTGATCGCCGCGTACTCGCGCTTCGGCCCGCCCCAAATGCCGATGAGGAAGTACATCGGCAGCAGCATGATCTCCCAGAACACGTAGAAGAGGAAGTAGTCCTGGGCCACGAACACCCCCAGGATCCCGACCTCCAGCAGGAGAAGCAGCGCGTAGTAGCTCTTCTGGGCCTTGGTGATGTTGAAGCTCGCCGGAACCGCCACGAAGAGCAGGAGCGTCGTCAGGAAGATCAGCGCGAGCGAGAGCCCGTCCACCGCGACGAAGTACTGGGCGCCGATCGCGCGGATCCAGTCCGCCCGCTCCGTGAGCTGCAAGCCCGCCTGCGTCTTGTCGAAGACGCCGAAATAGAGCCACGTGGCGAGGACGAGGGGCAGCCCCGTGCACACCAGGCTCACCAGCTTGATAGCCGCGATCTCCCGCTTCGGGACGAAGAGGATGAGGGCCATCCCGATCAGGGGGAGGAAGGTGATCCACGAGAGGAGGTGATCGTGCAGCATGGGAGAGTCAGCCGAGGATCAGCCAGGCGGCGGCGAGGAGTCCCCCGCCCATCGCGAAGGTGGCGTATTGCTGGATGCGTCCGGTCTGGATCAGGCGCACGGCGGCGCCGAAGCCCTGGGAGACGAAGGCCACCGCATTCACTGCGCCATCGATGAACATGCGGTCGAACCACGCCGCGAAGAAGCCGCCGAGCTTGTTCACCTGGCCCACGAGGTTGACCAGGCCGTCGACGAGCCTCGCGTCGATCGCCCGCAGCAGAACGGCGAGCCTCCGCGTGCCGCGGATGACGGTCGCGCCGTACAGCTCGTCGAAGTAGTAGCGGCGGCGGACGAGGACGTACACCGGACCGAGGGCGGCGACGACCCGCGCCGGGATCTCGCGGCGGAAGTGGTAGAGGAGCCAGGCGAGGACGATGCCGAGGCTCGCCACCGTGAGCGATGCGCCCATCGCGCGGAGATGCGCGACGTGCTCCGCATGCTCCGGATCGTGCGCGACGGCCGCCGCCTCGTGGCCGGCACCCGCCGCGCCGTGGGCCGCGAGGTTCACGGGCAGGAGCGTCTCGCGCCACGCGGCGACTTCCGGCCCATACATCCCCTCGAGGCCGGCGATCCGCTCGAACCACGGCTTCTCCGCGTGCCCCGGGTCGGCGAGCCAGAAGTGGCCGGCGAAGATCGCCCCGAAGGAGAGGATGCACAGGGCGGCCGTCATCACCCACGGCGACTCCTTCGGCAGGTGCCCGCCGGGGGAGTCGTGCGCGCCGGGGGAGTCGTGGCCCGCAGGCGCGTGGTCCCCGTGCGCATCGTGACCCGCGTGCTCGCGGGGATCCGGCCCCTCGTAGCCCTCGGCCGCGAGGACGGCCGCGAACCGGTGATCCGGCCGGTTGCCCCGGTACTCGCCGAAGAAGGTCAGGAAGACGAGGCGGAACATGTAGAAGGCGGTCAGGAGGGCGGCGGCCACGAGGGCGACCAGCGCGAAGCTCGCCCAGCCGAGCCCCGCCCCCGTGCCGAGGAAGCCCGCCTTGATGATCATGTCCTTGGAGTAGAAGCCGGCGAACAGGGGCACGCCGGAGATGGCGAGCGTGCAGACGATCATGCAGCTCGCGGTGATCGGCATGGTCCGCCGGATCCCGCCCATCGCGCGCATGTCCTGCACGTGGTGGCAGCCGAGGATCACCGAGCCGGCGGAGAGGAAGAGGCAGGCCTTGAAGAAGGCGTGGGTGACCATGTGGAACATCCCCGCCGTCACCGCTCCCAGCCCCACGGCCGCGACCATGAACCCGAGCTGGGAAATGGTGGACCAAGCGAGCACCGCCTTCAGGTCGTAGGCGGTGGTCCCGATCGTGGCCGCGAAGAGCGCCGTGAACGCCCCGACGACGGCGATCACCGCCAGCGCATCCGGCGAAAGCAGCGGGAAGGTGCGGCCGAGGAGGAACACGCCCGCCGCCACCATCGTCGCGGCGTGGATCATGGCCGAGACCGGCGTCGGGCCCGCCATTGCATCCGGCAGCCACACCTGGAGCGGGAACTGGGCCGACTTGCCGATCGTGCCGGCGAGGACGAGGAGCCCGGCGGCCGTCATCCAGGCCGGGAACTCGCCGCCGTTCGCGGCCACCGCGTTCCGAGCCGCCTCCCACAGCGCGGTGAACCGCAGCGTGTGGAAGTGATCGTAGAACATCAGGATCCCGAGCAGGAGGCAGACGTCCCCGATCCGCGTGGTGAGGAACGCCTTCGTCGAGGCCCACTTCGCCCAGCGGAAGAAGAAAGGCCGGCTCGGGTCGTGGGAGAAGTGGCCGATGAGCAGGTAGCTCATCAGGCCCATGATCTCCCAGCAGAGGAACAGGAAGAGGAGGTTGTCGGCGAGCACCAGCCCCAGCATGGCGAACGAGAACAGGCTGAGGTTGGCGAAGAAGATGTGGTAGCGGCGGTCCCCCTTCATGTACCCGATCGAGAACAGGTGGATGCAGAAGGAGATGACCCCCACCGCCGCCAGCATGGCGGCGCCCATCGGGTCGTAGAGGATCCCGGCGACGAAATCGCGGTGCGCATCGCCCGGCGCGGCAGCCGTGGAGAGCCAGGAGAAGTACTGGCCGTGATCCACGGAGCTCCACAGGAACTCCTCGCCGGCCAGCCGCGCCTCGATGGCCTTCGCCGCCAGGTACACGGTGATCAGCGCGGAGGCGAGCATCCCGCCCGTCAGGAGCCAGTGCCCGATCGCGAGCCGCTGCCGGAAGGCGATCTGGACCGCGTACCCGAGGAGCGGGATCAGCGGAACCGCCAACAGCAGCCCGAAATCCACATTCGGATCGAATTCGAGGAGTCCCAGCACCGGATCGATCTCCTTCGCTTTCCTCGCCGCCCGCTACTCGCGCAGGAGGTCCGCCTCGCTCGGCTTGACCGAGTCGAACAGATGGAAGACGTTCAACACGATCGCGAGCGCCACTGCGGTCTCCGCGGCCGCGAGGATGATGGTGAAGATCGCGAACATCCATCCCTCGAGGCCGTTCTCGCCGAAGCGGTTGAAGGCCACGAAGTTGATGTTGGCGGCGTTGAGGATCATCTCGATCCCCATGAGGATGTAGAGCACGTTGCGGCGGACGACGATGGCCACGATCCCGAGGCCGAAGAGCGCCGTCGACACGGCCAGGTAGGCGCCCAGTCCCATCAGCGCACCTCTCCTTCCTCGCGGGCCTGGAGGTCTTCCGGCCGGCGGCGGGCGATGTACACCGCGGCCACCAGCGCCACGGTCAGCACGACAGCCGCCAGCTCGAACGCCACGAGGTATCCATCCGCCGGGGCGAGGAAGCCGACGCCGATCCGCTCGGCGCCGCTGAACCCGCCCTCCGCCGCGCCGTCCCCGGGCACGCTGCTCGTCGCCCACCGGGCGGCGCCCGCCACCTCGCCGGCCACCCAAGCGACCGCCGCGCCGATCAGCACGAGACCGGCCAGGAGGCGGGGCAGGCGGCGCTCGGCGGGATCGGGCGGGGTCAGCATCACGCCGAAGAGCAGGAGGGCGAGGACGCCGCCCACGTAGATCAGGATCTGGGCCATGGCGAGGAAGTCCGCCTCGAGCAGGAGGAAGAGCCCGGCGACGCCCAGGAAGGTCGCGAGCAGGGAAAAGGCGCTCCTCACCACCGAGCGCTCCCAGACGCACATGAGGGAGCCGCCGATCGTCAGCGCCGCGAAGAGCGCGAAGGCGAGCCCCGCGGCCCCGGCCGCGCGCAGGCCGGCCCCGGCGGCGACGGCGGAGAGCAGGAACAGGGCGCCGTAGAGGATCCGCTGCAGGGATCGGTCGGTCATGGCCTACGCCTCCTCCTCGCCGGCGCCCGCGGCGGGCGGCGGCTTCGGCGGCTTCTCGGGTTTCGCCGCGCCGGCGGCCGCCGCCGCCTTGTCGCCGGCGGCGGCCTTCGCCTTCTTGGCCGCCTCCTTGGCCTGCTTCGCCTTCTCGGCCTCCGCCATGCGGACCTTGGCATCGCGGGCCATGCCGCGGTAGGAGAGGAGGTCATAGACGAAGTCGCGCCGGTCCTCCGAGACCATGGCGAACTCCGTCCCCATGTGGATGCAGTCCTTGGGGCAGGGGTACACGCACAGCTCGCAGAACATGCACTTCTGGTAGTCGATGGTGAACTTGACCCACTCGAGCTCCTTGCCGTGGCGCACCGCGTCCATCTCGATGCACGCGACCGGGCAGGCCCGGGCGCAGGCGAGGCAATTGATGCACTTCTCCTGCTCGAGGTAGTGGACCCCCCGGAAGCGGTCCGGCACCGGAAGGCGCTCGTCGGGGTACTGCACGGTGATCGGCTTCTGGAGCAGATACCGGGCGGTGATCCTCATCCCCACGGCGGTCGTCACGACCGCGTCGACGACGTTGCTGACGTATCTCCCGAGCGCCTTCATGGTGCGGGCTCCCTCATCCCCTCCAGAGATCGGCGACCACGACCTCCCAGACGCCCGCGCCGAGGACGCAGAGGAGCGATAGGGGAGTGAGGTACTTGTATCCCATGGTCATGACCTGATCGATGCGCACGCGGGGCAGGGTCCAGCGCACCCACATCATCAGGAACACGCCGGCGAATCCCTTCAGCAGCAGCGTGCCCGCCGCGGCGAGATTGTGGACGATCCCGCCTGTCCCGAAGACCTCCGCCGCCGCCCAGGTCAGGGGGCTCGCAAAGCCGCCGAAGAAGAAGACGGCGCCGACGATGCAGTACAGGAACATCGCCGCGTACTCCTCCATGAAGAAGAACGCCCAGCGCAGTCCCGAGTACTCGGTCATGAAGCCCGCGACGAGCTCGGATTCGGTCTCCGGCAGGTCGAAGGGGGCTCGTTTCGTCTCCGCCAGGATGGCGGTGAAGAAGAGCACGAAGGCCGGGAGCATGAACGGGTTGCGGAAGATGAACCAGTCCAGCCCGAGGAGGCCCTCCTGGCGCTGGCTGACCTCGATCAGGTCGAAGGACCCCGCCACCATCAGCGGCACGAGGAGGGCGATGCCCAGCGGGACCTCGTAGGCCACGACCTGGGCCGCCTCGCGCATGGCCCCATAGAGCGACCATTTCGAGTTCGAGGACCATCCCGCCATGATCACGCCGATCGTCGTCACCGAGGTCATGGCCACGATGAAGAAGATCCCGAGCTCGATGTCGGCGAAGAAGAAGCCCGGCGCGATCGGATAGGCGGTCATCGCCGCGAACAGGCACCCGAGCACGAGAGCCGGCGCGATCACGAACAGCACGCGGTCGGAACCGGTGGGGATCAAGTCCTCCTTGAGGAGGAGCTTCACCCCGTCGGCGACCGGCTGCAGCCAGCCGTGCCACCCGACGCGCATCGGCCCGAAGCGGCACTGGATGTGGCCGGAGACCTTCCGCTCGAGCCAGGTGCCGAAGAGCGCCACCAGGGCGACGATGGCCACCGCGATCGCGACCGAGACCAGCGCGGCGAGTACGAAGACGGCCCACACGGGGGGATCGCCCGGCAGCAGGCGCGGCAGGAGCTCGGCGACCGCGTTCATGCCTCCATCGGCGGAGGCGGCGATCGCGGCGGCGGCCGGGAGAGGGGCGAGGTAGGCGATCATCGGCTAGCGGTCCGTTTCACCCATGACGACGTCGATGGAGCCCAGGATCGCGATCACGTCGGCGATGAAGGACCCGGGCAGGATCGCCTCGAGGACGGCCACGTTGGTGAACGATGGCCCGCGCACCCGCACGCGGACCGGCACCCTGCCGCCGTCGCTGATGACGAAGTGGCCGAGCTCGCCCCGGGGGTTCTCGATCCCCACGTAGGCCTGGCCCGGCGGCATCTTCAAGACCTTGGGGAGATCGGCGATGATCGGGCCGGGGGCGATGTGGTCGAGGCACCAGCGGACGATCTTGACCGCCTCGCGCATCTCCATGACCCGGACGTAGGTGCGGTCCCAGCAGTCCCCCACCGTGCCCTTCTCGCCGGTGCCGAAGGGCACCGTGAAGGCCCCGTCGCGCGCGATCTCCCCGTACAGCTCGTAGGGCAGGTCGCGGCGGAGGTCGAAGTCCACCCCGCTGCCCCGCAGGAGCGGTCCGGTCAACCCGAAGTCCAGGGCCATGGCGGGCGGGACGATCCCCACGTTCGCGGTCCGCTGGACGAAGATCTTGTTCAGCATCAGGAGGTCGCGGTACTCGACCCACTTCGCGTCGAAGACGTCGCAGAACCGTTCCAGCTCGCTGAGCCAGCCGGGAGGCGCGTCGTTGTACACGCCGCCGATGCGCAGGTAGCTGTACGTGAGTCGGGCGCCGCAGATCTTCTCGAACAGCGCCATCATCCATTCCCGCTCGCGGAACATGTACAGGAACGGCGTGAACGCCCCGAGGTCGAGCCCGTACGTCCCGAAGGCGATCAAGTGCGATCCGATCCGGTTCAGCTCGACGCAGATCGTGCGCAGCATCTGGGCCCGGCGCGGAACCTCGATCCCCAGCACCTTCTCCACGGCGAGCGAGTAGCCGTGGTTGTTGTTCATCGCCGCGAGGTAGTCGTAGCGGTCGGTGTACGGCAGGAATTGCAGCCACTCGAGCTTCTCGCCGATCTTCTCCGCGCAGCGGTGCAGGAAGCCGAGGTGCGGCTGGGCGCCGGTGCAGACCTCGCCGTCGGCGCGCAGGAGGACCTTCATCACCCCATGGGTCGCGGGGTGCTGGGGACCCATGTTGATCTCGACGTCCTGGGTGCGGACGTCCACGGTGAGCTCGCGCTCTCCGCCCGGCAGCCGGCGCTCCTCGGCGATGCGCGACACCGGCTTCTGGAGATCGAGGATCGACATGTTCGCTTCCCCTACTTGCAGGAGATGCCGTGGTACTCCTCGGGATAGACGTAGTCCTTGCGCAGCGGGTGTCCGACCCAGTCGTCGGGCAGGAGGACATGCCGCGGATCGGGATGGCCCACGAACTCGATCCCGAACATCTCCATCGCCTCGCGCTCGTGCCACTGGGCGGAGCGGTAGACGCGGGCAGAGGTGGGCATGGAGGGCGTCGCCTTGGGGACTGCGCAGCGCACCGCGAGCCGGTGGCGCTTCGTGTGCGAGAGGAGCTGCACGTGCACCCACAGCTCGGGGGCGGTCGCGGCGGGATCGGCGGCGGTCAGGTCGACGAGGAGCGCGAAGTCGAGCTCGGGGTCGTCCCGGCAGGCCGTCAGGAAGGCGGGCAGCGATTGCGCGTCCACGAGCAGGAACGGCTCGCCCGTCCGTCCCTTGTCCTTCTTGTCCTTGGGATCGGGTTCGCGCGGGAGGTCGATGCCGATGAGCCCCGGCGCACCGATCGCCAGCAGTCGATCCTGGATTCCCTTGCAGTCCATGGCGGGAGGGTCAGGCCGGAGTGGAGGGCTTGCGGACGATCGGGGTCCGCCGGATCTTGCGCTGGAGGGCCATCAATCCCTCGAGGAGCGCCTCCGGACGCGGCGGGCAGCCGGCGATGTAGACGTCGACGGGGACGACGCGGTCCACGCCCTTGACCACCGTGTAGCCCCAGTCGTGGTACGGCCCGCCGCCGGTGGCGCAGGCCCCCATGGCGATGACGTACTTCGGGCTCGGCATCTGCTCGTGGAGCTTCTTGATGCGCTCGGCCATCTTGAAGTTGACGGTGCCCGCCACGATCATCAGGTCCGACTGGCGCGGCGAGGCGCGGAAGGCGCCGGCGCCGAAGCGGTCGATGTCGTGGTGCGCCATGCCCACCGCCATCATCTCGATGGCGCAGCACGCCAGCCCGAACGTCATCGGCCACAGGCTCGACAGACGACACCAGTTCAGGAGCCAGTCGACCTTGGTCGTGAGGACGTTCTCTTCGAATTGATTCTCGAGGAATCCCATGACGTCACGCGGCCGCGCCGTCCTCGGCCCCGGTCTTCGCCGCCGGCGGCGCCTCGGCCGCGCGAGGGGGCGGGATCTCGATCTTCACCGGGGGGGCGGGCGGGCGATACTCGCGACGATCCCAGTGGATCACCCAGTCCAGGTCTCCCTTGACCCAGACGTAGGCCAGGCCGAGGAACAGGATGGCGATGAAGAGGACTCCCTCCACGAGGGCGAAGGCGCCGATTCCGCGCCCCGCCGCCGCCCCGGTGTCCTCGGCCGCGTCCCGCAGGACGAGCGCCCAGGGGAAGAGGAAGGCGATCTCGACCGCGAAGACGACGTAGACGAGGGCGACCGTGTAGTAGCGGATGTCGAACTGGATCCACGCGGACCCGATCGTGCTCTCTCCGCATTCGTAGGTCTCGAGCCCGACCTTCGTCTTGCGCCGCGGCCGGATGATCGACGCGAGGATCATGTTCGCGAACACGAACACGAGGCCCACCGCGGCGAAGACGAGCACGGTGAGGTAGTCGAAGTACATGGACGGCGTCCGGTTGGAGGTCCGGTTCGCGGGGGGCGGGGCCCGGGATCCCGGCTCTGACTCGCCGGCGGAGGATCGCGGCGGCTCGCCGCGCCGCCCGCCCGATCCGGCGCGGACCGCCGGCCGCAGAGTTGGCGGAATATCCTACGGGGACGGGACGGGGAATCCACCTTCCCCGCCGCATCGCGGGACCCTCCGGCGCGGACGGGAGATGAGCTCCTCACGTGAGCTTTCTAGTCGCCGCACCCGGCGGATTCCGCGCCGCGGGCGCAACCGGATCGCCCCCTCCGCGATCTTCGCCATCACCCGATGGACCGGTCGACGATTCCCCGCCGGGCCCTCCTCGTCTGGAGCGCGGGGATGGGCCTCCTCGCCGCCCTCGGCCCCTGCGTGCCGGCCCGGCCCGCCGAGCCGCTCCCCCTCCGCTGGGCGCGGACGGGGGGCGAGCACCCCCTCCGCACCGGGGCCGCTCTCGCCCTCCTCCTCGCCGCCCGGGGCTCCCGGCGCCGTCCCGCGCCGGGAGCGGCGGCGGCCGGGGCTCCTCCCGCCGGGGGCGGCCCGACCCCGGAGGCGGCCCGCGGGGACGAGGAACTCCCCCCTCGTGCGGGCGCACCGTTTCTGCTAGCATGGCATTCCCCTCGCGGCAGAGAGGGGAAGCCCGCCCAGGCACTGTCGGGCAACGTCCATCCCCAGGGTGGCCGAACGCCGCCCCCGGGGGAACCTCCGAGTAGCGTGTCCATGATCGTCGAGCAAGTGCGAGAGATCGTCGAGGGCCCGCTCGACCACCCCTGGTTCGAGCGTTCCCTCCTCATCCGTCCCACCGTCCCCACCCCCCGGGCGAATCGCTTCCCGAGCCAGGCGGTGGTGGTCACCTCGGCCGCCCGGCGGCTGATCGCCCTCGCCAAGGAAGGGGAGAAGCTCCGGTCCATCGTCGTGGAGGCGGGGGAAAAAGACCCCACCTTGCACCCCGAATTTCGTGAAATCAGCGAGAACTTGAGGGAACTGCGCGGGAAGTGGTTCCCGAAGGCTCAGCTCTGCCTGCTCTCCGATCAGCCGAGCCTGGAGAGCGCCGAGGTGCGCCGGGCCCTTTCCTGCTACGACCGCCCCGTCCTGCGTCTGGAAGCGGGGTTCCAGAAGACCTTCTGCGCCCTCACCGGGGAGAAGCCGGAGGCCTTCCGGACCATGGTGGAGAACATGGGCCGCCTGGAGGTGGAGAGGCTCATCGTGCGGGCCTGCTTCGTCCGCGGGGCGGTGGACAACTCGAAGGAGAATGAAGTCCGCGCATGGATCCGTCATCTGGACGAGATCCGGCCGGCAAGGGTCCAAATCTCAACCCCCGCCCGGCCCCAGGGCAAGAGCCTGCGCCCGGTTCCCAAAGCCCAGATGAGCCGGATCGCGGAGCTGGTGACCGAGAAGACGGGCATCCCGGTGGAGGTCTGCGCCGCCCATTGACCGGGGCCGGCGCGATTGCCCTCTTCGCGGGGGTCTCCCGGCGCTTCGGGGGCCTCGTGGCCCTGGAGGGCCTCGATCTCGAGGTCCGCGCCGGGGAGGTCCTGGGTCTCCTGGGCCCGAACGGCGCCGGCAAGACGACCGCCCTGCGGATCCTCGTCGGCCTGCTCGCGCCCACGGCCGGGCGGGTCTTCGTGGCGGGCCGGGACGTGGGGGAGGATCCCCTGGGCGCCCGGCGGCACCTCGCCTACGTCCCGGACGGGGCGCCGCTCTACGCAAACCTCTCCGCCCGCGAGCACCTCCTCCTCGTCGGGCGCCTCCACGGCCGGGGGGGATCGGAGCTCGCCGCCGCGGCGGACCGGCTCCTCGACGCCCTGGAGCTCGCGCCGCGGGCCCGCGATCCGGTGGGCGACTTCTCCCGGGGAATGCGCCAGAAGGTGGCCCTCGCCTGCGCCCTCCTGCCCCGCCCCTCCCTCCTCGTCCTCGACGAACCCCTGACGGGTCTGGACGCGCCGACGACCCTCGTCGTGCGGGAGCTCCTGCGCGCCTGGGCCGAGCGGGGCGGAGCGGTCCTCTACACCTCCCATCTCCTCGACGTCGTCGAGCGCGTGTGCGACCGCATGGCGATCCTCTCCGGCGGCCGCCTCGTCGCCCTCGGCACGCTCCCCGAGCTCCGCACCCGGGCCGGCACCGGCGGTCCCCTCGACGAGGTCTTCCGCGCCGTGACGGAGACCGCGGATCCCGCGGCGGCGGCGCGGCGGATCCTGGACCAGGCCTCGCCAGCGGGCTGAGCGGGGCCGGCGGGCTAGAATGGGCCGTCGGCGGACCCCCGGCCGCAGGAGGCTCACATGAGCAGAGAGAGAGCGATCAGCGGAGGCATCCTCGTCCTTCTCGGGCTCATCGGGTGGCTAGTCTGGGGCTCCGGGTTGGATTTCGGCGTGGAAAGCGGCCCCGAGGTACTTCGGCCCCCGGGGGCGGACCGGCTGGCGGCGGCGGACGAGCGGCCGGTCGATCTCCGCGCAAACCGAGATGCGCAGGACGCGGTGGAGGACGTCGCGCTCGCGGAGGGCCCGGGCCGCGTCGAGGTTCCGCTCGCGGTGAGCGCCCGCCCGGCGGACCTCGAGATCCGCTGCGTGGGCCCCGGCGACGTCCCCGCGGCGGGAGCGGCGGTGCGGATCCTCGAGAGCGGCGGCGAGGAGCGCGGGGGGGCGTTCTTCCTCGGCGACGTGGATGCGCTCTTCGCCACGCGCGCCGAGCTGCCGCGCACCGCCGACGGCGAGGGGCGCCTGTGGATCCCGGCGCCCGCGGCGGCGATGACATGGCTCGTCGCCACCGCCGGCGAGCTCTGGGGGTTCCGGGGGATCGGCGCCGGCGCCGAGGGACCGATCCCGGTTCGCCTCGCGCCCGACGTGACCTTGCGGGCGCGGGTCGTCGACGAGGAGGGGAGCCCCCTCCCCGGCGCCGCGGTAGCCATTCGCCATGAGGAGAACGGCCGGTCCCACGCCTGGCGGCGGGCGGAGGCGCGCGGGGCGGAGGCAATCGCGATCTTCCCGCACGCCCAGGAGACGGTGCGCGCGCTCGAGGGAGAGACCTTCTCGCTCTCCCTCGAAGGCGCTTGCGATCCGCCCGTCGAGCACCCGCTCAATCCCCCCGCGCTCCCCACCGAGATCGTCACGCTCGTCGCTCCCTCCTGCGGAACCGTCGAGGTGCGGGTCCTCGACGCGGAGGGGGAGCCGCTCGCGGGCGAGGGCACCGTCTCGCTGGGAATCGTCCGCGCCGGCGAGCCGCGGGATCTCTCGCGCTTCGCGGTTGGCACGCGCCGGGAGGTCGAGCGCCCGATCGAGGCCGGCCGCGCCACGTTCGCCCCGGTCGGCCTGGGCCTCGAGCTCGAAATCGTCGCCCGGCGCCATGGTTCGGACGTCGAGGCGCGCACCTTCGGCCCGGGCCCGGCCCGCGCCGGCGCGGCCGCGACGTTCACCGTGCGGATCGGTGTCGATCATCCCGTCGTCCTCCTGCGGGCCGTCGACGGGGAGGGGGCGCCGATCGCCGCGGAGGAGCTCCACTGGCGGATCGACGAGCAGGCGGCGTTCGTGGGCGGCTCTCGCCAGTTCGGGGAGGCCACCCACACCGACGCCGAAGGTCGGTTCCGGGTCGACCTCGCGCGGGGCTGGATCGAGGGAGACCCGCGCAGCCTCTTCCTCTTCCGCGGCCCGGAGAACGACCCGACGGGGAAGGCCGAGGTCGACCTCGGCCGCGATCTCCCGAGCGGGCTCGTCGATCTCGGCACCGTGGTCCTCGCCGCTCCGCCCCTCTTCGTCGCCGGCCGGGTCGTCGCCTCCGGCGGGGAGCCGATCGCGGGCGCGCGGCTCGAGCTGGCGCGCCAGGATGGCGACGAAACGTGGTGGATGCCCGTGTGGAGCTTCCGCCACGCGGCGAAGGAAGACGGGACCTTCGCGGTGCGCGGCGCCTTCGCTGGCGAGCGCTTCTGCCTCGCCGCCACCGCCCTCGGCCGCGCGAGGGCCGCGCGCGAGTTCCGGCCCGGAGAAGCGGCTCTCGTGCTCGTCCTCGACACCGAGGGCGCTTTCGCGGGGCGGATCGTCCTCGACGAGTCGATCCCGCGGGAGCTCGTGCAGGTGATGCTCGCCCGAGTCGAGCCCGAGGAGAACTCCTTCTACGGGACCGGCGGGAGAGGCGAACCGATCGCCGCCGACGGCTCCTTCCGCGTCGGCGGGCTTTCCGCCGGCGAGTACACCGCCCACGTGAAGAAGGACCGATGGCAAGAGAGCCTCTTCACGGCCTCCGGCATCGCGACTCGAAGCGGCGAGACGACGCGGGATCCGCGGTTCGATCCCCTCGACCTGCGCGGCCTCCTCTACCCCCACCGGATCACCTTCGTCTTCCCGGCGGGGGACGAGGCCCTCGAGGGCGAGGTGCGCTACGGTCCGGCGGGGGCCGAGGAGCTCGACCAGAGCGCCTCGATCGATGGGACGAAGCTCGATCTCCTCACCACGGCGGCATTCCTCGACCTCGAGGCGTCCCCCCGCGGCTTCCGGCCCGAGCGGCGGGAGGGGGTCGGCGGGGAGATCGAGATCCGGCTGCGCCCCGGTTTCCTCGTCCGCCTCCACCTCGGCGGAGACGCCGTGCTTCCCGCGCCCCCGCTCCACGTGAAGGCTGCTCTCGCGCCCTCCACCGATTGGGGAGGACTCGATTGGTACGGCCCGGCCTTCGACGCGAACCGCGAGGTCCTCGTCCGCGCGCCCCTCGCGGGCCGCCTGCAGGTGATCTGGCTCGCCGAGCGCCGCGAGGGCAGGTACTGGAGCGGCGTCCTCACGGACGTCGACCTCGAACGCGAGCACTTCGTCGAGATCCGGGACGTCCCCGGCGAGCAGACCGTCGAGGTGACGCTCACCCAGGAAGAGATGGACAAGATCGTGGCGTCGTTGCGATAAGGGGTCGGGCCGCTCCCCCGGCGGCGTTCACCGCGTCCCCACCGGCACGGGTCGCCCCGCCTCGTCGACGGCGACCATCGTGACGGTGGCCTGGGTCACGTAGACGTCCTCCCCCTTCGAGAACCGGCGCTCGGCCCACACCTTCACCCGAACCCGGATCGAGGTGCGGCCGACCCGCTCCGTCTCCGTGAAGAAGGAGACGCAGTCCCCCACGTAGACGGGCGCGGTGAAGACCACCTGATCCATGGCCACCGTCACGAGGCGCCCCGGATGGGTCTTGTGGGCCTCGATCGCCGCGGCGAGGTCGATCTCCGCGAGCAGGACGCCGCCGAAGATCGTGCCGAAGGCGTTCGTGTCGCGCGGGAGGAGCACGCGGCGGATGGAAGGACACCTCCCGCCGGGAAAGCCGGGCCGGGGATCCTGGTCGGTCATGGGGCAACCTCGTTCGCTTCCGCGGCGAAGACGCGCACGGCCTCCTCCACGCCCGGCGTGACGCCGCGGAAGAGGTGGTCGGCGCCGGGGACCTCCTCCACCCGTACGTGGGGGGGGAGCGCCGGCACGCGCCGGGCGAGGGCCCGCGCCGTGCCGAAGGGATCCTCCGCCCCGAGGACGAGGAGCGTGGGCACGGAGAGGGCGGCGAGCACCGAGGCATCGTAGACCTCGAGCGGGAAGGCGATCAGGACGAGCCGCGCGAACCGCGGCGACCGCGCCGCGAGATTCGCCACGGTCCAAGCGCCGAAGGAATAGCCCACGCCCCACGCCGGCCGGCCGGGATGCCGCCACGCGAGCTCGTCGAGGGCGGCCGCCACGTCCTCCTCCTCCGCCCCGTTCCCGTCGTGCGTCCCCTCGCTCCTCCCCACCCCGCGGAAGTCGATGCGCAGCGTCACGAGGCCCGCCGCCCGCAGGGCGCGCGCGGCGCGGTGGAGGATCGAGTTCTTCATCGAGCCGCCGTGCAGCGGGTGTGGGGGCGCGAGCACGGCGACGGCGCGCGGCCCGCGCGGGAGATCCGCCGGCGCTTCGAGCAGCCCCTCGAGGCGGCCCGCCGGACCGGGGAAGGAGACGTGCATGCGCGCCGCACCCCGTCTCTCTATGCCTCCCTCGCCGCGGCGCGGCCGCCGCATTCCGCGCGCGCCCCCGCCCGGCTCTCCCGGCTCTCCCGGCTCTCCCGGACCCTATCCGCGTATCGCTGCATTCCAGGGCGACCCGGGCGAGGACCGCCCGGACGGCTGGACTATGATGATCCTCCCGCCCGCCGCCGCGAAACCCCTTCCCGAGCTCCCGCATGAAAGAACCCGCCGCCCAGGACGCTTCGCCCTGGATCCTCGATGCCGACGTCCGGAGCTTCGAGCGGGAGGTCGTCGCCCGGTCCCGGGAGCTCCCGGTCGTCGTCGACTTCTGGGCCGAGTGGTGCAGCCCCTGCAAGGCCCTGGGTCCGATCCTCGAGAAGGCCGCCCGCGAAGGGAACGGCCGCTTCCTCCTCGCCCGCGTGGACGTGGACAAGAACCCCGAGCTCGCCCAGGTCTTCCGCATCCAGAGCATCCCCACGGTGATCGCCCTCGCCGGCGGCCGTCTCGCCGACGGTTTCACCGGCGCCCTGCCCCCCGCCGAGGTGGCCGCGTTCCTGGACCGGGTCGCGCCGGCGGCGGCTCCCCCGGCGAAGGACGCGGCCGCGCGGGCGCGGGAACGGGCGGCGGAGGGCGATCCCGCGGGGGCGGTCGAGCTCCTGCGGGCGCGGCTGCGGGAGGCGCCGGGCGACGCATCTTCTCGCCTCGCCCTCGCCGAGCTCCTCCTCGACGCGGAGAAGATCGAGGAGGCGAAGCTCGTCCTCGCCCGGCTCACGCCCGCGGAGACGGAGGGCGCCGAGGTGAAGGCGGTCGCGAGCCGCCTCGCGCTCCTCGCCTCCGCCGGCGATCTCGACGAGCTCCGGACCCGCGCCGCCGCGAACCCCGCGGATGCGGCGGCCCGCGCGAGCCTCGGCCGCGCGCTCGTCGCCCGCAAGGACTGGCGGGCGGGCCTCACGGAGCTCCTCGAGGCCGTGCGCCTGGATCCGGAGGGAGCGGGCGGGGAAGCGCGAGCGGCGATGCTCGAGGCTTTCGCGATCCTCGGCGTCGACGACCCCGTCGCGAACGAGTTCCGCTTCCAGCTTTCCCTGCTCCTCTTCTCCTGACCCCGGTGCCCTCCGCCGCCCTGATCCTCCTCGGCGCGCGCCTGCGGGCTGCGCGCCGCGGCGCCCTTCCCGTCGCG
>JBFMCU010000147.1:39575-67587 GCA_040754415.1 Planctomycetota bacterium
GCTCGGGGGGCTGGCGCTCGTGGCCGGCACGCTCGGCGCCCTCGTGCGGGACGAGCTCCCCCCCTTCGCCTACGCGCTCTTCGTCCTCGCCCTCGCCGCCCTCCTGCTGGCGATCCCGCTCTTGGGCGAGCTCGGGATCCTGCTCCGGGAGGAGGAAGCCGCCGAGTGGATCTCCGCCCAGCCGGTGCGCCCGGCGGCGCGGTGGGTCGCCCGGACGGCCCACCTCCTCCTCGCCCTCTGGGCCCTCGCCCTGGCGGTCCTCCTGCCCGCCGCCGCCCTCGCTCCGGCCGCGACGAGCGTCGCGGGCCGCCTCCTCCTGCCCCTCGCCGGGCTCGGCCTGGCGACCCTGCTCGCCGCCGTCCTCCTCCTCGTCCAGGGCCTCCTCGGCGGCCGGGGAGAGGGGCTCCTCGTCCTCCTCCAGACCGCCCTCGTGGGAGGGGTCTTCGTGGGCGGGGTGCGCGGGCTCGGCGCCGTCCCGGCGCTCGCCACGCTCGCCGACCCGAACCAGGGCGGAGCGGAATGGCTGGCGGTCTTCCCCCCCGCCTGGTTCGCGGCCCCCCTGGCCCCCGGCGCGGTTCCGGCCGCCGCGTGGTTCCTGCCGGTCGGGCTCACGCTCGCCGCCCTCGTCCTCCTCCTCCTCGCACCCGCTCCCGCGCCGCTCGCGCGGGGCCGGCGGGAGCCCCTGCTCGCCCGCCTTCTCTCTCCCGCCCGCGCCCTCGCCACTCGCTTCTGGGTGCGCCCGGGCGAGCGGGCGTTCTTCGACCTCGTCTACGACGCCCTGCCGCGGGAGCGCGAATTCGTGCTGCGCACCTACCCGATGGTGGGGATCCCCCTCGCCTTCCTCGCCGCGGGCGCGCTCGGGGAGACGGAGGGGCCCGGCGCCGCGCGCGCCGACCTCCTGGCCCTGCTCCTCTTCAGCGCGGGGATCTACCTGCCCGTCCTCTTGACGCAGATCCCGATCTCCGCGTCCCACACCGCGCGCTGGCTCCACGAGTGCGCGCCGGTCGACGAGCGGGACGTCGCCGGCGGCGCGATCAAGGCCCTGGCGGTGCGTTTCCTCGTCCCGCTCTACGCCGTGCTCGCGGCGATCGCCGTGCTCCTCGGGTCCGGCGGGCTCGCCCTGCGCCTCGCTCCGTCCGGAGCCCTGACCTCGCTCCTCGTCCTGCGTCTCCTCTACCCCGTCTGCGTCTCCGACCGCCCCCTGAGCGTGGACCCCGCCGCCGCCCGGACGAACCCCGACTGGCTCGGTGCGCTCGCCGGCGTGGGCCTCGCCCTCGCCCTCCTCGCGATCGTCGCCCACCGCTTCCTGGCCGGCCCCCTCGCGACCGCCGGCCTCCTCGCGGCGCTCCTCGCCCTCGAGGCCTGGCTCGCCCGGCGCGCGCGCGCGCCGGAGCAGGCCGGGGGAAGGGCGTCCTGGTAGTCGCCGGCCGAGCGCGGCGCAGCGCGGCCCGCGCGGACCGGGGCGGCGGAGGCCGGATCAGCGGGCGCCCGCCGCGAGCGCCGCCCGCGCCCGCTCGATCGGCTCCTGCAGGAGCTCCACGGCGCGCTCCACCACGCCGAAGAGGGCGGTCGAGGCGGCGAGGCTCGCCGCGAGGTTCGTCGCCCGCCGGCCCTCCTCCTGGGCCCGGCGGATCTCAGCCTGGGCCACGAGAGCGAGGAGCGGGAGGGGCTTCAGGGCGGCGGAGAGCTCTCCCTCCGCCGCGGCAAGCGCGGCGAGGTGGCGCGAGTCGCCCCGCGCGAGCGCGGCGAGGCGCGCGGCGCGGCGGGCGAGCGCGAGGGCGGGCGCGAGGGCTGCAGCCATCGCACCCACGTGGGCGGCGAGACGAGCGCGGCGCGCGGCGAGATCGACGGCGCCGAGCGCCCGATCGAGGGCAACGCCGGCGTCGATCCGCGCGCTGGGGAGCGCGGCGGCGGCCTCGGCGAGCCCGAGGTGCTCCATCCCCGGGATGCGGGCGCCCCCCTCCGTGCAGTTCAGGACCCGGGGGCGGCCCCCGAGCCCGCCGATCGTGGCCACGAACCAGGTGTGGAAGGCCTGGAAGCTCGCCGACGTGGGGACCTCCCCGCCGGCCCAGCCCGGGAGGGTCCGCCGCTCCTGGTCCCGGGTGACGCGCCGGCCGCCATCCGGCAGCGGTCCCCCCGGCCCCGCGGCTCCCGGCGGCTTCTTCAGGAAGAAGGTCCCCTCCCGCTCCCCGGCCACCACCTCGGCGGCGCCGTCCTCGCACTCCGCGGCGTAGTAGCGGCCCCCGGGGAAGGAGAGATCCTGGCCCACGAAGAGGATCGGATCGCACCCGAGGCGCCGGGCGAGGCTGAAGGCGGAGCAGGCGACGGAACCCCCGGTCGCCAGCCGCGCGTCCTCCCCGAGGCCCCCGTAGATCCAGTCGTCCAGGGCGGCGTTGCTGGCGAAGCTCACGATCCGGCGCGCGGGGAGCTGGAAGACCTCGCTCCGGCACGTGGCGCCGGCGGCGAGGAGCTCGATCCGTTCCCACTCCGCGCCCTCCAGGTGCCGGCGGAGGTCGCCGGGGTCGGCGGCGAGCACGACGTGGGGCGCGACCCCCACCCGCCGCAGGGTCCCGAGCGCATGGGTGCCGGCGAGGAGGAGCACCCGGCCGGCGAGCCCCGGGAGCGCGCGGAGGTTCCCCGACAGGGAGGGTCCGGGGGAGACGAGGACGGCGGGCTGGCCCGCGAACGCGCCCTCGAGGGCGGCCACCGAGGGCACGGCGGCGAGCGCGGGGAGGTTCTCGAGCCCCTGGCGGAGCCAGGTCGGCCCCATCCGCGCGATCGTCGTCGCGTGCAGGCGGCGGGCGAGGAGGGCATCCCGCACGGCGGCCGCCGCCTCGCGGTGGCGCGCCTCGGTCGCCCAAGGGTCCGGAGTCCGGGAGAGGACGACCTGGCGGGGCGGCGCGCCCGGAAGCTCCAGGAGGAGGGCGGCCAGCGCCGGGGGCGAAACGACGCCGGGGGACGAGCCCTCGGCCGGCGCGCCGCTCCGCGCGGGGGCGTAGCGGACGATCCGCTCCTGCCCCCGGGCTCGCAGGGCGCGGATCGTCTCCTCGCCCGCGGCGCCGACGAGGACGACGAGGTCCCCGGCGAAGTCCCAGCCGGCGGGCAGGGCCAGGCCGGGGACGGGCGGGCCGGGGGCTCCCCCCGCCGGATGCGGGGCCGCCTCGCCCGCCCGCTCGCCCCGGTGCTCGCCGCCCCTCATGGCCGGAACGATAGGAGCCGGCCGCCGCCAAGGGAAACGGAGCGCACGGGCCGGGGCCGGGCGGACCGCCCTCCCGGGCGGCGGGTAGGATGGAGGGGGAGCCTCCCCCGCGGGATCCGCGCCGCGGAGGCGCGGAGGCCTTCCCGGGGGCCCGGAGCACGGGAAATAGGCGCCCGGATGCGGATAATCGGCTGTCCGTCGCCGAAAAACGGAAACCCCTCCTCCTTTGCTAGATTGGATCCTGGCGAGCCGACCGATCGGCGTTCCCGGCCCCCCGACCCGCGAACCACCCGGAGCCGTCCCCATGCGTGCGCTCTCCCCCCTCCTCCCCTCCTTCGCCCCCCTGGCCCTCGCCGTCCTCCTCTCCTCGCCGCCGGCGAGCGCCCAGTCCTCCCGGGCCTTGCTCCTGGAGGGGGACGAGATCTTCGGGGTCGGAGCGGTCACCGGCATCCAGACGTTCTCGATCAACGACAACGGCGAATGGCTGATCGTCGCCGAGACGGACGCCCCCGCCGGTGTGAACGTCGTGGTGCTGCGGGACGGGATCCCCACCTTCCAGGAAGGGGATCTGGTGAGCACCCCGCCGGGGGCCACGATGGCCAGCGTGAGCTACCCCTCCTTCAACCGCTCCGGCGAGATCGGCTGGTACATGGGGCTCGGCAACACCAACCCGAACGGCGACGCCGGGGCCTTCTTCAATTCCCGGTGCCTGGTCCGGGAGGGCACGCTCAGCAGCGCGTCGGGCTTCACCCCGGGGACGTTCTACAAGGCCTTCGTCAACGTCCGGATCAACGACGGCCGCCAGATCCTCTGCCAGGCCTCCGTGGACGATCCGGCGGTCGCCACCTCGGGCGACGCCGCGATCGTGCTCCTGACCCTGGACGAGAGCGGCTACCTCCTCTCCGAGGAGCTCCTCATGGTCGAGGGCACCGCCTACGACGGGCTCGATCCGGTCAACCTCCTGGGCTCGGGTACGCACACCCTCGCCTTCAACAACCGCGGCGACTTCCTGACGTTCGTCTCCACGACGGCCTCCTCCTCCTACGACGGCAACATCTTCTACAACTGGGACTCGGTGGCCCGGGAGGGAACGCTGTCCCCCGTCCCGCCCCGCACGTGGGCCAGCCTCATGTCGCCGCGCATCGACCTCAACGACTACGGGGACTACGTCTACACCGGCACGTTGAGCGGCGACGGCGAGACGAACCTGATCATCGTGAAGAACACGGCGAAGTTCATGCAGAAGGGGGACGTCGTGGAGAGCGTCGCCCCCTACTACGCACAGAACTTCTTCTCCGCCCCCGTCAACGTGACCAACGGCGGCAAGGTCGTGTGGTTCGGCCAGTTCAGCGATCCGGACGCCTCCCGGAACAAGGGGATCTTCGTCGACGGCGAGATCGTCGCCCAGATCGGCGTGACCCGGGTCGAGGGCCGGTTCATCAAGTCCATCAACACCTTCGCGGAGTCGTTCGACGTGCCCCCGCAAGGGCGCTACCTCATCTACACCGGAACGCTGGACGACACGCGCGCCGGCGTGTTCCTGATCGACCTGGGCGAGATCTCCCCCATGGAGAGCTGCTACGGGAACACGGGCAAGCTCACCCACGAGAGCGGCTTCGCCCTCCTCGGCCGCCGGCTCACGTTCCAGATGGACCAGGGGCAGGGATACGGCGTGACGCCGATCTTCCTGCTCTCGTCGCTGCCAATCGCGGGGTGGCCGCCGTGCGGACTCGACGCCGGGCCCGTGGGCGAGCTCCTGATCGACCTCTCGGGGGCGAACGGGAACCCCGTCTACTACGCGCTCGGGACCCCCTGGGCCGGCGCGCCGGTCGCGCATCGCCTCGACATCCCCAACGACGCCAACCTCGTCGGGCTCGAGCTCTTCGCCCAGGGGCTGTTCTGGGACATCGGCAACCACATCCCCGAACAGAACCTCCTGCTCACGAACGCCGTCCACATCGTCATCGCCGCGCCGTGATGTCCGCCATCGAGATCCTCCGCGCGCCGCGGAGAATCTCGATGGGGTGGATCAGCCTTCTTCCGGCGCCGCAGCGGACAGGAGCGCGCGCATGTCCGCGGGGAGGGGGCTCGTGGCCGCGCACCGCGTCCCCGCCGACGGAGAGCGCCAGGCGAGGCGGTGACAGTGCAGGGCGTGGCGCGGCAGGCCCAATGCGCGGAGATCGGCTGGGGTGAGCGTGCCGGCCGCGGCGCGCAGGAAGTACTCCTCGCCGGGCCCGTAGAGCTTGTCGCCGACGACCGGGTGCCCGATCGCCGCCAGGTGCACGCGGATCTGGTGCTGGCGTCCGGTGCGGGGGCGGCACGCCACGAGCGAGACGGCGCCGTGCCGCTCGACGACCGTCCAGCTCGTCTCCGCGGGCAGGCCGTCCATGCTCACGATCATCTTCAGCCGCACCGCGCCGGCGTGGGCCGGCCCCAGGGGAAGGGTGACCAGCCCCTCGTCCGCGGCGGGCGAGCCCCGCACGATCGCGAGGTAGTCCTTCTCGACCTCTCCGGCCTCGAACTGCCGGCGGAGGTGGCGGTGGGCAGCGTCGCCCTTGCCGACGAGCACCGCGCCGCTCGTCTCCCGATCGAGACGGTGGCCGAGGCGCAGCGGCAGGCGTTCTCCCGCGCCCGCGGCGCGATAGCGGGCGTGCACGCGCTGGATGAGCGAATCGGCGAGGTGCCGGCCGCTCGGGTGCACGGGCAGGAAGGGAGGCTTGTCGACGCAGAGCACGTCGTCGTCCTCGAAGAGAATGGCGAGATCCGCGCTCTCCGCGGCAAGGCGCGGCAGGCGGTGCGCCGGCGGAACGGCGACGACGACGCACATCCCGTGGCGCAGGAGCCGGCTGCACCGCCGCTCCGCCGTCCCCTCGCCCGGCGCCTCTTCGGGCCCGGGGCCGGCGAGGAGGACGCGCACGGTTCCGTCCCGGATCAGCCCCTGGATCGACGTGCGCGAGCGCCAGGGGAGGCGGCGCTGGAGAAAGGCGTCGAGGCGGATCGCAAACTCCTCGCGCCGCGCCTGGAAGTCATTGGCCCGGACCGGGAGCACCACCCGGTCGGGGGAGTCGGCGAGGTTGCGATCCTTGGGGAAGAGTCCCATGGCCCGGCGCCTCCTCCGGCCGGGAGCAGGGGAGGGATCGCGGGGCGAAGCCGCGGCGAGCCGCGACGTCGGGCGGGGGCAGTGGGGAGGCTAGAAACCGCGGCGAACGCGGGCCTGGGCGCGGCGAGCGGCCTTGAGGATGGTCCGCATCCGCTCCCGGCGCTCGCGCCGGCGCTTGTCGGAGCGCTTCTCGTGCCAGGTGCTCGCCTTGGCGAGGCGGAAGACGCCGCCATAGTTGCACTGGCGCTTGAAACGCCGCAGCGCGGCCTCGAGCGATTCGTTCGACTTGACCTCTACCTTGATCGCCATGCGTCTCCTGTTCGACTGCCGACCGGAAAAGGGGCGGCCAGTATCCATCGGTTCCGGCGGAGCGCAAGCATTATCTGGAAATCGCCCCGGGCCGCGGCGATCCTCGGCGTGGTGGCGGATCGGGACGCAGGCGAGAGGCTCGCGACGCGGGACGGCGAGGGCGGAGCGCTCCTGCAAGGAGCGGTGGAACGGGTCACGTTCCACGATCCCGTCACCGAGTACACCGTCCTGCGGATCGGCCCGGAGGCGGGGTACGGCGACCCGGAGACCCTGGCGGCGATTCCCGGGGCGCGCGTCACCGCGGTAGGCCATGGAATCGCGCCCGGCGAGGGCGCCCGGGTCCGGCTGGGGGGCCGTTGGACCGTCCATCCCACCCACGGCCGCCAGTTCCAGTTCGACCACCTCGCCGTGCTCCCGCCCCTCGATGAGGCGGGGCTCGTCCGCTACCTCTCTTCTCGCACCTTCCGGGGGATCGGGCCGACCCTGGCGGCGCGGATCGTCGAGCGCCTCGGCCCGCAGGCCCTCGGAAAGATCCGCGCCGATCCCTCCGTCCTCCGCGGCATCTCTGGCCTGCGCGCCGCCGTCGCGGAGGAGCTCGCACGGGCGATCCGCGCCGAGCTTGGCGCGCAGGAGCTCCACGCCTTCTTCCTCGGGGTCGGGCTCGGGCCCTGGATGGTGGAGGCGGCGATCCGGGAGCTCGGCCCCGACGGCGAGGCGAAGGTGCGGGCGGATCCCTACGTGCTCGCCCGCGCGGTCCCGGGGATCGGCTTCCGCACCGCCGATCGCGCGGCGCGGGCGCTCGGCCTGGCCGCGGACGCGCCAGAGCGCCGCCGCGCCGCCGCAATCCACGCGCTCGAGCTCGCGGCGGCCGAGGGGCACACCTTGCTCCCCCTCCGCTCCCTCGCGGTCGAGACGGCGCGGCTCCTCGGCGCCGCGGCGGACGAGGCGGCGGCGCGCGCGGACCTGGCGCCCCTCGTCGCGGCGCGCGAGGCGGTCGTCGAACGGGGCGTGCGCGGCGACGCGACGGAGGAGCTCGTCTACCTCCCCGCCCTGCACGTCGCGGAGTCGCGACTCGCCGCGAACCTCGGCCGGCTCGCGGCGGCGGGCCCGGTGCCGGCGCTCGCCGATCTCTCACGCCTCCGCGCCGCCGAGGCGGAGGCGGGGATCGAGCTGCACGCCGGCCAGCGCGAGGCGGTGCTCGGGCTCCTGAGCCGGCCGCTGGCGCTCCTCACCGGCGGGCCGGGGGTCGGCAAGACGACGATCATCCGCCTCGTGGTCGCCCTCGCCGAGGCGGCGGGGGGCCGCGTCCGCCTGGCCTCGCCCACCGGCCGCGCCGCCAAGCGCCTCGCCGAGGCGTGCGGCCGGGAGGCGAGCACGATCCACCGCCTGCTCGCCTTCGAGCCGGGAACGGGACGGTTCGGGCACGACGAGAACCGTCCGCTCGCCGCGGATCTCGTCGTCGTCGACGAGATCTCGATGCTCGACGTCGTGCTCGCCCACCACCTGGCGAAGGCGATCCAGCCCCCGGCACGGCTCGTGCTCGTCGGCGATCCCGATCAGCTCCCCTCGGTGGCGGCGGGGAACGTGCTCGCCGATCTCCTGCGCTCGGGGCGCGTGCCGGTGTGGCGCCTGACGCACGTCTTCCGCCAGGAAGAGGAGAGCCTCATCGTCCAGAACGCGCACCGGATCCTCGCCGGCGAGATGCCGGCGCTGCCGGACGATACGGGCGTGGCGGCGGACTTCTACTTCTTCGGCGCCGAGGATGTGGCCCGCACCGCGGAGCGCGTGGTCGAGGTCGTGTGCGAGCGCATCCCGCGCACCTTCGGCATGCGCTGGATCGACGACGTGCAGGTGCTCGCGCCGATGTACCGGGGAGAGTGCGGCGTGGACCGGCTGAACGAGCTCCTCCGCGCGCGACTGGGAACGGAGGGCCGCGAGCTCTTCTGGCGGGGGCGCGCGTGGCGCGAGGGGGATCGCGTGATCCACACGCGCAACGACTACGAGAAGGACGTCTTCAACGGCGACATGGGCCGCATCGCGCGCATCGATGCCGAGGGGCGAGGGCTCGCGGTCCGCTTTCCCGAGCGCGAGGTGCACTACGCGGCCGAGGAGCTCGCCGATCTCCAGCCCGCCTTCGCCATCACCGTGCACCGCTCCCAGGGCGGCGAGTTCCCCGCCGTCGTTCTGCCCCTCGTCCCCCAGCACGCGCTCATGCTGCAGCGCAACCTGCTCTACACGGCGGTGACGCGCGCGCGGCGGCTGGTCGTGCTCGTGGGCTCGCGCCGCGCGCTCGCCATGGCCGTGCGCAACGCGGATGAGGCGCGGCGGGAGAGCGCCCTCGCCTGGCGGCTGCGGTCGCTCTGACGTGGAGCGGGCCGTGGAAAGGGGACCGGGGCTCCGCTGTCGAAACCGCGGAACCCCGGTGAGTGCATCACGACTGAACTCGCCGACGGGCGGCGCAACGAACGCTCACCCCGCGAGCGCCGTCGGTTCTAGGGCCTCCACCGGCCGCGCACAAGCGGAAAAAACGGCGATTTCCGGCTCCATTCTCGATTTTGGCGCGCCCGGAGGGGATCAGCCGAACGCCCGCAGCCCGCCGCCGAGGACGAGGACGAGGAGCCCGAGCAGACCGGCGAGCGCCGTCAGGCCGACCGAGATCCAGCCCAGGATCATCCCCGCCCGGCCCACGGGATGCCGCTCCCCGGCGCCGAGGAGGATCGCCAGGAGGCCGCCGGCGCAGGGGCAGGCGGTGAGCCCCAGGATCCCGAAGACGAGGGAGGCGATGGCGCGGCCGCTGGGCTGGTCGTTCATCGGGCGTCCGCCGCCGGAAGGGCGGTCCGCTCCGTCTTACCACGGACCCCGGCGCCGGCGCTCGCCCCCGCCCAGGAATCGCGCGATCCGGTTCAACGCACGCCGATCTCCAGCCGCAGGACGGAGCGGTCGCCCTCCTTGGCGTCCCCGCCCACGACGAGGCTCGCCGGGGCGCCGCCCACGACCCGCCGCTCGTCGATGACGAGCCGGTCGCCGGCGACCTGATCGACCGCTCCGATCACGTCGTGCTGGGGGTCGAAGGTGGGCCGCGGCCCGCGCGCCAGGAGCCGCGCCAGGCCCCGGACGTCGAGGGCGGTGCCGCCGGCGACCACCGACGGCGTCACGGCCAGGCAGAGGCCATCGAAGGTGGGCGCGACCTGCGGATCGGCGACGCAGGCGAACTGCGCCACCTCCACGTCGAAATCGACGAGGGTGGAGCCGGAGACGGCGAGCAGGAGGCCGCAGGCCGAACCCGGCCGCACCGGCAGGCGCCAGCGCACGGGCACGCGCGGATGGCCGCCCTGGACGCTCAACGTCACCTCCAGGCCGAGCACCTCGCGCCGCGGCTTCCAGCTCGCGAGCAGGGCCTCGAGGGCCGGCGCCGCGTCGCGGTCCCAGGCCGGGTCGGTGATCATCACGGCCCACGGCCCGAGCCGCCGCCAGGCCACAAACCGGTTGCTGATCCAGTCGAACAGGAAGAGGGACGGCTCGACCGAGAGCACGGCCTGGAGGTCGGGATGGAAGTCGAACGGTTCCTCCCGCTCCGTCCGATCCAGGTACACCGTCATCGCGGGAGGCACCACGGACTCCGAGTTCACGAGCAGGAGGGTCTGCGTGGAGCCGGGAAGCTTCTGGACCCGCTGCGCGGCGACCTCCCCGCCGCTCCGGCGGAGGTAGACGATCTGCGCGGCCTGCTTCCCGCCGAGGTCGTCCTGGGCGGCGAAGACGAGAGCCTGGCCATCGGGCAGGAAGGTGTCGAAGGCCGCGGCGCGGGCGAGGAGATCCACCGCCTGGAACGACTGGGGCCCAAGCACGCTCGTGAGCCCGCCGCGGTCCTCGCGGCTCACTGCCCCCCCGAGCTTCACGGGATGCTCCTTCACGCCGAGCGACGCACCGCTCTGGAACACGACCGAGAGGGCGAGCCCTCCCGCCTGGGGAGCGCCCCGCAGGAGGATCCGCACGCCCTCCTCGATCTCGAGCACGACCGGATCGGGGACGAAGGAGCCCTGGGCGATCTCCACGTCGTAATCGAAGACGATCGGGAAGCGGCGCATCTGGTCGAGGCCCGCCGTCCGCCCGGCACTGAGGCCGACCTGGAAGCGCCGGTGCGCTCCGCCGCGGCCGAGCGCCGTGGCGATCGCCCGCTCGACCGCCTCCGCCGGGAGGAAGCTCGCCGCCGGCCAGGCGTCCCCCAGGGACCCTTCGAGATCGAGGATGTCCACGGTGAGCTGGACGGAGGAGGCGAGCACGGCCGCGAAGGCGGCGAGCGTCGCCGCCACCCGTTCCTGGACGGCTGGGGGTGCGACGACCAGGAGCCGCCCCTCCGCCTCCAGGGAGATTTGGCGGCCTTCGAAACGCAGCTCGTCGCCGAGCGATTCCGTGAGCAGGTCGACGATCACGTCGGCGCCCCCCTCCTCGACTTGGGGGAGGTAGGCCAACGACGATTCGCGGTCCCTCCACCGGTTGCCGGGAGCAAGGACGAGGGAGCGGCTCCAGGAAGGCCCCGCGTCGAAGCGCGGCATCAACGGCCGCAGGTCGTAGACCTCGAGCACGCTCTCGGCAGCCGGCTCCTCGGCCGGCGCGGCGCTCGTCTGCGGGAGGATGGGGAGGAAAGCGGCGAAGAGGACGGTGATCATTGGACGAACCTCGTGGAGAAGGTGTCGCGGGGACCCGCCGCGACGTCGAGCGCGCGCGCGACGCGGTGCAGCCCCCCGGCGCGCGCGTCGCGGCGGGAGGCGTCGGCCAGCGCGGCGAGGACGCGCGAGGGGCTCGGGACCTCCAGGCCCTCGAGCGCGCGCGCGGCCCCCGCGGGACCGAGATGAGCGTGGATCGAGATCAGGCCGGCGGCGAGGAGGCGGCGCTCGTCCCGGTCGATCGCGGGAAGGCCGGCGGCGAGCCGTTCGGCGTCCGCGGCGCGGCCGACCTCCCCCACCGCGAGGGCCGCCCACTGGCGATCCTCGGCCGGGAGGAGATCGGCGAGGGCGATCCGGGCCAGGGACTCGCCGGTCCAGGGGTTCTCGAGGACGAGCAGGAGGTGGAGCAGACGCTCTGCTCCCGCCGCGTCGCCGCGCGCGAGTTGCATCTCGACGAAGGCGGCGAGGCGATCGGGTGCCCTCTCGACCAGGGTGTCGAGCGTGGCGTAGATCTCGGCATCGGGCACGGCGCCGCGCGCGTCGATGCGCAGCAGGGCCTCCAGCGCCTCGGGGCCCTCCCAGCCCGCCAGGCACTCCAGGGCGGCCGCGCGGGATGCCGATTCCCGCGTCCGCTCCTCCACCCAACCCAGCGCGCCGGACGGCTGCAGGCGACCGACGGCGGCGAAGAGGACGGAGGAGGGATGGCGGCGGCCGGCGCTCCCCGCGATCCGCCCGAGCTCCTCCGCCGCTCCCTCCGCGCGGGCCAGGTGGTCGAGGAGCGCACCGGCGCCCTCCTCGTCCTCCGCCGCGAGGCGCAGGAAGCTCTCGACGCTCGCCGCTCCCGTCGCGGCGAGGTGAGCGAGGAGCGCGGCGCGGCGCGGAGAGCCGGAATCCTGCCGGCGGACCTCGGCCTCGAGGGCCGCAGCGGCCTCCGGGCCGCCGATCCGCGCGAGCTCGGCGGCGGCGAGCTCGCCGGCGGCGGGATCGCCGAGAAGAGCGCCCAGGGCGCCGATCGCGAGCGGACCGCGGTCCCCGAGCGCGCGGACGAGCGGGGCCTTGGCCGGCGCGCCCGGGAGGGCGGCGGCGAGGCGGAGGACGGAGGCGCGGTCCCCCCGCACGCCGAGATAGCGCGCCGCGCCGGCGGCCAAGGCCGGATCGGGATCGGCGAGCAGATCCTCGACGAGGCGCGGGATCGGCCAGTGCGCCCGCCGGAGCTCCCGCGTCGCGGCGTCGAAGCGCGCGGCAGGAGGGCGCGGGTCGGCTTCGTCGCGGAAGCCGGCGAAGGCGGCGGCGAGGGACGCGCGCACCGCGTTGCGGGCGGCGGCCAGCCGGGCAGGATCGGGCGCGTCGGGATCGGACTCCACGGCGACGGCCGGCGGCGGCGCGGGGGATGCGGCGACGGCGGGCTCCAGCGGCGCGGCCGGCGCGGCGACCTCCGGCTCTCCCGCGCGGAGCAGGATCGTCGCGATCCCCGCGCTCGCGGCGACCCCCGCCGCCGCGCCGGCGAGGGCGAGGCGCCGGCGGCCGCGGGCCGCGCGGAGCGCGGCGTGCTCCCGCGCGGCGATGGCGGCGCGGATCGCCCCCACCGCGCGCTCCCCGTCGATCTCCTCTCCCGCGGGCTCCGGCCAGCGTTGCAGCGCCTCGGCGAGGGCCGCCGCGCGGGCGTGCTCGGCCGCGCAGCGCGGGCAGGCGGCGAGGTGCTCCTCGAGGAGGAAGCGCTCCTCCACCGCGAGCCGCCCGTCCACGGCCCGCTCGATCCGACCGCGCGCGACGCGACAGGCCTTCATCGCTCGCCCTCCGCGAGATAGGGGCCGAGGAAGCGCTCCAGGGCCCGGCGCGCCTTCATCACCTGGGTGCGGGCGGTGGCCGGCCGCACGCCGGTCGCCCGGGCCACCTCCTCGTAGTCGAGCCCGTCGAGGGCCCGCAGCACGAACGCGATCCGCAGCGGATCGGGGAGCCGCCGCAGGCCTTCGGCCACGAGTTGCACGAGCTCGCGGGCTCCCGCCTCGACGAGGGGGCCGCGATCGACGGCCGGCTCGGCGGCGCCGGAGAGGGGGCCAGGCGCCGGGCGCCGGCGCTCGCGGCGGAAGCGATCCCGCGCGAGGTGGACGAGGATCGTGCGCAGCCAGGCGAAGAGCCCCGCCTCGCCCCGATACCAGCGCAGCGCGCCGTGGGCGCGCACGAAGCACTCCTGGGCGAGGTCCTCGGCGTCCTCGGGATTGCCGAGCAGGTGGAAGGCGGTCGAGCGGATCCGGGCGTAGTGAGCGCGCACGAGCGCGTCGAAGGCCGCCGGCTCTCCCCCGCGGGCCCGCGCGACGAGCGCCTCCTCCTCGGCGGGGACGAGCGGTCGGGTGCGCGGCGGTCTCAGGACGATCCTCTCCATGCCCGGTCCATCCCCTCCGGGGGGCGGGACCGACCATGGAGACGCCGCCTCGCCGGGGTTGTCTACCGAAAAACCCGCGAAACCCCGCCGTTCAGCCCCCGTCGAGATAGCGCCGGCCGAGGAGCGACGGCGGGAGGCAGGTCATCTCGTCGCGGGCCGCGGGATCGTCGTGGACGTAGCGATAGCCGGCGCCGTACCCCTCCTCCTTCATCAGGCGCGTCGGCGCGTTGCGCAGGTGGAGGGGCACGGGCTCGGCGGAGGAACGCTCGACATCCTCGCGGGCGCGGCCATAGGCGCGATAGAGGGCGTTCGACTTGGGGGCGCGGGCGAGGTAGACGGCCGCCTGCACGAGGGCCAGCTCGCCCTCCGGCGGACCCAGGCGGTCCCAGGCCTCCGCCGCGGCCACGGCGATCCCGAGGGCGGCAGGATCGGCGAGCCCGACGTCCTCCATCGCCATGCGGATCAGCCGGCGGGCGAGGAAGCGGCGATCCTCGCCCGCCTCGAGCATGCGAACGAGCCAGTAGAGGGAAGCGTTCTCGTCCGAGTTGCGCACGCTCTTGTGCAGGGCGGAGATCAGGTTGTAGTGATCCTCGCCGCTCTGGTCGTAGAGGAGCGTCTTGCGCTGGAGCGCCTCGGCGGCGACGGCGTCGTCGATGGTCCCCCCCGCGGGGACCAGGGCGGCGGCGGTCTCCAGCAGGGTCAAGGCCCGCCGGGCGTCGCCGTCGGCGGCGCCGGCGATCCGCTCCAGCACACCCGCGGCGACCGCCACCTCTTTTGCGATCCCGCGTTCGCGATCGGCGAGGGCCCGGGAGAGGATCGACACGAGGTCGTCGACGGCGAGGGGTTGCAGGACGACGGTGCGCGCGCGAGAGAGCAGCGGCCCGACGACCTCGAAGGAGGGGTTTTCGGTCGTCGCGCCGATCAGGACGATGTCTCCCCGTTCCACGTAGGGCAGGAAGGCGTCCTGCTGAGCCTTGTTGAAGCGATGGATCTCGTCGACGAAGAGCAACGTGCGGCGCCCCGCCCGCCCGCGGGCTCGCGCGGCGCCGGCCATGACCTCCTTGATCTCCTTGATGCCGGCGAGGACCGCGGAGTAGGGCACGAACCGCATCCCGCTCGCCGCGGCGAGGAGGCGGGCGAGGGTCGTCTTCCCGGAGCCCGGCGGCCCCCAGAGGATCAGGCTCTGGCGTAGATCGCCGGAGAGCGCGCGGGCGAGGATCCTTCCCGGGCCGACGAGATGGGTTTGCCCCGCGAACTCCGCGAGGTTCTTCGGCCGCATCCGCTCCGCGAGGGGCGAATCGGGCCGGGGAGCGGCGGCGGAGGAGGGGCCGGGCCCCTCGCCATCCTCGAACAGCTCGCCGCTCATGCCTCCCTCCCGCCGGCGCGCCCGGCGGCGAAGAGCAGGATCGCCGCCGCCGCCGCGACGTTCAACGATTCGACGCCCGCCGCCATCGGGATCGTGACGTCCTCGAAGGGAACCTCGAGCGCCTCGCTGCCGGCGAGCGCGCCCGACTCCGCGGTGATCCAGAGCGACACGGCGCCTCCCCAATCGAAGCGGGGGAGCGGCACGCCGCCGCGCGTGGCCGCCCGGACGAGACGCACGCCCCGCGCCGCCAGCTCGGAGGCCGTCTCCGCCGCGCTCGCCCCGCGGACGACCGGCAGCCGCAGGAGGCTCCCCATCGATCCGCGCAGCGCCTTCGTGTTCCACGGCCCGCACCCGCCGGGGAGCAGCACGAGGGCCGCGGCTCCGGCGGCCTCCGCGGTGCGGGCGAGCCCGCCGAGGTTGCCCGGGTCCTGCACTCCCGCCACCACGACCAGGAGCGCGCGCGCGTCGAGGGGGACGGACCCCAGGGCGCGGGGAGCGGGCTCGCGGGCGATGCCGATCACGCCTGGCGGGCTGACCAGGGTGCCGATGCGCGCGAGGAGCCCGGCCTCCACGCGCCGAACCGGAGCTCCCGCTCCAGAGACCGCGCCGGCGCTCGCCGGCCGATCGGCGGACACGAGCACGGCCTCGAGGGACCAGTCCCGCCGCTGCGCCTCCTCGATCAGCCGCTCACCCTCCAGGAGCACCCGCCCGGGCGCCTGGCCGCGCCCCGCGGCCCGGGCCAGCTTGACGAGCGGATGGGAAGAGGAGCGGATGACGTCCACGGCAGCGGCGGCGAATCGGATTCCAGTGGGCGGGGTCCGGCGCCCGAAACGACCAGCATAGCGCGGAAGCCCGTGGCCCACTCGGACGGGAGGCGCGGCCGCGTCGTGGCCGCATCTCCCACCGCCTCCTATAATCCCTCTCGGACGCCAAGCATGCCCGTTCTCCGCACCCGTCGTTTCCTGCGCGTGAAGATCGACATGGTGGGGCGCTGCCAGTTGCGCTGCATCATGTGCCACTTCGCGCATCCCGCGTTCGAGGAGAACCCCCGGATCATGGGAAAGGCCCTCCTGGAGAAGGTGGCCGCGGATCTCCTCCCGATCGCCCACGACGCGGTGCTGTCGTCGAGCGCCGAGCCGCTCCTCGCCCCCGACTTGCCGCGCGCCCTGGAGCTGTGCCAGGAGTACGCCGTTCCTTCCTTCCACTTCTCGACCAACGCCCTCAACCTGACGGCGGGGATCCTCCACAAGGTCATCGACGTGCAGATGCCCGTGCTCACCATCTCGATCGATGGCGGCACGCCGGAGACCTTCGAGTCGATCCGGAAGCCGATGAAGTGGAAGAAGATGATGCAGCGGTTCGATCTGGTGAACCAGATCAAGAAAGAGCGCGGCTCCCGCTATCCGATGCTCAGCGCGACGACCGTCCTGATGCGGCGCACGATCCGCGAGATGCCGCAGCTCGTCCGGATCATGGCCGAGAAGGGTGTCGAGCAGATGAGCTTCGTGCACATGGGGGTCATCGGCGGGCTGGGGATCGAGGACGAGTCGCTGATCAACGCGCCCGATCTCTCGAACGAGGTCCTGGCCGAGTGCAAGGAGCTTTGCAACCAGCTCGGCATCCGGGGCACCTTCCCGCTGCCCTTCCCGAAGGGATTCGGGGGCCGCATCGACGCGGGCGGCGCGATCGTCGACGCGCCGCGGGCCGACGAAGGCGGCCGCGGCGGCCGGGGGACGGCATTGGACGCGCCGGCCGAGTTCGACACGTTCTCGGTCGCCGAGTTCATGAATCACAAGAACCGCGAGTTCCAGCTCGCGGTCCCGGAGAAGGCGCACCACAACCGGCGGTGCTACTTCCCGTGGTTCTACATCCACGTCAACCCCGACGGGACGGTCTTCCCGTGCGGCTCGTGGTTCGAGTTCTCCTCCTTCGGGGACTTCAAGACGCAGACGTTCCGCGAGATCTGGACCGGTCCGCAGTTCCGGGAGCTGCGGCGCCAGCACGTGCGCATGGAGCACCGCGACGTCTGCGCGAACTGCACGGTGTCGAACATGGGCCGGCCGGACGTGCAGGCCTCTTTCAGCCACCGCGCGAAAGTCAAGCGCCAGCAGCGCGAGAGCGCGGCGACGAGCGGGTAGTGATCCGGCGGGCGGGCAGGGTCGCGATCGTCCCCGGGGGCGGGGAGCCGCCCTCGAGCCTGCCCGTCGATGCGCGGCGGCGGATCGAGGCGCCATGAATCGCGGCCGATGAGCGGCTTCAAGGTGGGTCGCGTGGTCCGGGCCGACGCCCGCGTCTACCACGTGCTCGTCGAGGGCGAGGTCCGCCAGTTCGCCCCCCGGGGCAAGCTCTTCGAGGAGAGCGTGACGGATGTCCGATCGCCCGTCGCGGTGGGGGACTACGTGCGGGTCAGCCTGGACGGCGACCCTCCCGGAGTCGAGGAGGTTCTGCCCCGGGAGAATTACCTCTCTCGCATCGCCTCCTCGCACGATCCCCGCGAGCAGATCCTGTTCGCCAACGTGGATCAGCTCTTCGTGGTCGCCTCCGTGGCACGGCCGCGATTCTCCCCCGAGCGCACCGACCGCATCCTCGCGGCCTGCCTCTACTACGAGATCCCCGCCGTTCTGATCCTGAACAAGATCGATCTCGATCGACACGGCGAGCGCGAGGCGATCGGGGCCACCTACCGGGCCGCGGGGGTCGAGGCGCTCGAGACCTGCGCCACGGAGGGCATTGGTCTGGCGGCGGTCGAGGCGCTCCTGCGCGGCCGCACGAGCGCGTTCTACGGGGTTTCGGGAGCGGGCAAGTCCACCCTGCTGAATCGCGTCGACCCCGACCTCGAGATCCGGACCGCCAAGGTCAGCAAGTACTGGGACGCGGGCAAGCACACGACGACGTTCTCGCAGATGCACTGGCTGGAGCGCGTGGAGGGCTGGGTGATCGACACCCCCGGCATCCGCCAGTTCCGCCTGTACGGCATCAATCCCGCGGAGCTCCGCGACCTCTTCCCCGAGTTCGCGCCGTATCGGGGACGCTGCCGGTTCCCCGACTGCTCCCACGATCACGAGCCGGACTGCGCCGTGTTCGCCGCGGTGGAGGCCGGGGCGATCGCGCCCACCCGCTACGCCAGCTACGTCGAGATCCTCGACGAGCTCGTCCCGCCGCCGGCGGACGATGGGACGGTGGTTCCCCCGCCAGGGGGGTGATCCGGGGCGGTCCGACGAAAGGGACGGAGCTCGGGGGCGAGCGGAAGACGAGCTCGGAGACGGGAGAGAGCCGGGGGAAGAACCCCGTTCTCCCCCCCCCTCTCACCCGATCCACCCGCGCACGATGGCGATCTTGTACGCCCAGGCGAGCGCGCCGAGCACGGCGAGCCCCTTCAGGGCGCGCTCGGGGCGGAGCCGTCGCACGTCCGCCCCGAGGTCGCGCCCGCGGAGGTGCGCCACCGCCGCCCACGCCACGAATCCGACGAGGAAGAGCGCCACGAGGAATCCGAAGGGCTGATTCACGACGGATCCCCACGGATCTCCGCGCAGGGCGAGACAGATCGACGTCGTCACCCCGCAGCCCGGGCAGGGAAGGTGCCAGAGCTCCATCGGCAGGCAGGGGAGAAGCCCGAGCTGCTGGTGCGTGCCGTAGCCGCGCGGGTCCGGGGCGAGCAGGAGCGCCATCGCCGCGAGCCCGGCCGCCGTCCCTCCCGCGATCCCGACGGCGATCCAATGCTCGAGAGAGCGCCGCCGGGCGGGCGCATCACCGGCTGCTTCGTCGGGCGGCTGCTCGTCCATGGCGCCGCCATCGTAGGACCCCGCCGCGCGGCAGGGAACACGCCGCGACGCCCATCGCCCCGGGCTATTCGTTGAAGTCGTAGAGGTACGACAGGCGCGTCTTGTTCAAGATCGCGTAGGAAAGATGGGAGAGGAGCTCGAGATCCTGGTCTTCGTCGACCTTCATCCCCCGCAGCTCGGGCTTGTGCATCACGAAGAAGCGGCGAGTCGCCCGGTCGTCCGCCTCATAGGCGCCGGGCCGGATGTAGCCGGCGATCTCCACGTTCAGGTTCCCCGTGTAGAAGACCCGCACCCGCTGGCGGTTCGCGACATCGGTGGCCAAGCGGGCCGCGTGCGGGTCGCCGGCGGACTCGAGGAACTCGTGGGCCACCAGGATCTCGTCGACGTTGACGTGGAGCAGCGGCGTCTCGATGCGGTTGCGGCTCTTCAGGTCCACCAGCGTGGCGTTCCGCACCTTGAGGAAGTACTTGCGGTACTCGTCGAGGAGCTGCGAGAGCCGCGTGTACTTGTTGTCGACCTGCCCCTTGATGAGGAAGGCGTCGGTCAACAGGAGGTCGGAAACGATGGTGAGCATGCGGAGATCACGAGCGGCTGCGGAGGACGCCCACCAAGTGCAGGGAGCCGGTGACGAGCACCCATCCCCCCCCGCGGGCGGCCGCGAGCGCCGAGTTGTAGGCACTCTCGGGGTCGCCGACGGCCCGCGCCGGCAGCCCGATCTCGCGCGCCAGCCCGGCGAGCTCCGCGGGCGCGCGATACGGACCGATCCCCGCAGTCGTGCAGAGCACGCTATCGGCGCGGCCGGCCAGCACCTTGAGCATGGCCGCCGCATCCTTGTCCTTGCCCAGGGCCAGGACCACGGTCGCGGGGCCGCGGTGGGCTTCCTCCGCCGCGAGCTCCCCCAGGACGGCCTCCAGGCTGGAGGCCACGTGGGCGCCGTCGAAGACCACCGGGATGCCGCGGCGCCGCGTGCGCTCAAGGCGTCCCGGCAGGCGAGCGGCGGCGCGGGTAGGCGCGTCGAGGAGCCAGGCGCCGGCCGGCCGGCCGGCGCAGGCGAGGGAGGGGACGCGCGCTCCGAGCTCCTCCAGGGCCGCGCCCGCCAGGGCCGCGTTCCGTTCCCCCACCCACCCCGCCTCCGCCGCCGCGACGCGCCGGAAGGTGACGCCGAGCGCGGCCGCCCGGCGGGAGAGCTCGTCCGCCGCCTCGTCGCCCGCCGGCCCGACACCGCTCACGACCGGCACACCGGCCTTGAAGATGCCGGCCTTCTCGCCGGCGATGGCGGCCCGGGTGGAACCCAGGATGGCGGTGTGCTCCAGGGCGATCGAGGTGACGATGCAGAGCTCCGGCACGATGACGTTCGTCGAATCGAGCCGGCCGCCGAGGCCGCACTCGACGACCACCCATTCCAGGCGCGCCGCGCGGAAGGCGAGGAATGCGGCGATCGTGAGGACGTCGAACCACGTGGCGCCCGCGCCGGAGCTCCGCTCGCGCACCGCCGCCTCGCGCGCCGCGAGCGCCCCCTCGAGCGCCCGGGCGAAGGGATCGCCGGCGATCGAGCGGCCGTCGAGGCGGATGCGCTCCTCGATGCGCTCCACGTGCGGGGAGGCGTAGACGCCCACGGCGCGCCCGCAGCGGCGCAGTCCCTCGGCGACCAGGGCCGCCGTCGAGCCCTTGCCCTTCGTGCCCGCCACGTGCACCGCCCGCCAGGCGCGCTCGGGATTCCCGACCCGCGCGGCGAGGTCCGCGGCCGGGCGGAGGTCGACCCGCATGAGCCGCGCGCCGCCGGGGGCGCGATCCCGCCGCTCCCAGTCCACCAGGAGGTCGAGGCGCTCGAGGGCCGCGCGCAAACGGGTCTCGCCGGGATCGGTGAAAATCTTCCAGGTGAAATGCACGGGGAGAGGGCGGAAAGGATGGCCCGGCGGCCGGCGCCGGGCGGCACCAGCATCCCATCGGCCTCCTCCCCGGGGTAGAATCCAGAGCCGCGGCCCCTTCGACCCTTCCCTTGATCGTCCCCCTTGCCCTCCTCGCGCTCTTCGCCCGCGCGGAGAACGTGCCGATCCGTCCTCCTCCGTCCGTGGAGATCGGAACCGGGGGAGGCCGCGGTGTTCCGGCCGAAACGGCCGAGGCTCGGATCGTCGAGATCCGCCGGCAGGTGGCGGTGGGGCTGGTCGGGCTCCGTCCCTGGCTCGCCCACGAGCGGGGATGGGGGCCGGTCGGGGTCGTTCTCGGCCGCTACGGCTCCGAGGGAGCCCTCGACTGGGCGCGGACGATCCAGACCGCCCTTCGCGACCTCGAGGCCGTCGACCAGGCCGCGCTGTCGCCGACCGGGCGGGCGGAGCACGCCTCCCTCGTGGGCTGGCTGCAGGCCGAGCGCGTGCTCGCCGATTTCCGGACCTTGGAGCGGCGCGACCCGGTCTCCTACGTGGACCGCGTGGACCGCACCCTGCACGCGCTGGTCGCCTCGGACACGCTGGCGCCGATGGACCGCCAGAAGGAGGTCATCCTGATCCTCCAGGAGCTCCCGAAATACTGGGAGAACGCCCGCCGCAGCCTCTCGGCGCCGGTCGTGGACTGGAGCCTCGAGGCCATGCCGCGGCTCATGGAGCTCTTCTACTGGATGCAGCGGGATCTCGCCGCTTCGCTGGGCGTCGCGGATCTGCCGCCGCGCCACCAGGAGTCCTTCGATCAGTGCCTCGCCACCGCTATGCAGGCGACTCTGGCCTTCAACGCCTGGCTCGCCGAGTCCCCCGTTCGCAGCGGGGAGGCGGTCCTCCCCCTCGAGGAGGGCGCCTGGGCGCAGCTCGTGATCCAGGCGTCGGGGACGGAGCTGGCCCCGGCGGCGATGAAGGAGCGCGTCCTGCGGCGCATGGCGGAGCTCGACGCCGAGGGGATCTCCGCGGTGAGCGCGGGTCTGGCCGACGCGGCGGAGGAGGAGCCCGCGGCGATCGCCCAGCGGATCGCCGCCGCCGCGCAGGCGGCGATGAGCTTCGCCGCCGCCGAGGACCTCGTGCCGCGCCACATCGAGGGGCTGACTCGCCTGCAGGCGCGCGTCGTCGCGGATCGCACGACGCCTGGACCGGTGGCGCGTTCCTTCTTCGGCCAGGCCGGATCCAACTGGCTCGAGGTGGAGCCCGACGGCATCCAATGGCCGGAGGAGGTCCGTCTATCGCGCGCCCGGCTCTTCACGAGGCCGGGGCAGGAGACCATCGGCATCCGCTACGGCTACCCCGGGGAGATGCTCGCCCGATTCGAGACCGACTCCGCGCCGGATCGGCATCTCGCCCTCGTCGCCAGCCGGGTCGTGATCGAGGGCTGGGGCCTTTACGTGCTGGACTGGCTGCCGCGGATCTCCTGGGCCTCGAACCCCTACGCCCGGAACGACGAGCTGCAGAGCGCCTTCGCCTACTCCCGCTTGCTCGAGGCGGCGCGCTTCCTCGCGAGCCTGGAGCTGCACCACGAGCGGATGGACCGCCGGGAGGCCGCCGACGCCTTCGCCCGGCGCACCGGCTTCGATTCCGAGAGCGCGGAGGGCGAGATCCGCCGCTCCCTGCGCGATCCCCTCCATGGGATCGGCTTCCTCGGCTACCTCGAGCTCCAGGCGAACGAGCAGAAGCTCGCGGAGAGCTCGCGCCCGGAGATCGCCCTCCTGAACAACGTGGGGGCGATCCTCGCCCACCCCTGCCTGCGGCCGGCGGACCTGCGCGGAAATCTCTTCCCCTACGTCCTCCTCCCCCGGACCTTCCCCGCGCGGTAGGGGCCTCGCCCCGGCCGGCCGAAAAAACCGGCCGCCGGGAGTTCGAACCGGACGGGAAAGCGGCCGATAGGGCGGGAAGACCGCCCCATGTCCGAGCTGGTGCACCGCGTCCGGGTCTTCGTGTTCCGCATCCAGGATCGCTGGCCGCTGTACCTGCTCCTGCGGAGCGCCCAGGGGATCGAGGGGTTCTGGACGCCGATCCATGGCCCGATCCGCTTCGACGAGAAGCTGGAGGGGGCGATCCGGCGGGAGGTGGCGGAGGACATCGGCGTGACGCGGTTCGGGGAGCTGATCGACCTCCGGATGCCGGCCCGCTGGGTGCTCGGGGACGAGGAGGTGATTGAGTGGAGCTATGGGATCCACGCCGATCCCACCGCCGGCCCGCTCCGGCTCGCCGGAGAGCGGTGGGCGGAGTACCTCTGGGCTCCCTTCGGACGCGCCTTCCCCGCCCTGGAGCTCGAACACGACCGGGCGGCGATCCTGCGCCTCCACGCGACCCTGGGAGCCGCCTGAGCTGAAGAGGGGGAGCTGTGCTCCCCCTCCCAGCTCAGCTTCTTCCTCCGCCCGGGGGAGCTGTGCTCCCCCTCCCAGCTCAGCTTCTTCCTCCGCCCGGGGGAGCTGTGCTCCCCCTCTTCAGCTCAGGCGGGAAGGAGCCGCGGAATCCCGCTCTCCCCTGGGTCCCCGGGCGGGCCGGGGCTACATTCCCCCCCACCACTCCATGGGCACCAAGGACGAGCCACCGTCGACGCCGGAGCTTCTCTCCTTCGCGATCCAGAAGCAGCCGGACGCCGCGGCCTGCGGCCCGACCTGCCTGCACGCCATCTACCGGTACTGGGGGGACGACATCCCCCTCGACCGCCTCCTCGCCGAGGTCCGGATCGTGAAGGGGGGTGGGACGCTGGGCGTCTTGCTCGCTCTCGATGCCTTGGCCCGCGGCTACCGGACCACGATCGTCACCTGGAACCTCCTGGTCTTCGATCCGAGCTGGTTCACCCCGCCGGGCGGCCATCTGAAGGAGCGGCTGGTGGCCCGGGCTGAGGCGCGGGAGGAGCCCAAGCTCCGGTTCGCGACCCGCGCCTACGTCGAGTACCTCGACCGGGGCGGGCGAGTCGAGTACCGGGACCTGGAGCCGGCCCTGCTCCGCCACTACCTGCGCCGGGGGGTGCCGATCCTCACCGGGCTGTCCGCCACCTTCCTCTACCGGGAGTCCCGCGAGCGGGCCGCGGACGGAGAGCCCGACGACATTGCGGGGGATTCCGTCGGGCACTTCGCGGTCCTCGTGGGGCACTCGTCGCAGACGCGGAAGATCCTCGTCGCCGACCCTCTGCACCCCAATCCGCTCTCCGAGAGCCACATCTATCCCGTGAACGTGGAGCGCGTGATCGGCGCGATCTACCTCGGGGTGCTCACCTACGACGCCAACCTGGTCATCATCGAGCCGCGCCACCCCCGCGTGCGGCCATAGAACCGTGCGGACCCTCGTCATCGTCAGCAAGCGCGCCGATTGGCCCCTGGAGATCGGAGGGGTCGAAGTCGTGCTCGCCCGCGAGTACTTAACCGATCCAACGTGGACGAAGGAACGCGGGGTGCGCGTCTTCAACCTCTGCCGCTCCTATCGCTACCAGAGCGAGGGCTACTACGCCTCCCTCCTGGCCGCCGCCCGCAACCACCGCCCCTTCCCCGGGCTGATGACGGTGCTGGACATGAAGAGCCGGGCGCTCGTGCGCACGGTGGACGAGGAGCTCGATCAGCTCATCCAACGCAGCCTCGCTGGCATCCGCTCCGATCGTTTCGAGCTCAGCGTCTACTTCGGGAAGAACACCGCCAAGCGCTACGACCGGCTGGCCCACCAGCTCTTCACGCAGTTCCCCGCGCCCCTCTTCCGCGCCGTCTTCCAGGGCGGCGGGCGCTGGCGGCTGGCCAGCTTGGCGACGATCGCCTTCCGCGGCGTTCCCGAATCGCACGTCGATTTCGTGCAGAATGCCGCCCGCGCCTATTTCTCCCGCCCCCACTTCCTGACTCGCGCCCGGCGGGGCCCGCGCTACGACCTCGCCATCCTGCACGACCCGCACGAGGCCCTCGCCCCATCCGATCCGAAGGCCCTGCGGCGATTCCGGGCCGCCGCGGAGCGCGTGGGGTTCGGCGTCGAGATGATCGGCCGCGACGACTACGCGCGCCTCGCCGAGTTCGACGCGCTCTTCATCCGCGAGACGACCGCCGTCGACCACCACACCTTCCGGTTCTCCCAGCGCGCCCAGGCGGAGGGGCTCGTGGTGATCGACGACCCCCAGTCGATCCTGCGGTGCACGAACAAGGTCTTCCAGTCCGAGGCCCTCGAGCTGCGCGGGATCCCGACCCCCCGCACGATCATCACCGATCGGGCCGATGCGGAAGAGATCGAGCGGCGGATCGGTTTCCCGTGCGTCCTGAAGCACCCCGACAGCGCCTTCTCGCAGGGCGTCATCCGCTGCGCCACGCCCGACGAGCTGATGTGGCACTCCGCCCGCATCCTCGCCGAATCGGACCTCCTCCTCGTGCAGGAGTTCGCTCCGTCCGAGTACGACTGGCGCGTGGGAGTGCTCGCGGGACGCGCCCTCTACGCGTGCCGCTACCGCATGGCGCCCGGGCACTGGCAGATCGTCAAGCGGACGAACAGCGGCCGATACCGCTATGGGCGCGTCGAGGCCGTGCCGCTGGAGGGAGTGCCGCGGCGGGTCGTGCGGACCGCGCTGAAGGCGGCGAACGCCATCGGCCACGGGCTCTACGGGGTCGACCTGAAGGAGCTCGGCCGCCGGGTGGTCGTCATGGAGGTGAACGACAACCCGAACATCGACGCCGGCTTCGAGGACACCATCCCCAAGGACGAGCTCTACCGCGCCATCATGGAAGAGTTCCTCGTGCGCGTCGAGGAGAAGAAGCAACGAGGAAACGGGCGGTGACGGCGCAGCCGCTTTCGCTCTTCGCGGGCTACGGCATCGAGATCGAGTCGATGCTCGTCGACCGCGAGAGCTTCGACGTGCGGCCGGTCGCCGACGAGGTCTTGCGGTCCGCGGCGGGCACGGACGGCTGGGTCGAGGACGTCGACGACGGCGAAATCGGCTGGTCGAACGAGCTCGTCATGCACCTCCTCGAGCTGAAGACGAACGGACCCGCGGCTAGTTTCGCCGGGCTGGCGGAGCGCTTCCGGGCGAGCGCCGGCCGGCTGAACCGCCTGCTCGCCGCGGGCTGGAACGCCCGCCTCATGCCCTCCGCCATGCACCCGTGGATGGACCCGGCCCGCGAGACGCGGATCTGGCCCCACGAGCATGGCCCGGTCTATCACGCTTTCGACCGGCTCTTCGGCTGCCGGCGTCATGGCTGGGCGAACCTGCAGAGCGTCCACCTGAACCTCCCCTTCGCCGACGACCACGAGTTCGGCCGCCTCCACGCCGCGGTGCGCCTCGTCCTGCCCCTGATCCCCGCGCTGGCCGCGGCCTCGCCGGTCGCCGAGGGGCGCGCGACGGGCCTCCTCGACTCGCGCCTCGAGCACTACCGGACGAACTCCACGCGCGCCCCGTTCCTGGTGGGCGACGTCGTCCCCGAGCCGATCTTCGCCATCGAGGAGTACCACGACCGCGTGCTCGGCGGCATCGACCGCGTCCTCGCCGCCGCGGGCGCCGCAGAGGTGCTCCGCGGCCAGGAATGGACGAATGCCCGCGGGGCGATCGCCCGCTTCGACCGGATGGCGATCGAGATCCGGCTGATCGATGCCCAGGAGTGCCACGCCTCCGATCTCGCCGTCGCCGCGGCGGTGGCGGGACTCGTGCGGTTTCTCGTCGAGGAACACGGGGCCTCGTACCGCGAGCAGCGGGCGTGGCCGACGGCGCCGCTCGCCGCGAGCCTCTTCGCCGCGATCCGGACCGGACCGGAGACGCCGTTCTCGGATTCGCGCTATCCAGCCCTCTTCGGAGGGAGCGCGGGGCGGCAGCGCACCATGGGCGAGCTCTGGCTCGAGCTCGCCGAGCGCGTGTTCGCCGGCTCGCCGGACCTCGAGCCGTCGCTGCAAGTCATCCTGCGCCGCGGCACCCTCGCCCAGCGCCTTCTCGCCGCCCTCGGTCCGGAATTCGATCGGCGCCGCCTCCGGGACGTGGCGGGCGAGCTGTGCGCGTGCCTGGGGGAGGGTCGCCCCTTCCGGCCGTGAAGGCGGCGCTCCTCCTCTCCTGCGAGCACGGCGGAAACCGCGTGCCGCGGCGCCAGGCCGCCCTCTTCCGGGGCGCCCGGCGGGAGCTCGACTCGCACGCCGGTTGGGATCCCGGCGCTCTCGTCCTCGCCCGGGAGCTCGCGCGCGCCTTCCGCGCCCCGCTCTTCGCCACGACGGCGACCCGCCTGCTCGTCGACGCGAATCGTTCCGCCGAGCACCCGCGTCTCTTCTCCGCCTGGTCGCGCTCGCTCCCCGCGGCGGAGCGGGCGCGGATCCTCGCCCGCTGGTGGGCGCCGCACCGCGCCGGCGTCGAGGCGCAGGTCGCGGCGCTCGCGCGGCGGCGCCTCCCCGTGCTCCATCTCTCCGTGCACAGCTTCACGCCGCGCTGGAAAGGGCGCGTGCGTGACGTGGACATCGGCTTCCTCCACGATCCGGCCCGTCCCGGTGAGCGCGCCTTCGTCGCGGCGTGGATGGAGGCCCTGGCCGCCTTCGCCCCCGCCCTTCGCCTGCGGCGCAATCGCCCGTATCGCGGCACTTCCGACGGCCTCACCACCTCGCTACGCGCCCGCTTCGGCGCGCGGGTCTATCTCGGGATCGAGCTCGAGGTCTCCCAGCGCTTCCCGCTCGGACCTCCCGGGCGATGGCGGCTCCTGCGCCGGCAGCTCCGCGAATCGCTGGCGGCGGCGCGGGACGGGCCGCCGGTCGCCTAGCGAGGAGGGGGGGATCTCGACGGCAGCGGATCAGCATTGCGCCGGCAGGAAGCCGAGCCGGGGATAGGTGCCGCCCAGAACGGCGGCTAGATCGACGGCGAAGAGCGACGCGATCACCGTGGCGTAGACGGAGCGGAAGTCGGTCGTCGGCACCAGGGCGCCGCGATCGAGCGCGGCGAGCGACGGCGGCGCGCCGTAGAAGCCGCCGCGAACGAGCCCGCCCGCGATGAGGACGGGGCCCGCCCGGCCGTGTCCGGTGCCGCGGGCGGGATTCTCCTCCAGGGTGCGGCCGAGCTCGGAGAAGACGAGCACGACGGCGGCCCGCCCGCGCGCGCTCGCCCCGAGGTCGGCGAGAAGGGCGGAAAGCCCGGCGTCGAGGATCGCGAGGCGCTGCCCATGCCGGCGGGGCTGATCGCAGTGGGTGTCGAAGCCCGGGAGCTCCACCGAGACGACGCGGGCCGTGGGCGCGCCGTGGACGAGGGCGGCCGCCGTGCGGAGGGCGGCGCCGAACGCGCCGGCGGGGAAAACGGCGCGGGGCCGATGGCGGGCGAGGGCGGCGGCGAGGGCG
>JBFMCU010000148.1:0-44914 GCA_040754415.1 Planctomycetota bacterium
GCATCGAATCCGGCGGCGGCGGACATCGTTTCGGTGTTGCCGTCGGTGAAGGTCGCGCCGACGTGGACGCTGCCGGTCCATTTCGGGGCCGCGGGCGGCGCCGCCTCCTCGAGGGCGGCGAGGACCTGCGGGGCGGCGGGGGCGGGGGCGGGGGCGGGCACGGCGCTCGAGGCGAGGAGGGAGGCGGCGACGAGGAGGGGGTCGAACATGGGGAGGAATGGGGGTAGGGGCGCGCGGCCGGCGCGCCGGAGGAGGGACCGGAGATCCTCTCCCGGGGATCTCCAGGAAAAGGGGAGGGACTCTCGTCGGCCCGGGGAGGCAAGTCCAGCACCGGCGCCGCTTCCGGCGGCCGCATCCGCCGCGGCGCCCCGCGGATCGGCCGGCGGGCCGCGCCTGGCGGCGCCCTCTCCGGCCTTCTACCCTGGGGAGCCCTGTCGCCCGCCCTCTCATGCCGGCCATCGCCTCCCCGCCCCTCGTCCTCACGCGGCTCGATCGCGACGCCGTCGCCGCGCCGGAGCGGGCCGCGGCTCTCGAGTGGATCGAAGCGGACGGCCTCGGCGGCTATGCCGCCTCTACCGTGCTCGCCTGCCCCACCCGCCGCTACCACGGCCTGCTCGTCGCCCGGCCCCCGGGGAATCCGCGCCGCCACGTCTTCCTCTCGCGCTTCGAGGAGACGCTGGAGGACGCGCAGCGCTCCTTCCCGCTCTCGATGGCCCGCTACGCCGGCCTCTTCTCCCCCGAGGGCTTCCGGCACCTGGAGAGCTTCGAGGCGCGGCCCCACCCCTCCTTCCGCTACCGCTGCGGGCCAGCGGAGGTCCGGCGGGAGGTGATGGCGGTCCGCGGCCGGCCCGCGGTCCTCTGCCGCTACCGGGTCTCCGGCGCGGAGCCCGGCGCGGCGCTCGTGCTGCGCCCCCTCCTGCCCTTCCGGGAGGCGGATCTCCTGACCGAGGAGAACGGCGCCCTCGATCCGCGGGCGGCTCCGCTCCCGGCGGGGATCCGATGCCGTCCCTACGAATCCCTGCCGGCGATCGACCTCGTCCTCGATGGCGCCCCGTGGCAGTTCCTCCCCGCCCCGGTCTGGTACCGCGGCATCCAGTTCCCCGCCGACCAGGAGCGCGGCTACCACGGCCGCGAGGACGAGTTCAGCCCGGGCGTCCTGCGGATCGCCGTGGCCGGCGAGGCGGATTTCGTCGTGGCCGCGACGATCGGCGCCCCGGTCGAGGACCCCTCCGCCCTCTGGCGGCGGGAGAGCGAGGGCCGCCGGCGGCGCGCGGCGGCCGTGCTCGCCGCGCGTCCCGCCGCCGACGGCCGCGTCGCCCTGGCGGCCGACGATTTCCTCTTCCGCGCCCCCGACGGACGGCTCGGGGTCGTCGCCGGCTATCCCTGGTTCGGGGAATGGGGCCGCGACACGTTCGTCGCCCTCCCCGGCCTCACCCTGGCGCGGGGCGAGCTCGCGGCGTGCGGCGAGGTGCTCGCCGGCACCCTCCCCTTCCTGAAGGACGGGCTCCTGCCCAACGTCTACGGGACGTCGCCCGCCGACAGCCACTACGGATCCGTGGACGCCTCCCTGTGGTTCGCCTGGGCGGCCCGGCACTACCAGCGGGCCGGGGCGCCCCGGGCGCGGGTCCTCGACGAGCTCCGGCCCGCCCTGACCGAGATCGCCCGGGCCTACCACGACGGGACCGGCCTCGGCATCGCCGCGGACGCGGGAGGGCTCATCGCCGCGGGGGGGCCCGGGTTGAACGGCACGTGGATGGACGCGCGGACGGCGAGCGGCCCCGTCACTCCCCGCGACGGATGCGCGGTGGAGATCAACGCCCTCTGGTACTCCCTCTTGCAGCACGTCGAGATGCTCGCGCTGGCGGCGGGCGATCGACGGAGCGCGCGGGAGTGGCAGGCGCGGCGGCTGCGGGCGAGGCGCAGCTTCCTCGAGAGATTCTGGCTCGAGAACGGCTCGTACCTCGCCGATCGCTGGCGCGACGGGAGCGCCGACCGAGCGGTGCGTCCCAACATGGTGATCGCCGCCGCCCTCGAGCAGAGCCCCCTCACCCGCGCCCAGCGCGCCGGAGTGGTGGCGCTCGCCCGGGCCGAGCTCCTCACGCCCCGCGGGCTGCGCACCCTGTCCCCCCGCGATCCGGCCTACGTCCCGCGCTACCGGGGCGGCCCGCGGGAGCGCGACGAGGCCTACCACCAGGGAACGGTCTGGCCGTGGCTCCTGGGCTTCTACGTGGAGGCGAGCCTCCGCGCCCACGGCACGCGCAAGGCCCATCGTGCCGAGCTCTCCGCCCTCTGGGATGCCCTCGTCCCCGAGCTCGATCGCGCGGGGCTCGGGCACTTCTCCGAGGTCTTCGACGGCGATCCGCCCCATTCCGCCGGCGGCACCTTCGCGCAGGCGTGGAACACCGCGGAGTACCTGCGCAGCCGCGCTCTCCTGGCGCGGGGCCGGAACCCGTGAAGGTGCTGATGCTGGGCTGGGAGTTCCCTCCCCGGATCTCGGGAGGGCTCGGCACGGCGTGTCACGGCCTGGCGCACGGCTTGACGAGGAGCGGGGTCGATGTCCTCTTCGTGCTGCCGCGGGCGACGGGCGAGGAGGATCCCGCCGCGGCCCGCGTCGTGGACAGCGGCGATCTCCCGGGCGCCGGCGAACCGCCGGCGGCGGCGGGCGGGGCCGTGCTGGAGCTCCTCGCCCTGGATTCGCCGCTGCGGCCGTACATGGGGCGGCGGGCGTACGCGCGGCGGTTGCGCAAGATCGACGAGGCGCGCGGGGAGCGGGCGCCGGCGGCCGGCGATCCCTACGGCCTCGATCTCCTCGACGAGGTGGATCGCTTCGCGCGCGCCGTGGCCGGTTTCGCGGGCCGGATCCCGTTCGACGTCATCCACGCCCACGACTGGATGACCTGGCCGGCGGGCCTCGCCGCCCGCCGCGCGGCGGAGAAACCCCTCGTCTGCCACGTCCACTCCTCTGAGCACGAGCGCGCCGGCGAGCGGGCCGACCCGCGGATCGCGGCCCTCGAGGCGGAGGCGCTGGCGGCGGCGGACCGGACCGTGTGTGTCAGCCACCGCACCGCCGAAACCGTGGCCGCGCGCTACGGGGTCAACCGCGCCCGGCTGCGGGTCGTGCACAACGCCGCCCCGGCTCCGCCCCTCGCCGCCCGCCGCGGGACGGCGGCCAGCGCGGAGGCCCCGGTCGTGCTCTTCCTCGGCCGCCTTACCGCCCAGAAGGGGCCCGGCTTCTTTCTCAACGCCGCCGCGGCGGTCGCCCGCGAGCATCCGGGCGCGCGCTTCGTGGTGAGCGGCGCCGGCGATCTGGAAGAGGAGCTGGCGGCGCAGGCCGCGCGACTGGGCCTCTCTCCCCGCCTCCGCTTCACGGGCTTCCTGGAGGCCGGCGAGGTCGAGCGCATGTACGATCTCGCCGACGTGCTCGTCATGCCCTCGGTCTCCGAACCCTTCGGCCTCGTGCCCCTCGAGGCCCTCTCCCGCGGCGTGCCGGTCATCGTCACCCGCGGGAGCGGGGTCACCGAGGTGCTCGCCAGCCGCCTCGTGGTCGATCACGGGGACGTGCCCAGCCTGGCCGGGAAGATCCTCGCCGTGCTGCGCCACCCCGCCCTGCGCCGCCAGCTCGTCGAGGAGGGACGCCGGGAGCTGCGCCGGCTCCGCTGGGAGCGCGCCGCCCGGGCCATGCTCGACGTCTACGAGGAGCTCGTCGAGTGACCTCCGTCGTCTTCTACTTCCAGGCGCACCAGCCCGATCGGCTGCGGGCCCGGGGCCCGTACGCGCCCGGCGGGTACTTCGACGAGGCGGAGAGCGCGCGGATCGTGCGGCGCGTGGCCGAGCGCTGCTACCTCCCGATGAACGAGCTCCTGCTCCGGGCGGTGGAGGAGACGGACGGCCGGTTCCACTGCGCGTTCTCGATCAGCGGCCCGCTGCTGCGCCAGCTCGAGGCGTGGGCGCCCGAGGTCCTGGAGAGCTTCGCCTCCCTCGCCGCGACGGAGCGGGTCGAGTTCCTCTGCGAAACGGCCTACCATTCCCTGGCGTCGCTGGTGCCCAGCGACGAGTTCGAGGACCAGGTCCGCCGGCAGGCGCGGCGGATCGAGGAGCTGTTCGGCCAGCGGCCCACCGTCTTCCGGAACACCGAGCTGATCTTCGACGAATCGATCGCGCGCCGGGTCGAGGCCCTGGGCTTCGACGTGCTGCTCGCCGAGGGCGCCGACCGCCTGCTCGGGTGGCGCAGCCCGCGCTTCGTCTACCGCCCCCGGGGCTGCCGGCGCCTGAAGCTCCTGCTGCGCGACTACATGCTCTCCGACGACATCGCCTTCCGGTTCGGCAACCGCGAGTGGGTCCACCACCCCCTGCTCGCCGAGACCTTCGCCGGCTGGCTCCACGCGATCCCCGCCCGCGACACGTTCGCCGGACTGTTCATGGATTACGAGACGTTTGGCGAGCACCAGGGCGCGGAGACGGGCATCTTCGCGTTCATGCGGGCCCTGCCGCGGTTCGTCCTCGACGGGGAGAGCACGGATTTCGCGACCCCGTCCGAGATCGCCGCCGCCCACGATGCGGTGGGCGAGATCGACGCTCCCTCCCCCGTCTCCTGGGCCGACGCGCGGCGGGACCTGGGCGCCTGGCTCGGCAACCACATGCAGCGCTCGGCCCACGAGAGCCTCTACGCCCTGGCCCCCGGCATCCGGACCGCGGCCGCCCACGGGCACCCGGCCCTTCTCGAAGCGTGGAGGCGGCTCACGACGTCGGACCATTTCCGCTACATGGCCACGCGGTCGTCCGCCGACGAAGGCATGCACGAACACTTCTCGCCGCACGACTCCCCGTACGATTCGTTCATCGTCTTCATGAACGTGCTCGACGACCTGCGAAGCCGGGTGGCGGAAGTTCTTTCCGACCGCATCCAACGCGAGAGCAGCGAGGATCCCCGTGTCTAGCGCTTACACCCTGTTCGAGGTGAGCTGGGAGGTCTGCAACAAGGTGGGCGGCATCCACACCGTCGTCTCGACGAAGGCCAAGACGATGGTGGAGCGGCTCGGCGACCAGTACGTGACCCTCGGCCCCTGGCGGCTGAGCGACGGGAAGCACCACGTGCCCTTCGAGGAGGATCCGTCCTTCCGCGAGTTCGCCGAGGACTGCCACGAGATGGGCGTCCCGGTGCGGGTGGGCCGGTGGCTCGTACCGGGCCGGCCGCGCACGATCCTCGTCGAGTTCTCGCAGCTCATCCACAAGAAGGACGACGTCCTCGGCCGGCTGTGGGAGCTCTACCGGGTCGACTCCCTCTCCGGCGGATGGGACTACGTAGAGCCCGTGCTCTTCGGATGGGCCGCGGCGAAGGTCATCGAGCGGTGGTGGGAGGAGTTCACCGCCCCCGCGGGCCAGGGCGCCATCGTCCACGTCCACGAATGGATGACGGGCTCGGCGATGCTCTACCTGAAGAAGAGCGTGCCGGCCATGGGCACGGTCTTCACCACGCACGCGACGATGCTCGGGCGCGCGCTGTCGTCGCACGGCCGCTCGCCCGAGGGGGGGCTGGGGGGGCGGAACCCCGCCGAGCTCGCCTCCGAGCAGATGGTGGTGGCCAAGCACTCCCTCGAAGGGGTCTGCGCCCGCGAGGCGGACGTCTTCACCACGGTCAGCGAGGTGACGGCCCGGGAGGCGAAGCTCCTCCACGGGCGCGCCGCTTCTCCCATCCTCACGAACGGCATCGATCTCTCCGTGCTCGACGAGATGGCGGGACCGCGGACGCGCGTCGAGGCCCGCCGGATCCTCTCCCAGATGGCGGCGAGCTTCCTCGGCGAGCCGGTCGACGACGCCCTGTTCCTCGGGACGTCCGGCCGCTACGAGTTCCACAACAAGGGACTCGACGTCCTGCTCGAGGCGATGGCGCGCCTGAACGCGGGCAAGGGGAAGCGCGTCGTGCTCTTCGTGCTGGTTCCGGCGGGCAATTCCGGGGTCAAGAGCGCGCTCCTCGCCCGGCGCAGCACGCCTCCCGACGGGAACGCCGGGCCGCTGGGCATCTCGACGCACAACCTGACGGACGAGGATCACGATCCCGTCCACATGCACTGCGCGCGGCTCGGTCTCGTCAACGCCCCCGGCGCGCGGGTCAAGGTGATCCACGTCCCGATCTACCTCGACGAGAACGACGGCTTCCTGGGGCTCCCGTACGCGGCGGTCCTGCGCGGCCTGGATCTCACCTGCTTCCCCTCCTTCTACGAGCCGTGGGGCTACACCCCCCAGGAGAGCGTCGCGGTCGGCGTGCCCACGATCACCTCGAACTACGCCGGCTTCGGGCGCTGGGCCCTCGGCCTCGACCTCGATTTCACGCGGGGCGTGACGGTGCTCGAGCGGGTCGGCGTCGTGGATGCCGAGGCGGCCCGGACGCTGGCCGCGGAGCTGGAGGTCTTTCTGAACCGCAATCACGACCTCGAGGCGCTGCGGGAGGCGTGCCGCCGCACGGCGGCCTTGACGGCCTGGTCCGACGTCGTCGCCAACTACGAAACGGCCTATCGGAGCGCGATCTCCGCCGTCCAGGGCCGCCTGCACGACATCGCGCTGCCAGTGCGGCGGCCGAAGAAGCGCCTGACGGTGCAGCCCGCTCCCGAAGGCCAGCGGCCGCGCCTGTTCCGATTCGACGTCTCCGCGACCCTGCCGAACGTGCTGAAGGGGCTGCGGCGGCTCGCGCACAACTACTGGTGGTGCTGGGATCCGGACGGGCGCGACCTGTACCGCGAGCTCTCCCCCATCTCGTGGGAGATCTCGGGGCACGACCCGATCCAGCTCCTGCAGCGCGTCTACCCCGAGGACATCGAGGCCAAGGCCAAGGACGAGCAGTACACGGATAAGCTCAAGCGGGTCCTGGCCCGCTTCGACGCCTACATGGCCGAGCCGCGGGAGAAGGGACGCTGGCGCGCCGTGCTCGAGAAGCCCGGGGAGACGGGCATCAGCGACGAGCATCCCGTCGCGTACTTCTGCGCCGAGTACGGCATCCACTCGTCCCTGCGCATCTACAGCGGCGGGCTGGGCATCCTCGCCGGCGACCACCTGAAGTCGGCGAGCGACCTGAACCTGCCGTTCCTGGCGATCGGGCTCTTCTACCGGCGGGGATACCTCACCCAGCGGATGACCACCCGCGGCGAGCAGATCGACGAAGGGGCGAACAACGACCCCATCAGCTCCCAGTTCGACCGGGTCCTCGATCACCACGGCCACCCGCTCGTGATCACGATCGGGCTGCCGGGCCGCGACCTGCAGGTGGCGGCCTGGCGGGTCGACGTCGGCCGCGTGCCGCTCTATCTCCTCGACACGGACCTGCCCGCGAACCGCCCCGAGGACCGGGCGATCACGCGGCAGCTCTACGGCGGGGATCACGAGACGCGCATCCAGCAGGAGATCGTCCTCGGCCGGGGCGGCATCCGCCTCCTGCGCGGGCTGGGGATCAAGCCCGCCGTCTATCACATGAACGAGGGGCACTCGGCGTTCCTCACGCTCGAGCGCGTCGGCCTGCTCGCCCACCGGGAAGGGCTGACCTTCGACGAGGCGCGCGAGTTCGTGCGGGCCTCCACCCTCTTCACCACCCACACGCCCATCCCCGCGGGCCACGACCGCTTCGCCGAGGACGTGATGCGCCGCTACTTCTCGGGCGTCGCCGAGAGCCTCGGGATCCCGTGGGAGCGCTTCTACGACCTCGGCCTCAGCCAGTCGCAGCGAGATGCCTTCAACATGACGTATCTCGCCATCGGGTTCTCGTCGTACTGCAACGGGGTCAGCGATCTGCACGGGGTCGCCTCCCGGCATCTGCTGCACGGCTACTGGCCGCGCCTCCTGGAGTCGGAGGTGCCGGTGGATTCCATCACCAACGGCGTCCACCTTCCGACCTGGACGCACCCCGACATCGCCCGCTCGCTCGGCGTCTCCAACCGCCCCATCGTGGGCGAGGACTTCGCCCGCCCGGCCACCAAGGACACGATGCGGGATCTCTGGCGCACGAAGGGCCGGCTCAAGCGCCAGTTGCTCGACCAGGTGCGTCTGGTCCTCGAGCGGAGCTTCCTGGAGCGCGGGGACAGCCCGCTGCTCCTGAACCGGATCCTCGACGGTTTCGACGAGAGCGCCCTCCTCATCGGCTTCGCGCGGCGCTTCGCCCCCTACAAGCGCGCGCACCTGCTCTTCAAGGACCGCCGGCGGATCGCCGATCTCCTCGCGAGCGAGGAGCGGCCGCTGCGACTCCTCATCGCCGGCAAGGCGCATCCCGCCGACGGCATCGGCAAGGGGATCCTCCAGGAGATCTTCTCCCTCTCGCGCACGGACGAGCTCGCCGGTCGCGTCATCTTCGTCGAGGACTACGACCTCTCCCTCGCCCGCAGCCTCCTGACGGGCGTCGACGTCTGGCTGAACACGCCAACCCGCATGCTGGAGGCGAGCGGCACCTCCGGCATGAAGGCCGCCGCGAACGGCGTCCTGAACCTCTCGATCGGCGACGGCTGGTGGCCGGAGGCCTACGACGGGCGGAACGGGTGGCTCATCGGCGGCGAGCGCTCCTACAAGGACCAGGAGCTGCAGGACCAGCTCGACTGCGCCACCCTGTACAACCTGCTCGAGGAGGAGATCCTGCCCACCTTCTTCACGCGGGACGAGCACGGGGTGCCGTGGCGGTGGCTGGAGATGATGGCGGCCAGCCTGCGGACGATCCCCTCCTACTTCAACACCGATCGCATGGTGGGCGACTACCTGAAGAAGGCCTACGACGAGCTGGGCCGCAACTACGTCTCCCTCTCCCGGGAGCGCAAGGAGAAGCTGAAGGCGATCGCCCTCGACCGCCAGAACCTGCGCAAGGGTTTCGCCGCCATCAACATCGTCTCCGCCGAGGTGGCCGATCTCTCCGGCCTCAAGGTAGGCGAGACCGTGAGCGCCCGCGTGGAGGTCGATCTCGGCCCGCTCTCCCCCGCCGACGTGGCGGTCGAGCTCGTGATCGGCAACGCCAAGAACGACGTCGAGCTCCGCAACTCGACCACCGTGCGCCTGACCCCCGTGGAGCCGGCGAAGGGGACGGTCCACGCCTTCGAGGGCTCCCACGTCGTGGCCCGCTCCGGCAACTACGCCTACGGCATCCGCGTCCGCGCCGCCGTGGCGGACAAGCACCACCACTCGCTGCGCGACCTCGTGCTGTGGGCGTGAAGCGAAGCCGGACCGCCGGTGGACCTCCCCCCTATCCGCTTCCGGGGAATACCGCCACGATCCAGAGCGCGCCCACGAGCGTCGTCGAGAGCGCGAGGGGGAGCCCGAGGCGCAGGTACTGGCGGAAGCCGAGGCCCCCGAGGCTCCGGGCGTTCTCGGCCACGATGATGTTGGCGACCGATCCGAGGAGGGTGAGGTTGCCGGCGAAGGTCGAGGCCATGGCGAGGAGCTCCCAGCCGAGCGCCGGCGCCGCCAGGGTCGCCATCTGGTCCCGCACGACGAGGATGAACGGCACGTTGGAGACCACGTTGGAGCCGATCAGGAAGATGCCGGAGAGGCGCAGCCACCCGCCGAGGCCGTTGCCGCCTTCGGCAAGGGGGAACCGCGCGAAGAGCCGTTCGGGCGCTCCGCTCTGCACCAGCCCCTCGACGACGACGAAGAGGCCCGCGAAGAAGAGAAGGATCGACCAGTCGATCCGGCTCCAGAGCTCGCGCGTGTCCCGGCGGTGCAGGAGCATCAAGAGGACGAAGCCCGCCGCCGCCGCCCACGACAGGTTCGCCCCCAGCATGTAGGCGCCCGCCGTTCCGGCGATCACGGCGAGGGTCGTGGCGGTCCGGGGCCGGACGAGGGGAGCGGGCGGTCCGCCCGCGAGCGAGCAGTCCCCGAGGGCGCGGCGGAAGAGGAGGTTCAGGAGCGCGTGGTTGATCACGAGCCCCAGGAGGGCGACGGGGCCGACCAGGAGGAGGTGCTCGCGGTACGAGAGACCGCCGAGGATCCCGCACAGCATGTTCTGGGGGTTCCCCACGAGGGTCGCCACGCTCCCGGTGTTCGCGGCCGTCGCCAAGGCCAGGAGATACGGCAGGGGCGGCAGCCGGTGCCACTGGATCAGGCGCACGACGAGCGGGGCGCCGAGGACGCACACCGCATCGTTCGTGATGAAGGCGCTCAGGATTCCCGCTGCCCACACGATCGCCCCCAGCAGGCGCCCGGGGGTGCGCGCCCACCGGACGAGCACGGCCTCGGCATCGGCGAAGAACCCATCGACGGCCAGGAACGCGCCCATGCCCATCACCCCGAGGAGCAGGAGGATCGTCGAGCTGTCGATGGCGCGGAGCGCCTCCGCGGGGCTCAGCGCCCCGATCGCGACGCACAGGACGGCGCCGAGCAGCGCTCCGGCCGGGCGGTCGAGGCCCAGCCAGTGGAGCCTCCGCATCGAGACGAGGACGTAGGTGACGAGGAAGGGAACGACCCCGATCCCGATCGTGTCCATGGATGCTCGCGATCCAGCGCCGGATCGATCGCCGACCGCGCGGCGCTCGCCGCGAGATCAGCCGCCGATCTGGAAGACGACGCCTTCGGTGAGGCCGAAGCGTACGCCGCCGGGGGCCGCGGGATCGAGCAGCAATCCCTGTCCGTAGGCTTGAAGGCCCACGAGGCCGGGATCGGCCGGGAAATCGACCTCGATCGAGACCGGGCTCCCCGACCACGCGCCGCCGTCGAGCACGAGCGCGAGATCGGGAGGAGCGAGGGAGATCAGGAGCTCGCCATCCGCCCCGGGCCCGGCCATGCCGAAGCCGGGGAGCGGCGTCCCGGCGGGATAGGCCGGATCGGGGGCCGCCGCGACGAAGAGATAGGCGAGCGTCCCGGCGCCCTGGGTGCCGAGCGGGTTGTGGACGGCGACGATCGCCGTCTCGCCGATCGACGCCGTCCCGCCGGCGAGGATCATGCTGCCCGCGGGGTTGATCCCGCTGCCGAACACGAACATGTTGCCGGAAGGTGCTCCACGCTCGACGAGGGCGAAGTCGTCGATGTTCCAGCCCCCGAGCTGCAGGCCGCCGTCCGCGTGCAGCCGGAACTCGATCTGCACGGCCGGATCCCCCGCTGCGCGGGAGGTGATGTCGAGGATCACGGGCGTCCACGCCGCGTCGATCGTGTCGGCGCCGGTCGCGTTCTCCCACACGACGACGCCGTTGACCAGGATCTGCGCCTGGTCGTCGGTCGCCTTCTCCACCGTCAACCACCGCCGGAAGCGCAGAGTGACGTTCGCCGCAGCCGAGCAATCGACCGCCGGCGAGCGCAGCCAGTTCCACGCATTGGCGGAGTAGGCCCCGGCGAGGTCGTTCCCCCACGCGCTCGTCCCCTCGTAGGCCAGCGGCGCGTCGCCGGCCGCTCCGCCGGGGACGCCCCGCTGCCAGTCGTCCTCGGTCTGGAGCATGCCGTGCGTCCAGCCCTCGTCGCCCGGCCCCTCGAAGCCGGTGGCGTAGAGCTCCGTCTCGACGCCGACGAAGAAGGAGTACCCCGGCCCGCCGAGGTCGGCCCCCGGCGGCACCGCCGCGCTCGCGCCCTGGTCGTCGGCGCCGGTGACGTAGTACTCGAGGGTGATCGGCGCGCCGAAGGACGGGATGGCGCCCGTCCAGCTCCCTCCCCCCGCCGCGGACATCGGCGCGGCGGCGAAGGTCTGTCCCCCGTCGGAGGAGAAGTGGAGCGTGACGCCGGTCACCGTGGCGCCCTCGACGGTCGTCACGTGGGCCGCCACCGGATGCGCTCCCCAGGCGTCGGGGGTGTCGGCGAGCGGCGCGTGGAGGATCTGCACTCCCACGATCTCCGCCTTGGCCACCGCCGAGGCCAGCACGGCCTTGACGATCATCTCCGCGCGCGCCCAGTCGATCGCCGACTGGGCGGTCGTGTCCCGGTCCGTGTGGATGAAGGGCGAGTGGTTGCCGACGTCCTCGAAGAAGAACACCGCGGGGTAGCCCTGCGAGTAGTAGGACTGATGATCGGAGGTGCCCCCCGCGAGAGAGCCCGTGTTGCTCGCCCAATCCGGCACGTACAGCGCGCCGGCGGCCTGGCAGAAGGCGCGCAGCGCGGAGCTCGTGTAGTTGGTGACGAAGTCGCAGGTGCGCGCGTCGTCCCAGCGCCGGTAGGCGTTCATGTCCGTGTTGAGCATCGCCACGATGTTCTCGCCCGCGGCCCGCGAGTTCGCCGCGCTCACGCCGGAGCCGATCAGCCCCTGCTCCTCGCCGCAGAAGGCGATGAAGCGAAGCGTGCGCTCGTAGGGCCCCGCCGCGGCGAGGATGCGCGCCGCCTCCAGGACTCCCGCCGTGCCGGAGGCGTTGTCGTCGGCTCCGGGCGCGTAGTGGAGCGGCCCGAAGAGGTTCGTGGAGTCGTAGTGCGCGCCGATCACGACGATCTCGGCGGGGATCACGGCGCCGGGGATCTCGGCGATGACGTTCTCCGCGAGGTAGGGATTGAGGACCTCGAGCCGCGGGTTCAGTCCGTACGCGAGGAACCACCCCCGGATCATGTCCCGGGCGACGATCGCCTCCGGGAGGGAGGAGCGGCGGGTGAAGAGCGCGGAGAGGGCGACCACCGTCTCCCGCAGGCTCGCTCCCTCCACCTGGTCGACGAGGGCCTGGATCCGCGGATCGGCCCCGGCCCGCGCGAGGGCGTCGCCGGCCCGTTCCCGCCCGCGCCAGGCGAACGGCTGGCCCGGGCTCCAGGCCCGCCGCGGAATGCGGGCCAGGCCGGTGTGCCGGCCGCGGCTCGCGGCCGCCCCCGCGCCGCGCGGACTCGCTCCCGCCGGCAGCCGGAGGAGCCGCGCGCCGCCGGCCCGCAGGAGCTCGGTGCACTCGGGGGCGAGCACTCCGCCGAGGAGCTCGACCTCCGACTCCGCGATCACCCAGAGGTCCCCGGAGAGGTCGTAGGGGCCGACGACGACGACCTCCACGCCACGGGACGCGAGCTCGGTTCGCACGGAGGGGGAGAACGCCCCGACGAGGAACTCGCCCGCGTCGTGCCAGACCTCGCCGTGGCGGGTCAGAGAGGAGGCGAGGTCGCCGTCGCCGCCGGTGAAGACGGCGCAGATCGCCGGCGGATCCTCGGCCAGCGGCGGGGGGGGAACGACGGCGACCGCCGCGACGGCGGCGAGGAGGAGCTCGATCACCCCGTCAACCCCCGATCTGGAACACGACTCCCTCGGTCAGCCCGAACTTGACGCCGCCGGCGGCGACGGGGTCGAGGAGCAGGCCCTGACCGTAGGCCTGGAACCCGACGAAGATCGGATCGGGCGGGATCGCCACCGCGATCGGGACGGGGCTCCCCGTCCAGGGGACGCCGGTGAGGTAGAGCGAGGGATCCGGCGGCGCGATGGAGATCAGGAGCTCGCCCTGCGCGCCGGCGCCCGCCATGCCGAAGCCCGGGAGCAGCGTGCCGGCCGGATAGGCCGAATCGGGGGCCGTGGAGACGAACAGGAACGTCAGCGACCCCGCGCCCTGCGTGCCGAGGGGATTGTGCACCCCGACGATCGCGGTGTCGCCGATCGAGGCGCTGCCGCCGAGGATGCTCATGCTCCCCGCGGGGTTCACCCCGCTCCCGTAGAGGAACATGTTGCCCGCCGAGGCCTCCTGCTGGACGAGGGCGAGGTCGTCGACGTTCCAGCCGCCGTACTGGAGGCCGCCGTCGGAGCGCAGGCGGAACTCGATGGTCACGCTCGGATCGCCGGCCGCCGGGGACGAGATGTCGAGCGTGAACGGCGTCCACGCCGTGTCGATCAGGTGCCCGTTCGTCGGGTTGGTCCAGACCAGGGTGCCGTCGACCCGGATCTCGGCCTGGTCGTACTGCCCCTCCTCGACCGTCAGCCAGCGCTGGAGCCGCAGGAGGACGCTCGTGGCGGCGGAGCAGTCGATCGCCGGGGACTTGAGCCAGTTCCACGTGTTCGCCGCGTATTCGCCGTTCCAGCCGGAGTTCCCGAGGTCGTTCGCCCACACGCTCGTCCCCTCGTAGGCCGCGGCGGGATCGCCGGCCAGCCCCTGCGGCACGCCGCGCTGCCAGTCGTCCTGGGTGGCGAACATGCCGTGGGTCCAGCCTTGATCGCCGGGCCCCTCGAAGCCGGTGGAGTAGAACACCGTCTCGATGCCGACGAAGAAGGTGTAGGCCGGACCGCCGAGGTCCGCGCCCTCGGGCACGGTCTCGCTGCCGCCCTGGTCGTCGGTGGCGGTGACGTAGTAGTGGATCGTCACCGGCGAGCCGAACGAGGGGATCGCCGCCGCGTAGTCGTCGCCCCCCGCGTACGCCATGGGCACGGTGGTGAAGATCACGCCGTCGTCCGAGTAGCTGAGATCGACGCTCGTCACGGTGCTGCCGCTCAGGCTCACCACCTCGGCCGCCACCGGATGGGGATTCCAGGCGTCGGTCGTGTCGGAGAGCGGCGTGTGGGTGATCTGGAGATCGACCGGCTCGGCCTTCACGGCCGCCGCCGCCACGAGCCCCTTGACGATCATCTCCGACAGGTCCCAGTCGTTGGTGGAGAGGGTCGTCGTGTCGCTCGCCGAGTGGATGTACGGGGAGTACTGGGACACGTCCTCGAAGAAGAAGACGGCGGGGAATCCCTGCGCGTTGTAGGAAGCGTGGTCCGAGGTCCCGCCGGAGAGGCTTCCCGACTTGGAGGCCCAGCCCGGCACGTACAGCGCCCCGGCGGCGGCGCAGAACGAGATCAGCGCGCCGCTGGAGTCGTCGGTGACGAAGTCGCAGTCCCGCGTGTCGCCGGAAGCCCGGTAGGCGCTCATGTCGGTGTTGAGCATGGCGACGATGTCCTCGCCAAGGTTCCGGGAGTTGGTGGCGCTGACCCCGGAGCCGATCAGGCCGAACTCCTCGGCCCCGAAGGCGATGAAGCGGATCGTGCGCTCGTAGGGACCGCCGGTAGAGAGCACGCGCGCCGCCTCGACCACTCCCGCCGTGCCCGTCGCGTTGTCGTCCGCGCCGGGGGCGGCCGAGCCGGACCCGGCGTAGTTGATCGAGTCGTAGTGGCCGCCGATGACGACGATCTCCCCCGGCGCCGTCGTGCCGGGGATCTCGGCGATGACGTTCTCCGCGTACGCGGCGCCGATGTTCTCGAGCCGGGTCGTGAGCCCGAACGACGTGAACCACCCCCGGATCAGGTCGCGGGCGGTGTCCGCCTCCGGCCGATCGGCGCGGCGCGTGAAGATGGCGGACAGCGCGCCGACCGACGCGCTCAGGTTCGCCTGATCCACCTGGTCGACGATCGCCTGGATGCGGGGATCCGCCCCGGCCGTGACGAGCGCCCGGCCCGCCTCGCTCTGGCCGCGCCATCCGAAGGGTCGCCCCGGCTGCCAGGCCCGGCGGACGACGCGGCTGATCCCGAAGTGGCCGGCCCCGGGGACCGGTACAGATCCCGCGGGCAGGGCGAGGAGCCGCACGCCGCCGGCCCGCAGGATCTCGGCCCCCGGCGGGACGAGGACGCCGCCCGCGGCCGCGAGGGCGGCCTCGGAGACGACCCACAGCTCCTCCCGGGCGCCGGCCGCCCCGATCTCCACCGCCGCGACGCCGCGGCCGGCGAGGGCGCGGACCGTGTCCGCCGCGAACGCCCCGACGAGGAACTCGCCCGCGTCGTGCCACACCTCGCCCTCGTGCACGAGCGCGGTGCGGAGGGCGTCGTTCCCGCGGTGGAGGACCGCGTAGGCCCGGAGCGGAGCGGCGGCGGGCTCCGCGGGCGCGGCGTCATCGGCCGACTGCGGGGCGGGGACCGCGACGAGGAGGGACAGCGTGAGGAAGAGCTCGAACATGGCGGACTCCGGTCCGGGGACGATTCAGGGGACGATGTGGACGAGCACGGCCTCGGTCAGCCCGTAGCGAACGCCGAGGGCGGCGGAGGGGTCGAAGAGGAGCCCCTGGCCGTAGACGTACGTCCCGGCGAGGCCGGGGTCGTTCGGCACGGAGACGGCGATGGTGGCCGGCGCGCCGGGTCCGGTCCACGCCGGTCCGGCCAGCACGAGGACGGGATCGGGCGAAACGACGCCGATCAGGAGCTCTCCCTCCGCGCCGGGGCCGGCCATGCCCCAGCCGGGCACCAGGGTGCCCGCCGGGTAGGCGGGATCGGGCGCGAGGGAGAGGAAGAGGGTGGTCGCCGCGCCGGGGGACTGGGTGCCGAGCGGGTTGTCGAGCCCGAGCACGAACGCGTCCCCGAGCGCCGGCGTGCCGGCGAGGATCACCATGCTGCCGGGCGGGTTCACCCCGCTGCCGTAGGTGCCGAGATCGCCGCTGCCGGCGTGCTTCTCGACGAGGGAGAAGGCATCGATGTTCCAGCCGCCGTACTCGACGACCTGATCGGCGAGGAGGCGGAACTGGACCACGACGGCGGGCTCGCCGGCGGCGATGGCGCTGACGTCGAGGCTCACCGGGATCCAGGTCCCGTCGAGGTGGTCCGCCCCGGTCTCGTTCTCCCAGACCACGACGCCGTTCACGAGGACCTGGGCCTGGTCGTGGGCCGCGTCCTCGATCGCGAGCCACCGGTGGAACTCCAGGAAGACGTTCTCCCGTCCCGTGCAGTCGATGGAGGGCGAGCTCAAGGTGGCGTCGTTGTTCGGCTCGTACATGCCGTCGTAGGACAGGACTCCGCTGTCGGTGCCCCAGACCTTGCCCCCCTCGTAGGCGTACGAGGCGTCCCCCGCCTTGCCGAAGGGGCGGCTGCGCATCCATCCCTCGTGGGTCGGGTAGCCGGTCCACGTCCAGCCCGCGGCGTCGTCCCCCTCGAAGCCGGTGGCGTAGATCACGGTCCGAGTCCCCACGAAGAAGGAGTAGGGGAGGCCGCCGGCATCCACGTCCTCGGGGGCGAACTCCCACGACCCCTGATCGTCGGTGGCGGCGAGGTAGTAGTCGATCTGGATCGGCGAGCCGAAGGAGGGGATCCAGCCGGTGAAGGCGCCTCCTCCCGCGGGAACCATGTCCGTCTCCGTCCAGGTGAGGCCGAGATCCGCGGTGTAGTGGAGCTCCATCCCCTGCACGGTCGCCCCATCGAGGTTCGTCGCGGTGGCGCTGACGAGGAACGGTCCTTGAGTGGTCGTCGTGTCGGGGAGCGGCGTGTGGTCGATCTGCATGTCCACCAGCTCGGCCCGCGCCACGGCCGTGGCGAGCGCCCCCTTCACGATCATCGCCGCGAGGTCCCAGTCGATCGCCGACAGCGCCGTCGTGTCGTTCGCGGTGTGGATGTAGGGGGAGTACGCCTGGTCCTCGAAGGGGAAGATCGCGGGGAAGCCGCGGGCGGAGTACGAGGCGTGGTCGGACGAGCCCGCCATCAGGTAGAGCTCCTTCCACGACCATCCCGGCACGTAGAGCCCGCCGACTTCCTTGGCGAAGGTGGTCAGGGGCCCGTCGGTGCCGTTCGTGACGAAATCCGGCTCCCGGGTGTCGCCCGCCTTCCGGTAGGCGTTCATGTCGATGTTGATCATCGCCACGATGTCCTCGCCGGCGTTCTCCGAGTTCGTGGCGCTGGCCGCCGAGCCGATCAGGCCCATCTCCTCGGCGCAGAAGCCGATGAAGCGCAGGGATCGCTCGAAGGGACCGGCGCCGGCGAGGATGCGGGCCGCCTCCACCACGCCCGCCGTTCCCGAGGCGTTGTCGTCGGCGCCGGGGGCCGCCGCGCTCGAGCCGGAGTGGTTGATGGAGTCGTAGTGGGCGCCGATCAACACCCATTCGTTCGGGTAGCGGGTGCCGGGGATCTCGGCGATCACGTTCTCCGCATAGATGGAGCTGAACCACTCGAGCCGCGTGCTCAACCCGAAGCCGGCGAGCCAGCCCCGGATCATGTCGCGGGCCGTGCGGGCGCCGGAGCGGTCCGCCCGGCGGTCGTGGAGCGCGGAGAGGGAGCTCACCGTGCCGAGGAGGTTCGTCCCGCTCACCTGATCGACGAGGGCCTGGATCCGGTCGTCGTAGCCGGCGACCGTCCGCTCGTGCCCGGCCCTTCCCGCTCCCGCCCAGTGTTTGGGCCGCTTGGGCATCCAGGCGCGCCGCTCGATCCTCGTCATGGCGACGTGGGAGAAGGGGAGCGCGGGCGAGACCGCGGCCCGCGGCACGGTGCCCGCGGGCACCCGCACCAGCCGGCCGCCGGGCGCGCGCAGGAGCTCCGCGCCGAGCGGCGAGAGCTTGCCCCCCAGGCGCTCGATCTCCTCGTCCGAGACGAGCCAGAGGTCGCCGGTCAGGTCGGAGGGGCCGAGCCGCACCGACTCGACGCCGCGCGTCGCGAGCCCGTCGATCGTCTCCGCCGCGAAGGCCCCCACCAGGAAGAGGCCGGCGTCGTGCCAGACGTCGCCGGCGAGGACGAGCGCGTCGCGCAGCCGCCCGTCGCCCGCATGGAAGACCGCCCAGGCGTCCGGGAAGCGAGGGATCTCCGTCGCCGGGACGCCTTCCGCGGGGGCGGCGATCTCCTGGCGGAGGACGGGCGCCGCCGCGCGCGCGGGGAGAAGGACGACGAGCGACAGGGGGAGGAGAAGCCCGATCATGGCGCGGCCGGGGTCGAGGTAGGGAGATCCGGGAGCCAAGGACGGCGCCGGGAAGCCGCGCGTTCCCTCAATCTAGCATCGAGTCCGGACGAGATCGGGACCGGCCGGGTCGCGCCGGAGAGGAAACGCAACCGATACGCCCGGCGCCGGGCGGCGCCGCACACGGACCGGCACGGACCGGCCAAGGGGGCAGCGCCTGGCGGCGCTCCCTGCCAGCTAGGGGAGGATCTGGATCGCCACGCCCTCGGTCAGCCCGAACCGCACCCCGCCGGCGGCGGCGGCATCGAGGAGGAGCCCCTGGCCGTAGGCGGCCTGGCCGACGAACGCGGGATCGCTCGGGATCGCGACGGAGACGAGCGCCGGCGAGCCCGGCCCTCCCCACGCCGGACCGGCCAGCACCGCGAACGGATCGGGGGGCACGGTGGCGATCAGGAGCTCGCCGTCGGCCCCCGGCCCCCCCATGCCCCAGCCGGGGACGAGCGTCCCGGCCGGGTAGGCCGGATCGGGGACGAGCGAGAGGGCGAGGAAGGAGAGGGCGCCCGGCCCCTGCGTGCCGAGGGGGTTGTCGAGGCCGACGACCACCGTGTCGCCGAGCGAGCCGGTCCCGGACACGATCGCCATGCTGCCGGGGGGATTCACGCCGCTGCCGAACGTGAACACGCCGCTCGCCGGCCCCTGCTCGGTCAGGCGGAAGGCGTCGATGTTCCAGCCTCCGAACTCGATCGTTCCGTCGGCGACGAGCCGGAACTCGATGTCCACGGTGGGATCGCCCGCCGCGAGGGCCGAGACGTCGAGGTCGACGGGCATCCACGTCGTGTCCACGAGATCGGTTCCCGTCGGGTTCTGCCAGACGAGCGTGCCGTTCACGGACACCCGGGCCTGGTCGTCGGCCGCCTCCTCGACGGTGAGCCAGCGCCGGAACTCGACGTGCACGTTCGCCGCCGCCGAGCAATCGATGCTCGGGGAGCGCAGCCAGGCGTTCGCGTTCGGCTCGTACATGCCGTCCGCCGTGCCGAGCCCCATGTCGTTCGCCCACAGGAACCGCCCGTCGTAGGAGTACTCGGCGTCCCCCGCCTTGACGAAGGAGGGGCCCCGCTGCCAGCCCTCGCCGGAGGGGGTGCCGCCCCAGGTCCAGCCCTCGTCGCCGTAGATCTCGAAGCTCGTCTGATAGATCACGATCCGCGTGCCGACGAAGAACGAGAAGGGGTAGCCGCCGGACTCGAAGTCCTCGGGCAGGGTCTCCGTGCCCCCCTGGTCGTCGGCGGCCTCGATGTAGTAGGAGATCTCGAGCTGCGGGCCGAGGAAGGGGATGCTCGCCTCCCAGCTCCCTCCTCCCGTCTCGGTCATGGGCGCCGGCGTGTAGCTCACCCCGCCGTCGCTCGAGTAGTAGAGCTCCACCGTCGTCACCGCCGCCCCCGTCAGGCTCGTCACCTCCACCGGCACGCGGAACGGGCCCGCCGCGCCCGGCGAGTCGGGAAGGGGGGTGTGGGCGATCTGCATGTCCACGGGCTCGGCCCGGGCGGCGGCGGTCGCCAGCGATCCCTGGATCATCATCCGGGCGAGGTCCCAATCGACCGCGGAGAGGCCGACGACGTCGTTCGCGGTGTGGATGTAGGGCGTGTAAGAGGCATCTTCGAAGGGGAACGCCGTCGGATAGCCCTGCGTGAAGTAGGAGCGATGGTCCGAGGTGCCCCCCGACATCGTCATGCGGACCGAGGCCCAGCTCGGCACGTACAGGGCGCCCAGCGCCTCGAAGTAGCCCGTCAGGCGGCCATCCGTCGCGTTGCGGACGAGATCCACGTCGCGCGCGTCGCCGGCCGCGCGGTAGGCGTTCATGTCGTTGTTGACCATGGCGACGATGTCCTCGCCCGCCGCCGCGGAGTTCTCGGCGCTCTCGATCGAGCCGAGCAGCCCGTACTCCTCGCCCCCGAAGGCGATCAGGCGGATCGTGCGCTCGAAGGGTCCCGCCGCCGCGAAGATGCGGGCGATCTCCACGACTCCCGCCGTCCCCGACGCATTGTCGTCGGCGCCCGGGGCGGGCTGGCTCGCGCCGCTATGGTTGATCGAGTCGTAGTGGGCGCCGATCACGACGATCTCGTCGGGGTGCACGGCACCGGGGATCTCGGCGATCACGTTCTCCGCGAACGCGGCTCCGAACCGCTCGAGCCGGGTGGACAGGCCGAAGGACTGGAACCACCCCTGGATCATGTCGCGCGCCTGGAAGGCCCCGGCTTGGTTCGCGCGCCGCGAGTAGATCGCCGCGAGGTCGGAGGTCCGGGCCAGGAGGTTCGCCGCGCTCACCTGATCGACGAGGGCCTGGATCCGCGCGTCGTGGGCGCCCACCGTGAGGCGGGTCCCCGGGCCCTGCGCGCCGCTCCAATGCTCCGGCGCGAGCGGCCGCCAGGCCCGGCGCTCGATCCGCGCCGCGCCGAGGTGCCGCAGGGCGGGTCCGTCCGTCCCCGCGGCACGGGGCGGCACGCCGGCGGGCAGGACGAGGATCCGCACGCCGTCGGTCCGCAGGAGCTCGCGCCCCTCCGCCGCCAGCGCGCCGCCCAGCCGCGCGATCTCGCTCTCGGCGACCGTCCAGAGGTCGCCGGGAAGGTCGCGCGGGCCGAGGGCGGCGGACGCGACGCCGCGATCGGCGAGGCCGCGGATCGCCCGGTCGGCGAAGGCGCCGACGAGAAACGCGCCGCCGTCGTGCCACACCTCGCCGTTGCGGACGAGCGCGTCGCGCAGGCGCTCGTCGCCCGCGTGGCGCACGAGCCAGATCCGGCCCGGCTCGGCCTCCTCGGCGCCGGCCGGCGCGGCCTGGGCGGCGGGGGGCGCGATCGGGACGGGGGAACAGCCGAGGGAGAGAACGAGGGCGATCGACAGCATGGCGCGGTCTCGACGGTGGGGACGGAGGGGACAGCGTCCCCCACTGTAGCAACGCGGCCGGAATCGCCCAGGTCCCGGGCGAGCGGCCGCCGCTACCATGCGCAGCGAGAGGTCCTTCGCCCGCCATGATCCTCCTCCGCCGCCGCGCGCTCCCCCGTGCCCTCCTTCTCGCCGGCTTCCTCGCGGCCGCCGGCCCCTCGGCCCCCGGCGCCCCCGGCGCCCCCGGCGACGAGCGGATCCCGGTGAACGCCGGAACCGCGACCGGCGTCGAGCTCTTCGCCCCGCCGGAGCGCGACGGTTTCAGCTTCGTGATCTTCGGCGACCGCACCGGCGGCGACGCGACGCGCTACGGCGTCTGGGACGAGGGGATCCGCATGGCAAACCGCCTCGACGCCGACTTCGTCCTGACCGTCGGGGACCTGATCGAGGGCTATGCCGACGGCGAGACGTGGCTCGCCCAGGTGAACGAGCTGAAGGAGCACCTCGCCGCCCTGGGCCGGCCCTGGTACCCGGTGGCCGGCAACCACGACGTCTACGGCGGATCCGAGAACGCGGCGCGGGGGAACGTCGAGCTCTACCGGTCGCACGTCGCGCCGCTCTACTACTCCTTCGACTACCGCTGGACGCACTTCGTCGCCCTCTTCAGCGACGAGTCCCTCTCCTTCGCCGACTACGCCCGCGACCAGAACTTCACCGCGGAGCAGCTCGAGTGGCTGCGCGCCGACCTCGCCGCCACGAAGGCGACCCAGATCTTCGTCTTCCTCCACCATCCGCGGTGGTCCTATCCGGGCACGAACTGGCCGGAAGTGCACGATCTCCTGCGCCAGGACGGCCGCACGCGGGCGATCTTCGCCGGGCACCTGCACACCTGGCGCGACGACGGCGTCTCGGACGGCATCCACTACCACGTGCTCGGCTCGACCGGCGGCGCGATCGGCGACCTGAAGGAGTCGGTCCACGCCTACCAGATTGTCCACGTGCGCGTGCGCCCGGACGGCTACACGGCGAGCCTGCTCCCGGTGGGCGGCGTGCACGGCGCGGATCTCGTCCAGCGCGCCGAGGTCGAGGAGCTCCTGACCCTCTCCCGCGGCGGCTGGGCGCGGATCGCCGGCGGGGCGCGGATGGCCCTCGACGGCCGGGTCGAGTCCCCCCTCGCCGTGGAGGTCCTGAATCAGGCTTCTCGCGCGGTGGAGGTCGCGCTCCGGTTCGATCAGGGCGGTCAGTGGACCTGGGGCGGCCCGCCGGAGCGGCGGCGGCTCCTCCCCGGCGAGGCGGCGCGCCTGGAGCTCGTCGTCGGCGCCCCGCCCTTCGACGGCCGCGTGCCGCGGGTGGGGATCGAGGTGGCGCTCGCCTACCCGCTCGCGAGCGGCGTCGAGCAGCCGGTGCGCAGCCTGCTCGACCTCCCCGTCGGGATCGCCGGTGCCACGGAGCTCGCGCGCGCCGTCTCCGACCGCGATCGCGCGCTCCGGGTCGATGGGGCGAGCGGCGTGCGGGTGCCGTTCCCGGAGGAGGTCGCCGCGCTCACCCTGGAGTGCTGGGTGCGCGGCCGCCCCGGGGAGGGCTGGCAGGGGCTGATCGGCAAGACCCAGAGCTCGGGCTTCAGCCTCGTCGCCCACGAGGGCCGGTTCCGCGGGAACGTGATGGTCGCCGGGGGGAGCGACTACGTGACGCCGACCTCCACGACCCCGCTCGACCCCGCGCGCTGGACGCACTGCGCCTTCGTCTGGGACGGCGCGACGGCGCGGATCTTCGTGGACGGCCGCCAGGAGGCCGCGGCGCCGGCGGCCGGGCCGCTCGCGGCGAACTCGCTCCCCCTCTTCGTCGGCGCCGACACGGACGGCCGCGGCGATCCGCAGGCCCCCTTCGCAGGCGAGATCGACGAGGTCCGCGTCTCCCGCGTCGCCCGCTACGCCGCCGACTTCGCGCCCGCGCGGCGATTCGCGCCGGACGAGGACACGCTCCTTCTCCTGCACTTCGACGCCGCCTTCGGCGCCGGCGCCGGGCCCGGCGTCTACCCCGACGCCTCCGGCCGCGAGCACCACGGCTGGCCGGTGGGCGCTCCGGCGCTAGTGGAGGTCGGTCCCTGAGCCGCGCCCGCCCCCGGCGGGCTTCCGACCGGGGCGTGGCCGGCCTGGCGGCCGGTCCATACCGCCGGTCCGGTCGGTCCGGCGCAACCGCGAAATCCCGTGGTGTCGCGGCGATATCTCGCGACACCGCGGCATTTCGCGGTCCTCCTCAGGTCTCGAAGCTGGGAAACAGGCCTCCCGCGGGGTCGGGAGGCCATCCGGGGGGATTCCCCCGCCCTGGCACGGGCCGTGCCCCCCGGTCTGCCTTCCGAGAGGCTCTCGACCGGCACCTCGTTCGGCCGCCGAGCCCTCGCCGTGACCGGAAACCGGAGCCGCGCGATGATCGCAACCCTCACTCTCGGCCCCCAGGACCAACGCTCCTTCGGCGAGCGCCTGCGCGATCGGGAGGCCTGCGCCCTCGAGGAGCTCTTCGACACCTGGTTCGAGCGCGTCCACGGCTACGTGCGGCGCGTGGTGGGCGACGAGGCGGCCGTCGAGGACCTGACCCAAGACATCTTCCTCCACGTCTACCGGGCCCTCCCGACCTACGACCCGGAGCGGGACCTGCGCCCGTGGCTCTTCACGATCGCCTCGAACAAGGTGCGGGATCACTGGCGGTCCCGGCCGCGCCAGGAGGCCCGGCGCGAGGCGAGCATCGAGGAGGGGGCGGCCGAAAACCTCCCCTCCCGGGGGGACGCCCCGGACGCCGGACTGGAGCGTCGCGAGCTCTCCGAGGCGGTGCGGGCGGCGATCGACCGCCTCCCGGCGAACCTGCGCGAGACGGTCCGCCTGCGCACCTACGACGGCCTCTCCTTCGAGGCGATCAGCGACCGCCTCGGCCGCAACGTCGTCGCGGTGCGGAAGCGCTATTCGCGGGGCCTGGCGGCGCTGCGCGAGACGGTGGAGGGGACGTACCGCACCCATCTCCTCGGGGGAGCCTGAGCGGGTGGCGGGGAGGCCTCCTCCCTCCGCTCCGGCTCCCCGTCGAGATGGATGCGTGTCTTGCGGAGATGAGTGCGTCTTTCGCTGGTAGGGGTGCGTCCTTCGCTATCCTGCTCGCCGCGATGAGCTCCCCCCAAGACCCCGCCGTTCCGCGGGCGGACCCCGCGGAGTTCCCGATGACCGGCACGGCGAATCAGAACCCGCCGGGGATGGGGCTCTGGGCCCTCTTCCGCGAGGACTGGCTCACGCACGAGTCCCTCTTCGCCCAGGGCCTGTGGGCGATCACCGTGAACCGGTTCGGGAACTGGCGGATGGGCGTGCGCCCGCGGCTCCTGCGGATGCCGCTGACGCTCCTCTACGCGATCCTCTATCGCTGGGTGCACTGGACCTGCCGCATCGAGCTCCCCTACATCGTGAAGGTCGGGCGGCGCGTGCATCTGTGGCACCACGGCGGCAGCGTGCTCGGCGCGCGGGCCATCGGGGACGACGTGCAGATCCGACACAACGTGACGCTCGGCCTCGCCGGTCACGGGGATCCGGTCACCGAGATCCCGATCATCGAGGAGCGCGTCATCGTCGGCGCCGGCGCGGCGGTGCTCGGCCGGATCCGCATCGGCCACGACAGCGTGATCGGGGCGAACGCGGTCGTGACGAAGGACGTGCCGCCCTATTCGCTCGTCGGCGGCATCCCGGGGAAGGTGCTGAGGACGCTGGAGGAGGGGCCGCTCCGCACCTCGGTTTGAGGCGGCGCGCGGCCGGCTCCGCCTACGCGGCGCCCACCTCCTCCGCGTCCTCGCCCACGTGCATCCAGCGGGTGAGGACCGGCGAAAGGAGGAGGCAGAAGACACCCGCGCCGAGGCCGAGGTAGGCGATGACCTGGAACAGGTCGCCGTACAGGTGAACGGTCTCGCGGGGAACGGGGATGATCTGCTGGCCGTTCTCCTCGGCCTGGACGCTCGTGAACTGCGAGATGATCGCGCCGACGAAGCTCGACGCGGCGGTGGCGAGGAACCAGGCTCCCATCACGGTGCTTACGAGCCGCTTGGGGGAGAGCTTGGTGACCATGGAGAGCCCGACGGGCGACAGACAGAGCTCTCCGGTCGTGTGCAAGAGGTAGCCGAGGACCAGCCACCCGACGAAGACCATCCCGCGCTCGTCGGCATGGAGGGTGCCGTACCAGAAGGCCCCGAAGCCCAGCCCGAGCTGCATCAGGCCGAGGGAGAACTTGACCGGCGTGCTCGGCTCGAGGCGGCGCTTGGCGAGGAAGGCCCACAGAGCGGTGAAGATGAGGCCGAACACGAGGATGAAGAACGGGTTGACGCTCTGGAACGTGCTCGCGGGGATCTCGTGGTTCGCCGTGGCCACGCCCATCCCGACGTGGGCGGCGACGACGGGCCATTGGACGTGCACGTCCTCGCCAAGGGCATCGCTGCTCCCGCGGAGCCGTTGCAGATCCTCCCGGGCGCCCTGGAGGTAGTTGAGGCGGACCACGGGATCGGCACGCATGCCGGTCACCTGGGCCTCGATCTCCGTCCGCTCGGCGGTTGCTTCCGCCGGGAGCTCCTCCAGAACTCCCTGCCGCAGATCGGCCAGCTTGTCGACGGCTTCACGACTCTCGAATCCGAGCTGCTCCTGGGTCATCACGAGGTCGAGAGTCGATCCAACCTCCGCCGCTTCGACTACCCGCGGCTCGAACACACGATCGACGTTGCGATCGGTGAACAGGTTCACCGAGCTGCCGGCCTGTTCGAAGAAGGCCCAGAAGAGGAGCGAGAAGAACATCAGGATCAGCACCACGTACATGCGGTGGCGCTCGATCCGCGTCGAGCGGAGGGCGGTGACGAAGAGAAACGCGAAGGCGCCGACGAGCGTGACGAGGAGCAGGATGCCGGCGGGAGTCGAGAACTCCGCGAGGAAGGTGGCGTAGATGTGCGGCATGCGACCGGCACTCTCGCGGAGCCCGGCGATGAAGTCCGGCGAAACGAGTCTCTCGGTGGCATTGGCGCGCACGAGGAGTGCGAGGAGAGGGACGGCCACCAGGATCCCCACGTACACCTTCCAGGTGTGTCGCAGCCGGCTCGGGTCCCGCGGCTGGCCGGCCCAGTGGGGGAGACCCCCCCGACTCAGGGCGAGGGTGGCGACGCCCCCCGAGATGATCAAGGCGAGGCCGATGACGGCATTGGCGGTGCGCAAGTAGGGGTTGGGCGACAGGAAGAACATCCAGACGCCCGTGCCCAGCGCCCCGCCGAGCACGAGGATCTGCGTGACGAGGATCGGAGTCACGAAGACGGCGAGGCCAATGAGCATTCCGATGGTCGCCAGGCCGAATCCGTAGCGCCAACCGTACGTCTCGCCGATGAATCCGCAGAGCAAGGGGGCCATGGCCGCCCCCAAGTTGATTCCCATGTAGAAGATGGTGAATCCGCCGTCCCGTTTCGGGCTCTGCTGGGGGTAGAGGCTGCCGACGATCGTGGAGATGTTCGGCTTGAAGAAGCCGTTGCCGCAGATGAGGAGCCCGAGGGCGGCGAAGAAGGCGGTCTCGTTTGGCACGGTCAGCAGTAGCTGCCCCGCCGCCATCAAGCTGCCGCCGAGGACTACTGCGCGCCGGGGACCGAGAAGCCGATCAGCAACCAGCCCACCGAAGAAGGGCATCATGTACACGAGTCCCGTGTACGCGCCGTAGATGGCATAGGCATCCGAGTCCCCGTATCCGAGGAATCCCCGGATCATGTAGAAGACGAGGATCGCCCGCATCCCGTAGTAGGAGAAGCGCTCCCACATCTCCGCGAAGAACAGGGTGTAGAGCCCGGCGGGATGTCCGAACAGGGTCGGGAGCTTCGCAGGATCGGCGGGCGTCTCGGTCGGCGCGGCAGTCATCGGTTCCTCCTGGCTTCGGTGGCGAGAAGGCGAGAAGAATACCGGCCCGCTCTCCCCGCGCCTCCAAGTTCCCCCGACCCCCACCCGCCGCCGTCCCCGCCACCGCGCGCGGCGCCCGCCGCCCGCGCCGCTCAGCCCGCCCGCGGCACCTCGTCCCTCGCCACCAGCCGGTGCCGCCGCCACCCCCGGCGCAGGAGCCACGTCCGCGCCGCCGCCACCTCCCGCTCCTCCCTCCTGCCGGCCTCCGCCCGCGCCGCCCCCGGCCCCCTCGCTCCCCGCCCACCCGTCGAACCACCGCCCCGACGAGTAGGGATCCGCCCCCGCCCCCCCGACCCCGTGCCGCGCCGCGTTGCGCAGCACGTAGGCGAGCGCCGATCGCACCTCCCGCGGCGTGCGCAGGATGTGGTCGTGGTAGCGGTCGGCAAAGACCTTGCCTCGCCGCCCCCAATGGCGGTTGAGCCCCTTGGCGATCCGCACCGCCAGCCCCTGCATCCCCCGCGAGAGCGCGCGCCGGTTTTGCGCCTCCCCGATCAGGTGGAGGTGGTTGGCGAGCACGCTGTAGTGGATGAGGCGGAAGCCGAAGCGCTCCTTGCCCCCCGCGAAGGCCGCCCGCAAGACCCGGTGGGACTCGCTCCGGCGCGGCGGGGGAGGAGGGAGAGCTCGAGCTGGTGCGGCGCGCGCCGGCGCCGCCGGCCCGGCTCGCCCCTTCTTCCCCGCGCTCCCCGCCGTCTCTCCCCCATCTTCGATTGGGCACTGATTCGCTCCCGGAAGAGGACCGCCTCCGGCGGCGGCGGTTGCGGCCCAACGCGCGGATTGCTGACGCCGCCGGGCTCTTCCCCCCGCCAGCGATGCCTTGGGCTGGACCGCCGAGCCTCGCCCCGACCGCGGGAACCGCGCGCCACGCGCCACGCGCCGCCGCGAGGAGTGCGCCGCGGCTCATCGCACCGCGGCGCTGCACACCACGGGTGCCTCCTCCACCGCTCCTGGACCACGGACGCGCCCCCACGCCCTCTCGCTCCCCCCTCGCCGGGGTTTCTGCGGATTCCCGGCAACCGCCCCCCTCCTGCCGCGGTCTTCCCCCCCGCCTTCCCCGGGTGGCCGGGGGCCGGTGGTGGGGACGGACGGGGTGGGGGGATTGCGGAAAGTTGACTCTTCGCTTACCACCGTGGCACCGCCCGCCAGGACGGTCCGCCGAGGGTCGGCGGTCGGCCGGCGGGTGACGGCCCCCGAAGGAACATCCCATGCACTTGAAGCCACTCCCCGGGATTCCCGCCCTGTGCGCTGCCCTGCTTCTCGGATTCCTCCACCAGCCGCCGTCGGCCCAACTCCAGGTGGGAGCGTCCCCCACGCCACCGGAGGGGCCCGACTTCGTCCCGGGCGAGATCCTCGTGAAGTTCCAGGCCGGCGCCGGAGCGACCGAGGTCGTCCTCGTGCATCGCTTCTTCGGCACCGAGGTCCTCTACACGAGCCCGCGCGGCGGCTTCCAGCGCGTTCTCCTGCCGGCGGGGGCCTCCGAGCTCGACATGATCGCGCGGTTCCGCGCGCTCCCCATCGTCGAGTACGCCGAGCTGAACTCGATCTGCCACGCGACGGCGACGCCGAACGACCCCTACTACGGCTATCAGTGGCACTTCCCGCAGATCAACATGCCCGCGGCCTGGGACGCGAGCACCGGAACCGGCGTCGTCGTGGCCATCCTCGACACGGGCGTCGCATACGAGACCTATCCCGTCCCCTCCTACGAGACGACCACCGTCGCCACCGGGGTGACCTCCTACATCCTCGCTCCCGACCTCGCCGGCACATCGTTCGTCGCGGGCTACGACTTCATCCACAACGACACCCACCCGAACGACAACAACAGCCACGGCACGCACGTCGCGGGCACCGTCGCCCAGACGACGAACGATGGCTACGGCGTGGCGGGCGTCGCCTACAACGCCTCGATCATGCCGGTGAAGGTCCTCGACTACACCGGGAGCGGCACGGCACAGTCCCTCGCCGATGGGCTCTACTGGGCCGCCGACCACGGCGCGCAGGTGGCGAACATGAGCCTCGGTTGGTCCCCGGGCTACGATCCCGGCGCCACCGTGCACAATGCCGTCACGTACGCCTACAACGCCGGCGTCGTGCTCGTGGCCTCGGCCGGCAACTCCGGGGTGAGCACCGTCTCCTACCCGGCGGCCTATACGGAGGTGATCGCCGTCGGCGCCGTCCGCTACGACCGCGCCCGCTCCTACTACTCGCAGTACGGTTCGGCTCTCGAGATCATGGCCCCCGGCGGCGATCTGAACGTCGACCAGAACGGCGATGGCTACGTGGACGGCGTGCTGCAGCAGACGTTCGTCGGCTACTCGAGCTCCTCCAGCAAGGCCAACCCGACCTCCTTCGGCTGGTACTTCTACCAGGGCACGTCCATGGCCTCGCCGCACGTGGCGGGAGTCGTCGCCCTGATGATCGCGAACGGGGCGTCGGGCGTGGAGAGCATCCGCTCGACGCTGCATTCGACGGCGATGGACCTCGGCGCCGCCGGTTGGGACTCCGGGTACGGCTGGGGTCTGGTCGACGCCGCGGCGGCCGTCGGCGGCGGCCCGCCGCCGGACACGACCCCCCCCGCTCCGGATCCCATGACCTGGGCGTCGCTCCCCTACGCGACCGGATCCACCTCGATCTCCATGACGGCGACCACCGCCTCGGACCCGAGCGGCGTGCAGTACTACTTCGACTGCCTGACCGCCGGCGGCCATGACTCCGGCTGGCAGTCCTCGACCACGTACGTGGACACCGGGCTCTCGCCCAGCACGACCTACACCTACCAGGTGAAGGCCCGCGACCAGAGCGCGAACCTGAACGAGACCGGCTGGTCGAGCGCCGAGTCGGCCACCACGAACCCGCAGACCGGCTGGGTGCAGCTCACCTACGACGACTTCGAGTCCGGCTGGGGCAGCTACACGGACGGCGGCGCCGACTGCTCGCGCTATACCGGGGGCACGCACGCCCACCAGGGCGTCGCCGCCGCCGACATCCAGGACAACAGCGGCACGTCCTCGTCGTTCTACTACACGAGCGGCAGGGACGTGCACACGCCCGGCTACACCCAGATCAAGGTCGAGTTCTGGTTCAAGGCGGTCAGCATGGACAACTCGAGCGAGAACTTCTGGGTGCAGTACTACGACGGCACGACCTGGCGAACGGTGGCCAACTACGCCCGGACGACCGACTTCAACAACGGCGTCTTCTACAGCAAGACGGTGTACATCGACGAGTCGTCCTACACGTTCCCGACGAACATGAAGATCCGCTTCATGTGCGACGCGAGCGACAACAACGACGACGTCTATATCGACGAGGTCCGGGTCTCGGCGCAGTAGGCCCCCCCCTCTCCCGAACCGCGGGGCACGACGGCCATCCCGGCCGCCGTGCCCCGCGGCTTTCACCACCCGAGCAGGATCGTCAGCCCGCAGGCCGAGACGACGGCGCCCGCGAGCTCGTGCGGGTGGCGCTGGAGCCAGGCGAAACGCAGGCGGTGCACGCCGGAGAGGAGCACGAAGACCATCCCGAGCATGGTGGCGATCGTCGTCCCGGCGAACACCGCCACGACGAGCACGACGTCCCGCTGCTCCCCCATGGCGGCGGGGACCATGAGCTGGGGGATCAAGACCTCGCAGGGGCCGAACACGAAGATGGTGAAGAGGACCCACGGCGTGATCGCCTCGCCCCGCGCACCCGCCTCGGCATGCTCGTGCGCGCGCTCGGCGCGGCGCGCCCGCCACCGCCACCCCCAGGCCGCATAGACCAGCCCGAACGCGATCATCAGCCAAGCCGCCAGCTCTCCCCGCGCGGCCTCGATCGCCTCGAGACGGAAGAGGGCCGCCCCGGCGGCGAGCCCGACGAGCCCCAGCGCCACCGACCCGAGCACGTGGCCCACCCCGCAGAGAGCGGTGACCAACGCGGTCCGCGGCCAGGACCACGACCGCGCGCGGGCCATGGCCACGAAGGGCACGTAGTGGTCCGGCCCGGCCACCGTGTGGAGGAAGCCGGACGTCGCGGCGAGGACGAGGAGGGGCTGGAGGGGATCGGCGGAGATCATGGCCGCACGCGGAGAGTGAGTCTCGCGCGCCGCGGCCGGGAGGGGAATCAGATTCCGAGCGTCGCCTGCACGCCGGCGGTGAAGGAGACCCCCTGGCTCGCGCCGGGATCGACCTCGAGCACATGGAAGAACACGTCGAGGTTGCAGAAGGCGGGGTCGCAGGGCAGGGGGACGGGCAGCGAGAGGCCCGCAGCCCCGAGCGTGAAGTAGGTGATCGAAGAGGTGGCGACGAGGAGCGTTCCCCCCCAGGGAGTGACCTGGCTCGCGGGGGCGAAGCCGAGGAGCAGCGCGGCCAGGCTGCTGGCCCCGAGGGAGCTGCCGATCTCCACCGCGACCGTCGTGCAGAGGGCCGGCGGAGCGCTCAGCGCGAGGCTCGGCACGCCGTTCGTGCCCGGCCAGCCCGTTCCGTAGCTCGACCAGCCGGGGACCGGATCCACGGGCACGACCCGGTAGATCTCGCCATCGAGGTCGACGATGTAGATCTCGCCCCAGCCGTCCTCTCCGAACGGGGAGATGGAGCCGATCGACTGGCCGCCGCCGGGCGCGAGCTCGGCGGTGCGGTCCGTGAACGCCGTGAGCGTGGTTCCGTCGTAGCGGAACGACCAGATCCGGCCCGAGCAGTAGTCGGCGAAGAAGTAGGTGCCTTCCAGGCCCGGAGCCGCGCAGCCACGGTAGACGTAGCCGCCGGTGATGGAGCAGCCGAGGTGGTGTCGTACTCGTGGATCGGCGGCGTGAGCGCGGTGTCGATGCACGTGCATCCCGAGAGGCCCGTGCAGCGGTTGGCCTCCATGCAGCGCCAGCCGTAGTTCTCGCCCCCCGCGCTCGTGGCCGGCTGGAAGTCGACTTCCTCCCGAAGATCTTGGCCGACGTCGGCGATGTAGAGATCCCCCGTCTCGCGGTCGAAGCCGAACCGCCACGGGTTGCGCGCCCCGAAGGCCCAGATCTCCCCCCGCGCGGCGGGGACGTCCACGAAGGGATTCGTGGCCGGGATCCCCCACCCGGAGGGATCATCGACGTCGACGCGCAGGATCTTGCCGAGGAGCGCGGAGAGGTCCTGCCCGTTCCCCTGCGGATCGTTCGCGCTGCCGCCGTCGCCCATGCCGACGTACAGGTAGCCGTCGGACCCGAAGGCGAGCATGCCCCCGTTGTGGTTGGAATACCGCTGATCGATCGTCTGGAGGATCGTCCCGCTCGTCGGATCGGCCACGTCGGGATCGGCCGAGACCCGGTTGCGAGCGATGACGGTGTCGCCGTTGCGGCTGTAGTTCACGTAGAAGAGGCCGTTGCTCGCGTAGTCGGGATGGAACGTCAGGCCGAGCAGCCCCCGCTCGTTCCCGCTGTCGATCACCAGGCTCCCGATGTCGAGGAAGGGTGCGGGCAGCAGTGCGCCGTCGCGGATGATCCGGATCCAGCCCGTGCGTTGCTCGACGAGGAACAGCCGCCGGTAGTCGCCGGGCGGGGACCCCGGGAACAGGGGGCGCGCCAGGCCGGAGGCGACTCGGACGGTCGTGAGGGGCGGATCGCTCCGCCGAGCGGCAACGGGGACTGGGGAGAGGATCCCGTACGACGCGACGGCGGCGAGAGCGGCGATGAGCATGGTGCTTCCTCCGGAGGGGGTGCCCCGCCCTACGTCCCCGCCGGCGGCGAGGGACCGCCGATTCGCCTCCGCCCGGGGGCAGCCAGGGCATCTCCGGATGAGCAGGTGGCGTGCTCCCGGCCGCAGCCGTCAGAAGAGCCGGCTCCCCGCGAAGACTACGAGGTAGCCATGCACGAGCATCGGCAGGGCGCCCAGGAGGCCGGCCGCGAGCACGACTCGCCCCGGCACCCGAAGCCGGCGGATGACGAGGAAGAGGAAGCCGCCGAAATACGGCAGGTACAGGGCGCTCGCCGTGATCACTCCGGGACAGTAGCGCCGGTAGACGAGGGTCGCCGCGAGGTGGAAGACCGCGTTGGCCGCCATCAGGAAGGCCAGCCAGGCCACGAGGAGTGTGGCGGGCAGCGCGCGGGGAACCGCAAAGACCGCGAGGGCGAGGACGACGGTGACCAGCCCGGCGATCGCGTTGGCGGCGGCGAACTCCGATGGCGACAGCCCCGGCGGGACGAGATCGGCGAACCACGCCACGAATCCGGGCGCCTCCTCCAGCACGTGGGCGGCGAAGACGAGCGGGGCGAGGAGGGCGAATCGTCCCACGCCCTCGCGATCGGCAGCGGGACACGGGCCGCCGCGGGCGGCATCGCGGACCTTCGCGGGCGAAGGAGGCAGGCGCATGGCCGTTCGGGGGCGTGAATCGCCCCCGAGGGTACCTCCGGATCCGGGTACCGGCTATCTGGCCGCGCGCCCCGCGCGCATCCCATCGCCTGGCCTGGTCCGTACCCCGGCCCGTCCCACCGCGCCAGGAGAGCCCATGACCCCGAGCACCTTCCTCACCATCATCGCCACGTACCGGGTCCGGACCGATCGGGAGGAGGAGTTCCTCGGGCTCCTGCGCCGCCACCACCCGCTCCTCCTCACCTATGGCCTGGTGACCCGCGACGCCCCCCTCGTCTATCGCGGCTTCGAGGGCGGCCGGCGCCCGATCTTCTACGAGATCTTCACGTGGGCCGACGCCGACGCCGTGGAGGCCGCCCATCAGCTCGCCGACGTCCGGGGGCTCTGGGAGGAGATGGGCGGGCTCTTGGAGGAGCGCGACGGGCGGCCCGCGCAGGAGTTCCCCCACGTGCACCGGTTCGAGCTCACGCTCGCCGAGGTGTGATTCCGAGCGCCCGCCCGGGCGAGCGCGGCCGGCGTCGATTGCATCGACCGATCCCCCGGGGCAGGATGGCGCCGGTCTCCGCCCATGCTCCGCCGCGTCCTCGTCTTGGCCGCCCTCGCCGCCGCGGTCGCCGTGGTCCTCGTCTGGAGCCAGCGGCGTTCGCCGCCGTATCGCGTCTCCGGCACGATCGAGGCCGACGAGATCCGGGTGGGATCGCGGGTCGGCGGTCGCGTGGCCGAGGTCCTCGTCGCGGAAGGCCGCCCGGTCCAGGGCGGAGACGTGCTCGTGCGCCTCGAGCCCTTCGACCTCGCCGAGCGGCGAGCGGAGGCGGCCGGGCTGCTCGAGGCGCGGCGCGGGTGCTCGGACACGACGTGCGGACCGAGGTCGAGGCGATCAAGCGCCGCATCGGCACCATGTCGCAGAAGTTCAGCCTCTACGCCGACTTGACCGTCCGGGAGAAACTGGAGTTCTACGCGCGCGTCTACGGGCTCGCCCCGCGGTGACCCCGCCCGGCACGCGGCGCCTGGAGCTCCTCGCCGCCGATTCCCCGGCGCCGCGGGCGGCGCCGCGATCCTCGCCGCCGCCCGCGACGGAGAGCGCCCACCACGCCTCCGACCGATTCCCCCCGGTCTGGAGGACGTCTTCGTGACGCGGCGCCGCGGCGCCGCCCATCGAGCCGAGCGGAAAGGAGGACGGGGCTGCTCCCTTGATGGCGGGGGCCGTTCTCGGGACGATCTCCGGCCGCGATCCGCCCCGCGCTGGCACCTCGCGCCCGCCATGAACCTGCCCGCCGTACGCTGGCTCCTCGGCTGCCTCGTCCTGCTCCTCGCCGGGATCCAGCTCGTCCCCGCCTGCGTCTCGGCCTACTACGGAGAGCCCCTCGTCTTCCGGGGATTCATGCTCTCCGCCGTGATCGCCGGCGTCCTGGGTGCGGGCCTCGTGCTCGTGAACCGTCGGGCGCTGCGCGGCGGCAACGGCCGGCCGGCGTTCTTCCGCCGGGAGGGGCTGGCTGTCGTCGGCCTGGCCTGGCTGCTGGCGAGCGCGGTGGGAGCGCTCCCCTTCCTCCTCTGCGGGACGACCAGCTCGATCGTCGATGCCCTCTTCGAATCAGCGTCGGGGTTCACGACGACGGGTGCGTCGATACTCACACCATCGGAGATCGATGGACTGCCGTTCGGGATCGCCTTCTGGCGCTGTCTGACCCACTGGGTCGGCGGGATCGGCATCGTTGTCGTGTTCGTCACGATCTTCCCCGCCGGGGGACGTAGCCTCTTCCGCCCGGAGGGAAACCGCGAGGTAGACGCCGCGCGGGTTCGGGACAGCGCATTCGCGCTCCTGGGCGTGTACGTGACCCTCACCGTCCTCCACGCCCTCGCGCTTTGGCTGGCGGGATTGAGCTCGTTCGACGCCGTGCTCCATTCCTTCTCCAGCATGGGCACGGGCGGATTCTCGAACCGCGGTGCGAGCATCGGCTATTACCGTTCCCCGCTGGTCGAGGTCATCTGCATCATCTTCATGATCGCCGCGGGGACGAACTTCGTGATCTGGGGGGCGGTCTGGAGACGCGGTCCGATCCGGTCCCTGACCCAAGCGTGGGCGTCGACCGAGCTCCGCCTCTATCTCCTCCTGCTCGGCGGGGGCAGCATCCTCCTGAGTTTCGTGCTCTGGTTCTGGGGAGGAAGCAACGGAGCGGCGGGAAGCGAGCTCCCCGACTACAGCCGTTTCCTCTCGTGCCTCCGGGACGCAACGTTCAGCCTGGTCTCCATCCAGACGTCCACCGGCTTTGCAACGACAGACTTCGATCGCTGGCCGGATGTCTGCCGCTTCCTGCTGATGGTGGGCGCGTTCATCGGAGCGTGCGCGGGGTCCACCGGGGGGGGAATCAAGGTCTTCCGGCTGGCGATCGCGGTCCGCGCCTCGCTGAGCGCGGTGAAGTCGTTCGCCCGCCCGCGGGCCATCGTGCAGGTGGCGATGGACGGCCGCCCCCTGGAGGGAGAGGCCGTCGCGTCGACCACCACGTACCTCGCGCTCTGGATCCTGGCGGCGCTCCTTGGCTCCTTCGCGCTTTCGCTCTTCGGCGTCGACCTCCCGACCGCGATCACCGGCGTCCTCTGCTGCCTCAACAACGTGGGGCCGGGGCTCGCGGGCGTGGGCCCCGCCGCGGACTACGGGTATCTCGACGCCGCGAGCAAGCTCGTCCTCTGCCTCCTTATGATCCTCGGCCGTCTCGAGTTCTACGCCCTCGTGGCCCTGACGTTCCGGGGCTTCTGGAGCAAGTAGCGCGCGGCCGGGCTCAACGGCGGGTCACCCGGACGAGCTGGTTCACGCCCACTGCCGCCTGCCGCGTGCGCTCGCCGTCGGACCACACCACCACGAGCTCGTCGATCTCCTCCACCGGCCCCAGGCCGAAATGGAAGCGCGCGTCGCTGACCGACAGGAACGAGCCGCCGTGGACCGCATGCCGCACCAGGCGCGTCCCCCCGAGGCGGACCTCGACGCGCAGCGCGCCGGGCGCGTCCACCGCGAGCCAGGCGCCGCGCGGTACGGTGTCGTTGCGTAGGAGAGTGGGCGGCGCGTCGACGTTGGACACGACCAGGTCCAGGTCGCCATCGGAATCGATGTCGCCGGCGGCGACTCCGCGGCTGGAGAGCTGGACGGCGAGGCCCGGTCCTGATCCGGCGCCGACCTCGGTGAAGCGGCCGTCCTCGCCGTGGAACAAGAGGTTCCGCTGCCCGTAGCCGCCCGCCGCGTCGGGCACCCGTTCGGCCTGCGGGTAGATGTGTCCGTTGGCCACGAACAGGTCGAGGCGCCCATCGTGATCGAAGTCACCCAGCGTCGCGCCCCAGGACAGCGGCAGGTAGGTCGCCGCGCGCAGGTTGGAATCCAGCGTGGCGTCGGTGAACAGGCATCCTCCCTCGTTGACGTACAGCGTGGAGGTGTCGTGGGCGAAGTTGGTCACGAACAGGTCGACTCGCCCGTCGAGATCCACGTCGCCGGTGGCGATCCCCATGCCGGCCTGGGCGGCCCCGTCCGCGCTCAGCGCGGCGCCGCTCCACAGCCCGATCTCCTGGAAATGCCCCTGCCCGTCGTTGCGGTAGAGGTAGTTGGGATTGGAGTCGTTGGCCACGTACAGATCGAGATCGAGGTCGGCGTCGAAGTCGATCGCGGCGACCGCGAAGCTGTAGAAGAGACCAACGTCCACCAGGCCCGACTCCTCGGTCGCCTCCCGGAAATGCCCGCCGCCCTCGTTCACGAAGTAGCGGTTGGCCTCGCCCTCGAGCCCGAAAGGCCCGAGCATGACCTTCATCCCCTCCCAGTCGAGGGTGGGCTCGGCGTGCAGCACCTCCTCCAGCGTGCACTCGACGTAGCCCGCGACGAACAGGTCCAGATCGCCGTCCCGGTCGGCGTCGAACAGCGCCGCCCCCGCCGACCAGCCGTCGATTCCGGGCGGATCGGGCGCCCGATCGAAGGTGCCGTCCCCGCGATTGAGGTACAGCACGTCGGGGCCGAAGTTGGTCACGAACAGGTCGACGTCGCCGTCGCCGTCGCCGTCGCCGGCCGCGATGCCGCTGCCCCAGCCGTCGTCGCCGATACCGGCCCGGGCGGTCACGTCCTCGAAGGTCCCGTCGCCCCGCCCGCGGTAGAGGACGTTTCGCCCGCGCTCGACGACTTCAGCGCCCTCGAGCCGCCAGCCGTTGACCAGGTACAGGTCGAGGACGCCGTCCGCGTCCACGTCGACCAGGGCGAGCCCGGTGCCGTTGGACTCCAGGAGATGCGGCTTCTCGGGGCGGCCGCACCAGGTCGGCGCGGTGACGCCGGCCTGGACGGCGATGTCCACGAACCAGAAGGCCGGCGCGGGCGCGGCGGTCTCCGGTTCCTCGCTCCCGCCGCAACCTCCGAGCAGGGTCAGGAGGAGCGGGAGGATGCGGATCAGCCGCGGAGCAGCGGCTCCGCGACGGCGGTGAACTGCTTCCACGCCGCCTCGCGCTCCGCGTCGGTCTTGGCCCGGCGCATGGCCGCCGAGGCCTGCAGCGCGCCTTCCTTGGCCGCTTTGGTCACCACGACGAAGCCGGGCTCGTAGACGCCCTTCGCCTCGTCGTCGGCGTGGTGGTGGTGGCCTCCTTCGAGCAGCCGCTTGCGCACGCCGGCGATCGAGTTGTCGCCCTCGCTGGCGAAGAGGGCCATCTCGGCGGCGGCCATCTCGCCCATGCCGCCCTCGTAGTGGGAGCGCGCGGCCTGGAAGTGGCCCTCGAGCAGGGCGAGCACGAAGCTCGTCTCGGTGCGCTTCAGGGCGAGGATCGAATCGGCCAGCGCCCCGTAGGTGGCGCTCATGGCCTTGGGGGTCTCCTGGGGGACCGCGACGAGCCCCAGCGCTCCGACCAGGGCTCCGATGGCGAGTAGCTTCGTTTTCATGGCTCGACCTCAGATGGAGAGGGAGCGGACGATCCCGCTCCCGAGGATCTTGGGGCGCAAGCCTACCGTTTCGCGGGGAGCGCCTGACCGGCAAACCGGCATCCGGCACCCGTACCGGCCGTTCCGGGCCCGGGGAGGACGGCCCCGCGGGTCACTCGTCGTCGGCTTCGAACGCCAGCGCGGGGGCCGGGAGCACCGTGACGGACTCGGCGGCGACCGCGAAGGGACCCGCGTCGAGATTCACCTCGATCCGGTACTCGCTCGCGAGAGGGGTGGGTACTCGCCATGAGTACGAGCAGGTGAAGCCTCAGCCGTACTCGAAGCTGCCCCGCTTCACCACCGCGCCGGCGGGATCGGTGATGACGAACGTGGGCTCCTTCGGGCGGTTCCCGCCGACACGGAGGTCGCTCACCACCTCGCCGGCCGCGCCGACGATCTGCAGGCTCAGGCGGACCCCGCCCGCGCGGCGCCCGCGCTGCGCCGTGACGACTCCGCGATACGGCGGGCCGAAGGGAAGGGCCGCCTCCTCGCCGCCGCCCACGCGCACCGGCGCCACGTCCTTGCCCGCCCGAGCCGACACCAGGGTCGTGGGCGGACCCGGCTCCCCGCCGAAAAGAGCACCGAGGGACGAGAGGAAGGAGCGCTTGGGGGGCGGCCCCGCCTTCGCGGCCTCCTGCGCGGTGAGATCGACCGTGTAGGAGAGGAGCCGCCATTCGCCGGCGGGGACGGTCGCAGCGCCGTCGCTCCCGGCGGCGACCAGGAAGCGGTCCTTCCCGCTGCGGATCCAGGCCCGCCAGGGGCCCATCGAGTTCTGCAGCCGGCCGAGGGCGCCCGCGTAGGGAGTGATCTTGACCTCGGCGCCCGTGGGCGAGACCGCGAGCTCGTGGAACGCGCCGTCGAGGACGATCCGCCCCCCGGCGGGGTGGCAGCGGCCGGCGAGATCCGATGCCGGGTCGAAGAGGTCCCAGGGACGAGCGCCTTCCGGGTCGACGAGGAGAGCGTCGCCTCCCGCCCCCAGCAGGAAGAGCGGGGCGTCGTCCTCCTCGCCCTCGAGCGCCTCGGCCGGGATCCGATCGTCGAAGCGGCCATTGCTGTTCATGTCCACGAGGACGAGGCGGTGCCGGCGGCCGGCGATCGCGATCTCCCCCTCGCGGTAGACGGCCGCGGAGAGGCTCGCGGAGACGTAGGTCGTCTCCTCCTCCCCGTGGCGGCGGGTCACAACCCCGAGTGCGTAGGGCATCGGCCTGCCTTCCACCACGATCTCGAGCTCGACGAGCGGGAACTCGTAGCCTACGTCGCCACCGCCGAAGATGAGGAAACCGGGGGATTTGTGCCGCTTCGCCTCGATGACGGCGTCGTCCGTCAGGTCGCCGTTGCGGTCGCGGTCGAAGTAGAGCACCGAGTACTCCTCTTCGCCCGGTCGCGAGTCCAGGGCGAGGCAGTAGCGGTGGTCGCCCAGCCGCACTGAGTCCCGCAGCGGATGCTCGCTCACGTACTCCGGCTCCCGGGTCACATGTTCGGAGAACTCGTATTCCAAGAAGGTGTCCTCGCCCTCCCGGATAGGCATGCCGACGCTCTGCGGCACTACGCTCGCCGCGACATCTTCCGCCGTCATCGCCGTGGCGAAGAAATCGAACGAACCCAGGGACCGCGACGCGCCCAGCCGCTTCAGCTCGAGCGTGGCGGTCTGGGCGGCGGCCGGCGCTCCCGCGCTCGCCAGCGCCAGGCCGGCGGCAATCGCCGCGAACCGGGCGAACCATCTCCTCTCCACCGCTCGATCCTCCGCCTCCCGTTCCCGTCCCCGCGGGCCCGGCCGGGAGAGCCTACCACGGGCGGCGGATCGGCGAATCGCCCCGCTCACCCCGCGAACGCCGGGAGCGGCGCGAAGCTCCCCCCGAGCACGGGTTCGCTCGGGAGGCCGAGCCAGCCCTCCAGGACGGTCGCGTAGACGCGGCGGAAGTCGGTGTGGGGCCGCGGCGCGCCCTGATCGAGGTCGGTCAGGCTCGGGTGGACGCCGAGGAGCCCGCCCCGCAACCGCCCGCCGGCGAGGAGCACCGGCGCCGCCGCGCCGTGCCCCGTCCCGCGGCGGCCGTTCTCGGCCAGGGTGCGGCCGAACTCGGAGAAGGTCATCAGGAGCACGCGGTCGAGGAGCCCCGCGGCCTCGAGATCGCGGAGGAAGGCGGAGACGGCCGCGGAGAGCTGTTGGAGGAGCGCGCAGTGGTTCCCGAGCTGGTTCGCGTGGTTGTCGAAGCCGCCGAAGCCTTCGCCGCCGAGCTCGGTGCAGAAGATGCGGATGCCGGCGCCGGCGCGGATGAGCCGCGCCACGGTGAAGAGGTCGGCGGCGAACGGACCGGAGGGGTACTCGACCCGGCTCCGCGCGTCGCGCGCCCGCGCGACTGCCTCCGAGAGAGCCTGGGCGGCCCGCTCCGTGCGGCGCACGTGCGCGAGCAGCGACCGCTCCGCGCCCTCCGCGCCGCCCTCCGCCGGCCGCGCGGGCGCGGCATCCACCGCCAGCTCCGCGAGCGAGCCGATCGCCGGCACGACGGCGCGCGTGGCGTTCAGGGCGAAGGGAGCGGCGATCGGCCCTACGAACATCACCGGCGTGTCGTCGTGCTCCGGTCCCTGCGCCGCATCCGCCACCCGGCCGAGCCAGCCCGTCTCCCGCCCGGGAGCGGGATCGGCGGTGTGCCACGCCCGCAGCGCCGGACCGTGGTCGCGGTCGGAGCCGGCGTAGCCCACGCCCTGCACGATGCTGGCGAGCCCGTCCCGGTAGAGCGCCGCGATGCCACCGAGACGCGGGTGGAAGCCGAGGTGGTCGTCGATCTTGTGGAGCTCCCGCTCCGCCAGGCGAAGGGTCGGCCGGTGCCGGCCGTACTCGTCGTCGCCGTAGGGCACCACGGTGTTCAGGCCGTCGTTCCCGCCCGAGAGCTGGACGACGACGAGCGCGGTCTCGCCCGCTCCGGGCGCGGCCCGGCCGGGCAGGCGCCGCAGCCAGCCCGGCTGCGCCGCGCCGAAGGAGAGCGCGCCGGTCGCCCCGAGGGCGACTTCCAGGAACTCGCGACGCGTGGGGATCATGGGTGGTCCTCCTCGGTCAGGAAAGCTGGTACTCGGGCGATCGGGCGATCGCGATCGCGAAGCGGCGCAGGGCCTCTCCCGGCGCGCCGCGGGAGAGCTCGGCGCGTGCGGCGGACCGGACGGCCTCTCCGCCCTCCGGCAGGAGGAGATCGGCGAGGAAGTCCGCCGCCGCGTTCACGTCCGCGTGCCCGTGCCGCGCCGCGACCTCCCGCGGATCGAGCCGCCCGCCGTAGGCGCCGCCCTCCGCGAGGAGCGCCGCGGCGAGTGCCTGCCGGCGCAGCAGGGTGACGCGGTCGATCCACGCCGGTCCGCCGGCCCAGCCGCGCGCCGTGGGCGGATGCAGGAGGCGCTGGCCGAGCCGATCCAGGTCGCGGGCGAGCGTGGAGGTGGCGATCAGCCCCTCGAGGGAGCGGACGAGCCCGACGGCGAGCTCGACCGGGCTCGTGATCCGCTGCCCGCGCGCCGCATCGGAGAAGAAGAGGCTCGAGCGCAGGATCGTGCCCGCGAGCCGGCCGAGGTCGAGGCCGGCGGCGAACGACCGCGCCAGCGGCGCGAGGAGCGCGGGAGCCGGCTCCTCGACCTCGGAAACGAACGCGCGCCAGAGCCGGCGGACGACGGTCTCCGCCGTCGCCGGGTGCGCGAGGGCGATCTGCACGACATCCTCGCCCGTGAAGGGACCCGTCCGGCCCAGCACGCGCTTGACGCCGCCGTCGTGCTCGCGGGCGACGTGGATCACCTCGTCGCCGCGCACGAAGGTGCCGGTGAAGGCGCGCGCCGCCTCGCGCACGTCCTCCTCCGCGCAATGCTCCGCGCCGACCGTCCAGCGCTCGAGGAGCGCGCGGGCGAGCCCCTCCGCCGGCTGCCCCCGGCGGCTCGCCGCGGCGCCGAGGGAGGCGAGGAGCGCGGGATCGCGCACCATCGCCTCGACGAGCGATCGATAGCTCCCGAGGGCGTGCTCGCGCAGCAGGGCGACGTGGCGCCGCACCGCCGGCGCCTCCTTCACCTGGGCGGCGTCGAGGGCGAAGTGAGCGTGCCAGAGGAGTGCCATCCGCTCCCGCAGCGGGTGCGGGCTCAGGATCATCCGGCGCAGCCACCAGTCCCGGACGGCGTCCGAGCGGCCGGAGCGGCAGGCGGCGGTCTCGTCGGCGTCGCGGGCGCGGTCGAAGGCCGTCAGGTCGCCCGGCGGCGCGAGGAGCTCGGCCACGGCCTGCTCCGGGCCGCCGGCGAGCGCCCGGACGAGGTCCTCGGCGCGGGCCCCGAAGGCGGCCCGCCGGTAGAGATGGCTCGCCCGGGCGAGGGTCCAGGGCCGCGCGGCGTCCGGTGCGTAGGGCGCCCAGGCCGCGGCCGGATCGCGCGAGAGCTGGTGGCGCGGAGCCATGGCTTGCCTCCGCCGGCCCTCGTCAACGGGGCGCCGCGTCCCGCGGCCCGGCGGGCGCCGGCGCCGCCGGCCGGCGCAGGTGGACATCCAGCCGGGCCCCCGTGGTCGCGCCGCGGCGCCCGACGCGGAGATCCACCTCGTCCACGAAGCCGATCAGGGCGAGGAGCGCGCCGATCTCGAGCTCGGCCTCTTCCCGCGTGTGCCCCTCGTCGATCATGTTGGAACGGACGAGGGCCTCGCGGTTGGCGGCGAGGGCGGCGCCGATGCCCGCGCCGTCGAGCTCGACGCGATCGTCCTGGTCGCCGGCCTCCGGCCCCGCGCCGGCCCCGCGCGCGAGGGCGTCGACGAGGTCGCGCGCCAGCCCCTCGGTCGAGGAGAGGACGAGGTGGTTCTGCGGCAGGGCCAGGGTGGGAGAGTAGTTGAAGCGGGGGGGAAGGTGCGCGCGATCGTCGATCCCCGCCGTGGAGAAGCGGGCGATCGTGAGCTTCGTCCCGTTCTGCTCGCCGCGGTCGAGGATGAGCCCGGGCAGGGCGTCCTGGCCGCGCGTGAAGTTGACGAGCCCGAGCGCCTTCTGCCAGGCCTCCTCGATCACCTCGCCGAACTCTCCGGCGTCGCGGAGCGCGAGCACGGCCGCGAAGGCGGGGATGCGCACCTCCGGGACGCCGGCCGCCGGATCGTGGCGCTGCTCCGCGACGACGAGCCGCACCCCCGGCCGCGTCTCGGCGAGCACCTCGTCGGTGAGGTCCCGGCCGGTGAAGAAGATGCCCATCATGTTCTCGAAGAAGATCAGGGACGAGGTGCGCTCCGGGAAGAGCTCGTCCTTGGCCGCATAGAAGCCGTGCAGGTCCCGGTGCAGACCGATTGCCGCGAGGCGGCCGGGCACCGCGAGGCTCGGGAGGGCCGGCGCGTCCGCCGGATCCGGCCGCGCGAAGGCCGCCGGGCTCGCCGGGTCGTCTGCGGCCCCGTCGACGACGGCGCGCAGCACGAATCCCTCGTCCGCGACGGCGAGGCCGGCGGAGAGCCAGCTCGCCTCCCGCATCGCCTCGACGATGCCCGCGAAGAGGAGCGCCGCCAGGGGGTTCGCCCGGCCCTCCTCCAGGCCGCGCGCGAACCCGGGGTTCTCCTTGAGCCGCGCCAGGTCCGCGTAGAGCCGGACGGCGGCGTCCGGACCGGCGGTCGCGCGGGCGGCGCGCCAGCCTTCCGCGCCGGCGAGGCGAGCCCCGGGCGAGGCGGCGCGCCGCTCGAGGGCCGCCACAAGCCCCTCCCGGCGATTCGCGAAGAGGAGACGGTTCCCGACGATCGCGTGGACCTCCTTCCCGTCGAAGGACCACACCTCGACGTCCCCGTGCCGGACGGGATCCAGGCGGGAGGCGTCGCCCTCCCTCGCCGCCTCGGCGCGGGCGAAGCCGAGGAGGATCGTGTGCAGCCGAAGGAGCAGGTCGGCGTCCTCGGCCTCGAGGACGAGGAGGAGCGACTCCGGCGGCGCCACGGCGAGGACCGCCCCGCCGCCGGCGAGCCGCGCGAGCGCGGTGCGCCAGTCCAGGCCCAGGGTCGCCTCCAGGGTCCGCACGACGTTCCAGAACTCCCGGCCCTCGGGGCTCGCCGCCCAGGCCTGCCACGGCGGGAGCGAGGTGACGACGGCGGCGAGCTCCGCGTCGAGGAGAGGTTCGAAGAGCGCCCGCGGCCGCGGCGCCTCGATCACGAGCAGAGGATCGGCCGGGAGCCAGTCGGTGAGGTCATCCGCGGCCGGCGGCGCCGCGAGCGGGGCGCGAAGGAGCGGACCGGCGACGAGCAGGAGTTCGCAGAGCATGGCACGCCTCCGAAGCGTTCGAATCCGAGGGGAGCGATCTGTCTCCCGGCGGACGCCGCCCGGGCCGGGGCGTGAAATGCGGCGTCGTCTGAAATCCGGCGTCAGACCCATTTTTTGGGCGCGGGGGGGGGCCCCCCCCCGCCCCAAACTGGGATAAGCCGGC
>JBFMCU010000148.1:44924-49754 GCA_040754415.1 Planctomycetota bacterium
TTGCGCCTGGGGGGCAGCCCCCCAGGCGCAAAAAAGTGTCTGACGCCGGATTTCACTCGGTGTGGAAGACCTCCTGCATCCGCGTCCACCATTCACCGGCGGCGCGGGTCTCCAGGGGCTCCTGCATCGGATTCATGATCGCCCACCACCGCTGCGTGACGGGGTCGGCGGCCATCCGCGCCATGTCCGCGGCGAAGTCGTCGCCCACGTATTCGAAGTAGGCGAAGAGGAGGCCCTCCCCGCGGTGGACCGTGTGGAAGATCGTGTAGTTCCGGATGTGGCACTCGCGGATCGTCTGGAGCACGCCGGGCCAGACGGCGGCGTGGCAGCGGACGTATTCCCCGTAGGCCTCCCTCTTCAGGCGGATGAGCTGGCCGTACCTCGCCACGGAGTCACCGGACCCGCAGCCGGCGGCCCCACAGCCGGCTCCGGGTGAGCGGCGGCGCGGGGCGGAGGGTGTCGCCGGCGACCGGTCTCGCCCGCCGGAAGGCGCGGCAGGTCGCCAGGAACTCGTCGGCGAGCCGCCGCCGCTCCCCCGCCCCGGGGACGTCCCCGCTCGCCCGGGCGATGTCGCCCAGGGAGACGAGTCCCGCAAGCGTCCCCTGGTCGGTCACGACGGGCACGCGGCGCACCTGGTGCGTCCGCATCACCGTCTGGACGGCCTCGATCGAGTCGGAGGCCTGGCAGCAGTGGACGTCCCGCGTCATCACGTCGCCGGCGGGGATCTCATGGAGCGCCCGGCCCCGCAGGAACGCGCTCATCGCGAGGTCCCGGTCGGTGAGCATGCCGACCGGACGCCCGGCCTCGTCCACGACCGGGACGCACCCGCAGTTCCCCTCCCACATGAGCCTTGCGGCATCGAGGAGGGAGTTCTCCGGCCGGCAGGTCCGCACCTCGCCGACCATCAGCTCGGCCACCTTCATGTTCGTTCCTCCCTGCGGCGTCGATCGGGCCGCCTGCCGTTTCCCGCGGCGCACGCCGCGGCGCCGGCGGACCCGCGCGCCGCACCGAGAACATCGGAGGCCGGTGCCGCGATGTCAAGCGCCGCCTGCGGCGGCGGGGCGCCACGAGGCGCTCAGAAGCCCAGCGTCAAGTCGCGGGCGTTCGTCAGATCGATGCCGCCGCCGAAGCGGACCGCCTGGGTGGCCAGGGTGACGCCGAGGAAGTTGTAATCGAGCGGGACGGGAAGGGTGATCACCGCCGGATCGCCCAGCCCCGCCGGCAGGCCGAGGAGCTCGCCGCCCGCGGAGATGAAGTCGACCAGGAAGTTCCCCCACGGCCCGGCGAGGGTGAGCGGCGCCGCGTAGCCGGCGAGGAGGCAGCCGGCCTTGCCCGTGGTGCCGATCGCGGCCGAGTAGGCGCCGCCGACGACCGGGGGCGAGGTGTAGGAGTAGACGCTCGGGTTCGTGATCCCGCCGACGGAGGGGTTGCGCCACACCGAGGCCGCGTAGGGCCCGCTCGCCACGGACAGCACCCAGACGGCCCCGCGGGCGAAGCCGCCGTCGTCGTCGTAGAAGGCGCCGACCGCGATTTCGGTCGTGCCGTCGCCGGAGAGATCCCCGAGTCCGGCCACGCCGCAGCCGAACCGGTCGTTGTCGTCCAGGCTCCCGGCGAAACCGCCCGCGGTGTCGCTGATCCGCTGGGCGTCGCCCACGGTGCCGCCGGCGGCGAGGAGCAGGATCCAGGCCGCCCCCCGGTCCGCCCCGCCGTCGTCGTTCGTCACCGCCCCGATGGCGAGATCCCCGATGCCGTTCCCGTCGAGGTCCCCGATGGCCGCGCAGGATTCGCCGAATTGATCGTAGGCCGCGATCACGGCCCCGAGGCCGCCGGACGTGTTGCTGATCTTCTGGTAGCCCTGCACGGTTCCACTGGCGTTCAGGAAGAGGATCCAGACCGCCCCGCAGGCGCTGCCCCCGTCGTCGTCCCCCGGCGCCCCCACCGCGAGGTCCTCCGCGCCGTCCCCGTTCCGGTCGCCCAGCCCGGCGACGGCGGTGCCGAAGAAGTCGTACTGGTCGATCTCGCCGGCGAAGCCGCCGGCGGTGTCGCTGATCTTCTGGTAGCCCTTCACCGTCCCGTTCGCGCGGAGGAACAGGATCCACACCGCCCCGTTGTTGCCCTCGCCGTCGGGATCCTGGCGGCCGCCGGCGGCGAGATCGACGACTCCGTCGCCGTCGAGGTCGCCGATCGCCGCCACCGAGGAGCCGAAGTTCGAGTAGTTCGAGAGCGATCCGCCGAGCTCGCCGGAGGACTGGCTCACCTTGTGATGGGACGCCACCGTTCCGTTCGCGTTCAGGAAGAGGATCCACACCGCGCCGCGATCCCCTCCCCCGTCGTCATCCCCCGGTGCGCCCACGGCGATGTCCTCGACCCCGTTGCCGTTCAGGTCGCCGAGCCCCGCCACCGATTCTCCGAAGATGACCGTGGTCCCCAGGGTGCCGGTGAATCCGCCGGCCGTGGCGCTGATCTTCTGGGCGGACTTCACGGTGCGGTTCGCGTTCAGGAAGAGGATCCAGACCGCCCCCGCGGCGTAGTACCCGTCGTCGTCGTACTTCGCCCCCACGGCCAGCTCGCCGACCCCGTCGCCGTCCAGATCGCCGATGGCGGCGACGTCCGTGCCGAACAAGTCGTCGTCGTCGATCGTCCCCCCGAATCCGCCCTCGAGGTCGCTGATCTTCTGGTGGGAGACGGTCGTCGTGAGCTGAGCCTCCGCCGGGGCGGCGGCGGCGAGGCCGAGGAAGAGGGCGAGGGGAAGGGGAAGGGGAAGGGGGGCGAGGGAGATCTGGCGCATGGTTTCCTCCGGTGCGCGGCGCGCCGGACCGGTCGTGGCCGGCGGCGCCAGGACCGAAGGCGCAGAACGCGCGGCCGCGCTCCGGGAAAAAGCGCGAAAGCCGGCGCCGGCCGAGGGGGTCAGCGGGCGCCGGCGAGCCGCGAGGTGCGCCAGGTCACCTTCTCGCAGAGGGAGGCGATCGCCGTGGTCCCCGCGCGGCCCCAGCCCTCTCCCGCGAGCCCGGCCGGGTCCCAGGTGCCCGCGATGGGCCCGTCCGGGCGGCGCGCGGCGCCGAGGACCCCCTGCAGGGCCTCCTCCCCGGCCACCCCGGGCGGGCCGCCGAGCTGGAACAGGGCGTAGGTGCCGAAGAGCCAGAACTCGAGCTCGGCCTCGCTCCCCGTCCAGCTCCGCGTCGCGAGGCGCGCGAGCAGGCGTTCCACGCCGAGATCCGGGCCCGGGGGAAGAGGGAGATCCCGGTCCAGGAGCACGCGGCCGAGGATCGCCATGGCGATCGCCGTCTCGCTCGCCCCGCCCTGCGCCTCCGCGGCGGCGGTCGCGTCGATCCACGCCCGGGCGGCGGCGAGGGTCTCCGCGTCCACCACGAGTTTCGCGTCCCGCGCGGCGGCCAGGGCGAGGATCACCCAGCCGGTCACCGTGGTGTCCGGCGTCCCGGTGCCCGCGGGATCGTGGCTCCACGCTCCCCCCGGGGTCCGGGCGTGCGCGAGGGCGTCGACTGCCGCCTGGGCCGCGGGTCGCAGCAGGGGGGACTTCGCGAAGTAGTAGGCCTCGCACAGGGCCTGGGTGGCGATCGCGTGGTCGAGGAGGTGGTGGGGATGGATGGGCGGGCCGAAGAGGCCCGTGGCGGGATCCTGCTGGGCGCCGAGCCACGCGACGCCCTGGCGGACCGCGTTCCGCTCGGGGCCCTGCTGGATGGTGTTGCCATCGGCGAGGAGCGCGAGCAGGGCGAGGCCGGTGACGCCGACGTCGCGGTCGGGATCCCCGGCGCCGTCGCAGGGCGCGCCGGGCGCGCAGTGCCGCGCGAATCCGTCGCTGTCCCAGCGCCCGCCGGCGTCCTGGTGGCGGACGAGCCACCCGCCCTCGCGGGGGACGGTCGCCGCGGCCGCCCCTCCGTGCGCGCGCAGGTTCCGGCGCCCGCCGAGCCGGGCCCCGTACTGGCCGCCGGCCCCGCCGCCGATGCCGAGGACGTCGTCGAAGGCGTCGGAATCGAAGGGATCGTCGGAGTGGAAGTCCGGGTCATCGTCGCTCTCGTCGTGGTCGGAGATCTCGGCGCCGGCGAGGATCTCCTCCTCGATCTCCTCCGCGGGCTCCGTCTCCTCCCCGCCCGCGGCGACGCGCGGCTCGCGCGGGGGCCGCCCCACGTCGGCCCGGGCACGCTCGAGGGCGGCGCGCAGGGCGGCCTCGTCCCGCGGATCGATGCGCGCGCGGTCCTCGGGAAGGAGGGCGAGGAACGAGGTGTAGGCGCACTGCACGCCATGCCCCAGGGACACGGCGACCATCTCCGCGACGATCTCGTCGGCGGTCGAGTACGCCCCCCGGCCGAGCGCCGCGTAGTAGGCGTCGTCGGCGAGCCCCAGGCGGATCCGCCGCGTCTCCTCGAGGTGCGCGAGCTTCGCTCGCGCGAAGAGCTGGGCCACGAGGGGCGAGCCGCCGGCCGCGGCGGGGAAGTCGACCGGCACGGCGAGGCTCGCCCGCTCGCCGCCGATCGTCGCGGAGAGGGTCACCGTACCCGGCCCGGCGCCCCGGAAGCGCCCGCTGATCGCGACCTGCTCGCCGAGGTAGGCGTCGGGGAGGGGGCGCGGATAGACGTCGTGGACGGCGACGCCGTCGACGGCGAGCGCGAGATCGGCGAGCACGGGCGCGCTCGTCCGGCGGAGGAACGCGGTCAGCCGGGTGGCGATCTCGCCGCCCGGCCGGAAGATCTCCGCCCGCCCGCGGCCGGCGGCCGCGATGCCGCACAGGAGCCCGGCGTCCACGTCCTCGCCGACCCCGAACGGGAAGACCCGCAGGCCCCGCTCGCCGCCCGCCTTCGCCCGCTCGACGAG
>JBFMCU010000149.1:0-47220 GCA_040754415.1 Planctomycetota bacterium
CGCCGCGAGCCACGCCGCCAAGAGCGCCCCGAGCACGAGCTCGTCCCCCCCCGCGCGCACGAGGGCCTCGCGGAAGAGCACGACCTGGCTCGCGAGCCCGATCGCCCCGAGGAGGAAGGCGGCGGCCGGCACGGGTGCCGAGTCTAGCGGCGCGGTGGCTCCGGGGAGACCGCGTTGCTCGGTCGGGCCGCGCCTTTGCCCGGCGGGATCACGACCCCGCCCGGCAGCGCGACGCGGCCGCCGAGCTGCAGGACGAAAGCCAGGACGGCCAGGGTGTCGGCCGCCGAACGATCAACATCGGCGGCAGCACGCAGCACCGTCCTCTGCATGCTGTTGTTCGGTAGCTCCCTCGCAGGGCGCCCGACTTCCACGGTCGCCGAGGACCCGAGGTGGTCATTCGGTGCTGCTCGGGTGCTCAGCCCATGGTGAACCGTTGTCGCAACGCGTGACGCTTGCTCGCAGGGTCGAACTCCCGCTGGACATCGTCCCGATCCTCCCTGCCGAGCCGACTCCAGCGGGTGATGCTGGCCGGGTTGGCGGTCGTGTCGAAGCCGTTGGGAAGGGATATGCCGATGAGGTTGGAGATCAGGTAGCGGTCGTGGAAGTCATCCCAGATGAACACTTCCACGCGGAGGCCGGCGGCACGGACCGATGCTCCCAGAGAGTCGCGGAATCGTCGCTCGAAGCAACCCGGCCCATCGCGCATGGGAATGACGCGGCTTGACCCGGAGCCTTCGTAGCAGACGCGGTGGATCTCGATCGCCGGGGCCGGGCTGCGTCCGCCGGCGGCAGCAAGGAGCTGTGCGAAGTCCTGGTACCCGCGCTTGGTAGGGTCCATATGCGGGTCGATGAACATCAGGGAATTCGCGCAGCGCAACACGGGCGCGAGTTGCGCCAAGTACTCCGCCGTGCTGCGCGGGAGGCTCACGGACGGGCTCCTCGCCGCCCACCACGGCGTGCTCGCCAGACGATCGATCCGAGCGACGAGCGGCTCGGTAGGAAAGGCCGCCTTCACCGGCGCGGTGACGATGACGCCGCCCGTGAAGGGAACGATGTGGTGCGTGCCGAGCGCCTCCCGGCACCACGCCGAGTCGTCGGACGGAGCGCCACGCGGCGTGGGCTCGAAGGGCACGAGCCGGTTCTGCTGGGCCAGCTTCTTGAGAAGCTCCTTCCCCCGGCGGTGCCACGGTCGCCCATCATCCGTGAACAGGCGTCCCCATTCCCCCGCCCGAAGATCCCGAACGAGCCCCTCGGTCAGCATCACCTCGCCGATCCGGCCGAGATGGAGTCCGCAAACCTCCTCGCTCGAGTACGAGGTGACATCCAGGACGTCGGGCGTGATCGCGTAGTCGGCGAGAAGCGGCATCAAGAGACCTCTCGCAGGCCTTCCTCGAAGAAGCCGCCGGGCCAGGCCTTGACGAGCTCGCCGCGCTCGTTCAAGGGCATCTCCCGCACGATGCTCTTCGGGCCGTCGGGTTCGACGAAGAGCACCATGACGTGCTCGGGGCGCACCGCGGGCACACCCTCCGGCAGCCTGCCGTCGTTCGTCTCGCGCATGCGCCGCATGATGCGCAGCAGCAGGTGCTCGCTGTGGCTCTCGATGAGCAGCGTGTTCCCACCTTCGCCCAGGGCCGCGCCAAGGAACACGTCCCCGAGCTCGGCCTGCAGCGCCGGATGCAGATGGATCTCGGGCTGCTCGATCGCGAGGAGTTTGCCTCTGGAGGCGTAGGCCGAGACGAGCACCGGCAGCGCCTGACTCACCCCGATGCCGACATCGCGGTGGCTCACGGGCGTGCCCGTGCGCTTGTCGATGAGGACGAGATCCTGGAGCGCCTCGGGCCGTGACTCGACCATCTCCCCCGTCCATCGCTCCGAGAGCTCCTCGGGATTGGCGGTGGCCGTCACCAGATCCTCGACCTCCGGGACCGTGTCGTCCGGATCGTCCGGGTCGAGCTCAGCGAGGTGCTCCGCCACGTCGGAGGCAAGCGCGGTCAGCTCGGCCCGCTCGTCCCCGTGCAGTCGTCCGAGGAGCGCGGCGGCGAGATCGTGAAGCGCCTTGCCGAGCTTCGCGGGCAGCTCGCCTGCCACGGCCGGCGCGGGCAGCAAGTCGCGCACCTCGAGCTCGTAGGGGGTCTTGAGGCGGCTCGCATCGCCGAGCCAGGCGTTGACCCGGCGGCGGATGTCCTCGCGCGTGCGGACCACGTCCCAGGCGTAGCCGCCGCCGGCGAACCAGTTGGGATCATGGTGCTGGGAAGACGCGAGGTGCCGGGGCGGGTAGGACCGCAACGGTCCCAGGTAGCGGAGCCGCCGGATCTCCTCCTCGAGCGACATCCCGAGCCCGCCGACGAGCTCACGCAGCGCTTTGGGCAGGAAGAGACGGGCCGCGCGCGCAAGATCCTCCTGGCGGCGGCCGCGGCTCACCGGCACGAACGCTTCCTCGCGCTGCCGGTCTGCCTCGCCCCCCGAGGACTCCTCCTCGATGCGCGGGAACAGACCGCCGGCCCTCGCCGTGATGCCGGGGACGAGCCCGTCGACCACCTCGCCCAAAGCGGCGAAGTCGTCCGCGAGGACCTCCTGCGTTGTCGTCGCCAGCATGAGGAGGCCGCGGAAGAGCTCACGGAAGACGGGGTGGCCGTGATCGAGCCGGTCCAGGCGCAGCAGCCCCCCTGCCCGCGCGCTCATCGAGAGGAGCGGTGCCCCGTCCACCTCGATCGCGAAGCGCTCCACCCGGGCACCGCCCACCGGGTCGAGCACTCGATCGAGGCCACCGAAAAGCGTTCGCTGCTCGCTTGCAAAGCCCGCCCCGATCGCCAGCTCCACGGCCACCCCGCGGGCCGAGCGCAGAAGCTCCGCTACCCGCCCAGAGATGCACCCCGGGTCGATCTCGAACGTCAGTTCCATCTGCCGTTCGCGCTCGCGCCGGTGGACGTACTGCCGGAAGCCGCCGAGGTCGATCGACTCCCCGCCGATCTGCGTGCGCTGCGTGTCGAGCTCGCCCGTCTCGACCGCGTGGTGCGCGAGGGCAAGGGCGTGGAGGATGCTCGACTTGCCTGCGCTGTTGGCGCCGTAGACGAGCGTGATCGGACGAAGCGGCACGCGCTGCGCGGCGGCGAAGGCCTTGAAGTTGGCGATGCGCAGGGCGGTTAGAGTCATGGTGCGTCGCCTTCCACGGGGATCCTGGTGAGAGTCACGCGATACCCCAGCCCCTCGAGCGTCCTGGCTGCGTTGCGCAGGTTCACCTTGCTGAAGAAGGGCAGGACCAGATCGCCCGGCGATCGGCTCACGATCGCAAACGCCACCTCGTAGCGCTCGGGGCGGGGGCGCCCGTCCGGCACACCATGCCGGTGGGCGTTGGGCAGTTTCTGCCTGACCTCCCGGCGGAACTCGGCGTCCTGCAAAAACAGGGTGGCGGAGACGACCCCCTGCGCGAACAGATGGCTCAACACGCTCGACCCCCCATATCGCTTGACGTGGACCATGGCCCGTTTCCGGATGAACAGGTCGCAGAACTCGATCTGACTTGCGCCCCCGCCGTACCGAACGTTCTTCCCGTCCATCAATGCGATAGCGCCATCCCCACGCGCGACCTCCTCGTTGTAGGCCTTCTCCGACCCATGCCGGTAGGGCGGGAGGACGTAGGTCGTCGCTTGCAGCTCGGCAACGTCCCCGTCGATCCGTTGGACAAAGCGTCGCGCCACCCGGTACCACCGGCCGCCGGTCAGGAGAAAGACGTCCTCCCCGTCGCGGATCTCGGCGTAGAGACATTGGTAGACCGGCCACCTGTCCCTGGCGTGGCGACCATCCGGGTCCAGGCAGTACACGGACTTCCGCTTGAGCGTCTCCGGAGACAGACTCTCGGGATCTCGGAGCGAGTCGAAGAACGCCACGAGATGGATGTCGTCGTGCGTCCCTGCCCGCTCCGACGTCGAGAACCGGAATCCTCCCACCTGAGACCAATCGATTGGCACTGGCACCGCGAGCCACGTTTGATCCAGCTCGCGTGCCGCCAGGCGCTCGACGAGTCGCTCGTCCAGCTCCCGTGCCTGCCGACGGTCCCGGATTTCCCCGATCTGATCGACCCAGGGGTACCGCTCCCGGTACCGCCGCTTCCGCCACTGCGCCATGTATCGCTCGATCTGTGCGGGGAGATCAGAGAGTGCCACGGCGACGGTCACCGTCAGGCCGTCCATGCCGGCTATGCTTCGGCCGAGCATGGTGTCCTCCGGCTTCCCCACGACAGCTCGTAGGAGGTCCTCCTCGACATTGATGCCGAACTGCTGCATGGAACCCGCTCGACTCGCTTCCTCACGGGTGTGCCGCGCGATCGCGTCGAAGCTCTTGCGGTCGATGCTCCGGATGCTGGAGTCGGCGATCGAGTTGAGCGTCACCCTGAGTCCGAAGTTCGGCTCCCAGATTCCTTGACGAAGCAGATGCCTGCCATATCCGAAGGTGACGGCGAACCAGCGTGCACCGACCCGAAGGACGAGAACCGCTGCGCTGCTCGCACTGCGCAGTTGGACCGAGCGGAGGTCGACGTGGCCATCGAAGTAGCCAACCCACGCCGGAGGAACGACCTGCGAAGGCTTTACGAACAGGGTCGCTGTCGGTCTCCCGATCTTGAAGGAGAAGGACTGCAGCTCTGTGGGCTCGTCCACCACCTCCCGCGCCTTCCGAACCGTGTCCTTGAGCATGTAGATCGTGAGTGGCCGAACGCGGGGACCTGTCTGGCGGCGCGGCATCTGGCTACACCTCCGCCAACGCCTTGGCCTGCTGCTCCATCTCCTGGAGCAGTTCCTTCATGTGCGCCTCACGCCAGGCGGCGGTGAGGACGCCGGAGAAGGCCAGCGCCAATAGGTGGTCAAACAGTCGGGTCACCTTGCATCTAGTGCGGCGCCCGTTTCGGCGTGTCAGTCGAATCTGTTCAAGGCGCCGTCGAAATGCTTGCTGCTCGGGCACGGCCGGGAGTGGGATCCGGATCTCCTCAACTATGCCCTTCGAGACCTCCTTGAACGTGGCGCCGCGCCCCAGTGACTGGAGGAACGCCACGCGCAGCTTGCACCACGCGAAGAGATACCAGGGGTCGACATTCCTGAGGCATACGAGGCTCTTGAAGCCCTGATTCGTGCACATGGGTACGCTGGCCAGGGCAACGAGTCCAATCGGTGCTCTCGAGGACAGGAGTACTGCTTCCTTCGGCATCATCGTCGCCGAGCAGCTTGCGAGACCTTCCTTCGTGATTGTTCTCTCGGTAGTCGTTATTACCCAGTCGTGTAGGGAGGAAAGGTCCTTCGGTGTGGCCCATGGGATACCACCACCCCAGAACTCGGGCCGGTTGGTCTTCGGGGTGGCCCCGGAGATCACCTGGCAGACGTGACCGATCTTTCGCTCCGGCCACCCCATCGGGTTCGTGGCGGGGTCGCCGAACATCTTGATGAACAGGGCCGGAAGGATGCGCCCCGCCTTGGCGTCGGCTTCGGCGCGGAGGCGGCGGAGGCAGTCGGCCTGGTCGAGGATCTCGACGATGCGGTGCTGTTCGGAGAGGGGGGGGAGGGGGATCTCGACCGCCTTGACGTCGCCGTCAGACACGGCAGGGTAGTTCGCGCCCCTAACCTTCGATGTCAATGTGGCAACGAAGGCAGTGGAAACGGTCTGGTAGAAGAGATAACGCGGATCAGCGACCACCCGATTGGCGCGCAGAATGCAGAAACCAGTGGAAGCGATCTCGCCATGCAGGTCGTGCGGCACCATGGCGACGGCGTTCAAGTTCGGGCGGACCGTCGCTACGAGAATGTCGTCCTCGTGCACAACTTTGCGAGCTCGGCTGGGGGCCTCCGCACCGCGGAGTGTCTCGTAACTGGCGATCCTCTTCTGAACTCGATCGACTCCGGAGATGTCCACATACTGAAACTCCGCATCGGGCCGATTCCGAGGATCTCGCAGCTCCGTGGGCTTGCAAACAGCACCGATGGGTGTAACCCGCCACTCCATCCCGCCCCCTCGACCTCGCCGCCGGGTCATCGCTTCCCCCCTCGCATCGCCCGAGCCTCCAGCCGCCGCCGCGTCTCGGCGATCTCCGCGGCGAGGAGCTTCTCGTCGGGCAGGGCCGTGCGGTACTCGGCGGCGAGCACCTTGTTCGGCAGGTTGTCGAGGGCGTAGCGCGCCAGCGCCGCGTTCTTCTGGGCGCAGAGAATCAGGCCCACCGGCGGGTTCTCGTCGGCGCGCGTCCCGTGCTCGGCGGCGAAGTTCAGGTACACGTGCATCTGACCGGCGTCCGCGTGCGTGAAGCGGCCGAGCTTGAGATCGATGAGCACCAGGCAGCGCAGGTGGCGATGGAAGAAGACCAGGTCCACGCGATACCACTCGTCGCCGATCCGCAGGCGCTTCTGGCGGCCGACGAAGCAGAAGTCGCCGCCCAGCTCCAGCAGGAACTCCTCGAGACGACGGACCAGCGCCTCCTCGAGCTGGCTCTCGGAGTACTCGTCCTTGAGATCCAGGAACTCGAGGATGTAGGGATCCTTGACCTCCTCCTCGACCGGCACCGCGTCGCCGGCAACCGGCCGGGCGCCCTTGGCGAGAATGGCCGCCTTGTCCCGCGAGAGCGCCGTGCGCTCGTAGAACTGGCTTTGGATCTGCCGGTCGAGCTGGCGGACCGACCAGCCACCGCGCAGCGCCTCGGCCTCGTAGAAGCGCCGAGCCTCGTCGCTCTTGAGCGAGAGCAGGCGGACGTACGCAGACCAGGGAAGGGGAAAGCGGGCGGCCAGGTCGTGGAGAGACCGAGACACCGGCGGTTCTCCGGATTCCCGAGGCGGCGTCTCGGATTTCCCGGCGCCCGATTTCCGAGACACCGTCTCGGGAATCTCCGCAGACGCCGTCTGCGGTTTCCGCTGCGAGATCCGGGACGGGTGTGTAGCCCCCGATTCCGCAGACAGCGTCTGCGAAATCGGCCAGGAGAGATAGAACAGCCGCATCTGTTCGAGATTTCGCTCGGAGAAGCCTCGCCCGTAGCGGGCCGAGAGATCCACGGAAAGTCGCTTGAGCAGCGCCGCGCCGTACTCGGCGCGCTCCTTTCCGCCCTGCTCATACTCCACGATCCGCCGCCCGATCTCCCAGTAGGTGGCGCTCATGAGCGCGTTCACGGCCCGGGCCGAGGCGCGCCGGGCGTCCTCGAGCAGCGCGGCAATGTCGCCGACGAGGTCGCCGTAGCCGGCTCCCCTGGTCGCGACGGGACCTTCGCCTCGCACCGCAGGTACGGCTGAACGCCTTCGAGCCTGCTTCGTCACGAGTCGATCTCCTTCAGCAGCTTCTCCAGCCCATCGCTGATCTCCTTCTCGATCGTCAGGACCTCGCGGATGAGCACAGCCGGGTCCTCGTCGGGCACCGGCTCGGCAACCCGGGGCTTGTAGCGCGAGGCGGCGAGGTTGCAGTCGTTCTCGGCGATCGCTTCGTACGACGCCCACCACGAACGCGGCTCCTCGCTGCCGGCCTCGAGGAGCGCGCCGGCCTCGACGCCGGGCGGCTTCGCATAGCGTGACGCCTTGTACTCGGCCCAGGCGGCAATCAGCCCGGGGATGTCGTTCTTGTCGGGCGTCTCCGGCCGGCCGCCGCCCTGGATCTTGTCCGGGTCGTACCCGTCGTTCCTCACCTCGTAGAACCAGACATGCCTGGTCGCGGCCTTCCCCTTGGCGGGCTCGGCCGTGGGGCGGCGGAATACGAGGACCGAGGTCTTGACGCCGGCGTAGGGCTTGAAGACCCCCGCCGGCAGCGAGACCACGGCGAGAAGCTCGTTCTCCCGCAGGAGCTTCTCGCGCAGCTCCTTGTGCGCTCCGGTCGAGCCGAAGAGCGCCCCCTCGGGGACGACCACGGCGCACCGGCCGCCGGGGGCGAGCGACCGGAGCATCAGCGCCAGGAAGAGAAGCTCGCTCTTCTTCGACTTCGTCGGCAGATCCTGGCGGATCGACTCCTTCGGGATCTGCCCGGCGAAGGGCGGGTTCGACAGAATCGCCTGGTAGCGGCGGGCGAGGTCGTCCTCGGTGAGACCGCCCATCTCCGAGAGCACGTTTGCGCGCTTCAGGTGCGCCTTGCGGATGCCGTGGAGCACCAGGTTCATCATCGAGATCCGCATCATCTGGCGCGAGACATCGGTGCCGTAGATCGCGGCCTCGAGACGGCCCCAGTCGGGGATCTTCTCGCCCGGGCCCTTCCTGTAGGTCTGGAGCTTCGGGATCTCCTTCTTCGCTTCGTCGAGCGTCTGGCCGCGCTTTTCGAGCCACTCCTCGCCGTAGATCGGCACTTCTTGGGGCGTCTCGCTGTAGCGCGCGAGGATGTGATCCACGACGTCGATCAGGAACCCCGCCGTGCCGCACGCGGGGTCGTACACGGTGTCGCCGAGGTCGGGGTCCACCATCTCGACCATGAAGGCGCGGATCTGGCGCGGCGTGCGGAACTGCCCGTTCAGCGCCGATTGGCCGAGGTGCGTGAGCAGGTACTCGAAGACGTCGCCCTTGACGTCGGGGCCGAGCTTGCGGAAATCGATCGAGTCGAGCTCGTCGATCACCTGCTTCAAGACGTTCGGGTCCACGATCTCGAGGACGGCGTCGCGGAAGTACTCGGCCACCTGCGGCTCGTCCTTCACGAGCGAGGCCATGTAGGGAAAGACCTCGTCGCGGACGAAGTCGCGGAGGTCGTTGCCGCTCTTGAAGCGCCACGTGGACCAGCGGAAGCGCTCGGCTTGCCCCGGGAAGAGGCGCGCGCCTTTCCCGGCGCCGAGACGCCCCTTGAGCTCGCGGCTCGCCTCCTCTTCGTCGAGGAGCTTGAGGTAGATGAGGTACGAGATCTGCTCGATGTAGGTGACGGGGTTGGTGACGCCGCCGGCCCACAGGATGTCGGTGATGCGGTCGAGCTTGCGGCGGAGGTTCTGGTCCATCGGGTTCCTCTCAGCTTGCCGCCCGGAAGACGCCCTCGTTGAGATCGTCCACGACCTGCTTCAGACCCTCCTCCCCGAAAAGCTCGATCCCCTTGCCGGCGGCGTCGAGAATCGAGAGCGGTGGCTCGAAGAGGTCCTCGAGGCGCACGTGGCCGGTGGCGATGCCGCGGTTCTTAAGCAGGCAGAGATACTCGGCCTGCTGCGGCGTCAGCGAGCGGGAGACGAGCCAGGCGCGGAAGGTCTCCTCGAGCTTCTCCTCGCGGCTCTTGATGCGCAGCCTCCCGAGCGCAGCGCGGATGAAGACGACGAGGTTGCCGCCCGGGTCGCGGTAGGCGCGCCGCAGGTTGTCCTCGTTGAAGTAGTGCTCGGGCTGATTGAGACGCCGGGCGAGCTCCTCTTCCTCGGCGGGCTCGAGCGGCTCCTCATCGCGCACCTTGACGAGCAGCGGATCGTCGGCGGCCCGCGAGCGGATCGTCTGTTCCCAGTGAGTGACGTATTCCTTCTTGTCGATGCGTTCGCCCTCGGGGCCGACCTCGATGTAGGTGACCGCTTCCAGCCACTCGTCCTCGAGACCCAACTCGATGAGCTCGCGCGGCGGCTTCGGCGGAGTGATCGTTCCTCCCGGGACGCGACCCCCGCCGGTCCCCGTGAAGACGTCAGTGTCGCTGTCGTTGAAGTACTCGTGGTTCTTGAAGAAGTCGTAGATGACGAACTTCCGCTTGCCGATGTGGGGCGCCGTGCGGGTGCCGCGGCCGCGCATCTGCTGGTAGAGGATGGGGCTCCGCACGCGCCGGCAGAGCACGAGGTGCAACACCTCCCGGCAGTTGAAGCCGGTGTCGAGCATGCCCACGCTCACCGCGATCATTGGGTAGGTCTCGGTCCTGAACTTGGTGATGAGCGCGTCGGGGTCGCCGACGTCCGAGGTGATGACCTCCGCATAGCGACCCTTGTGCTCGGGGTGGAGCTCGTTCAGATACTGGGCGAGGCGCGCGGCGTGGTGCTTGGTGATGGCGAAGACGATCGTCTTGCCGGGGCCCGGATCCTGGCCCGGGGCGAGCTCCTTGTATTGCTCCCAGGCGAGCCGATCGAACTCCTCCATCATGAGGCGGTTCGTTTCCTCGTTGGTCCAGAGGCGCTCGAACTCGACCGGGTCGTAGTGCTCCTCGTCGACCTCGGCGCCCTCGGCCAGGATCTCGGTGATGCCGCTGGCGAAGCGATACGGCGCCAGATACCGCTCGTGGAAGGCGTCCTGGATCGGGTACGAGAAGTCGGGTTTGCCGGGCTCGCACTGATAAAAGTCGTAGGTGTTGCGCTCGATGTAGTTGGCTGGCGTCGCCGTGAGCCCAACGTGGATCGCGTCGAACCGCGTGAGCGCCGCCTGCCACGCCCCGTAGATCGAACGGTGGCACTCGTCCGCGATCACGACGTCGAAGTAGCCTGCGGTATACTCCTCCACGCGGCCAATCATGGTCTGGAGCAGGGCCACGGTGATCTGCTGCTCCTGGCGTGCCATGCCGGAACGTAACCAGTGGCTCGAGTAGGAGGAGAGGATGTCTTGGATCGCGGCGATGGCCTGCTTGGCGAGCGGGTCGCGGTCCACGAGAAAGAGCACGCGCTCGGCCCAGCCGGCCTCCAAGAGACGCTTGAGATAGAGGCAGATGAGGTCGGTCTTGCCGGTACCCGTCGGCAGCTCGATCAGAAAGCGGCGCTTGCCGAGCTCGAGGGTGTGGTCGAGCGCCCGCATGGCCTCGGCCTGGTAGGGACGGACAGTTCGCGTCTCGCCCTGGCGGATGTAGTGTTCGGGGATCCCGACGGTGGCGAGGGCCATCCGCGTCGCTCGCATCTCGACCATGCGCTCGAGGTCACGGCGCGAGAAGAACCCGGTGACCTGCCGCGCGTCGTCATTCTGGTAGTCCCAGAAATAGCTGAGCTCGCCGTTGGTGAGGAAGATGAACGGTGCGCCGAGCGCCTTGGCGTAGGGCAGCGCCTGCTGCTTGGCGACGTAGGGGTTGATCGCGTTCCTCTTGGCCTCGATGACCGCGAGCGCCCGGCCGCGCTGGTCGTATAGAACGTAGTCCGCGCGGCCGCGGGCTGCCCCAGCGTCGCTGGGCGCCCCGAGCGCGCAGATGAACTCGCCGATCACGCGGATGTCCCCCTCAGCCGTTGGGTCGAAGACGAGGGGACGATAGGCCGGGTCGGAGTTGAGGGGCTCGAGCCGGATCTCGCGGTGGGTCCATGTGCCGTCGACGTTCTCGGTCTTGCTGCTCGTGTACTTCTTGACCGAGAACTCGCCCCCGAGCGTCGGGTCGGTGCAGCCTCTGTGCCAGACGAGGACGAGCTTGCCCTGGCGGCTGCCGCCGCGATCGGCGCGGAACAAGCAGTAGGACCCGTCGGGGATCGTCGGCTCCATGGAGCGACCCTCGACACGCGCCACAAAATGATCGCGCGTCAACCGGACGTGCCCCGGCACCCGGATCCATCCCTGCTCGTCGGGGAGCTGCATGACGACCGCGTCGGGCCCGAAGGCGCCGGCCGCGGCGATCAGGTTGTAGATGGGCGCGTGCGTGTCGTAAGGGCGCGCTCGGGACCGGTCGACGAGGCCTGCGCCGGTGCGTGCTTCCGTGGCATGGACCTCGGTGCGCACCATGGACTTGTCGGCAGGATCCCAGCCGGCCTGCCGGAGCAGGTCGTCGATCGCGATGCGGGCGTCCGCTTCGCTTTCGTGCCGCGTCATCGGGTGGACCTCGTCCAATGCAAGGTCAGGAAGAGCAACCTGCGTGCCGTCGTCATGCGGTCACTCCGTAGCGCTTCATCCAGTTGGTCAGCGTCTGGTAGCTCGGAAGTCCCACGAGCCTTGCGGCACGGGTCTTGTTGCCACCGGTTTCGTCCAACGCCCGCTCGAGATAATGGCGGGCGACCGTGGTGAGAAGCTCTGCCAGATCAAGGCCTTCGCCCAGGGGGCGGCCCATGATTGCCTCCCCTGCCGCTCCTTCGAGCGGGAGGAGAGCCTCGCGGATGTCCTCGGCCTTGAGAGTGACTTCCGGAGTCCAGATCGCGGCGCGTCGGAGTGTGTTCTGGAGCTCACGCACGTTGCCCGGCCAGGGCTGAGCAAGGAGAAGATTCCTTGCCCCGGCAGAAAGCTTCTTCTCCACGAAGCCGGGTTGCTCCCGCCCCTCGCGATTGACTTGTGCGAGGATGTGATCGACCAGCGGGGGCAGGTCCTCGCGACGCTCGCGCAGGGGCGGCAGGCGGAGGACGGCCACCGCCAGCCGATGAAAGAGGTCCTCGCGAAAGGTGCCGGCAGTCACGTCAGACAGCAGGGAACGGTTCGTCGCCGCGACCATTCTGACGTCGACGCTGCGGCTGCGGGAGCTTCCGACCGGAAGGATCTCCCCTTCCTGGAGTGCCCGGAGCAGTTTGACTTGGGCCGGCTTGGGGAGCTCGCCGACCTCATCGAGGAATAGCGTGCCGCCATCTGCTTCGACAAAGTGGCCCTTTCGGGTCGCTGTTGCTCCCGTGAATGCCCCCTTCTCGTGTCCGAACAACTCCGACTCGACGAGCTCGGGAGGAATGGCCCCACAGTTGACAGCCACGAAGGGTTTCCCTCTCCGTGGGCTGGCGCGATGAACGGCACGCGCGAACAGCTCCTTGCCGGTTCCCGTCTCTCCTTCGAGGAGCACAGGCACCGAGCGAGGAGCGACGCGGCGTGCCCGCAGAATCAGGCGCTTCATGGGCCAGCCCCGGTGGACGATCTCCTCGAACTCGGGGGCTTCCGGAGGAAGGCCCACGCTCAACCGCTCGAGTTCTTGGTCCGGGCGTCGTAGCAGGTCGGGCAGGTAATCGGCCGAGATGTCGAATGGCACGGACGCAGTTCGCACGCCATGTTCGCGGGACGACTCTAGGAGCTCCGCCGGAAACCGCGTCTTCCCGAGGATGATCCAGACGGCCGCCATGGCGGGAGTGCCTGGACTCAGGTGAAAGGTCAGATCTATCCCCTCCGCGTGGCGCCGGAGCACGCCTTCGATTACGTCGACGGCGGAGGTGTAGATCTCGCCGAACGCGGTCGGCCCGGAGAGGTCTCGGCGCTCGACCCGAATGGGGCACGACGTGCGCCCGGAGAGCCATCGGACGTACGCATCCACCGGCGCCTTGGAGTAGTTCGACAGAAGAACCACCTCGTCGAAGTCCCGAGCGCTCACCGCCTGAGCAACCGGGCCCAGCCCAACCGCTGCCTCCTCGCTCGGCGCACGCAGGTCGGTGGACCCCACCCAAGCCACCAACACCTTCGAGCGTCCCATGCTGTGGAATGGTAGAAGGACCCTTGTGGAAACGCAAGATCTCTTATCGCTGGCGCGGTGCCCCACGCCCTCGACATCGTGGCATTGGGCTCGGGATGTCGGGGCGGAACAGGAGCTTCCCGTCGGCGCGCTCGGCCGCCTCGATGTTCGCCAGCACGTCCTCGGTGCGGGCCCGACCGCGAGGGGCGGCCTCGTTCCCTCGCGACGTTCCGCAGGCGATCCTGAACGGAGCGGACGAGGTGGCCCGGGCGTGGCCGGGTCACTGAAGGGCCTCCAGATAGGGCCGCACGGTGCGCGCCACGCGGCACGTCCGGGCCACGCCCAGGATCTGCGCCGGCGTGAACTTGCGCTCCTCGAGCCCCGCCCGCAGAGCCTCGACGGCGACCTGGACGCCGAGCCGGTGGCGGAACCGGAAGCAATCCACCACGGTCTTGGCCGCCCCGTAGACACGGAGTGGCACTCCGTCACGCTCGTGGGTCTCGATGCCCGCTGCGAACATCGCGCCGGTGAGCCAGTAGACGCGGAGCGGGGGCCATTCGAGCCGGGGGCGCGCCGTCCCCGCGGGTAGCGCGATGCTGACCTCGTGCGGGATCTCCGTCGTCAGGCCGTGGAAGTGGAGCGCGGAGACGACGGCGATCACCGCCTTGGGCACGCGCGCCGCCACCGTGTAGAGGTCCGGCTCGGCGAGCGGAGGGAGATCCGCGAGGCGGTAGAGACCCCGGCTCACGGCGACGAGGACCCCAGCATCGCGCAGGGCGTAGAGATCCCGCGCGTGGACGCCCGCGCGCAGGGCCTGGGCGGTCCGCATCGCCCCCCCGGCCCGCCGGAACTCCGCGCAGGCCCTCGCTTCTCGGGTTCGCCGGTCTATGGCCTGGATAAGACCTGCATTACTTGTTGGCAGACTTCAATGTTCTATCCAGGGCTGCCGCCGCGGCCCGTATCCGGGGGGTGCCGAAGGGGGGTGGGGGGGGAACGCCGGGAAGGGTCGGCAGGCGTGGGAACGTGAGCAGATCGGAACATCTGCGGGCGGTTTCACACATTCGCGCCCATCCTGCCGGCGAAAACCCCGGCACCTCGTCTCCCTCTGCCGGGGTTCTTGGGGGCTCGACCCGGCCGGTCGCCCCCCGTCACCTCCCCCAGCATCCGGACGATGTCACGCTCGATGGCCCGGATGTCGGCCTCGATCTCCTCGAGGGGCCGGGGCGGGGTGTAGCGGTAGAACGTGCGGATGAACCGGATCTCGTACCCGACGAGGCCGACCTGGCCGTCCGGGGGGGTCGCGCTTCGCCGTGTCGATCCCGGCGTCGGGCACGTGCGGTCGGACCTCGCGCTCGAAAAAGGCGCGGACGCTCGCCGGCACGCCGTCCCGGCCGGCCCCCCCCCGCCCGGCGCCGGGGGAGAAGGGGCCAACCGGCGGTCCCAGGCTGCCGTAATGCCTCGTAGTCGCGACCGCGGGCGCCGTTTTGGGGGCGGGAGCCTCCTGGCGGCGGCCGGCGCCATCCGACAGACTCTTCCGACCCCTCACCCCATGGGAACCCGCGTCCTCCTCGTCCTGGCGATCCTCCAGGCGCTCTTCGCGCCAGGCGGGTTCACCCTGTGCGGGTGCCCGCGGCCGGGCGAGGAGCGGGCGGGGGAGGAGCGGAGCTGCTGCGCAAAGGAGGGCCGCCCGGCAGCCGAGCGTTCGGCCGCGGCGCCGGCGATCGGATGCTGCTGCGGGCGGGGCGCGCCGGCGGGCGAGCCGCTGGGTCCGGACGCCTCCGCGCTCGCGGCGGCCTGCACGGGGTGCCAAGAGGTCCTCGCGCCGCAAGCGAAGGCGAGCGCGCCGGAGCACCACGAGGCGTCGCTCGCGGCCCTCGAGCTCCTCGGGACGCCGGTGGACGTCGTCTTCGCGCCGCCGCCGGCGCCGTGCCGCCCCCGGACGTTCGGCGCGCGCACCCGCTGGCGATCGGAGAGGCATCTCTCGCTCCCGCTCTTGATCTAGAGCGAGCTCCACGTCGGTCTGGCCGGGCGAGCCTCGCGCTCGCCTCTTCCCGAACCCTCGTCCCGTGGAGCTCCGATGCACATCCTCTCCGTGTGGGCGCGCCCGCGTGAGCCGCGCCCGTCCGCGACCCGCTCGCGGATCTCCTCTTCGCTCACGAATCGACGCGGATCCGCCGCAATCTGGCGCTGCGGCCGCCTCGCCCTCGCCGGAGCGCTGCTCCTCTTCCTGGCAGCGCGGGCGCCGGCCCAGGAGGCGCCGAGCGAGAGCGCCGTTGCGAACGAGCTCTGCCCCGTCCTGACGGAGGAGCCCGTCGATCCGGCGATCTACGCCGACTTCCGCGGGGAGCGCGTCTTCTTCTGCTGCCCGCGGTGCCGGAGGGAGTTCCTGGCCGATCCCGCGGCCTACCTCGCCCACCTGCCCTCGGCGATGCAGGAGCGGCTCGCGGCCCCCGCGGCGGAGGAGCGAGCGCCCGCGGAGGAGCACGACCACTCCCACCCCGCGGGAGAGCCCGCGCACGGCGCGATCGCCTCGATCGCCTGGATCGGCAAGCTCCATCCGCTCGCGGTCCACTTCCCGATCGCCCTCTTGCTCCTCGCGGCGCTCGCCGAGCTCCTCGCCGTGCGGAGCGGGTCCGAACGACTCGCCTTCGCGGCGCGCTTCTCGCTCTGGGGGGGAGCGATCGGGGCGGTCGTCGCGGCGGCCCTCGGGTGGGCGGACGCGCTCGGCGTCGCGGACTGGTACTCGGGCTTCTCCGCCCGCTTGCTCACGATCCACCGCTGGACCGGGACGGCGACCGCCCTGGTCGCCGCCCTCACCGTCCTCGCCGCCGAGCGCGCCCTTCGGGCCGGTTCGCCGCGCGCTCGGCGCCTGTACCGGGCCGGGTTGCTCCTCGGCGCCCTCCTCGTCGCCGTCAGCGGGCACCTCGGGGCCTCCCTGATCTTCGGCTGGGACTACCTCACGCGGTGAAGGAGGCACGAATCATGGCGATCCACATCGGGCGAGCGTCTCTCGCCCTCCTTCTCGGCGGCTGCGTCCTGGCGCCCGCGGGCCTGGACGAGGAGCGCGCGGCGCTTGACGAGAGCGGGCGCGCGTTCGCGGCGCCGTTCGCGGCGCGCGAGGTGCCTCCGCTCGCGGAGCGCCCCGGCTGGCGCGAGCTCCTGGCGCGCGCCTTTGCGGCGAACGGCGAGCTCGAGGCGGCGTACTTCGAGTGGCGCGCCGCGCTCGAGCGCGTGTCCATCGCCGCCGGCTGGCCGGACACGAACGTCATGCCGTCGTTCAGCACCATGTTCTCGGACGAGAGCATGAAGGCGTGGGACCGCACGACGGTGATGCTCGGCTTCGACCCGATGAGCAATCTCTCTCTCCCCGTCAAGGTGCGCAAGGCGGGCGAGGTCGCGCTCGCCGAGGCCCGCGCGGCGGGGAGCCGGTTCGCGGCCGGCAAGTTCGCGCTGCAGCGCGCGGTTCTCGATGGCTGGCTCGAGCTCGCGCTCCGGGAGGAGGAGGTGCGCATCCAGGCGGAGCGCCTGGCGCTGGCGCGCGCCGCCTTCGAGAGCGCCGCCGAGCGGGCCGCCGTGGCGGGCGAGCACCGCGACCTCCTGCGCATGCAGGTCGAGGCGCGGGAGGCGGAGATCGAGCTCGAGGCGTTCGAGACCCAGGCCCGCGCGGCGCGGGCGATGCTGAACGGGATGCTCGCACGGGCCGCGGGCGATCCGCTCGAGATCGAGCCGGCGCTGCCGCCGCCGCGCCCGCTGCCGGCGGACGACGCCGTCCTGCTCGCGGCCGGCGTCGCCAATAACCCCGAGCTCCGCGCCCTCGCCTTCGCGGTGGACGCCGGCGCGGAGGCGCTCGAGCTCGCCCGCTTGCAGGTCCTGCCCGACTTCAACCCCTTCGCGAGCCTCACCGGGAGCCTCGAGCGGATGATCGGCGTGGGCGTGAGCCTGCCGACCCGGCTGCCGCAGATCCGCGCCGGGATCGCCGCGGCCCGGGCCATGCTGCGCGAGACCCAGGCGATGCGGCGCCAGACGGAGCTCGACCGCAGCGCGAGCTTCGCCGCCGCGCTCGTCGTGCTGCGGTTCAGCGAGCGGCAGGCCGATTTCCTCGCCCGCGAGATCCAGCCGGTGGCCGAGCAGGCGCTCGGGAGCGCGCACAAGGCCTATGCCACGGGCGAGGCGAGCTTCCTCGAGCTCCTCGCCGCGCAGGAGGTTCTGCTCGACGTGCGCCTGGCGGTCGCCGAGGCGCGGATCGAGCGCGAGCGGCGCCTGGCCGAGATCGAGGAGCTCGCCGGGCTGGACGTCGAGACGCTCGCGCCGGGAGGTGGACAACCGATTGCATTCGCCACGACCGCGGAGGTCGATCGCCATGAGTGAACGCCGAATCCTCGTCCCCGGGGGCTCGCCTGCGCGCGGAGCGATCCGCGGGAGCGTCCTCTTCCTGCTCGCGTTGATCCTGATCCTCGGTGCCGCCGCCGGCCTGCGCTGGCGGGACAAGATCGCAAGCCGGCTCGGCTTCGCACCCGCCGCCGGCGACGAGCACGCGGATCACCAAGGCGCGCCGCCGCCGGAGGAGGCCGCCCCGGAGGGCACGATCTACTACTGCCCCATGCACCCCGAGTACACGGCGAAGCAGCCCGGCGACTGCCCGATCTGCAACATGCGCCTCGTCCCGATGAAGACGGGGCAGGACGCCACGGCGTCCGCCGTCGAGGGGCGCGCCAACGTCGCGATCTCCGCCGAGCGTCGTCAGCTCATCGGCGTGCGCACGGCGCTCGCGGAACGCAGACCCGTGTCCCGCGAGATCCGCGCGGTGGGCGTGGTGGAGTACGACGAGACGCGCCTCGCCGCTGTCAACCTCAAGGTCGGCGGCTGGGTCGAGGAGCTCTTCGTGAAGTCGACCGGCGTGGAGGTACAGGCGGGCGATCCGCTCTTCTCGCTCTACAGCCCGGAGCTGATCGAGGCCCAGCGCAACTACCTGCTCGCGCGGGAGAGCATACCGGAGGCCGAGCGGGAGCCCCCCGCGGGCCCGCTCGCGCCGGCCCAGCGGACCGTGCAGAGCGCGCGCGACCGCCTGCTGCTGCTCGACCTCTCGGCGGAACAGATCGACGCGCTCGAGACGCAGCCGGAGGTCCCCCGCCTCACGACCTTCCACTCCAAGTTCGACGGCGTGGTGACGCAGCGCAACGTCGTGCAGGGCGCCGCCGTGAAGGCCGGGACCGACCTCTACGACCTGGCCGACCTCTCGGTCGTCTGGGTCCACGCCGACGTCTACGAATACGAGCTGCCGCTCGTGCAGGTCGGCATGCCGGCGCGGATCCAGGCCTCCTCGCAACCGAACGAGACGCTCACCGGTCAGGTGATCTTCGTCTATCCCTATTTGAACGCGGCCACGCGCACCGCCCGCGTGCGCATCGCGGTGCCGAACGAGACGCGGCTGCTCAAACCGGGCATGTACGCCACGGTGTTCCTGGCCGCCGATCTGGGCGAGCGGCTCGTCGTGGACGACCAGGCGGTGCTCGACACGGGGGCGCGGAGGATCGTCTTCGTCGACCAGGGCGAGGGACGTCTCGAGCCGCGCGAGGTGCAAGTCGGCCAGCGGTCGGACGGTCAGATCGTGATCGAGGACGGCCTCATGGCGGGCGAGCGGATCGTGGTCAGCGGGAACTTCCTCGTGGACTCCGAGAGCCGCCTCAAGGCCGCGCTCTTGGGGGGCGGGCGGGAGCCGGGCGCCGAGCACGCGGGGCACGGCCAGTGATGGGTCGCCCCACGCCGGCCGTCGAGGGAGCACGCCCATGATCGAGCGCATCATCGAATTCTGCGCCCGGAACAAGTTCCTCGTCCTCCTCGTCACCGGAGTGGCGATCGCGGGCGGGATCTACAGCGTGAAGAACGTCCCGCTGGACGCGATCCCCGACCTCTCCGACACGCAGGTGATCGTCTACTCGCGCTGGGACCGCAGCCCGGACATCATCGAGGACCAGGTCACCTACCCGATCGTCACCGCTCTGCTCGGCGCGCCGAAGGTCAAGGCGATCCGCGGTTTCTCCGATTTTGGTTTCTCCTACGTCTACATCATCTTCCAGGACGGCACGGACATCTACTGGGCGCGCAGCCGCACGCTCGAGTACCTGAGCAAGATCCTGCCGCGCCTGCCGGAGGGCGTGCGCACCGAGCTCGGGCCCGATGCGACCGGCGTCGGCTGGGTGTACCAGTACGCGCTGGTGGACAAGACCGGGCAGCACGATCTCGCCGAGCTGCGGAGCTTCCAGGACTGGTACCTCCGCTACTGGCTGCAAAGCGTGCCGGGGGTGGCCGAGGTGGCCTCGATCGGCGGCTTCCAGAAGCAGTACCAGGTCAATCTCGATCCGACCGCGATGCTGGCCTACAACGTCCCGATCCAGACGGTGATCGAGGCGATCCGCGCCGGCAACAACGACGTCGGCGGGCGGTTGGTGGAGTACGGCGGGGCCGAGTACATGGTCCGCGGACGCGGCTACGCGCGCTCGATCGCCGACATCGAGGAGATCGTCGTCGGGACGGACGGGAACGGCGTCCCCATCCTCGTGAAGAACCTCGGCCGCGTGGTGATAGGCCCCGAGATCCGCCGGGGACTCTCCGACCTCGACGGCCTCGGCGACGCGGTCGGCGGCATCGTCGTGATGCGTCACGGCGAGAACGCGCTCAAGGTCATCGAGCGCGTCGAGCAGAAGATCGAGGACATCCGGCCATCCCTGCCCGTCGGCGCGGAGATCGTCACCACGTACGACCGCTCGGAGCTCATCGAGGAGTCCATCGCGACCCTGAAGGACGAGCTGCTCCTCGCGCTGATCGTGGTGAGCGTGGTGATCCTGATCTTCCTGTGGCACATCCCCTCGGCGATCGTGCCGATCGTCACCATCCCGATCTCGATCCTGCTCGCCTTCATCCCCATGTACTTCCTGGGAGTGACCTCGAACATCATGTCGATTTCGGGGATCACGATCTCGATCGGGGTCCTGGTCGACGGCGCGATCGTGGAGGTCGAGAACGCCTACAAGAAGCTGCAGCTCTGGATCGCCGGCGGGCGGGTGGGAGACTTCCACGAGGTGCGCCTGACGGCCCTGAAGGAGGTCGGGCCGTCGGTGTTCTTCTCCCTGCTCGTGATCGCAGTGGGCTTCCTGCCCATCTTCGCGCTCGAGGAGCAGGAGGGCCGGCTCTTCAAGCCGCTCGCCTACACCAAGAACCTGACCATGGCGATGGCGGCGATCCTGGTCATCACGCTCGATCCGGCGGTGCGGATGCTCTTCGCGCGGATGGACTTCCTTCGCTTCCGGCCGCGGCCCATCGCCTGGCTCGTCAATCAGATCACCGTCGGACGCTACTACCAGGAAGAGAAACACCCGATCAGCCGGATCCTCTTCAAGCTCTACGACCGTCCCTGCCGCTTCGTCCTGCGCCACCGCGTGCTGACCGTCGTCGCGGCGTTCCTCCTCGTGCTCAGCACGGTGCCGGTCTTCGGGAAGCTCGGCTCCGAGTTCATGCCGCCCCTGTGGGAGGGCGACATCCTCTACATGCCGACGACCTTCCCGGGCATCTCGGTCACCGAAGCCCAGAAGCTGATGCAGCGGCAGGACGAGATCCTGATGAGCGTGCCGGAGGTCGAGCGCGTGCAGGGCAAGGCAGGGCGCGCGGAGACCTCCACCGACCCGGCGCCGTTCTCCATGATGGAGACGACCGTGCTGCTCAAGCCGCAGTCCGAGTGGCGGCACAAGGCGCGCTGGTACTCCGACTGGCCCGAGTGGCTGCAGGTGCCCCTGCGGCACGCCTGGCCGGACCGCATCAGCAAGGAGGATCTGATCGCGGAGCTCGATCAGAAGCTCCAGTTCCCCGGCGTGACGAACGCGCTCACCATGCCGATCAAGACGCGGATCGACATGCTCACGACCGGCGTGCGCACGCCGATCGGGATCAAGGTGATGGGCGACGACCTGAAGTGGATCGAGGAGGTCGGCACCCGGATCGAGGCCCTTCTGAAGGACCTTCCGGGCACGCGCAGCGTCTTCGCCGAGCGCACCGCCGGCGGCTATTTCCTCGATTTCGAGCTCCGGCGCGACCGTCTGGCGCGCTACGGCTTGACCGTCGCGGAGGCCGAGATGGTGATCATGGCGGCGATCGGCGGCGAGCCGATCTCGACCACCGTCGAAGGTCGCGAGCGCTACACGATCAGCGTGCGCTACGCGCGCGAGCTGCGCGACGACCTGCCCGAGCTCCAGCGGGTGCTCGTGCCGACCATGTCCGGCGCCCAGATCCCGCTCCAGGAGCTCGCCGACATCCGGATGGTCGAAGGTCCGGCCATGATCCGCAACGAGAACGGGATGCTGGCGGGCTATGTCTTCGTCGACACGGCGGAGAGCGACATCGGCGGCTACGTGGCGCGGGCCAAGGAGGTCGTGCGCGCCGGCCTGGAGCTCCCCACCGGCTACTCGCTCCTGTGGAGCGGCCAGTACGAGAACATGCTGCGCGTCAAGGAGCGCATGAAGGTGATCCTGCCGATCACGATCTTCCTGATCTTCGCGCTCCTCTACATGAACACGAAGTCGATGGTGAAGGCGTCGCTCGTGATGCTGGCGGTGCCCTTCTCGGCCATCGGCGCGATCTGGCTCCTGTACCTCCTCGGCTACAACATGTCGATCGCGGTGTGGGTCGGGCTCATCGCGCTCATGGGGCTCGACGCCGAGACCGGCGTGTTCATGCTGCTCTTCCTGGACCTCTCCTTCTGGGAGCGGGTGCGCCAGGGGCGCATGAAGACCTATGCGGACCTCACCGAGGCCATCGTACACGGCGCCGTGAAGCGCATCCGGCCCAAGATGATGACGGTCTGCTGCGCCTTCATCGGTCTCCTCCCCGTGATGTGGTCGGTGGGGACCGGCGCCGACATGATGAAGCGCGTCGCCGCCCCGATGATGGGCGGCCTCGTCACGAGCTTCCTCCTCGAGCTCCTCGTCTATCCGCCGATCTACGCCATCTGGAAGTGGCGCTCCGTGATGAAACGCGGTACGGTCGACGTGGCGAGGCTCGAGATCCCATCCCTGCGCGGGCATTGAGGCGCCGTCACCCATGCGCATTCCCCGCTACTGGCACCAGGAGCGCTCGACGGAGCGGATCGGCGAGCGGGAGTTCGTCCTCTCCCGCTGGGGGTGGTCGGAGACGAGCGTCGAGGAGGCGCGCCGCCGCGCGGCCGAGCGGCTCGCCGCCACGGTCCTCGCCCTGCGCAAGGGGGAGGTGCGCGACGCGTACGACTACCTCGCCGATCCCCTGCGCGAGGAGCTCCTCGACGTCGTCGGGCCGCGGGAGGCCCCGCGCGCCGTCGTCACCCGCAACGGCTATGGCGCCCGCGTGCTCAACTCCGCCCGCGCCTTCTTCGCCGACGTCGACGTGCGCCGCCCTGGTCTCCTCGCCCGCCTCTTCCGCGGCGCGCGCGTCGAGAAGGAGAAGGCCCTCGCCGGCGTGGAGGCGTTCGTGGCCCGCAACGCCGGGGCGGGGTTCCGCATCTACGAGTCGCCCGCCGGGTTGCGCCTTCTCGCGACCGACCGCCTCCGCGATCCGGGGAGGGGGGAGAGCGACGCCCTGCTCGCCTCCCTCGGCGCCGATCCCCTCTACCGCCGCCTCTGCCGCGCTCAGCTCTGCTACCGCGCCCGCCTCACCGCCAAGCCCTGGCGCATCGGCATCGACCGCCCGCCGGTCCGCTTCCCGCAGGAGCACACGCGCGAGCCCCATGCCCGCTGGTGCGCGGCCTACGACGCGGCCGCGGCCCGCTTCGCCGCGTGCCGCTTCCTGCGCCAGATCGGCCGCGACGCCGGGGTCCCGGAGATCGCGGAGATCACCGCTCTCCACGACGCGGCGAGCGGCGCGGGAACGGATCGGCCGCTCGCCTGAGCGGCGGAAGGGTCTCGTCCTTCCGCCGCTCTGGCGAGCGCTCCGTCTCTACACCCGCGCCTCGAGCACCATGTTGAACGGCGTCTCCGCCACGCGCCGCACCTGCGCGAAGCCGCCCTCGCGCAGCACGCCGGCGAGACGGCTCTCGCCGGCCTGGGCGCCGAGGCCGAGAGCGCGCTCCTGGGCGAGTGAGGAGGGAGTGCACACGAGGGTCGAAGCGGCGTAGTAGACGCGGCCGACGGGATTCAGGTTCTCCTCCACCCGATCGCCCGCCAGGGGCTCCACCACGAGGAGGGCGCCGTCCTTCCGCAGGCCCTCGCGCGCGTGGGCGGCGGCGCCGGCGGGATCGCCCATGTCGTGCAGGCAGTCGAAGAACGTGATCAGGGCGTAGTCCTTCCCGGGGAACTCCTTCGCCGTCGAGATCTGGAACTCGACCCGATCGGAGACCTTCGCCCTCTTCGCCCGCTCGCGGGCCTTCTCGATCGAGAGGGGATGGTAGTCGTAGCCCACGAAGGTCGACTTCGGGAAGGCCTGGGCCATGATGATCGTCGAGGCGCCGAAGCCGCAGCCGACGTCCGCCACCCGCGCGCCGCGCTCGAGGCTCTCCTTGGTGCCGTTCAGGGCGGGGATCCACTCGCCCACGAGGTGCGCGGCATAGGTGGGCCGGAAGAACTTCTCCGTCCCCTCGAAGAGGCCGGGGTGATGCTCGTGCCAGCCCACGCCCTTCCCGGAGCGGAAAGCCTCGCGGATCTTCGCCTCGTCGTTCATCAGGGAGAAGCAGAGGTTGAAGCCGCCTTGCAGGTAGACGTGGCTCTGCTCGTCGGCGAGCGCCATGGCCTGCTCGGGGGGCAGGGTGTAGGCGCCGGTGCGCGCGTCGTAGGTCACGTACCCGCCGGCGGCCTGGGCGGCGAGCCACTCGCGGACGTAGCGCTCGGCGAGCTCCGTGCGCTCGGCGAGCTGGGCGGAGGTCAGGGGCCCGGCGCCGGCCATGGCCTTGTAGAGGCCGAGGCGATCGCCGAGGACGACCAGAATCGTATTGAGGGTGGCGCCGAAATCGCCGACGGCGCGACCCATGAATTCCTCGAGCTTCTTTTCGTCGAGCTTCACGTGACGGTTCCTCCAGGTGGGGCGGGCGCCCGCGCCCGCCGGGGGGGATGGGTCGATGGGGCGCGGCCCTCGCCTCCCCTCGAGACGGGACCGGCCGCCGGCCTCCATGGCGTGCAGCGGCGCTCCCGCCTACGCCGGCCGGAGGACGGTGTGACGGCGGCCGGAGGACGGTGTGACGGCGGCCGGCACCGGGGCGGTGGCTCGCCTCCGACGGGGCGAAGGCCGGCCGAGACACCGGGTTTCGGGATCCTGAAGGGAGCGGGCGCTCTCCGCGCTCCCGGTGCGGGAGCTTCCCGAGTCGGGCCGCGGTCTCCGGGCCCGCAGGCCGCTTGGTCGGCCGGTTTCGCAGTTTCTCTTCCGCAAACCTTTGATGCTCTCCTAGTATTGCCCAACATGATGACTCGCCGGGGAACCGGTTTGGGTGGCGCCGGGAGCACACCCCGGGACGACGGTCAGAGGAGGAAGAGGTCTGCCGTCGGTGTCGAGCTCGTCCGGCTTCTCGCGGCCGAGGGCGACCGGGTCTTCTCGACGGATCGCGCTCGGGAGCTCGCCCCGCGAGCGGGCGTGAAGGCCCCCTACCTCTGGGAAGCCCTCTACCACCTGCGGCGCGATGGCTGGATCGTTTCGTTGCGCCGGGGGCTCTATGCGGTCTCCTCGGCCGTGCCCGGAGTCACTCCCGCGCATGAATTCGAGATCGCCATGGCCCTGGTCGACCCGGCCGCGATCTCCCACTGGTCGAGCCTGCATCACCACGGCCTCACGGAACAGGTGCCCCGGAGGGTCTTCGTCCTGACGACGACGGAGAGCTCTCCTCCCCGCCCGCGAGGGGCCACGGCGAAGGGGATTCCCCCGGGCCGGCTCATCGGGGACACGCTCTACCAATTCGTCCAGGTGAAACCGAAGCGGTTCTTCGGAGTCGAGAAGGTGTGGATTGGCGAGGCGCGCGTGGCGATCACCGATCCCGAGCGAACCTTGCTCGACGGGCTCAGCCGGCCGCAGTACTGCGGCGACTTCGCCGAAGTGCTCCACGCCTTCGCCATGCGCGGCACCGATCTGAACCTCTCGCGGATCATCGAATACGCACTCGAGTTGGACGCGGCCACGGCGAAGCGTCTGGGTTGGGTGCTCGAACACCAGGGCGTCCCGCTCTCGAAGCTCAAGCGCCTGGCGGCGCTCCCAATCAAAGGCTGTCGCAAGCTCGATCCCCGTGGACCGCGCAAGGGTCCCGGCAATCGGCGCTGGATGGTCCAGGAGAATCTCCCGGGGAAGGTTGGGACATGAAGCCCCTGCGCACGAGGCTCCAGGAAGCGCGCCAGCGTCTCCGCGTCCCGTGGGAGATACTCGAACGAGACTACCTCCTGTCCTGGGTCCTCGCCGGCATCGGGCAGGTGGATTCCCTCCGGGAGACGCTCGTGCTCAAGGGCGGGACGGCGCTGAGGAAGTGCTACTTCGGCGACTACCGATTCTCGGAGGATCTGGATTATTCCGGGCGGGAGGGAGTTCCCCGCGGCGACGAGATGGAGCGCGCCGTCCAGGCGGCGTGCACGGCCGCCATGAAGCTGGTGGACGTGTACGCGCCCGTCGAGATCTCCTGCGAGCGGTACACCGAGAAGGAGCCACATCCAGGCGGCCAGGAGGCGTTCACCATCCGCGCCCGCCTTCCATGGCACAGACAGCCGCAGACGCGTATCATGATCGAGGCCGCGGTGGATGAGCGGATCCTCAAGCCGGTGTCCATGCGGAGGATCCTCTACGAATACGGCGAACCCCTCGACGCGGAGGTCCACGTCTACGCCCTGGAGGAGCTCGTGGCGGAGAAACTGCGTGCAATCCTCCAGCACATCGAGATGCTCGAGAGTCGGGGCTGGAGCCGTTCACGCGCCCGGGACTACTACGATCTCTGGCGCGTGCTGGGGGCCTACAAGGATCGGATGGAGATCTCCGACTTTGCCGAGTTCCTGCGCGAGAAATGCGCCGTGCGTGGTGTCGCCTTCTCGGGGTCGGAGGACTTCTTCCCGGATCGCATGCTCACGTACATCGGAGGGACCTGGGAGCAATGGCTCGGCCCGTTGGTGCCGGCGCTGCCGCCGTTCGAGACGGTGATCCGGGAGCTGCGCCCGCCGGTGGAGACCCTCGTCCTCGCCGGGAGGTAGTGGAACCCGGCTCGCCCATCGCGCGGGCTGACGCCCGCAACCCACGCGGGCGTGGGCCGGCGCGGCCCGCGCGCGCTCCAACCTCGTCAGAGGTCGCGCCGACAACGACTGATCTACAACCTTCGAGATGCTTCGCGGGTCGCGGAGAATCTCGAAGGTTGTAGATCAGATCGAATCCAGCCCCCAGACGAACGCCTCGAGCGGCAGCCGGGCGTCCGTCAGGCCAAACTCGGCGAGGAGGTGGGCGACCTCGGGGCGGACCTCGGTGGCGGGGAGGAGCAGGGCGAGGAGGCCGTCGTCGTCGAGGAGGCCGCGGCGGGCGGGGCCCGCGAGGCGGAACATCGGGCCCTCGCTCGTCTTCTGGAGCTCGATGGTGCCCGCGGGGGCGAGGCGGGGACGCAGGACCTCGAGCGCCGCGCGGCGGTCGAGGAGCTTGCCGAGGCCGAGGATGCCGCGCCGGTGCTCGGCGCCGACCTCGATCAGCCGGGCGCGCAGCTCCTCGGCGACGACGGGCGCCATCAGGAAGAGCTCCCCTTCCTCGCCGGGGAGGAACCGGTCCACCAGATGGGCGCGCACCAGGGCGAGGACGTCCTCGTCCGATCCGCCCCATTCGTGGATCGCCTCGGCGAGGTCGCCGCCGCGGCCGCGGCAGGCGTAGGCGACCACGCCGCCGTCGCGCTCGAGCACGAGGCTCGTCATGCCCGGGCAGGCGAGCAGCGCCGCCGTCTCGGCGGCGGTGCGCACCAGGCGCACGGGATGGCGCTCGTAGAGGGCGTGCACCGCCGCGGCGTCGGACGGCGCGAGGGGGCGCGCCGCGCCGGCGGGCAGCGCCGGAACGAGCGCGCTGGGGACCACGAAGTCCTCCTCCGCCCCGACCGGGCAGTAGCCGCGCGCGAGGTAGAAGCGCGGGTCCTCGCCCCACAGGAGGGCGAAGACGCAGCCCTGCGCCTGGAGCTTCGCCTCGGCCTCGACGAGGAGCCGCGTGCCCAGACCGTGGCCCTGCCATTCGGGCTGCGTGGACACGGAGCCGATCAACCCGCCGCGGATCGTGCCGCCGGGCACCACGAAGTCGCGAACGAGCGTCGCGCAGGCCGAGCGCACCTCGCCTCCGTCGCCGAGGGCGAGGATGCGGCCGCTGAACCGCGCGTCGAAGACGAGGGGGTACTCCGCGGCGAGCGGATCGCCGTCGCGGAGCACCCGTTCCATCAACGCCAGGGCCGAGGCCTCGCGGCCGAGGAGGAGCTCGGTCACCGCTGCTCCTCCTCGGCGCCGCGCGCCGGCGCGGCGGGGGACGCCGCCCGCCGCTGAGCCTCGCGGTACGCCTCCAGGATCCGATCGCTGAGGGAGAGGGCGTCCTCGAGGGAGGCACGGGCGGTGTCCACCGCGCCGGGAAGAAGCTCGGGACCGCGGACCTCGATGCTCGCGCGCTCGAGCTCCTGAGCGCGCGCCTGGAGCCGCTCCAGGAGCACCCGGAACGCCGGGCCGTCGGCCGCGGTCTCTCTGGTCTTCGCGCGCGCCGTGTCGGCGCTCCGCGAGATCGGGCCGGGGCCCGCCGGTTGGATGAGAGGGGTTTCCGCCATGGGCGTTCCCGGTGAGGTCGGCCTAGCCGAGGAAGTTGAGGAGGGAGGTCTGGATGAGCCGCGCTCCGGAGGCCTGGGCGACCTGGAGCGAGAGATCGGACCGCGCCAGGTCCAGGGCGACCTCCGCGTAGTCCGCGTCGGTGATGTTGGAGAGCAGGATTTCGAGCTGCAACTGGACGCCTTGGGATCTCTCTGCCGCGCTGTTCAGGCGCTGGCTCTTCGCGCCGAGCACGCCGAGCCCGACCAGGAGGTTCTCCTGGCCGCGGTCGAGCTCTCGCATGCGCTCCTCCAGCCGAGCGACGAGCTCGTCGGCCTCGAGGCCGTCCGCGTTGCGCAGGTCGTCGCCGATGCCCTGGAGCAGGTCGAAGAGGTTCACCGTGCCGCCGAAGGTCACGAGCTCGTCCCCCGCCCGCTTCACAGCGCTCGCGTCCACGTGCAGCACGCTGCCCGTGGCGGGATTCGTGAGCTCCAGGTCGGTCTCGGTGAAGGTCAGCGGCACGAAGGTCGAGCCGTCGAGGGAGATCGAGCCCTCGCCGCGCACGGTGCCCGCGTAGTCGGCGCCCGTGAAGCCGGAGAGGTCGAGGTAGAGCTTGCCTCCTCGCTCGTTCTCCACGACGAACCTCGCGGCGTCGGGATCGCTCGGATCGGGGAGCTGCACCGCCGGTCCCGCTCCGAGCTGGATGGTGCCCGCCACCGCGTCGATCACCAGGGCGTTGTCGCCGAGGAGCGTGTCCTCGGCCCCGCCATCCACGAGCGCGATGCCGACGCCCGCGAGGCCGCTTTCGACCGTGCCCTCGTGGCGGAGGCGGAGGTACTCGTAGCCGGTGCCCTCGTCCGCGGTCAGGCCGCTCGCCACGCCGGTCAGACCCGCGAAGCTGGTGCCGCTGTACTCCAGGCGGCCGAATACCTCGGTCCCCGGCAGATTGATCGAAACGTCGACCCCTTCGCCGATGCGCACGAGCTGGCTCTCCTCGTTGCCGCGATAGACGATGCGCGGGCGGCCGCCGCCGTCGATCTCGACCCAGGGCGATTCCCCCGTGCTCGTGCCCCCGAAGAGGTAGCGGTCGCCGGACCGCAGGTTGCCGATCTCGAGGAGCTGGTCGCGCAGGAGGTCGAACTCCCCCGCGAGCGATTCGCGGTCCTCCATCGTCAGGGTGCCGGTCATGCCCTGGACGAGCAACGCGCGGGCCTCCGACAGGAGGTTCCCGGCGTCTTGCAGGCCGGCGGCGGCCGTATCCGCCACCGTCAGCCCCGCGGCGATCGCCGCGCCGTGGCGACCGACGTCGGCGATCTGCCGGGTGAGGGAGAGGGCCCGGGCCGCCCCGGGCGAATCGTCGGAGAGCCGCAGCAGGCGGCGGCCGGAGGCTACCTGCTCCTGGGCGCGGATCAGGCTCGACTGGCTCCGCTGGATGCTCAGGAGCACGCGGGCGAACGTGGAGTGGGTGCTGACGCGAAGCGACATGGCTCAAATGAGGCTGAGCAGCTCGTCGCCGAGCTGGTTGACCACGGTGATGTACTGGGCAGCGGCGGCGAAGGCCTGTTCGTACCGCAGGAGATCGACCATCTCCTCGTCGACGCTCACGCCGGAGATCTGATCGCGGCGCATCTCGAGGCTGTTGATGAGGCCCTCGTTCGCCTCGAGGGCGTTCGCGGCGGTCGCCACCTGGAAGCCGACGCCGCCCGCCAGATCGCCGTAGAACTGGCCGAGGGACGCATTGTCGAGCCCCGTCACCTGGCTCTCCTCGACGTCCAGGAGCGCGAGCAGGAGAGTGTTGTCGCCCGCGAAACCGGTCATCGAGGCGGCGATCTGCTGGGGATCGGCCTCGATGTCGGCGCGGACCGCGATGTTCTCGGCCGTGGAGCCGACGAACAGGGCGTTGATACCCGCGGCGACCAGGAAGTCGGTCGTGTCGGAATCCGCGACCAACTCGAGGGCGAACTGGTCGTAATTGGTGGCGGAGAGCTCGCCGAGCCCGAACTTCACCGTCACTCCCTCCGCGACGGTGAGCTCCGCGCCGGGCTCGTATCCGGCGCCCACGTCGAGCGTCGCGATGCGCTGGCCCGTGGCGTCGAGCACGTCCACGAGGAGCCCCTCGGTGGTCCCGATCGTGCCATCCGTGCGCGGCCGGAACGTGTACACGTCGCCGGAGTCGCCCGTGTAGACCCCGCCGATCTCCACGTCCACTGCGTTGTCGTGGCCGGAGATCGTCGTGCCCACGAACGAATCCCAGCCCAGCGCGCCCGCCGCGGTGCCGCCGGCGAGCTGGAACTCGGCGGTCGCCCCCGTGCCGGCGGTCTGGAGGTACAGCGCGCCGCCCATCGTCGTGGCGGCGATCCCATTGGCCTGCGCGCCGGCGTCCGCGTTGATCGCGGCGGCGATCTCCTCCGCCGTCGCCTCCGAGATCTCCGCGAAATCGCCGCTCGCGAAGGTGATCGTCACCGGCACGGCGGCGCCGCCAGGATCGGCGACGATCTGCAGGGTGTCCCCGTCGGCCAGGGCGTAGGGGCCGGCCGTCGCCGTGCCGAGCGAGGCCCGCCCGCCCCCGAAGGTGCCGGCGGGGTCCGGATTCGGATCGATCCGCCGGCTGAAGTCGAAACCGTAGCCGGCGCCGGCGACCAGGCGGAAACGCCCGGAGGCGTCGAGGTCGGCCGAGAGACTCGGGATGTCGTTGAGCGCGTCGAGGATGCCCCCGACCGTGGTGTGGGTCGAGCGGACGTCGATCGCGTGCTTCTCCACCTCTCCGGTGTCCAGGTCGGTGACGTTCACGTAGAACCGGCCCGAGGCGACGTCGAACGGCAGACCGGCGTTGGCGACGAGCTCGTCGCGCAGCCGTCCGTCGCCATCTTGGTCCTCGACCGCATTCTCGCCCGTCAGCGCCGTGAACGGCCCGCCGGCGGGGATCCCGGTCGAGTGCACGCGGTTCACCTCGAGGACGAGGTTCTTCGCGAGCCGATCGAGCTCGGTCCGCAGCGATGGCCCGTACGTCTTCGCGAGGCGGATCAGCCCGCCGATCGATCCCCCCTGCATGTCGAGGAAGCCCGTGGCCCCTTCCACCTGCAAGGCGAGGTCGTTGTCCGTGATCGCCGAGACCGTCATCCGATTCGCGCGGGCCGAGCTCACCAGCGTGTTGCCGGCGACCAGGACGTTCACCGCGCCGCGGGCGTCCTCGACGGTTTTGACCTCGACGAGCCGGGAGAGCTCGCTCAGCGCCCGGTCGCGCTGGTCGGACAGGTCGTTGGCCGGGAGCCCGGCCGCCTCCGTTTCGCCGATCTGGACGTTCAGATCGGCGATCTCCGCGGCGAGCTGGTTCACCTGCTCGACCTTCGCCTCCACCTCGGCGCGGAGGTCGCCCGTCATGTTCCCCAGGCTCGACGCGAGGTGGTTGAGCTGGGTGGCGAGCGAAACGCCGGCCTGGACGAGCCCGGTGCGCAGGATGGAGTCCTCGGAGGCGGCGGAGAGCGCCGAGACGCTCGAAAAGAACCCGTCCAGCCGCCCGCCCAGGCTGTTCTCGTCGGGCTCGTTGAACAGGGCCTCGATCTCCGTCAGGCCGCCGAGCTGCGACTCGAGCCCGCCCGCCACGCTGCGCTGGGTCAGGATGCGGCGGTTCAGGAGCTCGTCGACGCTGCGCTGCACGGAGGAGGCGTCCACTCCGCTCCCCACGAGAAGGCCCCGCACGCGGAGGGGGAAGGCTGCGTCCAGCATGACCCGCTGGCGCGAGTAGCCGACGGTGTTCGCGTTCGCGATGTTGTGCCCGACGGTGTCGAGGACGAACTGGGCGCTGATCAGGGCCTTCAGGCCGGTGGCGAGGGCGATGCTCGACATGGCTCAGGCCTCCTGATCCACGAGGACCCCGCCCGCTTCGGCGCGGGAGCCGATCTGCGCCGCGCCCGCCCCGCCCGCGGAGAGGAAGACGCCGAGGAGCTCGGAGAGGAGCCCCTGGTGGAATCGGGCCATCGCCGCGATGCGCCGCCCCCTGCGCAGCACGCTCGCCCCGGCGTCGCGCAGCTCCTCGCGCGCCCGCCGCAGCCGTCCGGCGGCCAATCCCGCCGCCTCCGCGCGCTCGGCGATGCCCTGCAGGGTGAGCGTCCCGGGGGCCACCCCCCACGCCTGGGCGAAGCGGCGCACGAGCTCCTGGCGGTGATTCTCGCGCGCCGGACCCGCGCGCAGGTGGGCCTGGATCGCCTCGCCGCTCGCCACGATTTCCGCGGCCGAACCGGCCGCGATGGCCGCCTCCTGGCGCCCGAGCAGCTCGAGCATCCTCTGCTGGGCGGCGAGCTCCTGCTGCGCCCAGCACTCGGTCTTGTTCAACAGGGCCTGGAGATTCATCGATCGCGTGCCTCCCCGTTCTTTCCGGCCTCCCGCGCGGCCTGCAGCCGGAGGAGATCCTCCTTCACGATTCCCGCGAACCCCAGGGCGTCGCGCTCGGCCAGCGCGGCGCCCAGGTGCGCGTCGAACCAGCTCCCGTACACGTCGGCGCCGGTTCCGTCGCCGAAGAACCCCTCCGGCATCGCCCGCCGCATCTCCGTCACGAGCATGGCGGCGAGGAGCGTCTCGAAGGCCTGGGCGGCCTCCGCGGTCCGTCCCTCCTCCGCCGTGCGGCGCACCGCGTCGATCCGCGCGCCGGCGAGGGAGCCGAGCGCGTCGCTGCGCACGGTCGCCAGATCCCCGAGGTTCGTCGCATCCATCACATCACCAGGATCTCGGCGTGGAGCATCCCCTGCTGGGCCATCGACTGCAGGATCTGGATCATGTCGCGCGGGCTGACGCCGAGGACGTTCAGCACCTCGACGACCTCCTGCAGGCTCACCGCCCCGTTCACGATGGTGAGCGCGCGGTCCTCCTCCTCGACGAGCACGTTCGTGCGCGGGAGGACCTCGGTCGTGCCTTCGGACAGCGGCCCCGGCTGGCTCGCCTCGGGCGTTTCGGCCACCGTCACCGTGAGGTTGCCCTTGGTGATCGCGCCGCGCGTGATGCGGACGCCCTCGCCCATCACGATGACGCCGGTGCGCTCGTTGATGACGACGCGGGCGAAGGGCACCGGCTCGAGCTCGCGGGCAAGGATGGAGCTCAGGTAGGGCACGACCTCCGACTCCGGCAGGTCGTCGGGGATCCGCACCGCCACCGTCATCGCGTCCTGCGGCACGGCCGCCGCGGGGTAGATCTCGTTGATCACGTCCGCCACGCGCGTGGCGTTGGCGAACGACCCTTTCATCGCCCGCATGTCGAGGTAGAGGAAGCCGTGATCGCTCAGGAGCGGCGCGGGCACCGGGCGTTCGACCTTCCCGCCCAGGGGGATCGTCCCGACGGTCAAGTGGTTGCGGACGGCCGAGGCTCCCTCGCCCTCCGCGGAGAAGGCGCCGGTCGTGACGGGCCCGGTCGCGGTGGCGTACACCGTCTGGCCGTCCATCGTGGTGAGCTGCGTCTGCAGGAGCACGCCCCCCACGAGGCTCTCGCAGTCGTTGATCGAGGAGACGCGCACGTCGATCGCCCGGCCCGGCTTGATGCCCGGCTCGAGGCTCGCCTGCACGAGCACCATCGCCACGTTCGCGGAGCTGACGTCCTGGAGGCTCAGATTGAGGTTCTGCGTCTTGAGCATGTTCAGGATCGCCAGCCGCGCGGCGTTGCCGCCGTCGCCGGTGCCCGACAGCCCCGTCACGAGCCCGATGCCCTGGACGACGTTCTCCTCCTGGCCGCGGACCACCACCATGTCGCCCACCCGGACGAGCACGCGGCCGTCCGTGCCCCGCCCCGTCGCGGGCGCGACGCGCGGCGCGCGCCGCACGGCGGACCGCGAAGCGCGACTCGGTTGGGCCGGCGCCTCCACCCCTCCGACGGGGTACAGCGTGACGGGCCGGTCGTCGGGCGGCGGGGAGCCGGGGGCCGGAGTGTCCTGCGGGGCGAGGAGGAAGAGAAGGAGAGGGAGGATCATCGCTCGGCTCGCGTGTTCGGCGGTCAGAAGGGCCAGATCCAGGAGATGAGGCCGTGCAGCACGCTGCCGAGGCCCTTGCGGTTCGTGCCGTCGGTCAGCGGGCCGGCGCCCGAGTAGGCGATCCGCGCCTCGGCGACGAGCTCCGAGAGCACCGTGTTGTCGGGCTTCACGTCGTAGCTGCGCACGAGGCCGCTGAACTCGATGACCTTGACCTCGCGATCCACCCGGAGCTCGCGGCGGCCCTGCACGACCAGGTTGCCGTTGGGCAGGGCATCCATGACGATCACCGTGATCCGCGCCTGGAAGGTGCCGTCCTTCTTGTAGTTGGCGGTGCCGTTGAAGTCGTCCTTCGACTCCGCCGTCACGTCGGGCAGGACGCTGAAGAAGCTCGGCTTCAGGTTGAACGAGGTGAGGGCGTAGTCGAGGTTCGTCGACTTCGAGATCGTCGAGGTCTCCTTGTCGTCGACCTTCTGCGTCTCGCTGATGATGACCGTGAGCAGGTCGCCCGGCCGGCGCGCCGTCTTGTCGGCGATCATGCTGCGCGGGCCATGGTCGGGGTCGTAGATCGAGCCGGGCCGGCCCTGCGCGGCGGCGGCGCCGCCACCGGCGGCGAGGGCGATCAGCAAGGCGGGAACGATCGTGGCGGAGTGCTTCATGGGTCCTCGCGGGTCGTTCTCAGAGAGCGAGCAAGAATTGCTCGCGAACGGGCGGCAGCGCCGTCAGGCGATGCACCAGAAGGCATCTGAGAGGCTGGTTCATCGATTTCTGCTCAGCCTCTCAGCGGCCGAGGTCGATCTCGACGACGTCGCGGCTCCGGATCACCGCGGTGAGCTCCTGTCCGCGCTCGACGGTGCGCACGCGGATGCGATCGCCGGAGGCTCCGCCGGCCAGGGCCACGGCCGGTACCTGGGCCTCGATGCCTCCCTTGCGGACGCGCAGGAAGAGGGTGTCGCCGGCATTCACGACGACGGGGCGATGGACATCGCCATCGGCGACGATCTCGCCGGCGACGAGGTCGCGGGCCGCGACGGCTCCGACGAGACGGGAGGGATCGAGCGGCTTGGCGCCGCCCCCCGCCGCGAGCCGCACGCGCCGGCGCTCGAGCATCTCGGGCGCGAGCGTCGCCCCCGCCGGCACGGCTTGTTTCAGCACGGGCAGGGTCTCGTACACCTCGGCGCGCCAGCTCGTCCACACCGTGCGGTACACCGCCCCATCGACCAGCACGTCGACGGGCACGCTGATCGTTCCGCTCGCGAGACGCTGCTCGTCGACCCGGGCCCGGAGCTCGCGCCCGCGCGCCCCGCTCGGCACCGCCACCGCCGTCAGGAGGCCGGCGGGCGCAAAGGAGGCGTCGCTTGCCGCGTAGGCTCGGCGCAGCTCGGCGAGGGCGGCGCCCTCGATCTCGGCGTCCGGGATCTCGTCCACTTCCGGCCAGACCCGGATCGCGCGCTGGCCGATGAACCGCACCTCGACTTGCGGGGCCTGGCTCGCGACGATCGCCCGGATGCGTTCCGCGTGCAGCAGGCGGCTGTAGCCGGGAGAGGGGGAGTAGCCGAGCTCGACGGCCGCCACGAGCTGCACCGCCCCGGCGTCGGCGCCGCTCACGCGGGCGATCTCGCCGAGCTCGATCGCGGTGCCTTGCACGTGGGCCTCCATGGGCAGGTCGACGGTCACCGCGGGCGCCGCGGTCAGGAGGAGGGTCGCGAAGAGGATCGTCATGACGGTCACCGCTCGGTCAGATCAGGTTGGACACCTGTTGGAGCATCTCGTCGGACACCCGGATCGTGCGGCTGTTCACCTCGTAGTTGCGCTGGGCCTGGATCAGCGAGATCAGCTCGTTCACGACCGACACGTTGGAGCGCTCGAGGAAGCCCTGGCGCAGGAATCCCGCGCCCTTGTTCCCGGGGGTCTGATCCTTGGCGACGCCCGAGCTCGCGGTGACGCGATACAAGTTCGCCCCCTCGGCGCGGAGGCCGGCGGGGTTGGCGAAGGTCACGATGCCGATCTTGCCGAGCTCGCTCGGCGTGTCCGAGCCGGGGATCGTCCCCTGGACCGTCCCGTCCTGGGCGATCGTGATGTTGATGGCGTCCGCCGGGATCTGGATCGCGGGATCGAGCTTGTGGCCGTCCACCGTGACGATCGCGCCATCCACGTCCTTGCGGAACGAACCGTCGCGGGTGTAGCGGAACTCGCCGTTCCCCATGTCGATCCGGAAGAAGCCCTCGCCCTGGATCAGGAGGTCGTAATCGTTGCCGGTCAGCTCCATCTCGCCCTGCGCGAACTGCTTGATGGAGCTCGACACCTCGACTCCGCTGCCGATCTGCAGTCCGGTGGGGTTCATCTGCTTCGCCCCCGTCGCCGCTCCCGGCTCGCGGATCGTCGAGTAGAGAAGCGACCGGAAGTTGACGCGGTTCGCCTTGAACGCCGTGGTGTTCACGTTCGCGATGTTGTTCGCGAGGGTGTCGACCTGCATCTGCTGAGCCTGCATGCCGCTCGCGGCGGTGCGCATCGCTCGGATCATGGTGTACCTCAGAAGGGCCGCGTGAGGCGGCTGTACGATTCCTGGATGGACTTCATGGCCCGGGCCACGGAGTCGAACTGACGCTGGACGCCGATCATCTCGATCATTTCCTCGATCCCCGTGGCGTTCGATTCCTCGAGCGCTCCCTGGTGGACCATCGCCGTGGCGGTCGCCTCGGAGAGGTCGGCCGGCGCGTGCCAGTAGCCCTGGCCGTCGGGACGCAGCTTCTGGTCGTCCGCGAAGTCGACGATCCGCAGCCGTCCGATGTCGCCGCCGCCCTGGCGCACCGTCCCGTCGCCGTCCACCACGGGGGGATGGGCGGACTGGGGATCGATCGGGCGCTGGAGCTCGGCCCACGCCACGGGATGACCCTCGGCGGTCAAGAGGGTCCCGTCCGGCCCGAGCCGGAAGCTGCCGTCGCGCGTGTACATCTCCCCGTCCGGCCCCTCGACGGCGAAGAACCCCTCGCCGTAGAGGGCGAGGTCGTAGGGGAGCCCGGTGCGGCGCAGGTCGCCCTGCGAGAAGTCGACGGTGCGCTCGATCACCACCCCGCGCCGCTCCCCGCCCCGGCCGGGCACTACGTGCTGGCGCAGGGCTTCCGTCTCGCGCTTGTAGCCGACCGTGGAGAGGTTGGCGAGGTTCCGCGCGATCGCCTCGAGGCGGGACTGCTGCGCGTGGAGGGCGCCGGCACCGCGGTACAGACCGACGTTCATGCCCCCCTTCCAAGCAACCCCGGTGCCAGGCTGCCGGACGGCCGCGAGCCGCCCTCGCGGCCCCCTCCGGGGCGTTCCCGGGACGGGCCGGCCGGCGGCGGCCCGGCTCCGGGCGGAAACTCCTTCCGCCGGGCGAAGCCCGTTCCTTCCCCCGTTACGGGGCGACTTCGAGGACGTCGCGGATCCGCTGGAGGAGGCGCCAGCGGCTGAAGGGCTTCTCGAGGAGCTCGATCTCGCCGCCGACGAGGTCCTTCGCGGCGAGCACGTCGTGGGAGTAGCCGGAGACGAAGATCGTCCGCAGGCCGGGCCGGCGCGCGGAGAGCGTCTCGGCGAGCTCCTTGCCGCTCATCCCCGGCATGACGAGATCCGTCACCAGGACATCGATCGCCTCCCCGTTGCGCTCGGCGAGCTCGAGGGCCCGCGGTCCGCTCTCCGCCGCCAGCACCCGGTAGCCCGCCCCGGCGATCATCTGGGCGATCAGCCGGCGCACGCTCTCGTCGTCCTCGCACACGAGGATCGTCTCGCCCCCGGCCGGCACCGGCGCGGCGTCCTCGACCGCCGCGACGGGGCCGGGGGCCGCGGCGGCGGGGAACAGGACGCGGAAGGTCGTGCCTTCCCCCGGCGTCGTGTCGAACTCGACGCGTCCCCCCGCCTGGCGCACGATGCCGTAGACGACGGACAGGCCGAGACCGGTGCCCTGTCCGAGGGGCTTCGTCGTGAAGAAGGGCTCGAAGATCCGCTCGGCGACCGCGGCGTCCATGCCGCATCCGGTGTCGCTGACCGCCAGCACGACGAGGGCTCCGTCCCCTCCCGGCGGCCGCGCGCCGCTCACCCGGACGCGCACCTGGCCGCCGTCCCGCAGGGCATCGCGGGCGTTGGTCACCAGGTTCATGACCACTTGCTCGATCTGCCCGCGGTTGGCGCAGACGAGATGCGGGCCATCGTCGAACTCGAGCTCGAGGGAGGTTTCCTCGGGGATCGACCACCGCAGCACGTCCTCCATCTCCGCGAGCACGGCGCCGAGGTCGAGGATCTCCACGTGGGCCACGTCCCGGCGCCCGAACACGAGGAGCTGGCGCGTCAGCCCGCCGGCCAACCGCGCGTTGCGCGCGATGCTGCGCAGGCGCTGGCCGAGCGATTCGGCGTCGACCCGCTTCCCGTCCAGATCCGCGAGGGCGAGATCGGCGTGGCCGAGGATCGCCGTGAGGATGTTGTTGAAGTCGTGGGCGACGCCGCCGGCCAGCCGGCCGATCGCTTCCAGCTTCTGCGCCTGGCGGAGCTGGGCCTCCAATCGATCCCGTTCGTCCTGGGCGCGCTGGCGGACGCTGACGTCGCGGACGAAGGTGATCGCGTACTCCTCCCCCGCGAACTCGAAGAGGTTCATCGAGATCTCGACGGGGAACTCCCGGCCATCCTTGGCGAGGCCGTGCAACTCGAAGGTCATCGAGCCCCCCTCCCGGACCCGCCGCCAGGTGTCGACCCACGTCCGCCGGAGGCGCGTCGGCCAGAGATCCGCGACCCCCCGGACCAGGAGCTCCTCGCTGCTCCAGCCGAGGAGGCGCTCCGCGGCTCGGTTCACGTACGTGATGCGCCCGTCCGAGCGCACCCAGAGCGCCGCGTCGGCGGCGTGATCGATGGCGAACTGCGTGAAGCGCAGCTTCTCCTGCGCTCGCCGGCGCTCGGTGACGTCGAGCAGGATGCCGTGCCAGAGGAGAGCGTTCTCGTCCTGCCGGTTGATCCGGACGATCGAGCGGACCCAGATGTAGTCCCCGGAATCCGTTCGCACCCGGTACTCGATATCGGGGAGCGGCGAGTCCGGATCACGGGTAGAGACCCGCTCCTGGAAGGCGGGCTGGTCGTCGGGGTGGACGAGCTCCGCGAAGCGGTTCACGTCCTCCAGCACCTCGCTCCCCAGCCGGGGTCCGAGGAGCTCCTTGATTCCCGAGGACATATACACGCGCTCCCAGATCTGGCCGGCGGCAGTCGGGCGGAGGACCTTCCCGTAGACCACGCCGGGCAGGCCGTCGGCGAGGACGCGCATCCGCTCCTCGCTCTCCCGCAGGTCCCGGAGGATGAGGAGGGCGCTCAGGCCGTCCGCGACGCGCCGGCCGATCTCGGTGAAGATCGCCTTCTCCTCCGCGGTCCATGCTCGGGCGTACGAGCATTGGTGGATCCCGAACATCCACGGCTCGCCGACCTTGGGATGGATCGCGGTCGCGAGCTGGGCTTGGACGTGGAAGTTCTTCACCACGTCCTCGGAGAGCGGGAGCTCGGCGTGCACCCCGTGCTCGACGGGGCGATCCGCGCGCAGCACGGCCCGCATGACCTCCGCCTTGCCCGGCTCCATGGGCACGTCGGTGTTCAAGGCGTGCGCCCCGGGATACTCGGGGCGAGTGCACTCCATGGGGACCTTCCAGGCGGGCGCCTCCGGGTTGCAGGGGAAGAGCAGCCAGGCGCGATCGCACTCGAACAGGGAGAGCACCGTGCCGAGGACGTCCTCCATCATCCGCTCGAGATCGCTGGAGCGCTGGATGGCGACGTTCACCCGCTCCATGCACTCGAGGAAGCGGAGACCGGCGAGCGACGGGGCGGGGGGCGTCTTTTCCGCGGATGCGCGCATGGGCGGAACTTGGGGGGCAGAGCGACCCGTGGATCCGGCGGGCCATGCTACCCGCGGAGTCCGGCCGGGCCTCGCCCGGCGGGGATTCTCCCGGCGCGGCGGGCGGCCGGAAAGCCCCCGGATTGGCCCCCGGGGCGGGACCCGGCTAGGATGTTGGAATAGCTCCTCCTCCTCCTCCTCCTCCTCCTCCTCCCCGGCCCGGGGCCCCTGCCATGTCGCGCCGCCCGCCTGCGTCTCGCCCCCTCGTCGCCCTCCTCCCGCCCGCCTCCGCCCTCGTCCTCCTCGCGCTCGCCGCCCACGCCCAGGTGCCGGGCGAGGTGCTGCGCGCGGTCCGGATCCCGGATTCGCGGCCGGGCGACCCGGCGCTCACCGCGGGCGACGGATTCGGCCGCCAGCTCGTGAGCCCCGGCGACCTCGATGGCGATGGCACCGTGGACCTTCTCGTCGGCGCCGCCAACGACAGCGACGGCGTACTCGCCAACCAGACGGTGGCGAACGCGGGCGCGGCCTGGCTCCTCTTCCTCACGCCCGAAGGCACGGCGCGCGAGTCGGTGAAATACAGCAACCGGACTGGAGACCTCCCCCTCCTCGAGGAGGAGGACTTCTTCGGCAAGGGGGTCGGGTCGATCGGCGACCTGAACGGCGACGGGGTCACCGACATCGCGGTGGGCGCGCCGGGCGACGACGACGGCGCCCTGAACCAGGGCGCGGTGTACGTCCTGTTCCTCCAGGTCGACGGGAGCATCCAGGCCGTCCAGAAGATCAGCGCCCTCGAGGGGGGCTTCGTCGTCCTCGAGGCTAAGTCCGAGTTCGGCCGCGGGATCGCGCCCCTCGGAGACCTCGATGGCGATGGCGTGCTCGACCTGGCGGTCAGCCGGATGACTCCGCGGGCGTCGTCCGCGATGCAGGGCACCGTGTACGTCCTGTTCCTACGCCCCGACGGGACGGTGCGCGACTTCCGCGAGGTGACGCTGGCCGACGTGGGGCTGGAGTACGGCTCCGGCTTCTTCGGGTTCCACCTCGCCAGCCAGGACCTCGACGACGACGGGCTTCTGGATCTTCTGGTCGGGGACATCGGCTACGACGGGAGCTACCGGGAGGGAGCTCTCCACCCCCAGATCGGGGCGATCTACTTCCTCCCGCTGAACGCCGACGGCACGCCGAAACCGGGCGCGTGGCACATCTCCCAGGACCTGCGGGGCTTCACCGAGGTCCTGGATCCCGGCGACCACTTCGGGAACGCCGTCGACTGCCCCCGCGTCGACTTCGACGGCGACGGGGTGAACGACCTCGTGGTCGGGCGCAAGCGGGACGACGATCGCTACGCGGGCTCGTGCGCCGGGGGCGGTGGCTATTGTCCGGACTACTTCACCTGCTGCTTCGATTCGGGAGCCGCCTACATCCTGTTCATGAACCCGGATTGGACGGTCCGGGACTGGCAGAAGATCAGCAACACCGAGGGCAACTTCCCCTGGTCTCTCGACCGCGACGACCGCTTCGGGCAGTGCGTGGACACGCTGGGGGACCTCGACGGCGACGGATTCCCGGAGGTGGCGATCTCGGCCCGCTGGGAAGACACGGCCGCCCCCAACGCCGGCATCGTGTATATCTGCACGATCAGCGACGGCTCGATCACGCCCACCGTGGCGTGGTTCGGCGCGACTCCGCTCACCGGGAACGCCCCGCTGGCCGTCTCCTTCGCCGACGCGTCGATGGGGGTCGATCTCGACGCGTGGAGCTGGGATTTCGGGGACGGGACGACCTCCTCCCTCCAGAATCCGAGCCACGTCTACACGAATCCGGGGACGTACTCCGTCCGGCTCGACGTCGACGGGCTCTCCGGCTTCGACCGGGCCACCCGCGCCAACCTCATCGTCGTCGCCGAGGGCGCGTTGACCGCCGACTTCGACGGCTCGCCCCGCACCGGCTCGGCGCCGCTCGCCGTGGCGTTCGTGGACCTCTCGGCGGGCGATCCGGTGAGCTGGGCCTGGGATTTCGGCGATGGCGCGACCTCGACGCTCCCGAATCCCGCGCATACCTATCTGGCGGATGGGTCGTACACCGTCTCGCTCACCGTGACGAACGCCGCCGAGGACAGCGCGAGCCGGGTGCGACCGGACTTCGTCGTCGTCGAGACGATCGCGGCGCAGGCCGACTTCGATGCGGCCCCGCGCAGCGGCACTCCCCCGCTCGGGGTCGTCTTCACCGATCTGTCGATCGGGGACCTCGTGAGCTGGGAGTGGGACTTCGGCGACGGCGGGACGTCGGCGGTCCAGAATCCGACGCATGTCTACGAGGAAGCGGGGACCTACACGGTTTCGCTCACCGTCACCGCGGCGGGCCTGGAGACGGACACGCTGAGCCGTCCCGGCTACATCGTCGCCAGCGCGGACTTCGTGCGCATCGGCTGCGACCCGACGGCGGCGGGCACCCTGACCGTCCAGAGCGGCCTCCCGGCGATCGGCACGACGATCGTCTTCGCGATCGACAACCCCTACGGCACGCAGGCGGCCGGCTCCGCCACCTTCCTGCGGGCGGCCTTCGCGCCCGCCGCGCAGTATCCCTGCGGCTTCTGGAAGCCGAACTACGGCATGGCCTACGCGGGCGCGCCCGGGGAGATCCTCCTCGCCACGATCCCCGCGCCCCTCACCTTCCCCGGCACGGCCTTCGGCGGCGCCGGCAATCCGGGACTCGTCGCGGTCCCCATCCCGAACAACCTCGCCCTCATCGGACGGCGGCTTTACGGCCAGGGCGTGATCTTCGATTCCGCAGCCGCGCTCGGCGTCCAGTACGGGGTGACGGACGGCCTCGAGTTCGTGCTGCGCTGAACGCCGGCCGCCGCCCGATCAGCGGAGGCCATCGTCCGGTGATCGGCGGCGGGAGTCGTCTCCCCGGCCGTCGCGCGCGCGGGGTAGGATTGCGGCGCCCCCCCCATCTCCCCGCCTGGATCGCGCCATGATGAGCCCCCTTTTCCGCTCGCCGTCTGCCCACTGGATCTCCGCCTCGCTCGCCGCGCTCATGCTCCTCGGCGCATCGCTCTCCGCCCAAGCCCCGGGAGAGGTGCTGCGCGCCGTGCACATCCCCGGATCGAGCCCGGCCGACCCCGTCCTCCATTCCGGCGAGGGCTTCGGGCGCAGCGTCGCGAACGTGGGCGATGTCGATGGGGACGGCACCGTCGATCTCCTGGTCGGCGCCGCGAACAACCGCGACGGCGCGCTCCCGGGCGAGGTGGTGGCGAGCGCTGGCGCGGCCTATCTGCTCTTCCTGACCCCGGAGGGGACGGTACGTGCGCACGTGCGGTACAGCAACCGGACGGGATCGCTTCCATTCCTGGAGGAGGAGGATTTCTTCGGCAAGTGCGTGTCGGGGCTCGGCGATCTGGACGGGGACGGCGTGCTCGATGTCGCCGTGGGAGCGCCGGGGGACGACGACGGCGCCGTGGATCACGGGGCGGTCTACGTCCTGTTCCTGCACGCGGATGGGACGATCAAGCGCCATCAGAAGATCAGCGCGACCGAGGGAGGGTTCGTCACCCTCGACGCGGGCTCGGAATGGAGCCGCGGCATCGCTCCCCTGGGCGACCTGGACGGGGACGGCGTGCTCGACCTCGCGGTGAGCCGGATGGCCCGATCCCGCAGCGCGCCCTTCGAGGGGACGGTGTACGTCCTGTTCCTCCGCCCCGACGGCACGATTCGCGACTTCCGCGCGTTCACGCTGACCGACCTGGGGCTGTACTACGGCCAGGGTCTCTTCGGGTTCTATCTCTCCAGCGCGGATCTCGACGGGGACGGGCTCCTCGACCTCGTCGGCGGGGACATCGGCTACGACGGAAGGGATGGGGAAGGGGCGAATCCCCGCAGCGGGGCGGTGTGGTTCCTCACGCTGAACGCGGACGGCACCCCCAAGGCCGGGTGGCTCATCGCCCAGGACATCGCGGGCTTCACCGAGCCCCTCGATCCGTTCGACCACTTCGGGTCCGCCGCCGACTACCCGCGGATCGACTTCGACCGCGACGGCGTGCTCGACCTCGTCGTGGGGCGCAAGCGCGACGACGACAACTACGCCGGCTCGTGCGACAGCGGAGATGCCTTCTGTCCGGACTACGCGACCTGCTGCTACGACTCGGGTGCCGCCTACGTCCTGTTCCTGAACCCCGACTGGACGGTGAAGGGCTGGCAGAAGATCAGCAACCTGCACGGCCGCTTCCCGGGCTCCCACAACCAGGACGATCGCTTCGGCCAATGCCTGGACTCGCTCGGCGACCTGGATGGCGACGGGTTCCCGGAGGTGGCGATCTCGTCGCGATGGGACGACGACACGGTGCCGAACGGCGGGATCGTGTACGTCTGCACGATCAACGATGGCTCGGTCGCCCCCAGTGTGGCCTGGTTCGGCGCCTCCCCGCTCGCGGGGAACGCCCCGCTCTCGGTGTCCTTCGCCGACGCCTCCGTCGGGGTCGATCTCGACACCTGGAGCTGGGACTTCGGCGACGGCGGCACGTCCGCGCTCCAGAACCCCACCCACGTCTTCGCGAGTCCCGGGACCTACACCGTCCGACTCGAGGTCGACGGGCTCTCGGGGTACGACCGCGTCACGCGCACCAATCTGATCGTCGTCGCGGGAAGCGGGGCCCTGACCGCCGCCTTCGACGCCGCCCCGCGGTCCGGGTCCGCCCCCCTCGACGTCGCCTTCACCGACCTCTCGACCGGCTCCCCCGCGAGCTGGGAGTGGAGCTTCGGGGACGGCGGCACGTCCGCGCTCCAGGACCCGGCGCACACCTACGGCGCGGACGGGACGTACACCGTGTCCCTCACCGTCACGGCGGCGGGCGGGGAGACGGACACGCACGTCGAGACCGACTTCATCCAGGTCGGCTCCGACGCCCTGCGCCTCGGCTGCGACCCCCTCGCCGCCGGCACGCTCACCATCGCGAGCGGAGCCCCGGCGATCGGGACCACCCTCGTCCTCGGAATCGACAACCCCTACGGTACGCAGGCGGCCGGCTCGACGACGGTTCTGCGGGCCGCCTTCACGCCCGCTGCGGAGTACCCCTGCGGTTTCTGGGTGGCGAGCTACGGCATGGCGTTCGCGGGGGCGCCCGGGGAGATCCTCCTCGCGCTCGTCCCGGCCCCCCTCACTTTCCCCGGCACGGCCTTCGGGGGCGCGGACAACCCCGGGCTCGTCACCGTCCCGATTCCCAACAACCTGGCCCTCGTCGGGCGGCACGTCTTTTGCCAGGGGGTGATCTTCGATCCGGTCGCCGCGGCCGGCGTCCAGTTCGGGGTGACCGACGGTCTCGAGCTCGTGCTGCGCTGAACGAGGCCGGGCGCGACCCCGCCGCTCGGGTCATCGGGCGACGGTGTCCGCTGGCCCGGTAACGCGGGCCCGGCATCGCCGCATTGCGTCGTTCTTGTGATCCCCGGCGCGGGATGTACCATGGCAGCCCCTGCTGAGCCTTCCCCTCCGGAGGACACCCTGATGATTCAGCGTCGTTGGTCGTATCGCGCTTCGTTCGTCCCCGCTGCGCTTCTGTTTTTCGCGGGAACGCTGGCCGCCCAGACGCCCGGCGAAGTCTTGCGCGCCGTGCGGATCCCGGGATCGAGCCCGGCCGATCCGATCCTCACCGAGGGAGAGGGCTTCGGGCGCACGGTCGCGAACGTGGGGGACATCGACGGCGACGGCACCGTCGACCTCCTCGTCGGCGCCGCCAACAACAACGACGGCGTGCTGCCGGAGGATTTCGTGGAGGATGCGGGGGCGGCCTACCTCCTCTTCTTGAACACCGACGGCACCGTGCGCGAGCACGTGAAGTACAGCAACCGGACGGGCTTCCTGCCGTTCCTGCAGAGCGGGGACTTCCTCGGCAAGTGCGTGTCGGCCCTCGGCGACCTGGATGGCGACGGCGTTCTCGACGTGGTCCTGGGCGCCCCGGGGGACGACGACCGGGCCATCGACCAGGGAGCGGTCTACATCCTCTTCCTGAACCCGGACGGAACGGTCAAGAGCTACCAGAAGATCAGTGGCCTCGAAGGGGGCTTCATCCGGCTCCACGCCCGCTCGGAATGGAGCCGCGGCATCGCGCCGCTGGGGGACCTGGACGGGGACGGCGTCCTCGATCTCGCGGTGAGCCGGATGGCCCGCGCGTTCGTGACCACGTTCGAGGGGACGGTCTACGTCCTCTTCCTTCGCCCCGACGGCACGGTGCGCGACTTCCAGGATTTCACCCTGTCCGAGCTGGGGCTCTATTACGGCCGCGGGTTCTTCGGCTTCCACCTCTCCAGCGCGGACCTCGACGGGGACGGGATCCGCGACCTCGTGAGCGGGGACATCGGCTACGACGGACTGCCGCAGGAAGGGGCGTCGAATCCCCGCAGCGGGGCTGTGTGGTTCTTCACGCTGAATCCGGACGGCACCACGAAGAGCAGCTGGATGCTCACCCAGGACGTACTGGGCTTCACGGAGCCGCTCGATCCCGGCGACCACTTCGGCTCGTCGGCGCAGGTTCCGCTCGTCGATTTCGACCGCGACGGGGTGAACGATCTCGTGGTCGGGCGCAAGCGCGACGACGACAACTGGGCGGGCTCCTGCGGCACGGGAGGGGATGAGTGCCAGCCCTTCTACACCTGCTGCTACGAAGCGGGAGCCGCCTACGTCATCTTCATGAACCCCGACTGGACGGTGAAGGGCTGGCAGAAGATCAGCAACCTGCAGGGCCGCTTCCCGGGGACCCTCGACCAGGACGATCGCTTCGGGCAGAGCGTGAACTCGCTCGGCGACCTGGACGGCGACGGATTCCCCGAGGTGGCGATCTCGGCGCGCTGGGACGACGGCGCGGCGCCGAACGGGGGCGTGGTCTACATCTGCTCGATCAGCGACGGCTCCGTCGCCATCTCCACGGCCTGGTTCACCGCCGCCCCGCTCATCGGAGAGGCCCCGCTGACCGTTTCCTTCACCGACGCTTCGACGGGGGTGGATCTCGATTCGTGGAGCTGGGATTTCGGGGATGGCGGCACGTCGGCGCAGCAGAATCCCATCCACGTGTACACCTCCCCGGGAACCTACACCGTCCGTCTCGAGGTCGACGGCCTCTCCGGGTACGACCAGATCACTCGCCCGAACCTGATCGTCGTCCAGCCGACCTCCCTCGCCGCCGCCTTCGACGGCACTCCGCGCACCGGCGCTGCCCCGCTCGCGGTGCAATTCACCGACCTGTCGGTGGGCGGGCCCGTGAGCTGGGCGTGGGACTTCGGCGACGGCGGGACCTCCTCCCTCCAGAACCCGACCCACGCCTACGTCGCCGACGGCTCCTTCGCCGTCTCGCTCACCGTCACCAACGGCGCCGGGGAGCCGGACACTCTCGTCCAGCCCGACTTCGTCGTCGTCGACACGCCGCCCGCGGTTCCCGCCTTCGACGGCGCGCCCCGCGCCGGCACCGCGCCCCTCGAGGTCTTCTTCACCGACCTCTCGACCGGCGGGCCGGCGAGCTG
>JBFMCU010000149.1:47320-53303 GCA_040754415.1 Planctomycetota bacterium
CCGGCGAGCTGGGCCTGGGACTTCGGCGACGGCGGGACCTCCTCCCTCCAGAACCCGAGCCACACCTACGTCGCCGACGGCTCCTTCGCCGTCTCGCTCACCGTCACCAACTCCGCCGGCGAGCCCGACACCCGCATCGAGGCGAGCTACATCCAGGTCAGCGCCGATTACGTGCGGATCGGGTGCGATCCCCTCGCCGCGGGCACCCTCAGCCTCCAGGGCGGAGCCCCGGTCCTCGGCACTACTCTCGTCCTCGGGGTCGACAACCCCTACGGCACCCAGGCGGTGGGCTCCGCGACCTGGGTGCGGGCGTCCTTCACCCCCGCCGCGCAGTACCCCTGCGGTTTCTGGAAGACCAACTACGGCATGGCCTACGCGGGGGCGCCCGGCGAGATCCTCCTCTCGCTCGTCCCGGCGCCCTACACCTTCAACGGCACGGCCTTCGGGGGGCCGGGCAATCCCGGGCTCGTGTCGATCCCGATCCCGAACAACTTGTCCCTCCTCGGGAGGCACATCTACTGCCAGGGGGTGATCTTCGATTCCGTGGCGGCCCAGGGCGTCCAGTACGCCGCGACCGACGGCCTCGAGTTCGTCCTGCGGTGACGGCGCTGCCGGCCGGGGCCGGAGGCGCTACACCGTGAGCACCGCTGCCGGCGCCGCCGCCGCGACGACCGCGGGAGAGGACCGCGTGCTCACGCGCAGGAGGGCCGCCTCGAGAACCCGCTGCAGGAGCTCGGTGTAGGTCAAGCCGGCGAATCCCGCCATCATGTTGAACTTCCCGTCCCAGCACCAACCGGGGTTCGGGTTCACTTCGAGCAGCTTCGCGGTGCCGAACTCGTCGAGACGGAAATCGAAGCGGGCGTAGTCGCGGCACTCCAACCGGTCGAAGAGCTGCAGCGCGGCATCCGTGAGGAGGCGCCGCAGGTTCTCGGAGGGATCGGCCTCGAAGTAGCGGATCTTGGTCCAGTAGCTCGAGCCGGGAACCCACTTGGATTCGTAGCCGAGGATGTGGGGAAGCCCTTCCTCGAGCCCCGAGTAGTCGACGCCGAGGATGGGCAAGACGTCGCTGCCGAGCCCCGTGTTGCCGATCACGCCCACGCTGTACTCGGGGCCGGTCAGGAACTCCTGCACGAGCACCGGCCGGCCGGGCAGCTCCTCGCGAAGGCGGGCGAGATAGGCCATGAGCGCCTCCGAATCGTGGACCACGGCCTGCTGGGTGATCCCCACGCTGCTGTCCCCGTACGCGGGCTTCAGGAGGGCGGGGAACACCGAGGGGATCGTCGCCGACTGGTCGTCGGGATCGAAGTACGCCTCGAGGGGAACGTCGATGCCCATCGACTGCGCGATCGCCGAGACCCAGGACTTGTTGTAGCAGAGGGCGAGACTGGCCGGCCCGGCCCCCGAGTAGGGGATCCCGAGCATCTCCAGGAGCGCGGGCACGTGCGGCTCCATGAAGGCATCGTTGCGGAACCCCTCGTCGCAGAGGTTCAGCACGAACTCGGGGCGCTTCGCCAGGAGAGCGCCCAGGAGCCCGGGATGGTTGTCGAGGTAGGTGAACGTGTAGCCGGTCAGGCCGGCGAGCGCTTCCTTGAGCCGCGAGATCGTCTCCATGTCTTCCGGGTTGAACACACCGCCGAGCTTGACGGAGTCCGGAAGGCGCGGATCGCCCAGGATGATCGTGATCTTGCGCGTGGCGCCGAGGCCCGGCCGGCCGGGCACGATCCGCCGGGGAGCGCGGGCGGTGAGGAAGTTGCGGCGCGCCATCATCCCGAGGTCCTGTCCGCGGTCGGAGTCCGGGACGAGCGCGTCGTGATACACGATGTCGCGGAACCCCACCTCCTGCAGAAGGGCCGTGATCTGTCCCCGCGAGTAGAGCCGCTCGGCGTAGAACTGGTCGGTGATGACGCCCTTCTCGGCGTGCACAACCACCTCCCGGCTGACCAGCCGCTGGCGATCCTCGGCCAGGCTGCGCTCCCGGCAGACGAAGTGGTTCTGATCGATCCACTCCCACGAGCGGCGCTCGAAGTGCTCGGCCATCCACTCGCCGTCGGTCAGGTCGAGCACGAGGATCCCCTCCGAGCGGAGGGCGCGCTTGACGGACTCGACCACGGCGCGGTCGTCCTCCTCCCGCTCGAAGTATCCGAAGGAGTTGCCGAGGATGGTCACGGCGTCGAAGGAGCCCTCGGGGACCCGGAACCGGCGGGCGTCTCCTTCGCGGAAGACGACCGACAATCCCGCCTGCTGCGCCCGGCGGCGGGCCAGGCGGACGAGGTAGCGGGACCGATCGATCCCCGTGACGTGCCGGAAGCCGCGGCGGGCGAGCTCGAGGCAATGGCGTCCTTGCCCGCAGCACAGATCGAGGATCGCGTCGTCCTCCTTCCCGCCGGTGGCGTGCAGGAGGGCATCCACCTCGAGCGCCGTGATGCGCAGATCCTCGACGACGTCGCCGTCCGTCTTCAGGTAGACGGCGTTGAAAAGCGATTTCCACCACTCGCCCGGCAGGTGGCGCTCGAGGTCGGGAACGGGGCCGAGGGTTCGGCTCCGGGGCGCGGCGGGGCGGGCGCGGCGGGGCGGGGCGGGGCGTCCACCGTTGTCGTGCTTCGCGGCGGTCCGGGGGGAGACGGTCTGGTGTGGGGTATGGGACATCGCGCGGGGTTCGGGCGAGGGCTCCGGGAGGTTGGCGGGGCCCTCCCGTCGGGGGGAGGGCCGCTCCGGGGCGGGGGACCGGCCGCGCGCCGCCGCGCCGTCGGGCCGTCGGGGAGGTGGGAGCTTAAATGCGGCCCCCGGGGGGTGCCGTCAAGCCGGCGGCAGGGAAAGAGAGCCGCCCGGACCCCGAAGGGCGCGGGCGACTCCTCGGCCGTGGTCGGGCGGATCGCGGCGGCCGATCGTGCTCGGCCGGCGGCGGGGCGGCCGGCGTCCGCGGGCCGGGTGCTCCCGTTTCGGAACCTCGAGTGGCTCGCTACACGACGTTCACGATCTCGGCCAGAAGCTCGTCCTGGACGGTGATGACCCGGGCGTTGGCCTGGAAGCCGCGCTGGGCCTCGATCAGGTGGACGAACTCGACGGCGGTGTCCACGTTCGAGGCCTCGATCGCGCCGGCGACCACTTCGCCGGCCCCGTTCAGGGTTCCCGCCCCCAGGATGCGCTGGCCGGTATTGGCCGTGGAGCGGAAGTAGTTGTCCCCCATCGCCTCCAGCCCGGCCTCGTTGGCGAAGGTAGCGACGCCGACATCCGCGAGCTCCTGGGTCTGACCATTGGTGTAGAAGCCCTCGATCACGCCCTGCTCGTCCACTTGCAGGCTCGCGAGCTCGCCCGCGCCGTAGCCGTCCTGGTGATCGGCCACCAGGCTGGCGGCGTTGCCGAACTGCGTGATGCCGTCGAACTGGCCGGAGGTGCCGAAATCGAGGGCGACCGTCTGGCTGGAGAGGGTTCCGAACTGGACCTGGATGTCCCCGCCCGTGGGCGTGAGGATCGAGCCGTTCTCGTTGAAGCTGATGCCGGTGATCGCGCCGTCGACGACCGTGCCCTCGCTCGCCGGCACCTCGGTCGTCATGTTCCAGGTGCCGTCCCCCTGGCGCTCGAACTCGAAGGTGAGGATGTGCGAGGTGCCCGCGCTGTCGAAGACCTCCAGGGAGGTCGTCACGGTGTCGGGCCCGGTCCCGTTCGTGGTGACGGCGAAGAAGTGCGTCGCCCAGTCGGTCGATCCCGTCTGGCTCGCCCCGTCGCCGAGCGACAGGGAGAGGTCGGCCTCTCCGAGCGTGTCCGAGAGGATGGAGATCTGCCCCGTGGCCGGATCGAAGGTGACCGTGGACTGACCGAATTGGTCGCCGATGTGGGCCACGAGATCGCCGAGCGTCGTGCCGTCGACGCCGTAGACGAAGGACGAGACGACCGGCGATCCGTCCACGTCGGTGCCCGAGATGTCGATGACGTCCCCCGACTCGTAGTCGGCGCGGTTCGCCGCCAGATCGTTCAGATCGGTGGCTTCCGTGGCCGGCGTCTCGCTGCCCTGGACGAAATCCACGAGGCCGAGCGTTTCTTTCAAGTCCTTGCCGGCCTCGCCGGCGTTCACCTTGATCGTCGCGGAGAGCCCGGCCCGCTCCGTGGTCAGCACGATCTCCCCGGTGGGGCTCAACGCGGCCACGACGTCCTCGGTCTGGGCGTTGATCTCGTCGGCGATCTCCTGCGCGGTGATCGGGCCGGATCCCGGGATCGAGACCGCCTGGGGCGCGCCGCCGTCGATCACCAGCTCCATCGTCCACGTCTCCCCGGCGGGGATGTCGAACGGCCCCGCATTCGTGCCGGTCATCTGGGCCGCCGTGCCGGCGGTGAACGACGAGGAGGAGGTCAGCTCCTCGGCAAGGGGACCGGTGACCACCGCCGGCAGGTTCCCGGCGAAGGTCATCTGGGTCGTCGCGCGAGGGGGGAAAACGGCGCTCGTGTCGACGCTGAAGGTCTGGCCGCTCGCGTCGAGCACGCGGTACCCGGTGCGCATATCCACCATGTTTCCGCTCGCGTCGAGGCCGAAGGTGCCCACCCGGCTGTAGAGGTTCTGCGTCCCGTCGGTGAGGGCGAAGTACCCGCGGCCGAGGAGGGCGAGGTCGAAGGTGCGCCCGGTGAGGTTCATGCCCCCCTGCTCCAGGCGCCGGTCGACCGCCGCGAGCTGCACCCCGAGGCCGATCTGGAGCGGGTTCGTCCCCCCCAGGTTCCCGGTCGGGGGCGTGGCGGGCCGCCTCGTCACGCTCAGGAGATCGGAGAACAGCGCCCGCGACGACTTGAAACCGGGCGTGTTCGAGTTGGCCAGGTTGTGGCCGATCACGTCGATCCAGCTCTGGTGGGCCCGCAGGCCGCCGAGGGCGGAGAGGAAGGATCCGGTCATGGTGTGCTTTCTCCCGTGGTCAGCTCCCGCTCTCGCCGCCGTCTCCCGACCCGTCGCCGCCGAGCACCTCGGTCACCGTCGCGAGCGGGATGTCCTCGCCCCCGATGCTGAGCACCGCGAGGCCGTCCACGATCTTGACCGAGTCCACCGTCCCGGTCCCCGGCTCGCCGGTCGTGGGATCGACCCAGGCGACCGTCTTCCCGATCAGCGCGCTGGCCTGCGTGAGCTGCGAGAGCAGCGCGTTGGATTGATTCAGCGCGATCATCGCCACGATGTTCTGGTTCAAGCTCTCGAGCTCCTCGAGCGAGGAGAACGTGGCGAGCTGGGCGATGAAGTCCTCGTTCGGGACGGGCTCCAGCGGGTCCTGGTGCTCGAGCTGCGTCACGAGGAGCTCCATGAAGGCGCCTTGGTCGAGCTCCGTCGTCGCGTACGTGTCCTGCGTTCCGAAGACCTGGTCGGTGGCGTCGATTCCGGGGATGTACATGGCGTCAGGCGTATGTGTCGATGTGATCCTCGCCGGCGAGCTCTGCCGCGCGGCCACCGGGCCGCGGTGCGCCAGGAGGGAGAACGGGGGACACGCGGCGCGGGCGGATCTCCGCGCCGAGACGCGGGTCGCGGGCGTCGCGCCGGGCGGCCGCGAAGTCTCCGGGCCGCCCGAGCTCGAGCTCGAAGTCCTCGGCCCGGATCCCTTCCTCGGCCAGCATCGCGAAGAGCGCGGGGCTCTGGCTCTGCAGGAGCTCGAGCGTCGCGGGGGACTCCGCGCGGACCACGGTCCGGAGCCGGCCCCGCAGGAGGGAGACCTGGATCGCGACGCGGCCGAGCTCGGGCGGGGAGAGGCTTACGAGGACCTGCCGGCGGCTGGGAGCGAGATGCGCCCGGAGCTGGCGCAGGACCTCGGCCGCCTCCTCCAGCCGAGCGGGATCCGCTCCCCACGGCGGAGAGGAGTCCTCGGCGAGGAGGACCGATGCGGACCGGGCGGGCTCGCCCGTCCCGGCCGCGGGAGGCGCGGCACTGCCGGCGGCGCCCGCCGGCGGTGGGGCCGGGAGCGGCGGGACCGCGGCTCCCGGAGCGCCCGGCGGGCTCGACCCCGAGAGCGGGGTCCCG
>JBFMCU010000150.1:0-31819 GCA_040754415.1 Planctomycetota bacterium
GCCGCGAACGCCGCCGGCCCCGCGAAGGCGGGGTACAGCACGAAGAGGTCGGAGGGGATCGGCGTGAGCATCGCCGCCGCTCCCACGGGCCCGAGCACGGCGAGACGACCGGCGAAGGCGAGCGGCGCACTCCACGGCAGGGGATAGAACACGCTCGCCGCCCCGTAGCCGGCGGCGAGGAAGAAGGCGAGGTACGCTCCGGCAAGGAGCCCCGCCGCCGCCGCGCTGCCCGCCCGCACGCGCCGCGACAGACCCTCCCCCGCTCCCGCCGGCGGGCGAAGGAGGAAGAACCCCGCGAGCGCCAACGCCCCGAGCCCCGATTCCTTGGCGAGGACCGCCGCCGCCGCCAGGGCGAGCGCGGCCCCGACGCTCGCTCGCCGCCCCGCCCGCGCCCCCCGCACGAGGACGAGGAGGGCGAGCGTCGTGAACAGCGCCTCGACGAGGCCGTTGCGGTTGGCGGGCCAGCCCACCGGCAGCACCGTGCCGTCCTCGAGCCCGAGGACCGCCACCGCCAGGAGCGCGGCCCGGGGCGGGAGATCGAGGGCGCGGTAGAGGGCGTGGGCGGCGGCGAGCAGGAGGGCGAAGAGCACGAGCCCGCTCAGGTGGTAGCCCGGCGCCCAGCCCCCGAACAGGGCATGGTCCAGCGCCAGGCTCGACGAGGCGATCGGCCGGAAGAAACGCACGCTCCAGGCGGGAGACGTCCAGAACGGGAGGGCGCCGGTCTCCGCCTGCAGCTCGGCCATGCTCGCCAGCGAGCCGAAATCGTAGAGGCTCCACGGCCGCATCGTCGGGTGCTCGGCCAGGCCCCGGAGCACGATCTGCTGGCCGTAATCGTCGGCGAAGAAGCCCCACCGGAGCGAAGGCGCGTGCAGGAGGAGAGCGAGGAGCACGACGGCGGCGAGCTTCCACCTCCCGGCCGCCGGTCCGCTCACCGCAGCCCCCGCCCCTCGAGATCCTCGTGCCGCCAGTCGGGCGCCAGCCCGCTCGTCGCCTCGCCCGCGTGGCGCTCGTTGAAGCCCTCGACCATGTCCTCGATCAGCCAGCCGATCCGCGTCTCGTCCGCGGCGAGGGCGATCACGAGACGCCGGATGCCGAAGACGGCGAGCGCCACGGCGGCGGCGGCGAGGAGGATGCGCTTCATCGGCGCGCGAACCGGCGCAGCAGGGGCACGAGGGTGAGCGTGTAGAGAATGGTGAGGGGCAGGATCCCGAAGGTCTTGAAGGCCACCCACGCGTCGGTGGAGGCGTTCCGCCGGACGAGCTCGTTCAGCCCGGCGAGGACGAGAAAGAAGACGATCCAGCGCCACGTGAGCCGGCGCCAGCCCTCCTCCGTCAGGCAAAAGGCGGTTCCGAAGACGATCTGGAGGTAGAGGCGGTTCGCCAGGAGCCCGCCGGCGAGGATCGCGGCGAAGAGCGCGTTGACGATCGTCGGCTTGAGCTGGATGAATCGCTCGTCGCGGAGACCGATCGTCAGCGATCCGAAGACGAGCACGAAGACGGCGGTGACGAGGGCCACCGGCGGCAGGCGCCGCTCGATCCGCCACGAGGCGGCCAGCGAGAGGAGGATCGCCGCCATGAACGCCGCGGTGGCGGCGAAGATGCCGAAGCGCCAGTTTGCCAGGAAGAAGAGGAGGAGCGGGCCGAACTCGATCGCCAGGCGGGCGAGGGGACGAGGCGCCGAAAGCGCGGGGGCACCGTCGCGATCGGGCGGGGAGGACGGTTCGGGCATGACGGGGCGGTACTCTACCGGCCCGCGCCCCGCCCATGAACATCTACGCGATCGTCGTCCTCTTGGCGCTCCTCGGCGAGTACGCGCTGCACCTGACGGCCGACCTCCTGAACCTGCGCGCCCTGCGCCCCGAGCTCCCCTCCGAGTTCCGCGACGTCTACGACGCCGCGCGCTACCGCCGGTCGCAGGAGTACACCCGCGTGCGGACGCGGTTCGGGTTCCTGCCCGCCACCGTCGAGCTGGCCGCCCTCCTCGCCTTCTGGCTCGCCGGCGGCTTCCGGTGGCTCGACGACCTCCTGCGCGGGCTGGGACGGGGCCCGATCGTCACCGGGCTCCTCTTCATCGCCGCCCTCGTGCTCGCGAAGGTCGCGCTCGGCCTCCCCATCGGGATCTACTCCACCTTCGGGATCGAGGCGCGCTTCGGCTTCAACAAGACCACGCCGCGCACCTTCGTCCTCGACCACCTCAAAGGCCTCCTCCTGACCGTCGTCCTCGGCGTCCCGCTCGTCGCCGCCGTCCTGTGGTTCTTCACCGCCGCCGGCGGCTACGCGTGGCTCTGGTGCTGGCTCGCGACGACGGCGTTCTCGCTCGTGATCCACTTCGTCGCGCCGACGTGGATCCTGCCCCTCTTCAACCGATTCACCCCGCTCGAGGCGGGCGAGCTGCGCGACGCGGTGCTCGCCTACGCTCGGCAGGTCTCCTTCCCCCTCGCCGGGCTCTTCGTGATCGACGGCTCGCGCCGGTCCACGAAGGCGAACGCCTTCTTCACCGGTTTCGGCCGGCACAAGCGGGTGGCGCTGTACGACACCCTCGTCGCGAGCCATTCGGTCCCCGAGCTGGTGGCGGTGATCGCCCACGAGGTCGGGCACTACCGGCGGAAGCACATCGTCAAGTCCCTCGTCCTCGGCATCGCCCACGCCGGGGTGGTGTTCTACCTCCTGTCGATTTTCCTCACCCACGCGGGCCTCTTCGCGGCCTTCGGCATCGAGAATCCGTCCGTTCACGCCGGCCTCGTCTTCTTCGGGCTCCTGTTCGCTCCGCTCGACCTCGTGCTCTCCTTCTTCCTGCAGCGCTGGTCGCGGAAGAACGAGCTCGAGGCGGATGCCTTCGCCCGGGAGACGACGGGATCGGGGGGGCCCCTCGCCGCCGCCCTGAAGAAGCTCAGCGCCGACAATCTCTCCAACCTGACCCCGCACCCCTTCTACGTCGCGCTCCACCACTCGCACCCGCCGCTCCGGGAGCGCGTCGAGGCCCTGCGTTGAGGATCCGGAGTCAGGGAGCGGCCGAGAGCGACGCGCACACCGCAACGAGCTGCGTCGCGGCGGAGAGAGCGATCGCGGCGGGGTCCTTCGCGGCGATGGAGAGACCGATCGGGCAGGTCACCGAATCGACCTTCTCCGCCGGTACGCCGCGGGCGAGGAGGCGGCGGCGGAAGCTCGCCCACTTGCGCGTGGAGCCGATCAGCCCCACGTAGGGGAAGGTGCCGCGGGCGAGGGCCCGCTGGACGATGTCGAAGTCGAGCTGGTGGCTGTGGGTCATGACGAGCACCAGGGCATCGGCCGGCAGCTCGTCGATCTCGCCCTCGGGCGAGTCGATGCACCGAAGCTCGAAGGGGGGGTCGGCAGGGGGCGCCGGCACGAGCCCCTTCTCCTCCCGCCCGTCGATCAGCCGCACGTCGGCCGGGAGCCACGGCGCCAGCCGCGCCAGAGCCTGGCCGACGTGCCCGGCGCCGAAGATGGCGATCGTGCGTCGCCGCCAGGGGAAGGTCTCGAAGAAGAGCGTCGCCTCGCCGCCGCAGCACTGCCCGGTCTTCTCGCCGAGGGGATAGGCGGCCGACTCGGAGACGGCCGCCGGCCGGCGGAGCAGCTCGGTCGCGCGCTCGATCGCCAGGCACTCCAGGTTCCCGCCGCCGATCGTGCCCCAGACGAGCTTCCCGCCCGCGACGAGCATCCGCGCCCCCGGCTCGCGCGGGGCACTGCCGCGGACCGCGGTCACGACGACCATCGCGCACGGCCGGCCCGCCGCGCGCAGCTCGGCGAGCTCGTCGATCCAGGAGGGAGGGGATTCCATGGCGGGCGGGGCGCCGCCGATCCTACCAGGCCTCGACCAGCTCTTCCGCCGCCGGGGCCGGGCGCTCTTCCCCGCCGCGCACGCAGAGCGTGAAGCCGCCCTCCCCGAAATCCACGACCGCCGCTCCGCCGCGGCCGAGCGCGCCGGAGAGGATCGCGTCGGCCAGCCGGTTCTGGAGGCGGCGCTGGATCGCGCGCTTCAAGGGCCGGGCGCCGTATTCCTCGCTCCAGCCCTCCTCGGCGAGCGCGTCCTTGGCGGCGGCGGTGACCTCGAGGGCGAGATCCTGCTCGGCGAGGAGCTTCGCCACCCGCCCGATCTGGACCTCCACGATCGCCCGCAGCCCCGCGCGGGAGAGCGAGCGGTACGTGATGACCTCGTCGAGCCGGTTGATGAACTCGGGCCGGAATCGCCGTTTCACCTCCGCCTCGTCGCACAGGTTGCTCGTCAAAAGGACGAGGGTCTGGGTGAAGTCGACCACGTGACCCTGTCCGTCGGTCAGCCGGCCGTCGTCGAGGATCTGGAGCAGCACGTGGAACACGTCGGCGTGGGCCTTCTCGATCTCGTCGAGCAGCACGACGCAGTGCGGCTTGCGGCGCACGGCCTCGGTCAGCGCTCCGCCCTCGTCGTAGCCGACGTAGCCCGGGGGCGCGCCGATCATGCGCGACACGGAGTGCTTCTCCATGTACTCGCTCATGTCGAGGCGCACCATCGCCGTCTCGTCGGCGAAGAGGAACTCGGCGAGGGCCCGCGCAGTCTCGGTCTTGCCGACCCCGGTCGGGCCGAGCAGGAGGAACGAGCCGAGCGGGCGCGTCGTTTCCTGCAGGCCCGCGCGCGCGCGGCGCACGGCCTCGGCGATCAGCCGGAGGGCGTGGTCCTGGCCGACGACGCGCTCGCCGAGGCGCTCCTCCATGCGGGCGAGCTTCTCGCGCTCGGTCTCGAGGAGGCGCGCGGCGGGGATCCCCGTCCAGCGGCTGACGACCTGGGCGATCATCTCGGCGTCGACCTCCTCGGGGAGGAGGGCGCCGTTCCGCTGGGCGGCGCGCAGCTTCTCCTGGGCGGCGGCGACGTCCTTCTGCGTCTCCGGGATCTCCCCGTAGCGGATCTTGCCGACGCGCTCGAAGTCGCCCTCGCGCTCCTTGCGCTCGGCCTCCGCGCGCAGGCTCTCGAGGAGCGCCTTGCCGGCCCGGATCTTCGTGATGAGGTCCTTCTCGCGGTTCCAGCGCGCCTGGAGGGCGGTGCGGCTCTCGTTCAGGTCGGCGAGCTCGGCGGCGATCTCCCGGAGGCGCTGCGCGGCGTCGGAGCCGCCGTCCTTCCTCAGGGCGGTCGCCTCGATCTCGAGCTGGCGGCCGCGGCGCTCGAGCTCGTCGAGGTCGGGCGGCATGGAGTCGATCGAGATCTTCAGGCGGGCGGCCGCCTCGTCCACGAGGTCGATCGCCTTGTCGGGGAGGAAGCGCTCCGTGATGTGGCGGGCAGAGAGCCGCGCCGCCGCCACGAGGGCCTCGTCCAGGATGTGCACTCCGTAGTGGGATTCGTAGCGCTCCTTCAGGCCGCGCAGGATGGCGATCGTGTCGTCGACCGTCGGCTCGTCGATCTGGACGGGCATGAAGCGGCGCTCGAGGGCCTTGTCCTTCTCGACGCGCTTGCGGTACTCGTCGAGCGTGGTGGCGCCGATGCAGTGCAGCTCGCCGCGCGCAAGAGCCGGCTTGAGCATGTTGGCGGCGTCCACCGCCCCCTCGGCGGCGCCCGCCCCGACGAGCGTGTGCAGCTCGTCGATGAAGAGGATCACGTCGCCCGCGCCCGTCGCGATCTCCTCGAGCACCGCCTTGAGGCGCTCCTCGAACTCGCCGCGGAACTTCGCGCCCGCAAGGAGCGCGCCGAGGTCGAGGGCCATGATCCGCTTCTTCTTCAGCCCCTCCGGCACGTCGCCGGCGACGATGCGGTTGGCGAGCCCCTCGGCGATCGCCGTCTTCCCGACGCCCGGGTCGCCGATCAGGACGGGGTTGTTCTTGCGCCGCCGCGAGAGCACCTGCATGACGCGCCGGATCTCCGCGTCGCGCCCGATCACCGGGTCGAGCTTGCCCGCCGCGGCGTCGGCGGTGAGGTCGCGGGCGTACCTGGCGAGGGCCTGGAAGGTCCCCTCGGGGTTCTCGCTCGCGACCCGCCGGGAGCCCCGGACCTCGACCAGCGCCGCCTCGATCCGCGCGGGGGTCATGCCGCGGGCGGCGAAGAGCTCCGCGACGCGCCCGCCGCGCTCCGCGAGGGCCAGGAACACGTGCTCCGTCGAGAGGTAGGAATCGCCGAGGCGCTTCGCGTGGGCGGCGGCGGCCTGCAGGACCTCCGCGAATCCCCGGGAGGGCCCCGGCGAGCCCCCGCTCGCGCGGGGGAGCCGCGCGAGCTCCCGGGCGAGCTCGGTGGACAGCGCATGGGGCTCGGCGTCCAGCCGGGCGAGCACCGCCGCGCTCACCCCCTCCGGCTCCGCCAGGAGGGCGGCGGCGAGGTGGAGGGGCGTGATCTCGGCGTGTCCCGCCTCCTGCGCCGCCTGTTGGGCGGCCTGGACGGCCTCGGCGGTGCGGCGGGTGAGGGCGTCTTGCATGGTGTCCTCCGGCAGAGGATTCGCCTCCCCGGGAGCAAGGTCCATGCCGGGCGGGAGCCAGCCCCCGGTTCTTCCCCTGGCCCTCCCGCGAGTCCTGGGAAGGGAGCCAGTTACGCCAGATCGGCAGCGTATGCCGTTATGGCATATGGCCTACGCGACGGACCGGCCAGCCTATCGATCGTACCTCTCCACGCCGGCGCCGGTCACCGCGGCCACGAAGGGCGCCGGGCAATGATCAGCGACATGCACGATCCGGGGGAGCTGGACGAGGAAGAGCGCGGCCATCTCCTCGCCGCGGAGGTTGCCCGCCGTCATCACGAATGCGCGGACGCCGGCGGCCCGAAGCGCCTCGAGTTCCAGTCGGTTTCGACGGATTCGCTTGTCCTTGGTAAGCACGATCCACCGACGGCGGCTCGCTTCCGCAAGCCAGTCCTCGTCAGGAGAACGCTCCGGGAAGTGATCGTCGTGGGTTTCGACGCGGAGGCCCGCTCGCCGAAGGGCGCTTGGAACGGCGCGGCTCCCCAGAGATCGGTCGACGAAGAAGACGAGACCCTCAGGCGGCCACGGGGATCTCGTAGCGAATCGTTTCTTCGATTTCCTCCCTCCGCCTCCCATAGTCGTCGGCCAAGCCGTCGATGCTCTCGCCAGCCCTCCACCGATCGGCGATCACCGCGGTGGGAATGCCCGTGCCGGCCACGCAAGGCCGGCCGAACTGCACTCGGGGATCGATCAGGATGGCCCGGGGGTCATCGAGGTGCTCTCGGCGGGAGAAGGGGTAGAGTCGGGCGGGAATCTCCCCCTCGAGCTCGATGCGCGACAGGTAGACCTCCAGGATCGCGCGCATCTCTCCATGTCCCTGGCGGTTCAAGCTGAGATACTGCCCACCCCATTCCACCAGGAGATCCTGGCCGTCGGTGAGCATCTGATGCGAGCGCAGGGGGTGCGGAACGCCGAGCCTCTGCTCCATGAACTCGACGGCGGTACGAACGCGCTGCAAGGAGACGCCGTGTTTGCGCCGGATGGCGGCCAGCACGTGCAGCTCGACGAGGTTCTGGAACGAGAGCGTCCGAGTCTCCCGATCCGCGATCTCGACCACCGGAGCGAATCCATGCTGGCCGAGCAGCCAGGCCCGGGTCGTTGTGTAGGGGACCTGGAGCCAGTGGGCGGCCTCCGGGATGGTATAGGCCGGGATCTCGGCGGGATTTCGCCCACCGTAGACGTCCTGGCGTTGCGCAGGTGCCCTTTCCGCGCACATGGCGACTCCACCTGTATTCCCCGGGGCTTCTCTCCCGTGGACGACCAGGATCCTCGCAGGTTTCCCTGGAGGGTGCAAGATCGTGCCGTGTTGCGGTATCGACCCGAGGCTCGATTGCTCACGCCCCGTACTTCCGGATCGCGCGGTCGAGCTTCGGCTGGAGGGCGAGGAGGAAGGCGGCGACCACCAGGGTCGCCCCGCCCAGGACGGCGAACATCTGCCAGGTGGGCTCGAGGCCGCTGAGGAAGCCGGCCATCTTGTTGCCGATGGCGGTGGAGAGGAACCAGCCGCCCATCATCAGCCCGACCAGCCGCTTAGGAGAGAGCTTGGTCACGAGCGAGAGCCCCATGGGGGAGAGGCACAGCTCGCCGGCGGTGATGATCAGGTAGTAGGTCACGAGCCAGCCGAGCGAGACCTTGTGCGCGCCGTTCCCGCTCAGGTGGGCGGCGATCACCATGAAGAGCAGGGAGAACGTGGTGATCAGCATGCCGTAGAGGAGCTTCCGGGCCGTGCTGATCGGCTGGCCGCGCCGGACGCGCCACGTGAAGAACCACACGACGAGCGGCGTGAGCGCGACGACGAAGATGGGATTCAGGAAGCCGGTGATCAGCTCGGCGTTCATCAGACCCACGAAGGCCCCGGGCGCCAGCCGCGCGGCCGAGGCGTTCGCGTAGACCAGCTCGCGATCCGGCCTCCGGAGCAGGAGCACCGGGACCAGGCTCTCGTCGATCGCCCGCGCGAAGAAGACGCGGCCCACCGCGGCCGTCGTCTCGGGCTCTACGCGCACCGAGGCGACGGTCCGGCCGTGCGCATCCGTCTCCGCCGCAATCCGCACGGTTTCGTCCGGAAGTACGGAGCAGACGAGGTCCTGCCCGGCGGCCGTGATCCTCCCCGCTTCGGCGTCGGCATCGAGGATCGTCACCTCCGAGTGCTCGGCCCGGATCGCCGCCACCATTCCCTCGCTCATCCGCCGGGCGCCGAACATCGCCGCCGCCGCCTCCTCCACCTCGATCAGCATTCGCTCGTCGGGCCGCGGAAGCTCCGGCGGAGCGTTCCGGAAGTAGGAGGGCATGGCCTTTTGCCGGTACGCGGCCATGAACTCGGGGATCCACTCGGCGCGGCGGTTCGTGTCGTTCTCGGTGAAGAAGGTCAGGAGGCCGCCGCTCAGGTGCAGGATCATGAAGAACGTGCCGCCGGCGAGGAACACCGGCATGAGCGCGCCGAGCCCGGGCCGCTCCTCGGGACCAGCCCGCCGCACGAGGAAGAGGAAGTAGCCGAGGATCGGCACCATGCCCATGAAGAAGCCGAAGGTGATGGGTCCGATCGTGGACGCGATGAAATCGATCCGCTGGCCGAGGTAGTACCCGGCGAGGCCAAAGAGGGCGCCCGGCAGGAGGATCGTCAATGCGATCCGGCCCATCCCGACGTCCTCGGGACTCGGCGGAGAGCGGCGATCGGCGGGGGCGAGCTTCCTCCAGTTCAGGGACAGGATCAGGACGCCGATGAGGAGACCGACCCCCGCGGCGATGAAGGCCACGTTGAAGCCGTAGCTGTTGCGGAGCGGCGCCGCGAGCATGGCGGACAGCGTCGCGCCGATATTGATCCCCATGTAGAAGATGTTGAAGCCCGCATCGCGGTTCTGGTCCCCGGGCTCGTAGAGGTTGCCCACCATCGCCGAGATGTTGGGTTTGAAGAGCCCGTTGCCCACGCACATGCAGGTCAGGCCGGCGTAGAAGGTGGGCAAGCTCCGCACTCCCAGCAGGAAGAGGCCAGCGGCGAGGAAGAGACCGCCGAGGAAGACCGACCTCCGGTATCCGAGGTAACGATCGGCGATCATGCCCCCGAGGAAGGGGGTGAAGTAGACGAACGCGAGATAGGTGCCGTAGATCTCCCCCGCCATGCCCACGGAGAGGCCGAGCCCGCCGCGCTCGGTGTCCGTGGCGTACAGCACCAGGATCCCCAGCATGAGGTAGAACGCCAGGCGCTCCCACATCTCGGTGAAGAAGAGGGGAACCAGGCCCTTGGGATGTCCCTTGCTCATGCCGCGCTCCTCCGGATCGGGGGAAGAAAGGTGTGGGATCCGGGCGCGGAACATACCGCCGGGGAGTCCCGCGTACGAATCCTCCTCCTCCCCCTGTCCGGCCGGTGCCCGGCGGGGGTAGCGTGACGAACCCCGGGGCGTCGCCGTCCTGGCCGCGAAACGGAGGTTCCTCCATGCCCACCCCTCGCCCGCGGAAGAAGGTCGCTCGCCGGAAGGCCGCCGCCGGCAAGAAGTCGCTCTCCCCGCGCCGGCGCGCGGCCGGCGTCGCACCGGGCGAGATCCCCCTCGCCCTCGACGCGGCGGAGGTCGCGGCGCTCGCCGCGGGCGTTCGCGAGGCGGGCGGCGTGCCCCTCGCCGCCTACCGCGAGCCGCTCTCCGGCGCGCCCGTGCTGCTCGGCAGCCTTCCCCTGCCGGCGATCGAGCCGACCCCCTTCCAACGCGATCTCTCTCCGACGCACACGAAGCGGCTCGCCGAGAAGATCGAGGAGAGCGGGGCCTTCCTCGACCCGGTGATCGCCGTCCCCGCGCCGGGCGGAGGATTCTGGACGCCGAACGGCCGCCACCGCCTCGCCGCCGCCAAGCACCTCGGCCTGGCCCAGGTCACCGCGCTCGTCTCGGCGGACGAGCGCCTGGCGTTCCGCATCCTCGCCCTGAACACCGAGAAGGCCCACAATCTGCGCGACCGGAGCCTGGAGGTGATCCGCATGGCCCGCGAGCTCGCCCGCCGCGCGCCGCGCGCCGCGGAGACCGACCACGCCGCCGAGCTCGAGGCGCCCGAGCTCCTGACCCTTGGCATCGTCTACGAGGCGGACAAGCGCTTCGCGGGGGGCGCCTACCGGCCGTTCCTCAAGAAAGTGGATCGCTTCGCGGCGACCGCCCTCGGTCCGAGTCTGAAGAAACGCGCGGATTGGGCGGCGCGCCTGGTCGCCATCGATGCCGAGGTGAAGCGCGTCATCGCCGCGCTCCAGGCGCGCGGTTTTCAGTCGCCGTACCTGCGCACCTACGTCGTCGCCCGCATCAACCCCGTCCGCTGGCACCGCGCCAAGAAGGGCGAGACCGCGCCCCCCATGGCGATCGCCGCCGCCCTGACCCGCATGGCCGCCGGCGCGAAGGAGTTCGATTGCGCGTCGGTCAAGCCCGGCGACGTCGCCCTCGTGGCCGCGGTGGCGGGCGACGAGGAGTGACTCCGCCGGCCTACGGGCCCCCGATCCCCGCCGCCGCCAGCGCACGCACGATCTTCTCGCGGGTCTCCGGCTCGACCGGGACGAGGGGGAGGCGGAGTTCGCCGCGGCAGAGGCCGAGGTGCTCCAGGGCGGCTTTCACCGGGGCGGGGTTCGTCTCCAGGAACAGGGCCGGGAAGAGCGGGCGCAGCTTCTCCACGAGGGTCGGCGCGCTCTCCCGGTCGCCGCCGGGGCGACAGGCGCGCACGAGCGCGGCCATCATGGCGGGAGCGACGTTCGCCACCACGCCGATCACGCCCTTCGCCCCGCGCAGGATGCTGTCGGCGGCGAGCGAGTCCTCGCCGCTCAGGACGTCGACCGCTCCCTGCTCGATCAGGGCCGCGATCCGCTCGAGCGAGCCCGACGCCTCCTTGATGGCGACGACGGTCGGGCAGCGCTCGGCGATCTTCGCCACCGTCTCGGGCCGCAGATCGACCCCGGTGCGCGACGGGACGTTGTAGAGGACGACCGGCAGGGACGTGGTGCGGGCGAGGGCCTCGTAGTGCTCGACGAGCCCCCGCGGGGTGGGCCGGTTGTAGTACGGCGTCACCGCGAGCAGCCCGTCCGCTCCGGCGGCCTGGGCGGCGGTCGCGTAGCGGCAGGTGGTCGCCGTGTCGTTCGTCCCCACGCCGGCGAGGACCGGGACGCGGCCCCGGGCGACGTGCACGCCGTACTCGATCAACGCGACCCGCTCGTCGCAGGTGAGGGTGGCCGACTCGCCGGTCGTGCCGGCGATGACGAGGCCCTCGGTGCCGCCCTCGATCTGGTGCTCGATCAGGCGCAGGAAGGCGGGGAAGTCGAGGCGACCGCCGGCGAAGGGCGTCGGCAGGGCGACATAGCTCCCCTCGAACGACCGTTTCATCTCCGCACCCCCCGGATCAGGCCGAGCATCTCGCCGATCGCCGCCTCGACCCCGGCGAACAGGGCCCGGGCGACGATGGCGTGGCCGATGTTGAGCTCCTCGACGTGGGGCAGCCCGGCGACGGGGACCACGTTGTCGTAGTCGAGCCCGTGGCCGGCGTTCACCCGCAGGCCGAGCTCGTGGGCGATCTCCGCGTGGTGCGCGAGGCGCTCGAGCTCGCGCCGGCGCGCGTCGCCCGCGGCGTTGGCGTACGCCCCCGTGTGCAGCTCGACGAAATCGGCGCCGGAGTCGCGTGCGGCCGCGAGCTGGTCGGCCACGGGGTCGACGAACAGGCTGACGAGGATCCCCTGCTCGCGATACCGGGGGATCGCCGCGGCGAGCCGCCGGCGCTCGCCCACCACGTCGAGCCCGCCCTCGGTGGTGATCTCCTGGCGGTTCTCGGGCACGAGGCAGATCTCGTCCGCCCCGCTCCCGAGGGCGATGTCGATCATCTCCGGGTCGAGGCTGCCCTCGAGGTTCAGGAGGGTCGCGATCCGCGCCCGCAGCGCCACGAGGTCGGCGTCCTGGATGTGGCGGCGGTCCTTCCGGAGGTGGCAGGTGATCCCCTGGGCGCCGGCCGCCTCGGCGCGGAGCGCCCATTCGACCGGATCCGGCTTCGCGATCCGCCGGGCCTGGCGGACCGTGGCCACGTGGTCCACGTTCACGTGGAGGCGGGGCGGGGAGTCCCTCATGGCCCGATTCTACCTCCTTCCCCGCGCCCCGCCGGCGCCGCCCCCGGCGATCGCGTACCCTGGCGGCGATGCGGATCATCGCCGGAGCCTTCCGGGGCCGCCGTCTCCTCGCCCCGGCCGGGCGCGAGACGCGGCCCATGCTCGACCGGGTGCGCGAGGCCCTCTTCGGAACGCTCGCCCCCTGGCTGGAGGGGGCCCGCGTGCTCGACCTCTTCGCGGGCACGGGGAGCCTCGGCCTCGAAGCCCTCTCCCGGGGCGCGGCTCGCGTACGCTTCGTGGAGCGCGCGCCGGCGGCGCTCCTGCGGCAGAACGTCGCCGCGCTCGGGGTGGAGGAGCGCGCGACGGTCGTCGAGGGGGACGCCCTCGATCGGCGCGAGTGGGGCGAGGGGGAGCCGTACGACGTCGTTCTCCTGGACCCGCCCTACCCGCTCCTCCTCGACCCCACCTCCCGCCGCGCCGTCCTCGCCGCGGTCGAGAGCCTCGCCGCTCGCCACCTCGCGCCCGAGGGCATCGTCGTGCTCCACGCCCCCCGGGGCGAGCTCGACCGCCCCGACTTCCCGCCCTGCCTCGCCCTGGCCGAGCGCCGCTACGGGACGAACACGCTGTGGTACGCGCAGCGGCGGGGGGAGAGCGAAGCGTGAGGCCCCCGCGCGCGCTCCCCTCCAGGAAGGAGCGCCGCCCGCCGATACACCGGGCGATGGTCCGTCCGGTCCACCCTGGCCGCCTTCCGCTCCGCCTCGCCGGAGCCGCCCTCCTCGTCCCGCTCCTCCTCGCGGCGCCGGCTCCCGGGCTCGGCGCGGGGGAGGCGCGCGAGGGCGTGACGGCCGCCGCGGCGAGCCTCGAGGCGCTGCGGGCCTGGCCGGGGCGGTGGGTGGGGCGGCCGGTGCGGCTTACTCTCCAGTTCCAGGGCCGCGTCGAGCGCTGGAACCCCTTCCACACGCGGTTCGGCCCCGCCGATTGGGTCGGGTTCACCGCCTGGCCCGACGAGCGGTTCGTCTGGGAGGAGGAGGTCTTCGCCGACCCCGCCCCGCGGCTCTTCGTCCGGCGCGACGGGCCGGTGGCGGCCGCGCTCGGCGGCGCCGCGCTCCTCGACCGCTTCTCGGCCTTGGTCGTCGTGCGCGAGATCTTCCTCGGCGAGCCGTGGATCGAGATCCTCGCGCTCGAGCCGCTCGCCGAGCACGTGCCCGAGGGGAGCGTCCTGCACGTCGAGCGTGCCCTGCGCTTCCGGACCCAGGGTGAGCCCCTGCTCGCCATCGACCAGCTCGAGCGCGCCCGCGCCGCTCCGCTCCCTCCCCATGCGCGCGCGGAGATCGACCGGTTGATCGGGGAGTGCGCGGCGGCGGCGCCCGACCGCTGAGCGCGCCCGGCTCGATCAGCGATCCTCGCCGCCCGCCGCCGGGGGCGGCCACGTGAAGCGGTAGCGACGAAGGAGGGAGTGGGTCACGGGCCTGTCGGCCTTCGTGGTCCGGATCTCCACGGTGTCGGACACGTCGATGGCGAGCGGGCGCAGGGTCGCGACCTCGAGGGTCCCATCGATCGACACGCGGCGCATCGCGGCGGCGACCTCCTCGGCCGCCGGCGCTCGCACCGAGCGCCGCTGGAGCTCGTCCCGGGCTCGCTCGCCCATGGCCGCGCCCGACTCCACGCGCGTGTACGCGACCGTCGCGCAGGTCATTCCCTCCCGTTCCGACGTGCCTGCGCACCGCCGCGTCTCGACGATCTCCACCGCGTCGGAGGAGCCGGTGCGAGTCTCCGCCGTTTCCCCCTCGGCGACGGCGAAGCCGAGCCAGCACCCGAGCCAGACGTTCCACTTCTCCCGCTCGGCCGCCTCGAGGTCCGGGACGAACCGCTCTTGGTTCAGGCCCATGAGCACGCGGCGCACCGCCTGTTCGGTGGCGAGCTGGCGCTCCGGATCCTCGCTCTTCACCGCTCCCAGAGCGCGACGCACGTCCTCCAGGGTCTCCGCGACGCCGGTCGGCCCGAGGTACTTCCCCTCGCCATCGATCCGCGCGACGGGCACGGCGGCGAGCAACGGGGCCTGCGCGAGGGCGGAGGGATGCGCCTTCGCCCCGAGGGCGGAAAGGCCCATGTAGCTGGTCACCGCGACGTCCGAGATCGCCACGATCCGGTTCCCCGTGCCCTCCTCGCTCGTCCAGGAGAGCCGGTAGGAGAATGCCGTCACCTTGCCGAGGAGCTCTCGCTCCTCGCGGACCGCGACGCTCCCGGCGGCCGGCCAGGCGAACGCGAGACGAATGGGGTCCGCGCCTTCCTCCGGCGCGAGGGCGGCGGGGAAGAGGGCGAGGAAGAGGGGAACGGCGAGGGCGGGGAGCATGGGGAGAGGAGAAGGGAACCGGGACGGGACCGATGGGGGCCGACAGGATACCGGACCGGACCGCGGCGAGGAATCGGGGTCTCGCCGCTCCCTCAAGCGGGCGGAGGATCCGGTCGATATCGCCGGCGCCCGATCGCGCGGCTGCCCCGCCCGCGCTCGCCTCGACCCCCGCGCCACCCGCCGATGTCCGCTCCGACCCGACTCCCCACCTCGGATGGTCTCATCGAGGAGATCTTCCAGAAGTACGACTACCCCGTCGGAGACAAGCTGCGGAACTTCGACAAGTTCGTCTCCCAGACCTTCCTGGCGCGGTTCCTGGCCCGCTACGAGCTCTTCAAGAAGATCCTCGGCGTCAAGGGATCGATCGTCGAGTGCGGCGTTCGCCATGGCGGGGGATTGCTCGCGTGGGCGAAGCTCGCCGCGCTGCTCGAGCCGTTCGGATTCAACCGCCGGATCATCGGCTTCGACACCTTTGCGGGGTTCCCGGGCCTTCGCGAGGAGGACCGCTCGCCGGCGGCCACCGGCAACGAAAACCTGCGGAAGGGCGGATTCGCCCTCGAGTACGACGTCTACGGCGAGCTCACCGAGCTGCTCAAGGCCTACGATGGGGGCCGGATCCTGAATCAGTACCGCAAGGTGGAGCTAGTGCGGGGGGACGCGTGCGAGACGATCCCGCGCTACCTGGGCGCGAACCGCCATCTCCTCGTGGCCTTGCTGTTCCTCGATTTCGACATCTACGAGCCAACGAGCACGGCCCTGGAGTGCCTCCTGCCCCGGATGCCCAAGGGATCCCTCATCGTCTTCGACGAGCTCAACTGCCCGGATTGGCCGGGCGAGACCATCGCCATGCTCGAGAACCTCGATCTGAACCAGCACAAGATCGAGAAGTTCACGTTCGAGGGGAACATCTCGTACATCGAGCTCTAGATGGGATTGGGGGGCGCGAGCTACGGTGGCTCAGCCATGGAACCCGCCCTCCTCGCCGATCTCCTCGCCGGGATCCACGTCGCGTTCCTCGTGTTCGTGGTCGGCGGATTCCTCGCCATTCCGATCGGGGCGTGGCGGGGGTGGAGGTGGGTGCGGAGACCGGGCTTCCGCCTCCCGCACGTCGCCTGCGCCGTCCTCGTGGCCGTCGAGGCGGCGGTGGGGTGGATCTGTCCCCTCACCGCGTGGGAGCGGCTGCTGCGCGGGCATGCGGGGCAGGCGGACGAGGACGTCTCGTTCGTGGGCCGCCTCCTGCGCTCGATCCTCTTCGTCGACGTGCCCCAGGCGGCGCTGAACGTCGCCCACGTCCTCTTCGGCCTGCTCGTCCTCGCCGCCCTCGTCCTCGTGCCGCTGCGGCGGAGGGGATGAGGCCGGCGGCGAGCGAGCGATACCCGCCGGCCCGGCGCGCCGGGAACCGCCAGCGGCGAGGATCCCCGGGGCGCCGGGACGCAGTTGCAACCGATCCCGGCCCCGTGGAATCCTGGGGGCGAGGAACCGCCGTGCTGACCGAGCTCTCCATCCGGGATCTGGCGCTGATCGAAGCGGTCGACCTGACGCTCGGCGAGGGCTTGAACGTCCTCACCGGGGAGACGGGAGCGGGCAAGACGCTGCTCGTGGGGGCGATCGAACTCCTGCTCGGGGAGACGCCGCGGGGCGGGGCGGCGCAGTGGGTGCGCAGGGAGGCGAAGGAGGCGCGCGTCGAGGGGCGGGTGATCGTGGACGATCCCGAGGTCCTCGCGCGCGTCGCCGGCGCGCTCGCGGCCGATCTCCCGGATCTCGCGGCGGAGTGGGAGGAGGGACGGGCGCGCGGGGAGGCCGAGCTGATCCTCGGCCGGACGCTCGCCCCCGACGGGCGCACGCGCGCCCACGTGAACCACCATCCGGTGACCCTGCGCGCCCTGCGCGCGGTGGCGCCCGCGGCGATCGAGATCCACGGGCAGAACGAGCACCAGCGCCTCCTCGATCCCGCGGAGCAGGAGCGGCTCCTCGACGCGTTCGGGCGGCTCGACGAGCCGCTCGCCCGCTACCGCGAGGCCCGCGCGGCGTGGCGGGCGCTCGTTGCCGAGCGAGAGCGGCTCGCCGCCGAGCGGGAGGCGCGGCGCGACCGTCTCGAGCTCGCCCGCTTCCAGCGCGACGAGCTCGCCGGGGCCGAGCTCGAGCGCGGCGAGCACGCGCGCCTCGCCGACGAGCGTGGGATGCTGCGGGGCGCGGGCGAGCTGCGAAACGACCTCGGGCGCCTCGCGGAGGGGCTCGTCGCCGCCGACGATGCGGTCGCGTCGCGGCTCGGCGCCGCGCGGCGGACGCTGGAGCGCTGGCGGGCGATCCTGCCGCGTCTCGCCGGCCCGCTCGAGGAGCTGGAGGCCGCGGCGGTGCACGTCGAGGAGGTGGGGGCGGCGCTCGCCTCGCTCCTCGCCGGCGTGGAGGACGATCCCGCGCGGCTCGAGCTCGTCGAGGAGCGGCTCGCGGAGCTCGAGCGCCTCGAGCGCAAGTACGGCGGCGGCGAGGAGGGGCTCCTCGCGACCCTCGCCGCGCGCGAGGCGGAGATCGGCGCGCTCGAAGCCGAGGAGGAGAGCCTGGCGTCCCTCGACGATCGCCTCGCCGCGGCGCGCGCGGAGCTGGAATCGGCGGCCGAGACGCTCGCGAAGAAACGCCGCGCCCTCGCGCCGCGCCTGGCGAAGGCGGTGGGGGAGGCCCTGGGCGCGCTGGGACTGGCGCAGGCGCGCTTCGCCCTCGATCTGGCCCCCCGGGACGGCGACGACGCCGCGCGCTTCGCCCCCGGCGGCAGCGAACGGGTCGAGTTCCTGCTCGCCGCCAACCCGGGCGAGGACCCGCGACCGCTGCGCCACGTCGCCTCCGGCGGCGAGGCGGCGCGCATCATGCTCGCCCTGCGCACCGTGCTCTCCGCCGCCGACCGCGGGCGCACGCTCGTCTTCGACGAGATCGACGCGGGCGTCGGCGGCCGGCTCGGGCCGGAAGTGGGCGCCCATCTGCGCCGCCTCGCCGCTCACCACCAGGTGCTCTGCGTCACGCACCTGCCCGGCATCGCCGCCCGGGCCCACCATCACCTGCGCACCGTGAAGGAGGTTCGCGGCGGCCGCACCCGCACCACCGTCGAGATCCTGCCGGCCGACGCGCGCGTGGCGGAGATCGCCGACATGATCGCCGGCGGCGCGGCCCATGCGACGGCCCGCGCGGAGGCCGCCCGCCTGCTCGAGCTTCCCGGGTGACGCCGGGTGCCGTCTCGGGCGACCGGCAACGGAGCTTGAGGGGCCCGCCGCGGCTCGTGTACCCTGGTCTCGCCGTCCCGCCGCGGGCCTCCCGAACCATGCCGACCCTGACCGAGCCCCTTCGCTTCGAGCGGCGCGTCCTGGAGAAGGTCTGGGGCGGGAATGGTCTCGCCCGGCGGCTCGGGTTCTCCCGGCGCGGGGGAGGGCCGGTGGGGGAGACGTGGGAGATCGTGGATCGCGCCGAGGCGAGCTCGGTCGTGGCCGTCGGCGAGCATCGCGGCCTCACCCTCGGCCAGCTCATGGAAGTCCATGCCGAGGAGCTCCTCGGCGACGCCCTCCCCGGGCGCGGCCGGCGCTTCCCCCTCCTCGTGAAGTACATCGAGGCCGCCGAGCGCCTCAGCGTTCAGGTCCACCCCGACGAGGAGGCGGCGGCGACCCTCGGCCACGGCGCGGAGCCGAAGATCGAGGCCTGGTACGTGATCGACGTCGCCGACGGCGGGATCCTCTATGCCGGGCTGCGACCCGACGTCACGCGCGAGGACCTCGCCGCGCTCGCCACCGGGCCGGAGATCGAGGAGACCCTTCTGCGTTGGCAGGTGCGGCCGGGCGACTGCCTCCTCGTCCCGGGAGGAACCGTGCACGCGATCGGCGCGGGGGTGACGCTCCTCGAGGTCCAGCAGAGCTCCGACACCACGTATCGCCTGTACGACTGGGGCCGCGTGGGGCTCGACGGGAGGCCGCGCCCGGTCCACGTCCCCGAGGCCCTCGCCTGCATCCGTTTCGGCCGGGAGGCGCGGGGCCCGGCGGCGCCGATCTGGCAGGACGCCTCGCCGAGCCTCCGGGTGGCCGCCCTCGCGCGCTGCGGCCACTTCGCGATGGACGGGCTGCGGGTGGAGGGGCCGACCGCCTTCGCCACCGAGGGCTCGTTCCGGGTGCTGGCGGTGATCGAGGGGAACGGCGAGATCGCCGTCCCCGCCACCGGCGCCCGCCACGACCTGATGCGCGGCGACGTGTGGCTCCTGCCGGCCGCGGTCGGCGAGCACGTGATCGAACCCGGCCAAGGCGAGCTCCTGCTCGTGCAGATGACCCGCGGAGCGTGACATGTCCGCGAGACGCCAGCCGCCGGTCGCGAGGCCCTCGCCGCCGCGTCATCCGCCCTCGGACGATCCCCCGGCGCCGAGCCTCGTGCGCCTGAACAAGTACCTCGCCGACAACGGCGTCGCTTCCCGGCGGCGGGCCGATGCGATGATCGCCGCGGGGGAGGTGATGGTGGACGGCGAGATCGTCACGGCCGTCGGCACGAAGGTCGATCCGAACCGCCAGCGGGTGGAGGTGGACGGCGTCCTCCTCCGGCCGGAGGGCGAGCGCCATCGCTACTTCCTCCTGAACAAGCCCGCCGGCGTCATGTGCACGAACGAGGGGCGCGAGGCCCGCCGGCGGGCGGTGGATCTGATCACGGATCGCCGCAAGGGGAGGATCTACACCGTGGGCCGGCTCGACGAGGACACGACGGGCCTCGTGATCCTCACCAACGACGGCGAGCTCGCCTACCGGATCAGCCATCCGCGGTTCGGAGTTCCCAAGACCTACAAGGTGCTCGTGCGCGGCCGGGTCGGCAACGAGGACATCGAGCGGATGCGGCGCGGGGTGCGGCTCTCCGACATGCGCGTCGCCTTCGACACGATCCGCGTCTCCCGGCGCACCGACCGCGGCTCGACCGTCCTCGTCACCCTGCAGGAGGGCCGCCACCGGGAGATCCGCCGGGTGTTCGCCCACCTGAAGCTGGCGGTGAAGGGCCTCCATCGGGTTCGGATCGGCCCGCTGACCGATCGCGGCTTGAAGGTGGGGAGCTGGCGGCCCCTCACGCGCGAGGAGGTGGCCGAGCTCGCGGCGTTCGCCGCCCGTGCGCCCGGACGGAGCTCGCGGCGTCCCGGCGATCGACGCCCCTCCGGGCGCCGTCCGTGATCCCCCGCCGCCGATGAGCCTCCTCCTCCGCCGTCGCCGTCGCCGCCGCCGGCGTCCCGTCCCGATGGCGGGGGCGAAGGTGACCGAGCACCGCCTGCGGAACGGGATGCAGGTCCTGTTCGCCGAGCGCCACGGGGACCCGATCGTGGCCGTCGTGACCCTCTACCGCGTGGGCGCGCGGCACGAGACCGAGCGCGAGGCGGGGATGTCGCACTTCCTCGAGCACATGATGTTCAAGGGGACGGACCGCCATGGAAAGGGGGAGATCGATCGGCTCACGACCCTGCTCGGGGGGCAGAACAACGCCTTCACCGGGCCCGACCACACCGCCTATTGGTTCGAGCTGGCCTCCGACCGCTGGACGACCGCCCTCGATCTCGAGGCGGATCGGATGCGGGGCCTGACGCTCGACCCCGGCGAGTTCGAGGCCGAGCGCGCGGTGGTCCTCGAGGAGCTCGCCATGGGCGAGGACGACCCCTGGCGCCAGCTCTCCCGCCGCGTCGAGGAAGCCGTCTTCGGACGGCATCCCTATGGCCGGCCGATCATCGGCTGCCTGGATTCGTTGCGGCGCATGACGCCCGCCGACATGCGCGCCTACTACGAGCGCCTCTATCACCCGGGCAACGCCACGATCGTCGTCGGCGGGGACTTCGCCCCGAGCACGGCCCGGCGCGAGATCCGGGCGCGGTTCGGCGCCATTCCCGCCGGCCCGCCCCTCGCCGAAGTGGACGCCTACCGCCCCCCCCTTCCGGAGCCGGCCGGGGAGGCGAGATTCACCATGCGCTGGGACGACCAGGCCCGCCGCCTCTGCATGGCCTGGCCGTCGGCCCGCGTGGGAACGGAGGACGACTACGCCCTCGACATCGCGCTCGCCGTGCTGACCACCGGCCGGATGTCCCGCTTGCAGCGGCGGCTCGTGCTGGACGCCGGTCTGGCGGTGAACGTCTCGACCAGTAACGACACTCGCGTCGAGGGGGGGATCTTCTGGCTCTTCGCCGAGTGCGCGCAGGGCGTCGAGCCGGCGGAGCTCGAACGGCGCATCGACGAGGAGCTGGCCCGCCTCGCGAGCGAGCCGGTGAGTCCCGCCGAGCTGCGCCGCGCCAAGTCGCTGATGAAGGCGTCCGACGCCTACGACGGCGAGACGGTGTCGGACCTCGCCGAGGAGCTCGGGGAGTTCGCGGCGGATGCCGACTGGCGCCTCGCCTTCGACGGGGGCATCCGTCACGATCGCGTCACGGCGGCCCGGCTGCGCGAGACGGCGGCGCGGATCCTGGCCCCCGAGCGGCGGACGGTGGGCTGGTGCCTGCCCCAGGACGGCGGGGGAGGAACATGACCGCCCCGGGGGGCATCCGGCCGCGTCCGGTGCCGCGCGGCCGGCCGGGCGTGCGCGCGCCGGAGATCCCCATCGAGCGGTTCGTCCTGCGCTGCGGGGCGACGCTGCTCGTCTCGCCGCGGCCCGGAGCGCCCGTCTGCGCCGTGCAGGCCCATGTGCGCGGCGGGCACGGCCTCGATCGGCCCGGGTACGAGGGGACCGCGTTCCTCGCTGGGCGCCTCACCGACCAGGGCACCGCCAGCCACACCGAGGAAGAACTGGCCGCGGCGCTCGAGAACGCGGGCGGGAACTTGACGGGCAGCTCGAGCGGTCTGGCGGGGAGCATGGCGGGGGACCAATGGCCCCGCCTGCTCGGGTTGCTCGTCGAGTGTCTCACCTCGCCCACCTATCCGCGCGAGAAGATGGAGCGCCAGCGCAAGCGGCTCCTCGATCGGCTGTTGATCGAACGCGACGACCCGCGCCATCGGGCGGCGTGGCTCTTCCGGCGGCTGGTGTACGGGGAGCATTGGCTCGGGCGGCCGGACTACGGAAACCTGGAGAGCATTCCCCGGATCGAGAGGCGCCACATCGTGGCCCACCACCGGCAGAACTGGTGCGGGGCGCGGACCCTGATCGCCTTCTGCGGAGACGCGGATCCCGGGGATGTCCGCCGCTTCCTCGATCGCCGCCTCGCGGGGTGGCGGCGGGGCCGCGAGCTCCCGCCGGCGAAACCGGACTTCCCGCCGATCGCCGCCCGCGCGGATGTCTTCCCGGCCCGCCGCCAGCAGGTGCACATCTACCTCGGGCACCTGGGAGTGCGGCGGATGGATCCCGACTACCCCGCCCTCGTGGTGATGGATCACGTCCTCGGCACCGGGCCGGGATTCACGAACCGCATCTCCCGGCGCCTCCGGGAGGAGCAGGGGATCGCCTACTCGGTCAGCGCGGCCATCCACTCCACGGCGGGAGTGCTCCCCGGCGTCTTCACCGCCTACATCGGCACCTCGCCCCGGCATGTCGCCACCGCGGTGGATGGCTTCCTCCGCGAGATCGAACGCATCCAGGAGGAGCTCGTCCCGGCCGAGGAGCTCGAGCTGATCCGCAGCTACCTCCTGGGCTCGTTCGCCCTCGGCTTCGAGCGGGCCTCGCGCCGCGTCCAGTACCTGATCGCCGCCGAGCGCAACCAGTTCCCGCCCGACCATCTCGAGCGGCTGATCCGCTGCTTCCGGGAGATCGAAGCCGAGGAGGTGCGCCGGGTGGCCCGGCAGCACCTCCATCCCCGGTCGGCGTGCCTCGTGGCCGCCGGGCCGATCAAGCGGCGGGAGGTGGACCGGCTCCGCTGATCCGTGTTTGATACTCCCGTTTAGCAAGTCCTGATGGGATAAGGAGTTACGGAGGCTGCCGGGAGCGCAGACCGACGTCGTTCGCCACACCCGAGATGGACCTGCTTGGCCGAACCGCGGTGGACCAGGCTCGCCGAACCAGCCGAGACTTGCTTTGCCGAACCAGGCTCGTTCAAGTCACCGCCGGGGGATGGGCCAGCTTCGCCGATCCACGGGTGGACCTGACAACCCGAGCTATGACCCGGCGAGTGGCGCGTAGGCCTTGGTGGGCCGGTCCGTTCCGACGGGCTGCCCTCGCCGGTCATCACCGGCCGGCGCGCAGATATGCCCGCTTTTCGTCCGTGAGCGCCCGCTGGATCTCGTGGATTTCGGCGAAGGCGGCTTCAACCTCCGGAAAGAGGCCGGAGTTGTAGGTGAACCGAAAACAGGTTCCTTGCACCGTCGTCCTGCTCGTCGCTCGGATCGCGGTTCGGGTGTCTCCCGTATCGAGCGCAGGTTCTGCCGATCCCTCGGGCCAGGAGCTGAAACCACCCCCGTCCCAGCAGCGCCCAAGGCTATCCTTGTAGGCAGCGATCGCCCGTTCGACCGCCCCCTCGAGGAGGGGACGGTAGGCCGCATCGATAGCCGCGAGTCTCTCGCGATCGACGTCCTCGAGCTCTTTCTCGGAAGCCCCGTAGAGCAGGGAAGAGACGGGCGCCGGCGTGGTGAACTTCTCGAAGAACGCCTCCTGCTGCTCCTGGGAGACCTCCGTGAGCAGGTCCTTTGCGGCCAACTCCTGAAGCCTGAGGTAGAGCCCCTCCTCGACGTCCCCGCGTCGAATCTCGTTCGCGAGGAGAGCCTTGCGGGTGGCCCGCGGATCCTCGAGAAGCGCCTTTGGATCTGGCGGCGGGAGCGGTGTGGATTCACGCGCCTCGATCCGCGTCGAGGACGGTTCGTCCGCTACTGTCCCGGAGGAAGAGCCGCCGAAGCTGCGGGCAGGGGGGGGACCGAAGCCCGGAGAGGCGGTGCTGCTGAGTTCATGATCCGAGGAACCCAACAGCCGAACGAACAGCACGCACAGAGCACAGGCGACGAGTGCCCCCGCGGCAACCTCCTTGGCGTTCATGGTGGCCGCGGTCCCTTCGCCTTCATGGGACCGAATCGGTGCTGGCCCTTACTCCGCCGCCCCTGAGCCCTTCGTGTAGCTGCCCAGGAAGGGCCGACATCACTGCGGTTAAGGGGGGCCGATCTGACCATCGCAGTGCGCGCAGGAGAGGCTTCCACCGACGCTCGCGGTCTTGACGGAAAATATGGGAAACGTACCCATAATAGGGATCACCCCGCAGGAGACACGGTAGTGCCCGTCTATGGGACAGTCCTGGTCTCCGCAGGACACCGCGATGTAGTCACTGAAGAGGGTGAGGGTGCAGTCGTCTTGCCCCTCGACCGCACCGTCCGGGTGCCCTTGATTGCAGATGGTCCCGCTGCAGACGACTTTCCAGTAGACTGGACTGCCCCACCAGTATCCGGTGCAGACGACCTTGATCTCCACGTACGGAGTGCAAGGGAACATCTCGCAGCATGGGACGACCTGACCTGACTGGACTCCCTCCCAGCAGCCCCCATTGAACTGAACGAACCAGACGACGAACGTGGCCGTCTCGCCGTCGCCAAAGTCGAGGGGGTTCGGATTCGGCGGGGTCGGACCGGTCGAGGTGTCTGCACACCCGTCGCACTCCCACATGTCGGCATGAACACCGCCACCGAGCCAGCAGCAGGTGATGACAGACACCGCCAGAAGAACGCGCAAGCTCCCTCTCGTACCCATTCGAGATTCCCTACCAGTTTCGCTTCCAACGAAGACATCCCTCGCCAGACCCGGGCAGTCTGCCCCCCCCCCCGATCTCGTCAAGCGTCTCCCCGCGCGGACTTGGCCCATCTTCGACACGTCGCTTGGCAAGCTCTTGTCGGATAACGAGTTACGGAGACTACGGTGGTCCTTACCACTGCACTCCCCTCCGAACCGCCGAAGATGGGTCTGATCCACCGCCGCGCCGCCGGGGATCGGCCCGAGCGGGCGAGGTCGCGGCCTATGCCGTCACGTCCACCGCTTCGGGCTCCTCGCTGCCGGAGGCGCCATCGTCGGGTTCGCCCGTGATCCCCAGCATCTCTTCGTAGATCGCGAGGAACTTGGCGTAGGCCTTCCCGTTGCCGTGCGGCGGCGACAGCGCGGGGAGGGTCAGGCCTCCGCCGGTCGGTTCCTCCGTGACCGGCGTGGAGCTCGCCGGATCGTCGAGGGGCGGATCGACCGGCGGCGCGAGGGGATCGGCGGGGGGCGCCTCAGCGGGGCCCGCGCCGGCGGTCAGCGCCTGCAGCTCGTCGAAGAAGTTGATCCGCAGCCGCACGTCGGCCACCCCGCGATAGTGGCCGGCGAGGAGGTTGCGCAGGACTCCCCGCTGGATGTCGACCGTGTCCGGGCATCGCTCGCTGGCGGGCGGTTCCTCGCCGGCGGGGGAGGGGACGGGGAAGGGCGTGGTAGTCGCCGGCGCGGAAGCAGGGAGCGGAAGAAGGCCGACTCCGCGGGAGAGCGAGGAGATCTGCATGGGGAACCTCGGCGGGGGGGGAAGGGGACCCGCCGGTCATCGGTTCCGCTCGGGGTGCGGCTGCACGAAACCCCCCGAAAGCGCGCAAAGAAACGGGAGGGCCGCCCGTTCGCACGGGCGGCCCTCCCCGATGTCGATCGAAGGTGTGCCCCTCGGTAGGCGCGCAGGACCGGCCCGGGGGAGCGCCTTGCGGCGCGCCCGGAACGCAGACCGGCCGAAGAGTGCGCCTATCGGCGCCTCTTCGGCCTCTAACTGGCAAGGGAGCGCCGTGCGGCGCGCCCTTGCCAGTTAGTGCTCGTGGTGCGGGTGCTGGCAGCAGGCCTTGTCGCCGGGCTTCTCGGGCTTGTCGCTGACCATGGCGTCCGTGGTCAGGAGGAGGCTCGCGACCGAGGAGGCGTTCTGGAGCGCCATCCTCGTCACCTTGGTCGGGTCGATCACGCCGGCCTTGGCCAGGTCCTCGAAGACCTCGGTCGCCGCGTTGAAGCCGAAAACGGGGTTCTTCTGGGTGAGGATCTCGCGGACGACCACTCCGCCGTCGTGGCCAGCGTTCTCGGCGATCTGGCGCACGGGAGACTCGAGGGCGCGCCGCACGATGCGCGCGCCGACGAGCTCGTCCCCGGCGAGCTTCAGGGCGTCGATCGACTCCTGGCAGGCGAGCAGGGCCACGCCGCCGCCGGTCACGATGCCTTCCTCGACCGCGGCGCGGGTGGCATGCAGGGCGTCCTCGACGCGCGCCTTCTTCTCCTTCATCTCGGATTCCGTGGCGGCGCCCACGTTGACCTGGGCGACGCCGCCGGCGAGCTTGGCCAGGCGCTCCTGCAGCTTCTCCTTGTCGTAGTCGGAGGTCGTCTTCTCCATCTCGGCCTTGATCTGCTCGATCCGGCCCTTGATCTCTGTCTTCTTGCCCGCGCCCTCGATGATGGTCGTCGTGTCCTTGGCGACGACCACCTTCTTGGCCCGGCCGAGATCGGCGAGCTTCACGGACTCGAGCGTGGCCCCGGTGGATTCCATGATCGCCGTGGCCCCGGTGAGGATCGCGATGTCCTCCAGCATGGCCTTGCGGCGATCGCCGAATCCCGGAGCCTTGACGGCGACGCACGGGAAGGCGCCGCGCAGGCGGTTCACGACGAGGGTCGCCAGGGCCTCGCCCTCGACGTCCTCGGCGATGAGGACGAGGGGCTTGCCGCTGCGCATCACGTCCTCGAGGAGCGGGATCATGTCCTTGACCGAGGAGATCTTCTTCTCGTGGACCAGAAGGTAGGCGTCCTCGAAGACGCACTCCATGCTCTTCAGGTTGGTGATGAAGTGCGGGGAGAGGTAGCCCTTGTCGAACTGCATCCCCTCGACCCACTCGACCTCGGTCGTCAGGCTCTTCCCTTCCTCGACGGTGATGACGCCGTCCTTGCCGACCTTCTCCATCGCCTCGGCGATCATCTTGCCGATCTCCGGATCGTCGTTGGAGGCGATCGTGCCGACCTGGGTGATCTCCTCGCGACCCTTCACGGGCTTGGAGAGCTTCTTCAGGTTGGCGACGACGGCGTCGACCGCCTTGTCGATCCCGCGCTTCAGGCTCAAGGGGCTCGCGCCCGCCGCGACGTTGCGCAGCCCTTCCTCGAAGATCGCCTCGGCGAGCACGGTGGCCGTTGTCGTGCCGTCGCCGGCCCCGTCGCTCGTGCGGGAGGCGACTTCCTTGACGAGCTGGGCGCCCATGTTCTCCAGGGGATCCTCCAGCTCGATCTCTTTGGAGACCGTCACCCCGTCCTTGGTCACCGTGGGGCTGCCGAAGGACTTCTCGATGATGACGTTGCGTCCCCGCGGTCCGAGGGTGATCTTCACCGCGCGGGCGAGCTTGTTCACGCCGGTGCGGATGTGCTCGCGCGCCTCGGCGTCATAGCTGATCTGCTTGGCCATGGCTGAAATGCTCGGTAGAGGTTCCTTCGCGGTCGGAAAACGGCGTCAGCCGACGACGGCGAGAATGTCGCTCTCGCTCATGATCAGGTACTCCTCGCCCTGGTACTTGACCTCGGTGCCGGCGTAGGAGCTGAAGAGGACGCGGTCGCCCACCTTGACGGTCATCGGCTGGCGCTCGCCGCTGTCCAGGGTCTTGCCGTTGCCGACGGCCATGATGCGGCCTTCCTTCGGCTTGTCCTTGGCGCTCTCGGGCAGAAGGATGCCGCCGGCCGTCTTCTCCTCGGCTTCGGCGCGCTGCAGGAGGACGCGATCGCCGAGAGGATGGATGTTCAGCTTGGTCTTGGTAGCCATGGTCTTCGTTCCTGGGTTCTCTGGAGTCTTCGGTCTTCGGTGAGGGAGTGGATTCGATGGCGAGGCGCCGGCGGTGGGCCGCGACGCGGGTGCGGATCAGTTCAGCCCCCCGGGCGCGCGGGGGTTCGCCCCCCCCGGACCCAGGCCGAGGATGCGCAACATCTCCCGGCGCAGGAGGTCCGGCTCGACGGGCTTCTTCAGGCAGGCCACCGCCCCCGCCCGGAGCACCTCGCGCTCGAGATCGGGGGTCCAGCGGCCGGAGTAGACGATGCAGGGCAGCCCGGCCCGCACCCCGTGGATGAGCGGCAGGGCCTCGATCCCGGAGCAGCCCGGCATGTACATGTCGAGGAGCGCCGCGTCGATCGCCTCCACGCGGACGATCCGCACCGCCTCCAGCCCGTCCTCGGCGTGGACGACGTGCAGGCCGATGCCGCCGAGCAGGTCGGCCACGCCGAGGCGGACCTCGAGGTCGTCGTCGGCGAGGAGGATCGTGCGGGGAGGGATCATGGACCGCGGGCCGGGGCCCGGCGCGTGGGGTGCCGAGGCAGAGCAAAGCCTGTGCCGTGAGGGCCGCGCCGTGTCCCGGCCGGCGGACGCCGCAAGTCCTTTGCCAGCCGAGGCTTCCGGCAACGGGCCGCCTCCCGGCGCCCGCCCCCTCCCTCCTCGGCTGCCAGTTGGGCAGAGCCGGCGGCACGCGGGCACCTTGGCTGTCAGGTTGACAGGGGGCGGCCGGGCCGGGATCCCCTCGTCTCCGGGCGGGGCGAGCCGCGGCAAAAGTCGGATCGCCCCCGCCTCCCCCCGCGTACCCTCGCCCGGCGATGTCCGCCGCCGCCCTCGCCCGCTCCCTGGTCGAGCTCCACGCCGTCTTCGATGCCCACGTGGACTCGATCGGCCGCGCGCTCGACGAGGGCCACGACCTCGGCGTTCGCGGGCCGGGCCAGCTCGATCTGGAGCGGGCGCGGGAGGGAGGGCTCGGGGCGGCGGTCTTCGCCTGCTGGGTCGACCCCGCGCGCTTCCTCCCCGGCGCCTTCTCCCGCGCGCGGGCCATGCTCGCCGCCCTGCACGCGCTCGCGGCACGCCACCCCTCGCGGGTGCGGCTCGTGGGGAACGCCCGCGCGCTCGCTGCGGCGCGGGCCGAAGGTCGCCTCGCCGCCGTCGCGGGCGTCGAGGGCGGGCACGCGATCGAGGAGGACCTCGCGAAGCTCGATTTCCTCTTCGCCCATGGCCTGCGGGCGATGACGCTCGTCTGGAACAACCACCTCTCCTGGATCCGCTCGTGCCAGGACGGGGCGGGGGAGGGCGTGCCGGCGGGGCTCGGCGCCTTCGGGCGGCGCGTCGTGGCGCGCATGGGCGAGCTCGGCGTGCTCGCCGACCTCTCGCACGCGAGCGAGCGCGCCGTCTTCGACGTGCTCGAGGTCGCCGCGCACCCGCCGATCGCGAGCCACTCCGGCTGCCGCGCCCTCCACGACCACCCCCGCAACCTGAGCGACGAGGCGCTGCGGCGGATCGGGGCGCGCGGCGGCGTGGTGGGGATCGTGTTCCACCCGCCCTTCCTCGCGCCGGCGCAGGAGGCGCCGCTCCCCGCCGCGCGGCTCCTCGCCCACATCGCCCACGCCGCCGAGGTGGCGGGCGCGGCGAACGTGGGCCTCGGCTCCGACTTCGACGGGATCGAGCGCGGGCCGGAGGGGATCGAGGACGCCTCGCGCTATGGCGCGCTCGCCGAGCTCCTCCTCGGGCACGGCTTCGGCGCCGAGGAGACGCGCGGGATCCTCGGGGCCAACTTCGAGCGCGTCTTCGCGGAGGCGACGGGCCCGGGGACGCTGGCCTATGCCGCGGAGATCCGCCCGCTCGCGGCGGAGACCGTTCCGGACGGCGAGGACGCGGCGCGATGAGGACGATTCCCCGTCCGACCGCGCTCGCGGCCGGCCTGGCGCTCCTCCTGGCCCTCTTCGCCGGCCTGCGGCTCGGGCGAATCGTCGCCGCGACCCGCTGGGCCATGGACGCCGACGAGGCGGTGCACGCGGTCGAGGCGCTGCGGCTCTACGAGCACCTCGAGGCCGGGCACCTCCTCGCCTTCGCCCGCGACAGCTACTTCCCCGCGCCCTGGCACCCGCCCGTCGATCCTCACCTGCGCTGGTATCCGCCGGTGCACGCCTGGTGCGTCGCGCCCGTCTTCGCGCTCCTCGGCCCGTCGGATTTCGCGACGCGCCTGCCCTCCGTGCTCCTCCTCCTCGGGACGTGCGCGGTGTCCTTCGCCCTGGCGCGGCGGCTCGCCCGGCCCCGCGCGCCGGACGGCGGGGCGGCGAGCGGGCTCCTCGCCGTCGTCCTCCTCCTCTCGGCCCCGAACCTCCTCACGTTCTCCGCCCAGAGCCTGGCCGACGGCGCGGCGGTCTTCTTCTGCTTCCTCGCCGTTCTCGCCTATCTGCGGTCCCTCGAGCGCGGCCACCCGCGCGGCCGCGCCCTGCTCGCGGGTCTTGCGCTCGGCGCGGCAGTGCTCACGAAGTACGACCACGGCGGCTGGCTCGCCCTGTGCCTGGGCGTCGCCGAGCTCCTGCGCGTGCGCTTCTCGCTCCGCGCCCTCTTCCGGAGCGGCGCGGGCGCGATGCTCCTGCTCGCGGGGGGGATCGTCGTCCTGTGGTTCGCGCACCCGGCGAAGCTCGCCGCCCTCGGCGACAGCCTGCGCCACCCGTTTCTGGGGACGCCGCGCACGATCCTCCTCGACTTCCTCCTGACGTGGATCGTCGAGTACGCGCCCGGGCTGGCGGTGGGCCTGCTCGCCTTCGCCGCGGCGATCGCGTTCGCCCGGCGGCGCGGCGATCCGGCGGTGCGGGCGGTGTGGCTCTGGGCCGTGGCGAGCGCCGTCTTCTACGCCGTGCGCGGCCGCTATCACTTCCGCTACAACCTCGTCGAGGCGCCGATCTTCCTCCTCTTCCTCGCCGTCGCGCTGCCGGAGTGGGTGCGGAGCGCGAGCGGGCGCCTCGCCGCGCCGCGCGCAGGGGCCCCGGCCGCCCGCGGGCTCCTGCTGTGGTTCGGCGGGGCGCTCGGCGCCGCCGCGGGGCTCGTCGCGTCGCTCGCCCCGGCACGGGCGCTGGATCTCGTCCGCGGGCCGCTCGCCTGGCTCCACGGCCTGCGCGCCGACCACTGGGGGATGCGGCTCGCGCCCGGCGCCTACGTCGACGACTTCGCCGCCCGCTACTCCGATTTCGTCTCCTACCTCGGCGGATCCCTCGCCGCCGCCGCGATCGGCGTCTTCCTGCTCGGGGCGGCGATGCTCCTGTGGCGCCACCTTCCCGCCGAGCGCCGCCACGCGCGGACGATGACGTGGGCGGCCTTGGGCGTGGCGGCGGTCCCGGGCATCGCGCTCCTCCACCTGCGGCTCCCGGGGATGGTGGAGTGGGAGCTCGAAGGCCATCCCGAGCTTGCCGATGTGCATCAGTTCGTCGTCGACCACGTGACGCCAGGCGATGTCGTCCTGCTCGGCGGCGGTTGGGATCAGCTCACGAACAACGGCCTCTCCTGGTATCGCGCGACGCGCGCCCCGGGCGGCCGGATCCCCCTCGCCGCCGCCGCGGTGACCGGCGACATGATCGGCAGCGTCGTGTTCCCGCCCGAGCCCCGCATCGCCCACTGGGCCGTGCGCCTCGCCACCGCGCCCGCCGCCGAGCTCCCGCGCTTCCTCGTCCTCGCCGAGCCCGGCCCCGCCTTCCTCTACCGCACCTTCCGCGGCCCCGAGGTCGCGATCTACGGGGAGATCGTCCACCGCCGCGGCTCCTACCACGAGGTCTCTCGCGCGCACTTCCCGCTCGTCGACGTCACGATCCGCATCCTGCGCCGCGACGGCGATCCGCCGCCGCTGGCCGGCTACGAGGACCTGCTCGCCGCCGCCGGCATCGACCCCGCCGCCCCCGCCGCCTCGCGGGCCCGGGAGGAGGTGGGCGCCGGCGGCTGGACGATGCGCGACGAGGCGCTGCGGCATTTCGCGGCGCGGCTCCGCTGAGCCGGCGATGGGAGCAGGCGCCTCCCTGCCGAGGGGGGTCCCTGGCTTCCCCCCGGCGGGCTCGTGGGTGTCCACTCTCCGGCGGGAAGATCAGCGCTCCAGGGCGGGGGGGGCGGTCCGGACCCCCGCTTCGCCGCGATGGTGGCCCCTGGGGGGCAGCCCTGACCAGACGCCCGGGGCGGGGTCACCGGCCAGGGCTCCGGCAAGTTGCCGTAACCCCTGGCCGGGTCGGGATTCCGAGTGGGGACTGGCGTTCGTCGACCACCCTGGTTAGGTTGCGGGAGTGGCGCGGCAGGAGGGACGAGCGCGAGGTG
>JBFMCU010000151.1:0-57244 GCA_040754415.1 Planctomycetota bacterium
CGAGCGAGAGGAGAACGAGAAGGAAGAGGATCAGCGCGCCCGCGGCGCGGGAGGCGGGGATCCGGCGCGGTGCGGCGGGCGGCGGCGGCGCGAGTGTCCCTCCCCCCGGCGCGGCGGCGGGGGCCCGGCCCAGGGTCAGGAGGAAATGCGCCGTCTCGCCGGCGGGGAGCAGGGCGAGCGGCGCGCTCTCCCCGGCGAAGACGAGCTCTCCCGCCGCCTCCCACCGCGCGACGCCCACCGGGATCGACGGCCCGTCGAGCGCGCCGTCCCCGTCCGCGTCGCGGTGCAGCGCCATGCCCTCGAGCACGGAAGGGTCCGCCCCGCCGTCCGCCACCGCCACCCGCAGGCGATCCAGCCAGAGCGGCTCGTCGGGGGAGACCTCGAGGGAGAAGCCGGCCACCGGCGTGGGCGGGGAGAGATCGATGTCGACGGAGGCGGCCGGGTCGAGGCCGCCATGCGGGGCGAGGCGTGCCGTGCCGGGCACGGGCGGACCCTCCTGGCCGGTCAGGCGCACGACGTGCTTGGCCCGCGCCGTGAACGGAGCGATCGGCTCCCACCCCTGTCCCTCCTCGCGCGTGCCCGCCGCCGCTCGCCTGGTCCCGTACCAACCGCATTCGAGGTTCGAGGCCGCCCCCCCGTCGACGTTCACCGCCTCCACGTCGAAGAGGTAGGAGCCGTCGCCGGCGAAGGCGGTGAAGAGCGCGCCGTACACGCCGTCGTCGCGCTTGGCATCCCCGTGCACGGCGAGCCCATCGTCGAAGAGCGCGACCGGGACCTCCGTCGCGTCGGGTCGGATCACGCGGGCGGTGACGTCGACCCCCCCCACCGGGACCCCGGCCACGACCGCGACCTCGACCTGCATCGGATCGGGGTAGACGACGAGCGGAGCGGCCGCCCGGGTGGTCACGTCGAGCGTCGTGGATTCGACGAACCCGAGGAGGTCGTAGGTCGCCGCGACCCCGTGGGACTCGCGGATCTCGGCGTGCCACGTCCCGGGCGCGGGCGCCGGGACGCGCATCGTCTTCTGGACCGCGCTCCCGAAGACCTCCGTCCCGCCGGGAGGATCGTCGAACTCGTAGAGGGTCCCGTCCGGGGCGACGAGGACGAGCCCGAGGTCCGCGCCGGGGGGGTGGCTCACGGTCACCCGAACGCTCTCGGCGCTCTCCCCCACCGCGACGTCCCGCACCCGGCTGGCGAGCGGATCGAGCGAGGCGGCGAAGTCCTCCGCCACCGCGGTGCCCGAGCCGGCGATGGCGAAGATCGTGGCGAAGATCCCCGGCAGGTCCGCGGCGCTCGTGGCCCGGAAGTACTGGCCCCCGGTGAGATCGGCGACCGCGAGGAGGGCCTCGTCCTCCGGGAAGGCGCCGAGCGCGATGGCGAAGACGGCGTGCTCCCCGGCGAGGAGCGCGGCGAGCACCGCCGGATCGTCGATGTCCGGCTCGTGGCTGACGCCGTCCGTCACCACGACCAGGAACTCCTTCGCGCCATCGACCTCCGTGAACTGGTTCACCGCGGCGAGCACGGCGGTCCCGATCACGGTCTCGCCCCCCGCGGTGAGCTCGGCGAGGGCGGCGATCGCGTCCTCCTTGCGCGCGTCGGTCACGCTCCGGGCCGGGAAGACGACGGCGGGCGCGTCGGCGAAGGAGACGATGGTCAGGAACTCGCCCTCCCGCAGGAGCCCCACCCCCGCCTGGGCGCCGAGGATCGCGTTCGCCAGCTTGTCCAGCTCGGCCATGCTGCCCGAGGTGTCGATCACGAGCCCCATCCCCAGGCGCCCCTGGTAGCGGGAATAGTCGAACGCGACGTCGGCGTGGGGCGGCGGATCCGGGGAGGGATCGGCGAAGGGATGGTGGAGGCCGCCCACGGCCGAGCGCTCGATCCGGCGCCAGCAGGAGCACCCGAGGATGTACTCCTGGTCGGTGCGGATCGCGTTCCCCTGGGCGTCGGTCGTGCCCGGGAAGTGGCGGGTCGTCGGGAACCCGGCGGCGTAGTCCGTACAGAACTCGGTCCGCAGGTGGTTGGGGTAGACGGTGCTGCCCCCGTCCATGAGGCAGCACACGTTGCCGAACGGCGAGACGCAGTAGTGGGCGAAGTGCGTGCCCGGCGTGTCCCCGATGTAGCCCCGATACTCGTCGTAGACGCCCCACACGTAATGGCCCGTCTCGTGGGCGAGCCCGAACTGGCCGAGGGCCGCGCCGCCGGTCGAGCGGTGGACCTGGGAGATCGTGATGTGCCTCCCGGGCACTCCCAGCCCGGAGAGATGGGCCCGGGCGCCGGAGAAACCGTCGAGCACCCAGATATCCGCCTGGTCCATCAGGTCGGGCCCGACGGTGAAGCGCACCGTCCCGAGCTGCACGCCGCCCTCGGTCGCGTTGAGGAGCAGCTTCGAGTACTCGGTGAAGACCGGTTCCCACCCGGCGGGATCCGCCTCCGGGTAGGTGAAGTAGACGAGGAGATCGAGGCGCCCTTCGGCGAGCTCTCCCTCGCCCGCCCGCGCTCCGCGCGCGAGGAGGGCGAAGGCCAGGGCGAGAAGGGGGAACCGCCGGATCCTCATCCACTCACCCCCCGGCGGCGCGCACGCCCCGGGCCAGGGCGTCCACGAGGCGGGGGATCCGCACGACCGGAGTGGCGCAGATCGCCACGCGCACCGCGCCGTCGAGGGGCACCACGAAGACTCCCTCCTCCTGCATGCTCCGCATCGTGGCGTCGGCGTCGGGGGTGAAGACGGTCACGAAGAAGCCGCCCTCGTAGCGGGGATAGGAGAGCCCGCGGGCCCCGGCGAGGGCGTTGAAGGCCTGGACGCGCGCGGAGAGCAGCCGCCGCAGCTCGTCCCGTTCCTCCTCGGAGCGGCGGCGGAGGTCGCGATCGGTGAGCAGACGGGCGACGGCGAGCATCCCGAGGTGGTTGCAGTTCGACCAGGTTCCCCGGCACGAGTAGCCGAGCGCGTTCTTGATCGCGGCCCGCTCGGCGGGATCGGCCTCCACGGCCACGCACGCGCCGATGCGCGAGCCGTACTGGGTGAAGGCCTTCGAGGCCGACCACGCGAAGAGCACGGTCACCTGCCCCAGCAGCCGCTCCACGTGCCCCAGCCAGCCCTTCGGGCCGGGGGCGGCGTACTTCGCGTAGGCCTGATCGAGCAGGAGCGTGACCGGGGCGCGGCGCGCGGCGGCGGCGAGGACGTCCACCAGGCGGGACCAGTCGTCGTCGTCGAGGGAGTAGCCGGTCGGGTTGTGGCACGGCGTGTTCATCACGACGAGGGCCCGGCCCTGCTTCTCGACGTGACGGTCGAGGGCCGCGGCCAGGGCTCCGGTGTCGAGCCCCCCGTCGGCCCGGAACATGCGGAAGGTCCGGCAACCGCGCCGCGTGTGGTGGGCGAGGATGCCGTAGGGGCCCCAGAAGTAGGACGTCGTCAGCAGCTCTTGGCCGGGCTCCAGGAAGTTCACGATGGCATGGTGGCAGGCGCCCGTGCCGCCGGGGGTCGCGGCGGCGACGGCGTGGGCGGCGAGGGGCCCGCCCTCGAAGAGGTCCTGGACGACCGCGTTCAGGAAGACGGGCGGGCCGGAGATCGGGGCGTAGGCGGCCGCCTGCTCCCGGGAGATCGCCTGCACGGCCGCGAAGAACGACGGCATGACGGCGAGCCGCCCGTCGTCCTTCATCAGGGCCCCCAGGGTCGAGTTCAGGACGTCCTCCCCCGCCTCCGCTCGGCGCGTGGCAAGGGCGTTCAGGGCGAAGATCGGATCATCCCCGGGGCGGTCGGCGCATTCGGGGATCAGGTGCGCGACGGAGGTGGTCGACATCGTGCGGGGAGCGGGGAGCGGGGAGGGGGGGAACGGTCCGGTGGTCCTCGGCCCGTGTCGAGACCGGCATGGTACGGAGTCGGCGGGGCAATCGGAACCGCGCCGGGGCGGGGGCCGTCCCGGCCTCCCGCGCGCGCCGCATGTTCGGATCCTGCAAGACCGCGGGAGACCCGCCAGCCGTCCCTGGCGAACGTCGAGGAGGGGCTTAGGATTCTCCGGGGAGGGCTCCGCCGGCGGGGCCCGCTCCCGCTCTCCGATGATCACGACGGTCCTCGCCCTGGTGGTCCTCGCCGCGCCTGCCTCGCCTTCGCCCGGCGGACCGGTGAGCGCGCCGGCGGGCGCGCTCACCGGCGGCGACTCCGGGACGCTCGACTGGTTCGCGGGGAGCTGGGAGGAGCTCTGGAGGGAGGCCGCCGCCAAGCGCCGGATCGTCCTCCTCCACTTCCGGGGCGCATCGTGCGCGGAATCCCGGCGGCTGGACGCGGACACCTACTCCGACCCGGCCGTGATCGCGGCGACCCGCGAGATCCTGTGCTTCGCGATCGACCTGGAGACCGCGGGCGGCCGGGGACTCGCGGCGCGCTACGGCGTCAGCGAGCCCCCGATGATGCTCTTCCTCGAGCCCACCGGGACGGTGCGCGATTTCGTCTTCGGCTACATCTCCGCGCCATCGTTCCTCGGGGAGTTCCGGCGGATCCTGCGGGACGAGGGGACCGTCTCGGCCCTGCGCCGCCGGCTCGCGGAGGACGCGACGGACCTCGAGGCCCACTACGCCCTCGCGAGGAAGCTGAGGGCCCTGGGCGACGAGGCGGGCTACAGTGAGCATCTCGCCGCGATCCGCCGGCTGGATCCGGAGGAGAAGAGCTTGACCTCGCGCCGGATCGCGCTCGCGAAGCTCCTCGGCCAGGCCCGCCGCAGCCTCGATCCCTCCCCGCTCTACGCCTTCGTGGCCCGCGAGCGCGAGGCCGTCCTCGTCTACCCGGCCTGGCTCGAGATCCACCGGCTCGAGAGCCGCTTGATGTCGCGGGCGCGCACGGCCGAGGAGAAGACGGCCCACCGCACGCGCTGGCTCGCCGCCGCCCGCCGGGCCTGGGAGCTCGTCCCGCCGGAGGAAATCGGGATCGTGGGCAACAACCTCGCCTGGGGGATCTACGAATGGCGGGCGGAGGTCGGGCCGGCGGACCTCGCCTTCGCCGTGGAGCTCGCCCGCCGGGCGGTGGCGGTCCTACCTCTGGATGCCAACGTCGTGGACACCCTCGCCTGCTGCCTCTTCGCCTTCGGGAACACGGAGGAGGCCCTGCAGCTCGTTCGCCGCTGCATCGAGTTGCAGCCCAACAACGAGGAGTGGCGCAAACGCCTCGCCGACTTCGAGGGCCGGTGATACGGCGTCAGGCGAAGGGGCCGGCGGCCTCCAGCCGGTCCCCGGCGGGGGGGCGCGCGGGGATGATCTCCCGCTCGACGCCCGGCCCCCGCTCGAGGGTCTCCAGCCCGCGGCGGACGAGGAAGCGCAGGCGCGCCAGCCGCGTGTAGCCGATCCCGAGGAGGCCGGCGATCTCGAGGAGGTCTCCGTCGACGAGATCCTCCACCGTCAGGACCCCGGCGCGGGCCAGGGCGGCCACGATCTCCGGCGTGAGCCCCTCCGCGGAGAGACCCGCCAGGGGCCGCCCGACGGGGCCGGCGACCGGGGCGGGGGCGGGAGGCGGCGAGGGCGCGGGGAAGACCACCGAAGCGCGCTCGGCGAGCGGGGGCGGACGGCGAGCGGAGACCGGCGCGTCCCATCGCTCCTCCGGCGCATCCAGCGTGTCCCGGTCGGCTTCCTCCAGCCGCTCCGCGAGCAGGCGGGCCTCGCGGCGGAAGCGCCCGGCCGTCTTCTCGCTCCAGCCCAGAAGCGTGGCGAGCTCCCCGGGATCCCATCTCGCGACGTCGTCCAGGGAATCGAAGCCCGCCACGCGGAGGCGGTGGAGGGTCGTGGGTCCGTCGGCGTGCAGGTTGCAGAGCAGCGCGAGGGCATCCATGGGGCCGCTCCCTCTCAATCGACCCGGACGGGGGCCGGAACGGGGGGGGGGATGGGGACGGAGGAGGAAGGAGGAACGGGCCGCGCCGGGGGGCGCGAACCGGCGGCCGGAGGCTCCAAGGGGCGGGCCGGGACGGGCGGAACGCGGGCCAGGATCTCGCGGGCGAGGGCGTCGAAATCGGACGCCGCGCCGCAGGAGGGATCGAGCTCGGTCACCGGCACGCCGTAGGCGGCTGCCTCGCGCAGCCGCACGCTGCGCCGCACGACCGTCTCGAGGAGCCGATCCCCGTAGCGCGCCTGCATCCCGACCAGGAGGTCGCGCGCGAAGCGCGTGCCGCGATCGAACAGGGTGGCGACGATGCGTAGCTCGATCTCCCGGCCCATGTCGCGGGCGATCTCGCGGAAGATCTCGCCCGCGCGGTGGGCCCCTTGCAGGGCGAAGGCCCCGGTCTCCACGACGAGGAGAGCCGTATCGGCGGCGCGGATCGCGTTCGCCGTGAGCACGCCGTCCGCGCGCGGAGGGCAGTCGACGAGCACCCAGTCGTAGCGCCCTGCGACCTGCTGGAGCTCGCGGGAGAGGATCTGCTCGGGGCCGATCATGCGCTCCGCCATCTCCTCGAACGCGCCGAGATCGAGGCTCGAGGGCGCGAGGTGGAACCCGCCCGGCGCGGCGGTGACGATCTCCGCGAGCCGCGCCTCGGCGCGGAACACGCGGGCGATCGAGGGGTGGAGGTCGCTCGCCCATCCCAGCCCGAGCGTGGCATGCGCCTGGGGATCGAGATCCACGAGCAGGACCCGCTTCCCCAGGCGGGACAGGGAGGCCGCGAGATTGATCGCGGTCGTGGTCTTGCCGGTCCCACCCTTCTGGTTCGCGAGGGCCCAGGTATGCATGCGCGGGAGATCGATCGGAGCGGTCGGGAGGACGGGCGCGGTTATCCTCTTTGGCCCGGCTCCGTGCAACGGAATCCTGGCTGCGCCCCGCGGCGGACCTCGACGGGGCGGATCAGAGGCTGAGCGGGAATCCCCGCTCCAGCCTCTTCGATGCCCTTTAGCGCATCGCCTGACGGCTCCGCGCTCCGTTCGCGAGCGATTCTCGCTCGCTCTCTCAGCGCAGGGCGGCGCGCGCCCGGTCGAAGAAGGGTCGCTCGCACTTGGCGTGGTCGATGGGCCCCCATTCCGCGACCGAGGCCAGCGCCCGGGCGGCCGGGCTCGCCGGCTCGAGCAGGACCACGGGAACCCGCGCCTCGACGCTGCGCGGCACGGCCGGATCGGCGGGGACCCACCCCACCCACTCGGGAGAGTGCCCGAGGAAGCGCTGGGAGGCGGCCCGGAAGCGTTCCCAGGCCGACTCCGCCTTCTCCTGGGTCGGCGTGCGGTTCACCACGAGCCCCACCCGGATGTAGGGGTTGACGAGGTGGGCCCGCTTGTAGAGGGCATAGGAATCGGAGAGGGCGGTCGCCTCGTGGTGGGTGACGAGGAGCAGGGTGCTCGTCGCCGCGAGCTGGGTCACCATGGCGTACCCCAGGCCCGCGCCGTGGTCGACCACCATCAGGTCGAACTGGCCTTCCAGCGGGCGCAGGGCCCGGAACAGCCGATCCAGCTCCCGGCGCGTGGGGTTGGCGAGGAGGTCGCGCCCCACTCCGCCGGAGAGGAGCGCGAGGCCATGGGGGCCCTCCACGAGGGCGTCCTCCGCCCGGACCTCGCCGGTCAAGACGTGGGAGAGGTCGTACTCGGGGGCGAGACCGAGCAGGAGATGGGCGTTGGCGAGCCCCGCGTCCATGTCGGCGAGGAGCACCCGCTCCCCCGCCCGGGCGCGGTGCACGGCCAGGTTCGTGGCCACGACGCTCTTGCCCGTCCCGCCCTTTCCGCTGCCGATGCAGATCGCCCGGGCGGTGTCGCGGCCATTGTCCGTGGCGGAGCTCCTCGCCAGGCCGAACAGGCGGCGATAGGCCCCGAGCCGACCGAGGCTGAGGCGGGGGGTGTCGATCATCTGGGCAGCCGGGGGACTCGGACCTCTGGATAGCGGTTGACCCCGCACGGGTCAACGGCGCGCTCCCCTTTCCCGGCCCCGCGGTCGCCGATCAGAGGGCCGTGCTCGAGATCTCCCGGTTCACCTCGTCCACCCACTGGACCGCATCGAGGAAGGCGGTGCGGATCTCCGTCCGCGGCAGCCCGAGGCACAGGACGGCGTCCCAGTCCCCCCGCTCGTAGGCCAGGGCGGAGGCGAGAGCCTCGCCGATCTTCCCCTCGCGGGAGAGGAGGGCGGCGCGCAGGTCCTCCGCCAGCGGCAGCTTGTCGAGCACCGCGCCCATCGGAAGGTCCATGAACGCGTCCAGGGTCGAGAAGAGGCCGGCCGTGAAGAACGCCTGGTGGGCGGAGATCCCCGCCGCGCGGGCGAGGAGCTCGCACATCTTGGCCCGCAGCATCGAGGTCGTGACCAGCTCGTGGGGCTTGTCCTCGACGTTCGACAGGAGGAAGAGGCAGGCCAGGTTGCGCACCGTCGTCAGCCCCAGGTAGACGACGGTCTCGCGGATCGACTCGATCCGCCGCGGCATCCCGTAGCGAGCCGCGTTGATGTGCCGGAGCAGCTTGTAGGAGAGCGCGACGTCCTGGGCGATGATTTCCTGCACCCGGTCGAAGCTGGCGGCGGGATCCTGCAGCTCCGCGAGGAGCCGGAGCAGGTTCAGGCGCGAGGCGGGGATGCTCCGGCCCTTGATCAGGTTGGGCTTGGCGAGGAAGAACCCCTGGAAGAGGTCGAATCCCGCGGCGCGACACGCATCGAACTGCTCCCTCGTCTCCACCTTCTCGGCCAGGAGCTGGCAGCCGAACGGGCCGAGGAGTTCCCGGCGATCCCGGATGAGCCGATCGCCCAGGCCGTGCACCTCCACCTTCAGAATGTCCGCCAGCGGCAGCAACCTCTCCCGCTCCTCGCACAGGACGAAGTCGTCCAGGGCGATCCGGAACCCCGCCCGGCGCAGGCGGCGCAGGCCATCGAGGACCTCCGGATCGGGCTCTACCTCCTCGAGGATCTCGAGCACCACGCGGTGGCGGGGCACGGGGAGCGGATACTCGCCGGTGATGAAGCCGCGGGTCAGGTTGACGAAGGCGAGGTGGTCCCCCACCACCCGCTCGAGGCCAAACTCGGTGAAGGTGTTGAGCAGGACCTGGGAAGTCGCTTGATCCCCCTCCGTGAAGTCCGCGAAGTCGACGTCGTCGCCGCGATACAGGAGCTCGTAGGCGTAGAGCTCCAGGTCGCGGCCGTAGATCGGTTGGCGGCCGACGAAGAGATCGTGCCGGGGGCGGGGATCGGGCTGGATCATCGGGGATCGCTTCCCTGCTTCGGTCGCCCCTCCGGGGATCTGAAGCACCAGCACCGAAATGCCGGGACGGGGGCCGGCGGCGGGTGAATCCCCACCCCCCGGGAGAGTAGGCTGTTCCCGCCCGCCCTGGCTCCCCCTTCCCCCACCCCCTCCGGAACCTCGCCATGAAGAATCTCGGCTTCCCCGCGTTCCTCCTCCCCCTCCTCGCCGCGGCGGCCGGCTGCGCGAGCGAACGCTCCAACCGCGCCGGCGACGAGCCGATGACCAACGACGACGCCCTGGTCGTCTGGTGCGCGGGGCGGGACGCGCTCCTCTCCGATCCCCTCGACGCGGGGCTCTGCCGGGCCCTCTCGATGGCCGACGACCGGCTCCTGGAGCTCCCGGCGGAGCTGGGGAAGCCCGCGGTGCCCGGGCCCCTCTTCCGGCTCATCTTCGACGCGCTCGCCGCGCCCCTCTCGCTGCGCTTCGACCCGCTCCCGGGTGCGGAGGGATCCCCGGTCCCGCCGATCGAGGCCCAGCTCACCGTCCACGGCACGAGAGCGGAGGCGCAGGCGATCGGCGCGCAGTTCGCCGCGGTCGTGGGCGCGATGCTCCCCGCCCCGGCCTCGCCGGCCGAGATCGCGGGGCTGTCCCACCTTCCCACCCCCGCCGGGGAGGTCTTCTTCGGCGTGCCGGGGGATGTCCCGGAGCGGTTCGTGGTCTCCCTCGGCGCTCCCGACTGCGGCGCGCTCGGCCTGGGATCCCTCGACCTGCCGGCGGGCGTGGAGCCGATCCTCGCGTTCAAGCTCGATTTCGGCCGGCTGCGGCCCCTCCTCGATCTCGTCTTCGCCCAGGCCGGCCCCGCGGCCGAGCCGATGCGGGCGCAGCTCGAGGCGGTTGGGCTCCTCGGCACCGAGCCGCTCCTCGTCACCGCCGCAGTCGGCCGTGAGCGGGATCGCCTCCGGTTCGCCAGCCGGGTCGTGAACTACACGGCCCTCGCCGAGCGGACCGGGGCGCTCGTGACCGAGCCCCTCACCGCCGCGGAGCTCTGTCTCGTGCCCGCCGACGCCACGACCGCGGCCCTCTACAAGACCGATTTCTCCGCCCTGATCGATCAATTCGAGGCGGCGATCCCCCAGGAGGAGCTGGACCTGCGCGGGCTCGCCCGGGCCATGCTCGGGTTCGATCTCGACGCCGACCTTTTCGACCACCTGGGCACGACCGCCGGCTACTACCTCTCGGAAACGACGGGCGGCGGCGGGCTCGCCTCCCTGGTCGTCTTCGTGGCGGTGAGCGGCCGCGACGAGCTCGGGGCGACCGGCGATCTCCTCCAGGGGATGCTGAACGACCTCGCCACCGGAGAGGCCCGGGGCTACGTGCGGATCCGGGACTGGCAGAACGGCGAGCACCTCTGCCACTCCCTCTCGTTCCCGGGCCTGCCGATCCCGCTCGAGCCCTCCCTGGCCCTCATCGAGGGCTGGCTCCTGGCGGCGGCGACCCCCCAGGCCCTGGTGGCGGCGATCGAGCAGGCGGCGGGCTCCGGCCCCGGGCTCGCGGCCCATCCCGGCTTCCGAGCGGCGGAGGTCGGACCCCGCGACGATCTCCTCTCCGTGTCCTTCACGGACACCGCGGCGGCCCTGCCCGGCGGCTACGGCCTGGCCGCCCTCGTCGCGAGCGCCCTCGCCAACGGGGTGCGCTCGCCGGCGAGCCCGGACCGCGATCCGGGCCTCGTTCTGCCCCCCTACCTGGATCTCGCGAAGGGGGCGCGGGCCACCGTCGCCGTCTCGCGCTTGGTGGGGAACGACCTCGTGACCCTCGGCGAGGCCGACGGATCGATGGTGGTGAACACGACCGCCCTGCTGGGCCACCCGTTCGGGAAGCTCCTCCTGGCGGGCGGCGCCCTCGCGGCCCTCGCGCCCGTGTTCCTGATGGCCCGGGTCGCCAGCTTCCCGGACTAGTGGTCCGATTCACCCATACGAGGCATTTGGCCGGCCGCCAGGGCGAGGGGGGCCGCTCGCCTACTTGAGGAGGAGGGGGACCTCCTTGTAGGCGGGAAACCGCCCCAGCGCGAGCTTGGAGAAGATCTGGCGCCCGTCGACGGAGACCTCGAAGGCCCCGCCGCCGGAGGGGACGAGCTCCACCTCCGGCGGCGCGTCGGGGAAGGCCGCCCGGATCTCGGCGGCCAGACCGGCCGCCTGGGGGGTGTAGTTTCACTGCGTGCAGTACTCGATCCGGATCTTCATGGCCCCATTTTGTCCGACGCGGACCCCGGCTCCAAGGACCCACCCCGGGCGGCCGATCCACGTACGAGATCCGTATGGGCACCCTGGCCCATCCCGCGCGTGTCCCCGGCGGACCGCGATCGATAGACTGGCCGCCCCTCGAGCGCTCCGGGAGCCGCATCCGGGCGGAATCTCCGGACCGGGGCACCGTAGAGACCGGTCCCTGGACCCCTCCAACCTCCCCCGCGACTTGCGGCCCCCCGGCGCGGTGCGCCGCCACGATCATGAAACACAAAGAGTACATCCTGTGGTCCGCTCTTCTCTTGCCCGGCCTCCTCGCCTTCTCGCCCCGGGGGGACGAGGTGAGCTTTCACCCCGCCGAGGGGGCGACACTCACCAAGACCTTCACAAGCAAGTCGGAGGTCTCGCTCGACGAGATGAGCCTCACGCAGAACGGGCAGCCGGTGGAGTTCGGCGGGCTGGAGATCAGCACGACGAGCGATCAGACCATCCAGGTCACCGACGTCTACAGCGCGCTCGGCGACGGGCGCCCCGCCAAGCTGACGCGCACCTTCGAGAAGCTCGCCGGGGCGACGACCATCTCCCAGTCGCACGAGATGATGGGCGACCAGGACACGGACGTCACCTCGAAGAGCGAGCTCCTGGACAAGGTCGTCGTGTTCTCCTGGGACGCCGAGGCCGGAGAATTCGACGTGGCCTTCGCCCCGACCTCCGGCGGCGACGAGACGCTCCTCGAGGGGCTGGAAGAGGACATGGACCTGCGCGCGTTCCTGCCCCGGGGCGAAGTGGCCGTCGACGACGAGTGGGAGATCGATCCGCAGGACGTCCGCGGTCTCTTCGCCCCCGGCGGCTCCCTGAAGCTGGAACCCGAGAACCCCGAAGAGCTCGGAATGGGATCCGGCCCCCACCCGTCCCTGGACCAGGCCCTGGGCGACATGGAAGGCACGGTTTCGGGCACCTACCGCGGCACCCGGGAGGAGGAGGGCGTCAAGGTCGCCGTCATCGAGCTGACGATGGAGATCAGCTCCGCGAAGGACCTCACCGACCTGATGAAGGAGATGATGGGCAACATCGAGGCCCCCGGCGGCGAGGAGATCGACATGAGAATCGGGGCCTTCGACATGGAGTTCGCCTTCGAGGGCAAAGGCGTCCTCTTGTGGGACGTGGCGGCGGGCCTCGTCCACTCGCTCGATCTCTCGGGCGAGGTGACCCAGCGCATCGACATGCAGATGGACATGACGGTCGCCGGCCAGGAGCTCTCGATGGAGAACGCCATGACCATGTCGGGCACGATGACGGTCGCCGTGGCGACCGGCCGCGCGGACTGACCCACAACCCTCGACACCCTCCCTCGCCATGCCCCTCCTCGCCTCCCTCCCCCTCCCCGCCTTGCCCCGCCTGTCCGCCGCCCTCCTCCTCCCGGTCCTCGCCGTCCTCGCCGCGCCGGCCGATGCCCCCCGCTTCGCGCCGGCCCCCGCGGCGACGCTGACCAAGGCCTTCACCCTGACCACGGATCTCACGCTCGATTCGCTCCAGATCCTCGCCGACGGGCAGGACGTCGGCGAGATGATCGGCGCGATCGATCTCTCCTTCGGGGGCGAGCAGAGCGTGACCGTGACCGATGTCTACGGCGACGTCGCCGAGGGCCGGCCCCGGGAGCTGACGCGGACCTTCGACGCGATCGAGGGCGTCTTCTCCTTCGCGGCGAGCGCCGCCGGCGAGGGCGACAGCCAGGAAGTCTCGAGCCAGAGCGCCCTCGAGGGGCGGACGGTCGTGTTCCGCTGGGACGCCGAGGAGGGCGCCTACGACGTGACCTTCGCCGAGGGGGAGGAGGGCGACCAGTCCCTCCTGGAGGGACTCGAGGAGGACATGGACCTCCGCGCCCTCCTGCCGGAGGGAGACGTGGCCGCGAACGACGCGTGGAAGGTCGACATCGCGGCGCTGGGCGCCCTCGTCGTGCCCGGGGGCGACCTGAGCCTCGTCCCGGAGGAAAGCGGGGACGTCGACAGCGCCGCGCTCGAGAAGGTCCTCGACGAGCACCTCGAGGGGCTCCTGGAGGAGCTCTTCGCGGGGGAGGGCGAGTGCACGTACAAGGGGACGCGGGAGGAGGAGGGGGTGAAGGTCGCCGAGATCGCTCTTCGCCTCGAGGTCTCCTCCTCCGTGGACCTGACGAAGATCCTCCTCGCCGTCGTCGAGATGGCGGCGGAGGAGGCCGGCGAGGAGATGCCCGACTTCGACATCTCCGCCGCCGATCTCTCCCTCGACTACGAGGGCGAGGGGGTCCTCCTGTGGGACGTGGAGCGCGGCCTCCTCTCCTCCTTCGAGATCACCGGGCTCGCCGAGATCGCCGTGGACCTCGCGGTCACCGTGGAGGCCGAGGGCGAAAAGCACTCCGTCGACGCCTCCGTCGAGCTCTCGGGCTCGATCGCCCAGAGCGTGACCACGCGCTCGTAAAACGGGAAACGGCGCCCCCCGCCGGGCGTAGAGGCCCCCTGCTCGTCCCATCCGCCCCGGAGCCCGCCATGCCTCGCGCCCTCCTCCCCCTGGCCGTCCTCCTCCTTCCCCTCCTCCCTTCCGCCGGGTGCGTGGTCGTGATCGGCGGGGATTCCCGATCCGGGCCGTGGGTGGACGGACGCCGGCTCGCGGAACGCCACGAGGAGGTCCTCCTCGCCGGCGCCTGGGATCCGGCGGGCCTGGCCGTGGAGAGCGCGTTCGGCGACCTCCGCGTCGAGCCCACCGCCGGGGAGAACCGGATCCGGGTCGTTCTGTGGGAGGAGGTGCCGGGGGACGCGACCGCGGTCTACGAGAACGGCCGGCTCTCCTCCCGCTCGCGGGGCGGGCTCCGCACCGCGCTCGGCGAGGTCACCGTGTTCGCGCGGGATCCCTTACCCTCCCTCGCCCTCGCCACCGGCCAGGGCGACCTCGCCCTCGGGGGAGTGGCGGTCGCCGGGAACGTCTGCCTGCGAACGGGCCAGGGCGACATCGATCTCGCCGAGCTCGGCGAGACGGGGGAGGTGGCGATCTCGACCGGCCAGGGCGATGCCGCGGTCGCCGGCGCGACCTGCGCGCGGGTCGAGGTCCGCACCGGACAGGGCGACCTCGCCCTCGCCCGGGTCCAGGCCGGGGAGGTCGAGCTCACGACCGGCGCCGGGGACGTGGAGGTCGATTCCTGCCAGCTCGAACGGCTCGCCGTCCGGACCGGCCTCGGGGACATCGACGTCCGGAACACGCACTACGGGACGGGCGAGCTCACCACGGGCCTCGGCCGCGTGCGCGGCGGCTGACGCGGGCGCCCGGCCCGCCCGGCGCCCGGGATTGCCGGGAATGCGGGCGGCCGTAGACTGGCCCGCCCTCGGCGCTCCCGCGCGCCCCGGCGCGGCGGTGGGGAGCGACGCCGGACCCCCGCCGCCATGCCCCCCTCAGCCGTGCCCCCCCGCGACCCGGTCCTCATCGCCAACGGCCAGGGCTTCTGGGGCGATTCGATCCTCGGCCCGGTCCGCCTCGTGGAGGAGGGTCCGCTCGACTACCTCACGCTGGACTACCTGGCGGAGGTGACTCTCTCCATCCTCCAGAAGCAGCGCGCGCGCCGCCCCGACGCCGGCTACGCGACGGACTTCGTGCGCCTGATCGACCGGATCCTGCCCCGGCTCGCCGAGCGCGGGATCCGGGTGATCGCCAACGCCGGGGGGGTGAATCCCCACGCCTGCAAGGACGCGATCGCCGCGGTCATCGCGCGCCAGGGCCGGAGCGGCCTGCGAGTGGCGGTGGTGGAGGGCGACGACCTCCTCGACCGCCTCGACGCGCTCCTGGCCGCCGGGGAGGAGTTCCGCCACCTGGAGACCGGCGAGCCCCTGGCCGGGGTGCGGGATCGCGTGACGAGCGCCAACGCCTACCTCGGCGCGTTCTGCATCGCCGAGGCCCTGGACGCGGGGGCGGACATCGTGATCACCGGACGGAGCACGGATCCCGGCCTCGTGCTCGGACCCCTGATCCACGAGTTCGGCTGGCAGCCGCGGGACTACTCGCTGCTCGCGGCCGGCACGGTGGCCGGCCACATTCTCGAGTGCGGAGCCCAATGCACGGGGGGCAACGACACCGACTGGCGGCGGGTCCCGAACCTGGCCCGGATCGGCTACCCCATCGTCGAGGCGCGTCCGGACGGCTCCTTCGTGGTCACCAAGCATCCGGGGACGGGCGGATTGGTCGATGCGGACACGGTGCGCCACCAGCTCGTCTACGAGATGGGCCGCCCGGACCGCTACCTCGGCCCCGATTGCGTCGCCGACTTCACGTCCGTCCGCCTCGCCGCGGCGGGTCCGGACCGCGTGCTCGTGTCCGGCGCGCGGGGGGGGCCGCCGACGTCCACGTACAAGGTGTCGATCAGCTACCACGACGGCTGGAAGTCCACCGGCACGCTCGTGGTCTCCGGCCCCGACGCGGTCGAGAAGGCGGAGCTCTGCGCGCGGATCGTCTGGGAACGGCTTGCCGGGGACTGCGCCGTGTACGGCCCCGAGGAGAAGATCGAGGAGATCCTCGGCGCCAACGTGTGCCACCGGGGCATCGAGATCCCGGGCGGGGTCCACCCGGCCGAGGTCGTGCTGCGGATGGGCGTGCGGGGCCGGGACCGGGCCCGGATCGAGCGCTTCGGCCCCGAGCTCGTCCCCCTCGTCACGAGCGGCCCCCCGGGGGTCACCGGCTTCGCGGGCGGCCGCCCCAAGGCGCGGGAGATCATCGGCTTCTGGCCCGCGCTCGTGCCCAAGCACCTAGTCTCTCCCCGGGTCAGCGTGTTCGTGTGTTGAGGCCTCCCCACCCATGCCGCGCGTCCCCCTCCATCGCCTCGCCACGGCCCGCTCCGGAGACAAGGGCGCGGGTTCGAACATCGGGGTGATGGCTCGCTCGGGCCCCGCCTATCTCTTCCTGCGCGAGCACCTGACCGCCGCGGTCGTGCGGGAGCACATGAAGGACATCAATCGGGGGGACGTGCTGCGCTACGAGGCGGATACCATGCTCGTCCTGAACTTCATCCTCACCGACAGCCTCGGGGGAGGAGGATCGGCCTCCATCCGGACCGACGCGCAGGGAAAGACGCACGGCCTCGCTCTCCTGCGGCTCGTGCTGGACGTGCCCGCGGAGATCCTGGCGGCCACCCCTCCTCCCCGAGGGTGAATGGGGAGCGAATCATGGACCTCATCCTCGAGTTGCGCGAGAAGTCCCGCCGGCTCCAGAAGAAGATCGTCCTCCCCGAGTCCCGCGACCCGCGCGTCCTCCAGGCGGCGGCCATCCTGGCCGGAGAGGGCCTCTGCGTTCCCATCCTCGTCGAGAACCCCGGAATGAACGCTCCGCCGCCGGGGATCGGGGTCGTGGTTCCGGCCCGGGACCCGCGGACCGAGCGCCTGGCAGAGGAGCTCTTCGAGCTGCGCCGGCACAAGGGCCTGACGGAGGATGAGGCCCGGAAGCACATCCTGGATCCCCTCGTCTTCGCCGGCATGCTCGCCCGCACCGGCGAGGCGGACGGCGTCGTGGGGGGCAGCGACTCCCCCACCGCTCACGTTATCCGGGCTGGGCTGTGGACCGTCGGCACGGCGCGGGGCATCAAGACCGTCTCCTCCTGCTTCCTCATGATCTTCCCGGACCGCACCCTGACCTATGGGGACTGCGCGGTCGTTCCGAACCCGCGGCCCGCGCAGTTGGCCGACATCGCCATTGCCACCGCCGAGAGCCACCGCAAGCTCGTCGGGGAGGCCCCGCGCGTGGCGATGCTCTCCTTCTCCACCAAGGGCTCGGCCGAGCACGCCGACGTGGACAAGGTCCGCGAGGCGACCGCCCTCGTCGCCCAGCGCGCCCCGTCCCTGCTCGTGGACGGCGAGCTCCAGGTCGACGCGGCGATCGTGCCGAAGGTGGCCGAGAAGAAGGCGCCGCGCTCGCCGCTCGCCGGGCGGGCGAACGTGCTCGTGTTCCCCGATCTCGATGCGGGCAACATCGCCTACAAGCTGACCGAGCGCCTCGCCGGCGCCTCCGCGCTGGGGCCGCTCGTGCAGGGCCTCGCGAAGCCCTTCATGGACCTCTCCCGCGGCTGCCGGCCGGAGGACATCGTCAACGTCGCGTGCGGCGCCTCGCTGCTCGCGAGTTGAGCCACTCTCCCGTGCGCCTCCCGCTCCGCCCCCTCCTCCTGGCGCTCCTCCTTCCGGCGGGCCTCGCGGGCTGCGATGGCCCGCCGGGGGACGGGACGCCGGCGTCCGCGGCCCTTGCGGCCGGCGAGCTCCCGGTCCCGGTCGAGGAGCCGCCGGCGCCCGATCCGGCGCCGCGCACGCTCCCGGGCGGCCTCGTGGTCGAGTGCCTCGTCCCCGGCGCGGGCCGGCCGGCCGGCATCGGCGACCGCGTCCACGTGCACTACGTCGCGACGCTCGTCGCGGCGGGAACGGAGGTCGACTCCACGTACCGGACCGGCATCCCCCTCGCCCTCACCCTCGGCGCCGGCGAGCACATTCGGGGACTGGAGCGCGGTCTGGAGGGAGCGCGCCGCGGGGCGAAAGTGCGCCTCTGCATCCCGGCCGCCCTCGCCTACGGAGAGGCCGGAATGGGCGCCATTCCTCCCTCCGCCGATCTCGTGTTCGTGCTCGACGTGATAAGGATCGAATGAAGACCGCTCTCCGCGCGCTCCTCGCCGCCCTCGCCGCCGCTCCGCTCTCCGCCTGCTGCCTTTGGCGCACCAGCCCACCCGAGTACGATGCGATCGCCCTGGAGAGCGGGCTCGTGATCGAGGATCTCGTCGTTCCCGAGACGGGCCCCCGCGCCGCGCCCGGCGATCGGGTGGCGGTGCACTACGAGATGTGGCTCGCGGGCGGGGAGAAGATCGACGCGAGCTTCGATCGGGGCGAACCGATCCGCTTCGTGGTCGGGGCGGGCGAGGTGCCCGCCGGCCTCGACCAGGGGGTGGTCGGCATGCGGCGCTTCGGCCGGCGCCTGCTCCAGGTCCCCCCGGCTCTCGGCTATGGCGGCGCCGGGAGACCGCCTCTCGTTCCCCCGGGCGCCGCCCTGAAGATCCGGCTCGAGCTGATCGAGCTGGAAGCCCGCCGGGAGCCGGACGAGACCGGGGGCCAGCCGTAGGGGGCGCCGCGGCGGATCCGATCAGTGGGTCCGGGCGGTCGTGCGCGGCAGGGGCTGCCACGCGACCGGCTCCCCGTCCCGCCGCAGGCCGGCCGCGTCTCCGGGGAGCGGGAGGAGGATCGGGCCGCGCGTGTGTGCCGCCAGCCGGGCGGCGAGGGCCGTGCGCTCGTTCGTCTCGCCGTGCACGAGGGCGAGGCGGGCCCCCGCCGTGCGCAGCCGGGCCGACCAGTCCACGAGCTGGCTCTGGCCGGCGTGGGCGGAGAAGCCGCCGATCGTGTGCACTTGGGCCCGCACCGCCACCGTCTCCCCGAGGAGCGAGACGCGCCGCGCGCCGTCCACGAGGGCCCGCCCCGTCGTGCCCAGGGCCTGGAAGCCGACGATCACCACATGGGTCCCCTCGCGCCAGAGCCCGTGCTTCAGGTGGTGCACGACCCGCCCGGCCGTGCACATCCCGCTGGCCGCGAGGACCACGATGCCCCGCTCGTCGTTGAGCGCCTTGGACTCCTCGGGGGTCCGGCAGAAGGCGAGCTTCCGCGGCTCCAGCGGGTCCTCGCCGCGGGCGAGGATCCCCCGCACCGGCTCCTCGAAACAGTCCGTGTGCCGCCGGTACAGCTCGCTGACGTGGATCGCCATCGGGCTGTCGAGGAACACGGGAGCGAGCTCCAGGCCCTCCTCGCGCTCGAAGCGGGAGAGATAGAAGAGGATCTCCTGGGCGCGGCCCACCGCGAAGACGGGCACGATGACGTTCTCCCGCGCCTCCCGCGCCGCGACGAGGACCCGCCGCAGCTCGTCCAGGGACCCCTCCAGGCCCCGGTGGTCGCGCGCGCCGTAGGTGGACTCGAGGAGGAGGAGATCGGCCTCCGCGGGCGGATCGGGATCGAGGAGGATCGGCTCGGTGGCGCGGCCCAGGTCGCCCGAGACGACGATCCGGCGCTCGACTCCGTCGTGGCGGACCAGGGCTTCGACCGAGGCCGACCCCAGGATGTGGCCGGCGCGCCGGAACCGCACCGCCACGTCGGCGGCGACCGCCACCTCCTCGCGGAAGGGATGGCCCACGACGTGGTCGAGGGCGCGCTGGGCGTCTTCCACGTCGTAGAGGGGCGGCAGCGCCATCGCTCCCCGGCGCAGCGCGCGCCGGGCGTCGCGGCGGGCATCATGCTCGTGGATGTGACCGGCGTCGGGCCACATGATCCGCACGAGGTCCGCCGTCGGCTCCGTCGCGTGGACCGGGCCGCGGTATCCGTCCGCCACCAGCTTGGGCACGAGCCCCGAGTGGTCCAGGTGCGCGTGGGTCAGGACGACGGCGTCGAGCCCCGCCGGATCGACGGGGAAGGGGCGGCGGTTCCGCGCCTCCTCCCGCCGGCCTCCCTGGAACAGGCCGCAGTCGACGAGGACGCGGCTCCCATGGGTCTCGAGGAGGTAGCAGGAACCGGTGACGCCCCCCACCGCGCCGTGGAAGGTGAGGCGGGCGATCTCGCCCGCGGCCGGGGGCCGGTATCCGCGCCGCTTTCTCGTCCGGTTCGTCACGGGCTCCCTCGCCTACTCGCCGCTCAGCTTAGCCGCGAGGAAGCCGGGAACCAGGAGCGATCCGGCGGCGACGACGACGGCCGGGCCCAGGGGCCAATCGAACCGGAAGGAGGTCCAGACGCCGCCGACCGCCGCGACGATCCCCGATCCGGCGGACCAGAGGAAGAAGCTCCGCATGGAGGATGCGAATCCCCGCGCGGCGAGCGGCGGCAGAACGAGGAGGCCGAAGAGGACGACCGGCCCGACGATCAGCGTGCCCACGGATACGGTGAGCCCGGTGATCAGGAGGAGCAGCGCTTCGCCGGCGCGAACCCGTTTGCCGAGGACTCGGGCGGTCTCGGGGTCGTAGCTCACGAGCAACAGGTCGTGGCGGCGGACGAGAAGGAGAGTTCCCACCATGAGGTAGGCCCCGAGAAGGACCTCGAGCTCGTGGCGGCCGATCGCGAGGATCTCCCCGTGGAGGAGGGAGTCGATGAACTCCCCCCCCACGGGCGAGGCGAGGCCGAAGAGGATCGTCAGGGCGCTCGCCAGGGCGAAGCCGGCGGCCAGGCGGGCGGTCTCGGTCGTCTTGCGCGCCCCGAGGAGGGCGAGGAGGAGGAGGGCGCCGAAGGTGGCGGCGGCGGCGAAGGCGAGCAGGTAGTTCTTCAGGGCGTGGGGGCTCTCCAGCGCCTCGACATAGTCGAGCCCGGCGAGCCCCACGCGGTCGATCCACGCCGGCAGGACGGCGAACCCGAGCGCCACGCCGGCGGCGGCGAACTGGGGCAGAGCCACGCCATGGAAGGCGGCCCGGCGCACGAGGAGGAAGCAGCCGACGAGCGGGCAGACCGCCCCTGCCGCGACTGCCGCGAGGATCGCATAGCGGAAGAGCTCCCAGATCGTGCCCCAGCCGATCTCCATTGCCCCTACCCCTCTTCCCGGGACCCGCTCGCCGGTGGCGGTCCGGACGCACCGAAGCGCTCCGGCCGCAGCCCATCCACCCCCTCGACGCTGCCGACGCGCCCGTCCGCCACCCAGATGATCTCGCGGGCGGCAGCTCGCGTGACCTCGAATTGGTGGCTTACGAGCAGCACGGCCAGTCCCTCCCTGCGGTTCAGGTCCCGCAGGAGATCGAGGATCGCCTCCTGGGTCGGCAGATCGACCCCCGAGGTCGGCTCGTCGAGGAAGAGGACCTCCGGCCGCGTGAGGAGGGCCCGCGCGATCAGCACGCGCTGGCGCTGGCCGCCCGACAGGCGGGAGAAGCGCAGGCGACGCCGGTCGGCGAGCCCTACTCGGTCCAGACACTCGAGAGCGAGGGCCCCGTCGGCCGGGCGCACGCGGCCCCACCGCGAGAGCCGGGCGTAGGCCCCCATGCGCACCACCTCCTGCACGGAGAGGGGATACACGGGGTCAAGGCCCTCGCGCTGGGGTACGTAACCGAGAGAGGAGGTGCTGCGCTCGACTGTCCCCTGGAGCGGCGGGAGGAGACCGAGGAGGCCGCGCATCAGCGTCGTCTTGCCGGCGCCGTTGGGACCGACGACGCCGAGGAATGCCGCCGCGGTGATCTCGAGGTCGACCCCCGAGATCACCGGCCGGCCTCCATATCCGAAGGCGGCTGCCCGCAAAGCGATGAGGGAAGTCACCGCTCCGCCGCCCCTTTGATCCTCGCTCGCTTCATCGCGCGGCGAAGTGCTTGACGATTTCCGCGAACAGGAAGTCCATCATCGCGATCCAGGAGTCGGTGTGGGCGACTCCTTCCACCATGACCGGAACCTCGAGGATCTCGGCGCCGGTCTTCTCGGCCACGAAATGAACACTCCTGTTGTTCGACCATTTTGCCGTGAGGAGGAGCGTAACGCCCTCGCGCCGGATCAGCTCGATCAGTCGCGCGAGGTCGGTGGGGGTGGGCGGGACGCCGATCTTCGGCTCGAACGTGCCGGCGATCGTCATGCCCGTCGCCCGTGCGAAGTAGGAGAAGTCCTGGTGGTAGATCACGACCTTCCGGCCGCGGAGCTTCTCGACGAGCGGAGCCCAGCGCTCCCGGGCCGCGGCCAGCTCCGTTTCGTACGCCGCGCGGCGCTCCCGGTAGTAATCGGCCGAATCCGGGTCGACGCGGATCAGGCCTTCGAGAATGCGGTCGGCGAGGAATCCCCCCGCTGCCGGATCGAGATTGAAGTGGGGGTTGCCCTGGGGATGGACGTCCGCCGCGTCACGGCGGCTAATCTCGGCCGGCACCTCCACCGGCTCCCATCCCTCGGAGCAGTTGACGAATCCCGGGGCGCCGGGGCGGATCTGCGGATTGCGTGCGGCAAGGAGCAGCTCGGGCACGTAGGAGTGCTCCAGGGAGAGCCCCATCTGGAGGAACAGGTCGGCCTCGCCGGTGCGGACGAGGTGCGTGGGGCGGAACTGCACGCGGTGGATGTTCTGCGTCCCCTTGGCGAGCGTGGTGATGGTGACGCGGTCCCCGCCGATCTTCCCGGCGATGTCGGCGAGGTCGGAAATGGTGGCGACGACTTTGAGCTTCTCGGGGGCGGAGGCGGGTGCCGCGGGCCGGATGGAGACCGAGAGCCCGAGGGCGAAGAGGAGGATCGTGATCTTCATGGCTACCAGTTGATCCCGTGGGCGTGCGAGCCGAAGAAGTTGGTAAATTGCAGGTACACCCGGGTCTCGCTCCCGGACTCGTCGGAATCGGCCAGCGTGACTCCGAGGCGCAAGCGGCGGAATTCCGTGAAGTGGTGCGTCGCGTAGAGGTCGAGCTCGGAGAGCGTCGCATCGGGATCCTCGGGCGCCTCCACGCGGCTGTACTGCATCCCGGCGGAGTCGTATTGCGTCCAGCCGTAGTCGGCATAGGCGTAGTACCCCGCGGCGGAGTCGTCCTGCACGACGAGCTCCCCCGGATCGCCGGGGTCGTCCACCGCGGCGGCGAGGTCGCCGGCGGCGGCCAGGACCTCGAGGCCCCCGAGGAACGTCTGGATCCCCGTGTCGCTCGCCCACCCGTAGGTCGCGTCGAGCCCGAACACCGAGTTCGCCATGCCGGAGCGATCCAGGGTCTCGTCCGCTTCGTAGGCGAAGGTGAATTCCGGGATGTGCCGCAGGGAGGCGCCGAGCTGGAAGGTGCCCCGCTCGCCCGCCTCCATGAGCCCGGTCAGTCGCGCGGTGAGGGAAAACTCGTCGAGGTCCTTGCGGGAGGGGACGAGCGGCTCGGTCCCCCCTCCGGGCTCGGGCTCCTCGGCGCCATGCTCGTGCGCCTGGAACAGGTTGGAGAAGGCGCCGAGGGAGAAACGGATCGGAACGTCGCCGGCCGGGAACCACGTGTCGTACTGGACACCGGTGCCGCCGAGCTCGTCCCCCAGGAACTCGCGGAGGACGATGGGTCGCTCGAGGGTGCGGAGCTCCTCGAGGTGGGTCTGCATCTGTTTGCCGAAATCGACGAAGAAGCGGCCGGCCCGAAGCGTCGAGTGGCCCTCGAAACCGATGTAGGCGACGGCCGCCTCCTCCAGACCGAGGGACTCGAGCTCATGCGAAGTGACGACGACATAGGCCCAGGCCGAAGGATCGATGAAGGCGTTGATGTTGAGCTCGAAGATCCGCAGCGAGACGTCGCCGCCGCTCGCTCCCTCGCCGGGATCGGCGTAATCGACCACGGCGTCGATCACGCACCCCAGGCCCGGGTTGAACTCGCTCGTGAAGCGAGAGGTCTGCCCAGAGGAAGTGTGGACGGAGGAGGAGTAGCGGGACGTGCCGGGAGAGGTCATCCCGGCCCCCTGGGCGAAGAAGGGGTTGGAGAGGGCGAGGGTCAGGCCGCCGGACAGGAGCGGCAGAAGAACCGGGCGAGAGAGAGTGAATGTGGTGGCGAGGGAGTGCACGGCGCACCTCAGAGGCGGGGAACGGGGACCGGAAGGGACGGACGGGCGGCCCGCTTCGGTCGATCCGATCGCGTTCGCACGCCGGAGGGCGCCGGAGCTCAGCCGCCCAGGACGGGGAGTCCGTCCCCCCCTGGCGGTCCCCGCGGGCACTCCAGGCTGGGGAGCGCAAGTGCGCGGGGGGCGGCAAGGGCGAGCACGGCCGCCGCGTGGGGGGCCCCGGGAATGGCCCGCAGCGCAGGCTCCGGCCCGCGGCTGGAGGGAGCCAGGAAGCACAACGCACACGTGACAGCGCCGGCTTCGGCGAGCGCGGGCGTCCGGTCCGGATCGCCCTCCCCGCGGGGTCCGGATCCTGCGCCGGCGTGGAACAGGGCGTGGGCCGATCCGAGGAGAAGGACCGGCGCCAGGAGGAGCAGCGGGACCGCTCCCCGGAACCAGCGGCACCCAGGCACGGGATGATTCTGGATGCCCATCGCCCGGCCTGTCAACCCACCGCCGCGCCCCCCCCCCGGCCGCCCAGGAGGGAGCGGAAAGCGAGCGGCGGCGGGGGGAGGCCATCGGCCTCCCCCCGCCGCCGGGGATTCGAAAGACGCCGGGAATCGCGGCGCTACTGGATTTCCTTGCCCGTCATGGGGCAGGTCTTCGCGGCCTTCTCGGCGCAGTTTCCGTCCATTCCGCACTCTTCGGACCCCTCGGTGCAGCAGCTTCCGTCGCCGCAGGGTTGGGCGGAGGTGTCGGTGACGTCGGCGGTCGACTTGCAGGCGACGGCGAGGGCGCCGAGGGCCAGGGAGAGGAGGAGCTTCTTCATGGTCGTGTCCGGTGGGATCGCCGGGGCATGGCCCCTGCGGGCGGGGCGAGGGCCCCGGTGCCTGGGTTCGAACGACACCCCCTCCGGACGGGAGGGGGCAGTCGATGGGGCGCCGGGGCGGTCCCCTCCGCACGTGGAGGGCTCCCCGGCGAGCGAAAAGGGTACGCGGCTGGCCCCGGCCGGGGAGCACAAAGTGGCAAAATCGCCGCCGCATGGCCTCCACCTCCCCTCCCTCCGTCGACCTCCACGGCCTCCCCCCCGCGCAGGCGATGCGGCGCCTCGCCCAGGCCCTGCACGCGGCCCGGGTCCAGGGGCGGGAGGAAATCCTGGTCATCACCGGTCGAGGCTGGGGCAACCGGGAGCAGAAGCCGATCCTCCGCCGGCAGGTCGGGGAGTGGCTCCGCGGCCCCGAAGGGTCGCGCCTCGGAGTCACCAGCGTGCGCGTCACCTCCCGCGGCGGGGCGCTTGCGGTCCGCCTGGCGTAGAATCCGCGCCGTGGGCCGCCTCTTCCGCCTCGCCCCTCTCCTCGCCGCCGTCCTCCCCGGCGCCCTGGGCGCCTGCGCCGGCCCGGCCACCCCGTCCGAGCGCGTGGCGGCGATGTACGCCGAGAACTGGGAGGAGCAGCGGGCCGCGGCTCCCCCCGGCGGCGCGGAGGCCTTGGCGCGCCGGCGGGCGGAGCGCGTCGCCGCGGTGGGCGAGATGCTCGACGCCGGGGAGCTCGCCAGCGCTACCGATCGGCTCCTCGCCGCGTCCATACTGAAGGACGCGGATGGGGCGGCGGACGTGGAGCGCGCCCGCGATCTGGCGCTCGCGCTCGCCGGCGAGGGCGAGGATCGGGCCCTCCCCGTCGCCGCGGAGGCGATCGACCGCGTCCTCTTCCTCACGGGCCGGCCCCAGAAATACGCCACCCAGTACGTCTTCGATCCCCTGAACCGCCAGTGGCGGCTGTACGACTGGGATCCGGCGACCACCGACGCCGAGCGGCGGGCGATGGGCGTCGTCACGCTCGCCGAGGCGCAGCGCCGCGTGGAGGTGCTCAACCGTCGTTGAGGCGCACCGCGGCGGGGACGTGCTCCGCGCCGCGCACCAGCGACACGCCGGCCAGCACCAGGCCGCCCCCGAGCAGGGCCGAGATCCCCACGGGCTCTCCGAGCACGATCACGGCGACGATCACCGTGACGAGGGGCTCGAGATAGAGCGTCGCCGCGGTGCGCTGCGATCCATGCGTGTGCTGCGCGGCGTACCACAGGGCGAGCGCCACGCCGCCGCAGAGGAGGCCCAGGAAGCCGAGGGCCAGGATCTCCCGGGCGCCCGGGGCGGCGTGCGCCGGCCCCGCGAGCGCGGCGAGCACGAGGAGAGGCGGCGCCGCGACGAAGGCCGCGAAGGTGTTGACCGCCAGCGCCCCGCTCCGGGCCACCGGGCGCCTCCCGAGCAGGGTGTAGGCGGCCCAGGTGAAGCACGAGAGCACCTGGAGCGCGTCCCCCAGCCGCGTGCGATCGAAGCCGGGAAGCGCGCCTCCGCCCACGAGGCCCACGCCGGCGACCGCGACCAGCGCGCCCACCCACCCGCGGAGGGCGAGGCGGGCGCCCGGCACGAAGAGGTGTGCCGCGACGGTGATCGCCACTGCGCTCGCGGCGACGATCCCATGATACGGTGCCGGCGGGGGAGTACGGTGCCGGAGCAATCCTTCCACGATTCGCCGCCCGGCGGGATCCGGCCGGCAGGCCACCGTGGAGGCGGCGAATCGTGGAAGGATTGCTCCGGCACCGTACTCCCCGTCGGGAGAAGCTTCCGGCCGCCGCGGCTCGCCTCTACCCTGGAGGCCGTGATCGGCCTCGGCGCGACCTCCCGGCTCCTGAAGGCCCTGGGCGACGAGATCCGGCTCCGGGTCCTGAACCTCCTCAGCGAGGAGGAGCTCTCGGGAACCGATCTCATGGAGATCCTGAACGTCGGCCAGAGCCGGATCTCCACCCATCTCGCGTTCCTGCGCGAGGTGGGGCTGGTGCGCGATCGCCGGGCCGGCCGCCGGAGCCTCTTCTCCCTGGCGGCCGACGCCCCGCGCGAGCTGTGGCAGGAGATCCGGCGCGAGAACGCGGATTCCCCCGAGTTCGCGGCCGATCTCGCCGGGCTCGACTCCCTGCGGGCGCGGCGCAAGGAGGAGTCCCGGGCCTACTTCGACCGCGTGGCGGCGAGCTTCGGCGACCAGCTCCTCCCCGGCCGGACGTGGGAGGGCCTGACGCGAGCCGTCCTGCAGCTCGCCCCCCGCGCGCGCTACGCCGACCTCGGCATCGGGGACGGGATGCTCACCCTAATGCTCGCCGAGGTGGCCGAGACGGTCACCGCGATCGACCTCTCGCCGGAGATGCTGTCGCACCTCGTGGCGCGGGCGCGGGCCAAGGGAATCGACAACGTCGTGCCGGTCGAGGGGGACATCGAGGATCTGCCGCTCCCCGACGGCGGCCAGGACGTCGTCGTGGCGAGCCAAGCCCTGCACCATGCGGCCTCGCCGGCGCGGTGCCTGCGGGAGGCGTTCCGCATCCTCGTCCCCGGGGGGCGGCTCCTGGTGATCGACCTGCTCGCCCACAACGAGGAATGGGTCCGCGACCAGCTCCAGCACCGCGCCCTCGGCTTCACCGAGCCCGCCCTCTCCGGCCTGATCGCCGGCGCCGGCTTCGTCGACGCCAAGGTCTTCCGCGCCGCCCGCGACCCCCAGCCTCCCCACTTCATGACCCTGGTGGCCTTCGCCCGGCGCCCCTGATCGAGCGCGATGCCGGCGCGATCGATCGAGCCCGTGCTCAATCGTGGACGGCTTGCTCCGGCACCGTACTTCCGGGATCGGGAGGCGGGGCGGGCACGATGGATTCCGCCTCGGCGAGGAGGGCGAGGAGCCGCGGCTCCTCGGGGGCGCCGCGCAGGTCCGCCAGCATCCGGCGGGCGCCCTCGAGCGAGCGGTGCGCCTCTTCGGCCTCCCCCGTGCGCTGGTAGGCCATGGCGAGGTACAGGAGACGCGTCGCTTCTCCGGCCGGGTCGCGTTCCGGATCGAGGCGCGCCCCCAGGGTGGCCTCGTCGCGCTCGGCGAGCGCGCGGAGCGCCTCCTTCGTCGCGGCGAGGTTGCCGGCCCGGTAGTGAGCCATGCCGGAGACGAGCTTCCGATGCGGATTCTGCGGATCGAGGCTCGCGGCGGCCTCGGCCTGGCGGCGCGCGGCGTCGTAGGCCGCCGCCGTCGCGCCGGGGGCCGAGACCACCGCCTCCGAGAGCTCGCTCATCAGAGCCGGGGCGCGCAGGCGAGCGACGGTGCACGCCGCATCGCGCGCGGCAGGCGCGATCTCCGGGCTGCGCTCGATCTCGGCGAGCACGGTCTCCAGGACGTGGTGCGTCGTGAAGAGCCTCTCCACCACCGGCCCGACCCCTTCGCGGCGCTGCACCTCTTCCAGATGGCGGCGGCGGCGCTCCTCGCGGCCTCCGGTCTCCCAGATGCGGGCGGTGCCGTCCGCGGAGCCGGAGAGCAGGCGCCGGCCCGTGCCGTCGAAGGCCAGCGCGAGGACGGGCTCGGTGTGCCCGCGCAGGATCAGGAGCGTGTCTCCGGTCCGCGCTTCGCGGACGCGGATCAGCCGATCGTCGGACGCCGTGACGAGGCGGGAGCCGTCCGGGGAGTGGACCACCGCCTGCACCTGGCCGTCGTGGTCGCGAAGCTCCCGCAGGAGAGCGCGGCTCGCCACGTCCCAGATCCGCGTCGAACCGTCGTCGGCCGCCGACACGATCCTCTCCCCGGTGGGATCGAACTCCAGAGCCCGCACGCGGCGGCGGTGACCGGGGAGGACGGCGAGGGGCTCGTCCTGGTCGAAGGCGCGCAGGAAGATCTCCTGGCCGCCGGTGGCGAGGAGACGGCCGTCGGGGGACACGGCGACGCCCGGCACCGAGTAGCGATGTCCGGTGATCTCGCGCTGGAGCTCGCCCGTGACGGCGCTCCACACGCGCACCGACTTGTCCCCCGAGCCCGTCACGACGAGGCTCGCGTCCGGGCTCAGGACCGCCGTCTCCAGCCATTTCGTGTGGCCGGCGAACACGCGCTCGAGGCGACCCGAGTCCACGTGCCAGAGTCGCGCGGTCTTGTCCAGCGAGGCGGAGACGAGCAGCCGGCCGTCGGCCGAGAACGCGAGCCCGGTGACGAGGCCCGCGTGGCCCACGAGCCGGCGCACCGGCAGTCCCGCCTCGGCGTCCCACAGGAGGATGGCGCCGTCGGCGGCCGAGGTCGCCGCCAGCCGGCCGTCGGGCCGGAAGGCGACGGCCTGCACCGGGGACCCCGGGGCGTCGAGCATCGTCGAGGAGAGGTCCCCCCGGGCGTCCCAGAGCTTGACGTAGCCGTCCTCCGACCCGGAGAGGACGAGATCTCCCGCCGGCGAGAAGGCGACCGTGAGGACGCTCGCCTCGTGCCCGAGGAGAAGGGTCGAGGTCCGCGCCTCCGGATCCCACACCCGCACCGTGCGGTCGAGCGAGCCCGACGCGATCCGGCCGGAGCGCGGATCGACTCCGACGGCGAGGACATCGTCCCCGTGGCCGGTGAAGCTCTGCAGGAGGGTCCCGTCCGCGGCATCCCAGAGCTCGACGAGGCCGTCCTCCCCTCCGCTCACGACGTGGTCCCGCTGCGCGTCCCAGGCGACGTCGTGGACCGTCCCCGTATGTCCCTTGAGCACGTGCAGCACCGTGCCCGTCCCAGTGTCCCACAGGCGCACGGTGCCGTCGGTCGACGAGGAAGCGAGGCGCTCCGATTCGGGAGCCCACGCCAGCGCGGTGATCGCGCGCCGGTGGGCCGACAAGCGCTGCTCGAGCTCGTGGGAGAGCGCGCCCCACACGAGGATCTCCCCGTCCTCGGCCCCCGAGGCGAGGTGGCGGCGGTCGGGGCTGAAGGCCACCGCGCCGACCCGGGAGCCGCCGTGGCCCATGGTCTCCGTGTCGGCGGGGAGGGAGATCACCCCGCCGCCCGGCCGCTCGAACAGGCGCACGACGCCGTCCTTGCCGGCGAGGGCCACCCCGGAATCGTCGGCGAGGACGTCCATCACCCCCGGCAAGGGACCCCGCAGGTCGGCGACGAGGGGGAGGGAGAGGCCTTCCTCGGGGACGGTTTCTCCCGTGGCGAGGTCGAGGGAGAGGACCCGCCCCGTGCGGCGCAGGACGAGGGCCCGATCGCCCCCCACCGTGAACTCGACCGCGTCCACCGCCGTCTGCGTCCCCACCTTGCGGGTCAGGAGGGCCGCCTCCCCCTGCAGGGCGAGATGGTCCCACTCCCAGCCGCGCAGATCCTCGGTGCACTCGCCCAGCCGGTGGCGCCCCTCCAGGACGTCGCCGCTCCGGAAGCTGAAGTCCGCGGCGAGGAGGTTGGCCTTGTAGCCCGACAGGCGGGCCGCTTCCTCGTTCTCGCTCGCGATTTGCGCGTTGTGGTCGGCCTCGGCGCTCCGGCGGTCCGCCAGCTCCCTCTGCGCGCGGGCGAGCTTGGCATTGTGCTCCGCCTCGTCGAGGGCGAGCTTCGTCTGCCGCTGTTCCCGCTGGAGCTCGTCGGCCTGTCGCGTCTTCTGGACGGCGAACGCGATGGCGCTGGCGAGGGCGAGGGTGACCATCCCGGCCAGGGCGGCGGCGAATCCCCGATTGCGCGCCACCCACTTGCGGAACTCGGCGACCGACCCGCGCTCGTAGGCCCGCACGACGCGGTTCTCGAGGTAGGCCTGGAGGTCGTCCACCACCTCCAGCATGTTCCCGTAGCGGTCCTCGGCCCGGCGCGCCATCGCCTTCTCGCAGATCGCCACGAGCTCCCCCGGCATGTTGCGCGCGAGCCTCGATGCGGGGACCGGAGGGGCGGCGAGCACGCGGTTCAGGACGGTGTGCGGCGAGACGCGCTCGCCCGGCTCCACGTACGGCGAGCGACCCGTGAGCAGGTAGTAGAGGATCGTCCCGAGCGAGTAGACGTCCGAGCGCGGTCCGAGCTCGGCGAGCTTGCCCTGGGCCTGCTCGATGGACATGTAGGCGGGAGTGCCCACGACGTCGCCGTCCATCGTGACGAGGGGCGAGTCGGGGTTTGCCTCCGACTCGTCGTGCCGCACCGTCCGCACGAGGCTCAGGTTCGAACCACCGTCGGCCGAGCGGACCCGCTCGCCGACGGGATCGGTGCGCCCCAGGACCCGCGCGAGGCCCCAGTCCATCACGTAGGTCTCCCCGAAGCGCCCCACCATCACGTTGGAGGGCTTCAGGTCGCGGTGGATCACGCCCTTGCTGTGGGCGAAGGCCATCGCCTCGCAGACCTTCAGGACGACGCTCAGGGCGCGCGTGATCGTCCAGCCCTCCTTCCCCGCCCGGGCGAGGTCGAAGACCTCGCGCAGCTCGCGCCCCCGCACGAGGCGCATCGTGAAGAAGCACCGCCCTTCGCGGTCGATGCCGAGGTCGTGGACGGGGACGACGCCGGGGTGATCGAGCTGCCCGGTGATCTGCGCCTCTTCCAGGAACCGGCCCAGCCGCTCCTCGCCGACCTCGGAGGTGCTGCTCTCGTCCTCGACCCGGCCGGGGCCGTGCAGCACCTTCATCGCGAGGTGGCGCCGCAGGTCCTCGTCCCACACGCGCAGGATGGTCCCCATCCCGCCGCGAGCGATCTCGCGCTTGACCTCGTAGCGCGCGGCGATCGGCTCCTGGAGCGAGAGCTTGCGGAGGAGCCCGCGGGAGGTGCTCGAGGCTTCCCCCCGCGCCGCCGGGGGCGCCGGCTCCTCCTCCTCCCCTTCGGCCCCCGCCAGGGTGATTTTCGGGTCGACGTCCGGGCCGAAGCGCCGCTGCAGGCGCTCCACGAAGGAGATGTGGCCCTCGGCGGGAGGGGCCGGCGGGCGCTCGCCCTCCGCCGGGGCGGGGGGCTCGGGGTCGGACGGACACATGGGCGGGAGGCGGCGGCGAGCCGGACGGCGCGGCGGGCCCCGGCCACCTACGGCGCGCCCCCCCGTTCCTTCACCTGCCGCGGGACGGGGGAGGGCGAGCGCCGAGTGTACCCGAACCCGGCGCCGCCGTGCGCCCGGGCCCGTTCCGGCGCGACGGGGCAGGTTTCGCCGCTTCGCCCTCCCGGGGATGCCCGCGTCCCCCGAGATCCCTCCACCCAGCCAACGCCCACCGCGCGGCGTCGTACCATGTCCGCCATGAATGCGCACCTCCTCCCCTCGCTCCTCGCCATCCTCCCCTCCCCGGGCGCCGCCGATGTGGTCACCGTCCAGGCCGACGACACGGTGATCGAGCGCTCGTGCACGGTGGAGATCGCTCCGGCCCCGATCGCCGATGCGAACGGCGATGGCGTCATCCACATCCGGGGGAACGACCTCGTCGTGGATTTCGCCGGCGCCCGCCTCGCCGGGAGCGCCCCCGGCGCCCCGCCCGACACCTTCACGGGCACGGGAGTCCGCGTCGCCGGCCGGAACGTCACGATCCAGGGGCTCGTGGTCTCGGGCTACAAGGTCGGCATCCACGCCGAGGAGGCCGACGGCCTGGTCATCGAACGGTGCGACGTCTCCGACAACTTCGCCCAGCGCCTGTACTCGACTCCGGAGGCCGAGGATGCGCGCGACTGGCTCTGGCCCCACGCGAACGACGGAGAGGAGTGGACCCAGAACTACGGCGCCGGGATCCACGTCCGCCGCTCGGCGGGGATCACCGTGCGCGACTGCCGGGCCCGCCGCACGCAGAACGGGTTGATCCTCGACCGCGTCGAAGGCGCCAAGGTCTACGACAACGACTTCTCGTTCCTGTCCGGCTGGGGACTGGCGATGTGGAGGTCGAACAACAACGTCGTATCCCGGAACCAGTTCGATTTCTGCATCCGCGGCTACAGCCACGGGGTCTACAACCGCGGCCAGGACTCGGCGGGGATCCTGATGTTCGAGCAGTGCTCCAACAACACGATCGCCCAGAACTCGGCCACGCGGTGCGGCGACGGCTTCTTCGGCTTCGCGGGCCGCGAGGCCCTCGGCGAGCACCCCGCCCCCACTCCGGACTTCGACTACCAGCGCCGCGGCAACTGCGACAACCTGCTGATCATGAACGACTTCTCGTACTGCGCCGCCCACGGCATCGAGATGACGTTCAGCTTCGGCAACCGTTTCATCGAGAACCGGCTCTGGAACAACGCGATCTGCGGCCTCTGGGGCGGATACTCCAAGGCCAGCTACATCACGCGCAACCAGATCGGCCGCAACGGCGACATGGGGTACGGCCTCGAGCGGGGCGGCGTGAACATTGAGCACGGCCGCGGCAGCCTCATCCAGGACAACGTCTTCGTCGAGAACGCCTGCGGCGTCCATCTGTGGTGGGATGCCGACGACAGCACCATGGCTCTGCCCTGGGCCGAGGCCAACGGTCACTGGTGCGAGGACAACTACATCCAGAAGAACATCTTCCGGCGGGACAAGGTGGCGATCCAGTTGCGCGACGCCAAGAAGACGACGATCAGCGCGAACACCATGGACGGCGTGGGCCAGGTCCTCGAGGCGGACGCGACCAGCGAGATCGCCACGGAGACCGTGCTCCCCAACACGGACCGGCCCGAGTTCCCCGCCTTCGGCGCGAAGCAACCCCTCAAGAAACGCGATCACCTCGGGGACCGGAAGTTCATCGTGATGACGGAGTGGGGACCCTATGACCACGAGAACCCCTTCCTGCAGGTGCTTCCTCCCGCGGGCGACGATCATGTGTACCGGCTCCTCGGTCCGACCCCCATCGGGGAAGTCACGTCGACCGGGGAGGTCGCCGTGCGGGTCGAGAAGCCGGACCGGGACGCGCCGCGCATCGTCGTGACCCCGGCCGGAACCGCCGACTACCTGCCCTACGAGCTGACCGTGAAGGTCGAGGGGGGGGCCGTGCCGCAGGCCGGGGCGTTCCTGCGCACGCGCTGGGACGTGCGCGCCTTCGCCTGGCGGACCGACCCGCGGGAGGATGCCGCGGCGTGGCGCGCCGAGGCGAAGGAGAGCGTCGCCTTCCCCGCCGCGCGCCTCGATCTCCCCTTCGCCGGCGGCGGCCCGAGCCAGCTTCCGGGCCTCGACCCCGCCGTCGCGGCGGCGGCGCTTCCCGTGGACCGCTTCGGGATCCTCGCCGAAACGACGGTGTCGCTCCCCGCCGGCGCCTGGCGCGTGGAAACGACCTCCGACGACGGGATCCGCGTGTGGGTCGACGGAACGCTCGTGGTCGACGACTGGACGCATCATGCGCCGCGCCGCCACGACGCCGACCTCGAGTTCGCCGCCCCGGGGTCCCACACCCTGCGCGTGGAGCACTTCGAGCTCGACGGGCACTCCGAGCTCCGGGTCGCCCTCTCTCCCCGCCGCTGATCCCTCCCGGCGGGCGGGGGATCAGCCGGTTGGCTCGTCCTCGAGCATCGCGACCCGGGCCAGGATCCGGGCGAGGATCGCCGGATCGGCATGGACGCCGTCGGGCCAGAGGACCGCGAAGAGGAGGTGGCGGGCCTTCCCCTCGGCCGGCGCCTGATCGAGGTTGACCCGCGCGCACTCGCGCCAGGTCCCGCCTTTCCGCAGCGCGCGCTCGATCGCGTAGGGCGCCCGCCACTTCGACCACGCCGCCTCGTCGCGCTCCACGGTGAGGTGCCAGTCGTTCGCTGGTTCGCGCTCCCAAGCGGCCAGGCGCGCCGAGGGATCCTCCGGCGGAGAGAGCGGGCCGCCGGCAGCGAATCCGGGCCCGGCGGACGGCGGCGGGGGCGTGAAGGCGCGCTGGAGCGCCGCCGAGCTCGGGTAGAAGAGCAGCACGATCTCCACCGGGGCGTGCGGGTCGGCGGCCGTCGCCCCCGCGGGAGCGGTCAGGCGCACCACCGTCTCGCCGGTGAGCAGAACCCCGGTCGACTCGAGCGTCAGCCCGTACGGGACGCCGGCGCTCCCGAAGACCGCTTGCACCTCCGCCGCGCCGTCCACCGTCCTCCCTCGGCCGGCGACGAGAAGCCCGAGAAGGCCCCCGACGAGGAGGAGGAGCGCGCCGCTCACGCCGAGGACTCCGCCGGCGTGCTCGCGCGGGGCCGGGGTCTCAATCACCTTCGCCTTCCCCGGCCGGGGGAGCCTCGCCCGCGGGGGCGGGTGGCGTCTCGGCGTCCCGGGTGTGCCAGACGTCGAAGGGCTGGAGCAGCTCCCGGACCAGCTCGTCGCTCACCCGCTCTTCGCGGGTCGGGAGCGTGATCTGAACGGAGACGTAGCGCTCCTCGTCCCCGGAGAGATCGACGCGAATGGTCGCCCCCTGCGGCTCGTCGCTGTCCTCCTTGGCGGACCCCGGGACCCAGGGGAAGAAGCGCAGGCACCGGGTCGAGCGACCCTGGATTTCGACCTCCCCCGGCTCGGCGTCGGAGATCCCGCCGACGCCGAAGAGGCCTCGGTTGCTGCGCGACTCGGGATCGAAGAGGTCGTCGAGGGCGGCGCGGTTGGGGAAGACCTGCACGAAGATCATCCGCCCCGCGGCCTCGTCGAGGAGGAACCAGGTCTCGGTGCCCGCGATCGACTGGCCGTAGGCCCGGTAGCCAGCCGGTCGCTCGTCGAACGGCAGGACCCGATCGACGCGCGGCCAGACGTACTCGGGATCCTTGCCTTTCTGGAAGAACAGAGTGCCGGCCACCGCGGCGGCGACGGCAAGCCCCACGGCCAGGAGGCAGCCGCCGCCGCACCCGATCCACACCCACTTCGGGATGCGTCGCTTCTTGCGGGGGGCCTCCTCGGCCTCTTCGGTCCATTCGACGTCGCTCATGGCGGGCTCTCGATCGCGGGGACGGACGGGATGGGGGATCGGGGATCCCGGGTCTACGCGCCCCCCGGGGGGGCATTCGCGGAGATCTCCCGGGGTGCCATTGTGGGGCTCGGGCCCCGGAGAGCCAGACCTCGCCCGGCCCTCATTCGCCCGGCACGAGCACGATCTTGCCGGCCGCCGCCCGGGCCTCGAGGCGGAGATGGGCCTCGCGCACGGCCGAGAGGGGCAGGATCCGGTCGACGACCGGCCGCCAGACCCCCTCTCCCACCTTGGCGAGGATCTCCACGAAGGCGGAGCGGGGCCCCATCGTGGAGCCGAGGATCGACTGGTTCTTGATGAAGAGGTGGGGCAGGGAGACCTGGACGGCCGGCCCGGTCGTCGCGCCGCAGGTCACCAGCCGACCGTGCCGAGCGAGGAGGGAGAGGGAGGTCTTCCAGGTGGCGGGGCCGACGTGCTCCACGACCACGTCGCAGCCGCGGCCGGCGGTCTGGCGCGCCACCTCCTTGCCCCACCCCTCCGCGCGGTGGTCCACCACCTCGTCCGCCCCGAGCTCGCGGGCGAGGGCGAGCTTCTCGTCGCTCCCGGCGGTCGCGATCACCCGCGCCCCGCGGTCCTTGGCGATCTGGATCGCGGCCGAGCCGACCCCGCTCGCCCCGCCCAGGACGAGCACGGTGTCGCCGGACCGCACCTTCGCCCGCCGCACGAGCATGGTGTGGGCGGTCAGGAACACCAGCGGCACCGCCGCGGTGCGCACGGGGTCCGCGCCGGCCGGCAGCGGCAGGAGGTAGCGCGCCTCGAGGGCGGCGTACTCGCAGTCGAGCCCGTCGCAGTGCTCGCCGCGGATGCCGTAGTCGGCCGAGAGGTGATCGTCGCCGGTGCGGTCGTGCGCGGAGGTGCCGGAGGAGACGCCGGGCAGGATCACGACCTCCTGGCCGGGCGCGAACCCCGCGACCCCCGCGCCGCAGGCGACGACCTCCCCCGTGCCGTCGCTCCCCAGGATGCGGGGGAAGGGCACCGGAACGCCCGGCAGGCCACGGCGCACCCAGAGGTCGAGGTGGTTCACCGACACCGCCCGGACCCGCACCAGGACCTCGTTCGGGCCGGCCTCGGGAACCGGGATGTCGTCGAGCTGCAGAACCTCGGGTCCGCCGTGGGCGTGGATCCTCGCTGCTTGCATGGATGGTCTCCGGCCGGGCGAGGGGTTCAGGGAAGGAAGGCCCGCGGGATGCCGATCTCCGCCACGACGACGCGGCCGCAGCACCGCGGGCCGGCGGCGAGCCGGAAGCCGCGCTTGGGACCGACGAAGGTGACGGTGACCTCCGCGCGCACCGCCGCCCCGAGCACCTCCCCGGTGTTCGCATCGAGACCGCTCGGAACGTCGACGGCGAGCACCGGCCGCCCCGCCTCGCCGAGAGCGCGCACGACGTCCAGCCAGGGTGGGCAGAGCTCGCGGTCGAGCCCCGTGCCGAAGAGCGCGTCGACGAGCACCGCGGCGCCGCGCAGGCGCGGGCGGAGCTGCGCCACGGCGGCGGCGGCGAAGACGATCTCCACCTCGCGCCCCAGGCCGCGCCACAGGTGCAGGTTCGTCCCGAAGTCCCCCGCCGCCCCCTCCAGCTTCCCGGCCTCCCCCACGAAGACGACCTCCACGGGGACGCCGCGGTTGGCGAGCGTGCGGGCGATCACGAGGCCGTCGCCCCCGTTGTTCCCCGGCCCGCAGAGCACGAGCACCGGCGCGGCGCTCGTGGGGACCGCGGAGCGCGCCGCGAGCAGCGCCTGGACCTCGGCCGCGCAGGCGCGCCCGGCGTTCTCCATGAGGAGGATCGAGGGGATGCCGTACTCCTCGATGGTGCGGCGATCCACCTCCCGCGCCTCCTCGCGCGTCAACTCGGCGGCATCCACGCCGGAGACTATACGGCGTCAGAGATCGAACGACACGGAGCGGCCGCCGGTGCGGGCGGAGAGGTCGGCCCACTGCGCCTGGATCCGCCGGGGCGCGCCGGCGAGGATCGAGTCGACCACCACCATGCGGGTGGCGTTCCTCTCCTCCAGGAGCGGGACGATCAGCTCGAGGCGATGGCGGCGGCCACCGGTCGGGACCCCATCGGTCAGGACGACGATGGTGTCCACCGCGGGATCCGCGATGGCGAGGAGGAACGCATCCCACACGTTGCCCGTGCCCTGGGCGCGGCATTCGGCGAAGTAGTCGACCGCCCGGCGCACGTTGGCCGGCGTGGCGGGCGCGAGGGCCTCCTTCCACGGCAACGGCTTCTCGGTGAAGGGGATGACGTTGAAGAGCGTGTCCGCCGGCAGCTTCTCGAGGGCGGCGCGGAGCTCGGCGTCGAGCACTTCCTTCTTCGTCTTTCCGTCCGCGCGCTCCATCCAGATCGAGCCGGAGAGGTCGATCAGGAACGCGACGCGCCCCGAGAGCAGCGGGAGGCCCGCGAAGGCGCGCGAGCGGTCCTCGCCGAGGGAGGGTGCCTCGGCGGCGGGGGGCGGGGGCGTCCAGTCGGCGGGCAGCCGGTCCGCGAAGAGCTGCCAGGACCGCGGGTCGCGGCGGTACTTGTGCCCGGTGAGGGCCTGCAGCCGCTCCACGATGCGCCAGCCGAGCCGCACCTCCTTCTCGGCGGCCAGGCGCTCGACGAGGGCCTGCACGGCCTCCCGCGTCCGGAGGCTGGCGAGGACGTCCACGACCCGCGTGCGCACGAGGAGCGAGGGATCGGCCGCCCGCTCCCGCAGGAGGGGCAAAGCCGCCGCTCCGCCGAGCACGGCCGGCGCCAGGGCGGCCGCCGCGCAGCGCACGGGCGGCGCGCGATCCGCGAGCCCGGCGCGCACCGCCTCGACGGCCGCGGCCGGCGCCAGGGCGGCCAGGGCGAAGAGCGCCCGGCCCTGCACGAGGGGATCGGCGTCCCCTTCCGCGTGCCGCGCCACGGCGGGGACGACGCGTTTCGCGAGGTCGCCGCGCAGCCGCGGCGAGCCGGCGAGCCGCTCCAAAGTCCAGAGCAGGGTGCGGCGCACGTCCGCATCGCGATCGGCGAGGGCGGCGGCGATCCGCTCGCCGTCGACCGGGAGCGTCCCTCGGGCGAGGAGCTCGGCGGCCCGCTGGCGCACCCAGGGATCTCGCGCCTCGAGCCCCTCCCGGCCGAGGAGCCGGGCGCAGAGCTTCTCGTCCCCGAGCCCCGCGAGGAGGAGCTGGGCGGTGTCCGCCACCTCCCCGCGGTCGTCCTCGAGGGCGGCGATCACGAGCTCCCAGGCCGCGGCGGTGCCGGTCGCGGCGAGCTTCTCGACGGCGCTCTTCCGCACCCATTTGTCCGCGGAGCGCAGCGCCACGCGCGCCTCGGCGAGCTCGTCCTCCGCCGGGCGGGACGCCGCCTGGCCGGCGAGGGCGAGGAGGGCGAGCGAGAGGAGCGCGCGAAGCATGGTCGGGCGCCCGCCGGGGACGCGCCGCCCCCGCCCGGGCCCCAGGAGGACGCGGCAGCCGCGCCACGGTTGCGCGGATTCCCCCGTCCCCGGGCACCGCCGCTACTTTCCGACGAGCTCCAGGTCCTCGGGATAGGCGATCGTCGTCGCGAGCTCGATCGTCCGCTTCCCGGCCTTCGGCAGGTGGAGGATCCAGGTGAGGGCGCCGGTCTCCTCGCGCAGCTTCTGCCAGCGCTCGCCCTCGCCGAGGGCCGGCTCGGCGCGATCGATCTCCACCTCGATCCGCTCGTCGGTGGGGCGCGGCAGGGACTCGTGAACGACGAGGTCCACCGCCCCGTCGGGGCGGGCGGAGAAGGCGCCATGGTTCTCCACCTCGATGCGCCACGCCTCGGTCCGGCTCTGGCGGGAGCTGAAGATCCCCGACTCCTCGCGCCGGTCCTCGAGCAGGGTGCGCTTCACGACGAGCCCCGGATCGGAGCCGAGGTGCAGGGTGAACTCCTGGCCGAGCTGCACCGTCGCGAGATCCGCCGGGCCCAGGAAGTCGGCGCCGAAGTAGACGGCGGCGCGGCCGGGGAGGAGGACCCAGGGGCTCTTGTTCACCGCCTTCGCCCGCAGCCAGACGGTCGGATCGATCGCTGGCACGCAGTAGTGCTCGGGCGTGATCTCCAGGCTCTCCCGCCCGATGAGCACCGCGGTGGGCTCGTCCCGCGATTCGATCGTCTCGGTCCGGGGGAGGCGGTAGCGCAGGGAGAGCCCCTCGTCGGAGACCTCGGCGAAGGGCGGGGGGGCGGCGGGCGCCTCGGCGGCATCGGCCGCTTCGAGGACCGGGGCAGCCGATGCGCTCTCGGCATAGCCCATACGCCGGAGGGAGTCCCGCCCCGCCTCCCGCCGGGCGCGGGGATCCACGAGCGAGAGCCAGCGGGGCAGGGGCTCGGGGCCCTGGGCACCGCGCTGGGGCTGGGCGGTGGAGAGCAGGACCTCCACTCCCCGCCAGTCCTCGCCCGAGCTCTGGCGGACCTGGGCGCGGTAGACGAGCTCGACGGCGGAGAGGTCCTTCTTCGCCCGCAGGTCGTAGAGGGGCGTCCAACCGGCCTCGGCGACGGTGTATTCGACCTCGAGCGAGCCCCCGCGACCGCTCGTGTCGACCACGTCGACGAGGACGTCGCGGACCGTCCGCGCGGCGGAGGCCTCGGAGCGCCCGAGCTCGAGGAGGAGGTTCTGCCGCTCGAGCTCCTGTTCCTCGAGGCGCCAGCCGAGCTCCCGCTGGGCGGCGCGCAGAAGGGTGAGCTTCCCGGCGAGGTACTCGTAGTTCTTCTCCCAGACCCCGGTCTCGACGCGGGCGGCGCGCAGATCGCCCCCGTGCGCCTCCTCCTCGAGGCGCAGGAGGCGGAGCACATGCTCCTCCATGCTGTTCTGCACCGCGAGCTCGTCCCGCGTCGCGGCCACGGCGCGGTCGAGCTCCCGCTTCTTCGCGCGCAGCTCGCCGAGGCGCTCGTCGGAGACGCCGGTTTCGAGGCGCTCGCGCACCTCGACGCCCACGATCTCTCCGCCCTCGCCGCGCGCGCACAGGTGATCGGGATCGAAGGCGGCGGCGAGCCCGCGGAGCACGAAGCGCCCTCCGCCGGCGGGGAGGGCCGCCCGCCGCGTCACCGCGGCGCCGCTCCCGAAGACCGTCGCCGCGGTGATCCGGGACTCGACCGCCGTCTCGTCGAAGGAGGGCGGGTCCGGGGGAGGGTAGGGGGGCGGGCCGAGAAGAGCGGCGGAGAGGAGGACGGCGGGGAGCAGGTGGAACATGGCGGGACCTCGCGGAGAGGGGGTTGGGAGCCAGGGTACGCTCCGCGCCCCCCCCGGCAACGGCGGCCGCGTCCCGGGGCAGGAACGGCGCCGGCGGAGATCGTTGGCGCCGGCTCCACCGTCCCCAACCCCCGCCCACCCACGGAGATCGTCCGGCGGAGGCGCCGGTTGCCGCGATTCCCCCGGGAATCCGGCCCGGAGCCGAGAGTGGGGACGGGCCAGCGGAATCCGCGGGATCGAGGGAAACCGGACGGAGCGCGGGGCGGTCCGCGGGCCGACCCCTGGTGGGTGGGCGGGGGGTGGGGAAGGTTCTCCCCGCCGCCGGCCGCCCGGTCAAATCTCCCACCACGGCCGCGCCGGAGGGGGGGCGGCGAACCGCACGCGCTCGCGGCTCACGGGATGCTCGAGCTCGAGCGCCGCGGCGTGCAGGGCGATGCTCCGATCGGGAAGAGCCTCCCGCGCCCCGTACTTCAGGTCCCCGAGGAGGGGAGTGCCGAGGCTCGCCATCGCCGCGCGAAGCTGGTGCGGGCGCCCGGTCTCGGGGCGCAGCTCGTAGAGCACCCGCCCGTCCCGCGCCCGCGCCGCGACCCGCCAGTGGGTCACCGCCCGCTTCGCCCCCCGCACGGGCCCGGGGAAGGACTCCACCCGGTTCGCCACCCGGTCCTTCCGCACCCAGGCCTCCACGGTCCCCCCCTCCGCCCCCGGCTCCCCCCTCCCCACTGCCCGGTACACCTTGACGACCCGCCGCGCCCGAAAGGCCTCCGTCAACCGCCGCGCTGCCTTGCTCGTGCGCGCGAAGACCACCACGCCGGACACGGGACGATCGAGCCGGTGCACGACCCCGAGATAGGCCTCGCCCGGCTTCCCGTACCGCCGCTTCACCCACGCCCGGGCGACCGCGAAGAGGCTCTCGTCCCCGCTCGCATCCGGCACGAGCGGCACGCCGGCTGGCTTGACCACCGCGAGGAGGTGGTTGTCGTCGTGGAGGACCTCGAGCTCCATCCGGGCCCCCTGGGGAGCGAACCCGCGGGATCCTAGACGATTCCGCCCGTTCCCCCCGCCGCCGGGACGCGGATCGTGCAGAAGAGGCTCGAGCCGTCCACCTCCGCGAGCTCGCACGCCAACCCGAGCTCCGCCGCCCAGGCCCGGAAGTCCTCCGGCCGGGCGGTGGAGGCGGTGAATCCATCGCGGCAGACGATCACGCCGTCCCCGGTGCGGGCCCGGTCGATCTCCCCCACCAGCCCGTGGGCGGCCTGGATCTCGAACCACGCGAGCCGCTCCGGCCAGAAGGCCGCGGCGTAGGTGGAAAAGAGCACCCGTCCCCCCGGCGCGGCGACGCGCACCGCTTCGCGCAGGAGCGTCGAGGGATCGGCGTGGAAGGCGGAGACCCCGTTCTGGAGGGCGAGCACGACGTCGAAGGCCCCGGGGGCGAGCGCGAGGCGGGCGGCGTCCATGCGAGCGAGGGCCGCCCCGTGCACCCGGGCCGCCGGGCGGGCCAGACAGAGGCTCGCCAGCGACGTATCGATCCCCAGGACGCGCGCCCCCCGTGTGGCGAAGGCACCCAGGAGCCGCCCGTACCCGCATCCGAGGTCGAGCACCCGCTCTCCCGGTCCGATCTCCCTCGCCGCGTACTCAACCTCCGCCGCGAGGTAGCGCCGCACCCGGGGGGGCGCGACCTCGTAGCAGCGGCGGAGGCGCTCGGCCTGGAGGGCGGTCGAGTAGTAGCCGGTCATGGGGTGCGAGGGGCGGAACCCGCCGTCCGTCCCCCAGGATGAGCCTCTCCCCCCGCCGGTCAAGGCGTCCGCTCGCGTGGGGTTCCGGGCGGGAGCGGCTGCCGCCCAGGGCCCCCAGGCCGGCGCCGCCCGCGCCGCGGGAACCCGCACCCGGCGGCGGGCGTCCCAGTGGGAAGGGCGCGCCCGGTCCCCGCGGCGCGCCCCCCTTTGCCGCGCGAGCCCGCTCCGCAGCGGTTCGCAGGGATTTGGTAGACTGCCTTCGGCGGTCGCGTTTCGTCGTGCCCCGAGCCTCTTTCCCCATGATCCACGACACCCGCTCCGACGCCCTTCGCCCCCCGATCGATCCGAACCTCCTTCTCGCCCAGTCCTCCTGGGTCGAGGCCCTGGCCCGGACCCTGGTTCGCGATCCCTTCGGGGCCGAGGATGTCTTCCAGGAAACGATGCTCGCCGCCCTGGAGTCCCCGCCGACCGACGCCGGGGACGCTCGCCGGTTGCGCGCGTGGCTCGGCCGCGTCGTCTTCAACCTCGCCCACCTCTCCGTGCGGAGGAGCTACCGGCGGCTCGCGCGCGAGGAATCGGCGGCCCGGGAGGAAGCGGGGGCGTCCACGGCCGACCTGGTGGCCCGCGCCGCGGTCCTCGACCAGGTGGCGGCGTCGGTCTCGGCGCTGGAGGAGCCCTACCGGAGCACCGTCCTCAAGCGTTACTTCGAGGGCAAGTCGACCGCGCAGATCGCCCGGGAAACGAACTCGACGGACAACGCGGTGCGCAAGCGTCTCTGGCGGGCGCGGGCGAAGCTCCGCGGCTCCCTCGACCACATGCACAACGGCGACCGGCTGGCCTGGTTCGCCGCCCTGGCCCCCCTCGGCCGGATCGGCGTGCCCCCGGCGGCCTCCGCCCCGGCCGCCCCGGCCGCGCCGGCGAGCCTCGGCGTTACGCTCAAGTCGCTGGCCGCGAGCCCGCTCCTCCTCGCGGGAGCGGTCGTCGGCGCTGCTCTCCTCGCCACTTCGCTCCCTGACTCGACCCGGGTCGCCTCAGCCGGGCCGGAGCTCGATCTGGCGCCGCCCCGGCCGGCGATCGCCGACCTCGTCCCCGGCGCGCCGCCGGGCGGCCGGCGGCCGATCCAGGAGCTCATCCCTCCCTCCGTTCCGCCCCCTCCCCCCGGGGAGGAGACGGCGGTGGAGCAGGGCCCCGGGGGCCCCGTCGAACCTCCCGGCGCGGCCGCGGCGGCATTCGCCGTCCACGGAAGGGTGATCGACCTCGCCGGCGCGCCCGTGCCGGACCTCGCGATCTCCACGGCCGCGGATCCGGCGGCGGTCCTCGCATGGAGCGGGGCGGATGGGACGTTCACCGCCGCGATGAGCGCGTTCGGCACCGCCCTGCGGGCCGCTGGCCCCGGCTGGGCCACCCTGCGCGAGAGCGTCGTGGAACGGGAGAACGTCGCGGCCGAGCATCTCCTGGTTGCCGCCCGCACCGTGGCGGTCGCCGGCACGGTCGTGGACGAGGCCGGAGCGCCCCTCGCGGCGGCCCGCGTCGAAGTCGTGGCGGAGCCGGCCGCCTACCTCTCGATCGACCGCCCGCTCAACCTCGGCGCCGCCGTACCGGCCGCCGAGACCTGCGACGCGGCGGGGCGATTCGCGCTCCCGGCGGCCGTCACCGGCGCGGGCGTGGAGCTCCTCGCCGCCGCTCCGGGCTTCCGGACGGGCCGCTGGCCCATGCCCGCGGCCGCCGCCCCCGACCTCCGGCTCGCCCTCCGCCGCGACGCGGTCCCCCCCACGATGCTCGCGGGGATCGTCCGTCACGCCGACGGCCGGCCGGCCGCCGGGGCGCGGGTGTGGCTCGGAAGCGACGAGACGATCGCCGACCGGCACGGCCGCTTCGCCCTAGAGATCCACGACCGGCCCGCGGGGGTCGCTCTCCGGGCAGAGAAGCCCGGCTACCTGCCCGGCCGTCTCGAGGGGATCGGAACCTGGATCGCCGGCGGCGAGGCGGTCGGGTGCTGGGACGGCCTCGAGCTCGCGCTCGGCGCGCGCGCTCTCTCCCTCGCCGGGCACCTCTACGACGAGGCGGGCGCGCCCCTCGCGGGCTGGCTCGTCTCGACCGTCCCCGCGGAGGAGCCCGCGGCGTCCGGCGCCGCCGAGCTCGCCGCCGTCGGTCCGGACGGGAGCTTCGTGCTGGAGGGCCTGGCCGAGGGTTCGCGCCACTACGTGCAGGCCTTCGATCCGGAGTCCCTCCTCGCCCTGCGCGCGGGCCCCTTCGCGGCCGGCGCGACCGCGCTCTCCCTCCACCTCGACCCCGACGCCTGGCGGCCGGACGGGGAGGGCCGCGTCGTGGACGAGGCGGGCCGGCCCCTCGCCGGCGCGGAGGTCGCCCTCTCCCTCCTGGTGCAAGCGGGAGAAGAGGAGTGGCGCCAGCTCGGCCCCTCCACGTTCACGGACGCCGGGGGGCACTTCGCCTTCGCCCAGGTGCCCCGCCAGTGGGTGGAGTACCGGATCTCCCACTCCAGCGTGCAGACGCAGTTCTCGTCCGCGGCGGAGGACGGGGAGGACGAGGGCGGCGGGGGCGACGACTACACCTCTTTCTCCCGCTGCACCTTCCGCCTGGAGACCCTTGCCGGAGCCCTCGGCCCCGACTCCTTCGCCGTCCTCGACGATGCCGGGGAGGAGCTCTCGATTGTGGCCCTCGGCTACGAGGCCTTCCTCGGCCGGATCCTCGACGGGCAGACGCTGGTGCACGAGGTGGGGGCGAACGCCCGCACTCTCGTCCTCTTCCGCGCCGGCGCGGAAGCCGGCCGCACCGAGATCGCGCTCGTCCCGGGCGAGGTCGTCCTCCTGCGCCCGGGCGTGGACGGTCCCTGGAACGGCGAGGACGGCGGGGAAACCGCGGAGACGGCGGGGGGCGCGCGGCGCTGATTGGCTACGGCGCTACGGCCCACCGGGCCGCCGCCCGCTCAGCCGCACGCTCGCCACGCTCCCGCGAAACGCGGCGAGCCCAGCCTCCAGCGCCCTCGCGTCCGCCGGGGAGCCTACGAGGTCGCTCTCCACGAGGCCCCGAATCGCGGCGATGTCGTACTCGATGCGCTCGCTCACCCGGACGTCGGCGAGCCCGGCCGACTCGAGGCCCGCCACGTACTCGGCCGCGGAGATCGCGCCCCCGATGCAGGCGGAATGGACGATCGCCTGTTCGCGCAAGCTCGCCGGAAGGTCCTCGACCACGAGGTCAGAGATGCTGAAGCGGCCGCCGGGCTTCAAGACGCGGTGGATCTCGGCGAAGACGCGCTCCTTCTCCGGCGAGAGGTTCACGACGCAGTTCGAGATCACCCAGTCGACGGAGGAATCGGCGACCGGTAGGTCCTCGATCACCCCCTGGCGCACTTCCACCTGGGAGAGGCCGGCGCGCCGGGCGTTCGCCCGCGCGGCCTCGACCATCGCCGCCGTCATGTCCACGCCGATCACGCGGCCCGCGGGCCCCACCTTCTCGGCGGCGATCAGGATGTCGAGGCCCGCCCCCGATCCGAGGTCGAGCACCCACTCGCCCGAGCGCACGTCCGCGAAGGCGAGGGGGTTGCCGCAGCCGAAGGAGCTCGCGCCCGCCTCGGGATGGGCCGCCAGCTCCTCGCCGTAGCCCGCGAGCTTCGCCGCAGAGCCGGCCGGCTCGACGCGCGCGGCGGGCGAGCAACAGCCGCCCCCCTCCGCGGTCCGCGCGCGGCGGAGGGCCTCCGCGTAGTCCCGGGACACCCGGGCGCGGATCTCGTCGCCGCTCCGGCCGGAATCCTCGCCGTGGTTCCCGCTGCCGGTGCAGCAGGCGGTCTCCGTCCGAACCTCGATCTTCTTCGCCTTTCGCTTCGTCATAGGTCGTCGTTCTCCGCTGCCGGCGGGCAACCGGAGCCGCCCGGATCCCCCCGCCCGTTGCCAAACCCTGCGCACGCATCCAGGACGTCGGCGAGGCGGCGCAGGGCGGCGGAGAGCTCCGCGCGCTTCAGGGAGTAGCGCACCTCGCGCCCCCGGCGCACCGCATCGACCACCCCCGCTTTGCGCAGGCACGCGAGGTGCCGCGAGACGCCGGACAGATGCACGCCGCAGCAGCCCGCCACGTCCGTCACCGTCTGGGGCCCCGCGGAGAGCGCCAGCCGGCCGAGGACCTGGAGCCGGGTCGGATCGCCGAGGGCCCGGAAGAGCTCCAGGCACAGGTACTTCCCGAGTCCCTCCCGGAGATCGACCCCCACCCTGCCGCAGCAGGATTCGGCGCGGCGCCGCGGAGGGGAGCCCGCCGCGGGGGCCTCCGATCTCTCGTCCATGGCTTCAATCTCGCATACTTGCACAGGTATGCAAGTAAATGCTTGGCAAGACTCAATCCACGGGGCGGTCAGAGGAGGTTCAGGACACCATTCCCCTGGAGGTCGAAAAGGGTCGGCGGGGCGGCGGTGTAGTTCACGCCCACCGCCAAGACCGTGTTCCAGGGAAGCTCTTCGGGGTCGGCGAGGATCCCGAGGGCCACGGCGGCGAAGGCCCGGGCCTGGGCGGGCTCGCCGCTATCCTCGAGGAGTGCGAGGAGCGGACGGACGGCGCGGTGGTCGCCGATCCGGCCGAGGGCCCGGGCGAGCGAGGCCTGGGCGGAGAGCGAGCTCGAGCGCTCGAGCTTCTCGACGAGGGAATCGACCACCGTCCGATCCCCGAGGAGCCCGAGCGCCAAGGCGAGCTCGCGCAGGAGGTCGGGACGGTAGGTCGCCTCCTCCGCCACCCGCCGGATCGACTCTAGGGCTTCGCGCGCCTCCAGGAGCCCGAGCCCCACGGCGGCGTGCCCGCGCGCCAGGTCGTCGCGCAGCCGCTGGAACGTCGCGAGGAGGAGGGGACCGGCCTCCGGATCGCGCATCAACCCCGCCGCGATGCAGACCGCCCCCGCCTCGATCGGCGATCCCGCGCCGGCGAGCTCGCTGCGCAGCGCGCCGGCGATCGCGGCGGCCCCGGGGTCCCCCCGGGCGCTGTCCGCGCGCCCCAAAAGCGCCAGGCCGAGGGCGGCCCAGGGGCGCATGTCGCTCTTCCCGCCGCCGAGCTGGCGCAGGAGGTGGGCGCGGAGCTCGTCCGCCCCCGGCGGTCCGCTCCGCCCGTCGCGCGCCCCCACCCGGCCGGCGGCGAGGAGCGCATTGTGGCGCGCCTGGCGATCGTCGAGGCGGCCGGGGAGGTCGATCAGGACGCGGCGGATCCGAAGGTCGAGCTCGTCCTCGTCGGCGTCGCCGAGGAACCCGAGGGCGAGGACGCAGGACTGCACGAGCTCCGCCGACTCGCCGCGGCGCATGGCCAGGCGATCGAGGATCGCCTCCCCCGCGCGCGTTTTCGCCTCGCTCCCGTCGAGGGCCGGCCCGCCGGCGAGAAGGGCGAGGGAGGTGGGCACGTGGGCGCGCGGGAGGCGGCCGAGGGACCGCTCGTCCGCCAGGAGCGCGAGGAGGTGCACCATCTGGGCCTCGCGCGAGCCCGTGCTCGGCATGGCGTGCGCCGGCCCCGCGGCCGGGAACTCCCCGCCGGGCGCCAGCGGCACCCGGCCGAGGCCGACGACGCAGGCCGTGGCGACGTCGGGGCTCGCCGTCTCGTCCTCGGCGAGCCCGCGGGTGAGGGAGTGCACGACGAACCGGCGCACGTCCTCCCGGGCGCTCTTGGCCCCGAGGAGCGCGAGGGCGTAGGCGGCGAAGGAGCGCAGGCGCGGGGGCACTTCCTCCTCCCCCACCGCGCGCCGGCCCGGCTCGCGATCGCCGAGGAGGTCGGCGAGGAGAAAGGCGGACTCCTCCCGCCCCAGAATGCCGAGGGCGAGCGCCGCGGTCTCGGCTACCGTCGGATCGAGATCGGCGAGGTGGCGGCGCAGCAGCGGCTCGAGCTCCGGCCGCTCCGCCTCCTCGCCCGCCCCGATGCGGGCGATGGCGACGAGGCAGGCGGTCCGCAGGTCCTGGCCGCGCTCCGCCTCCAGGGCGCGCCGCAGCGCGGGGAGAATCTCGCCGCGGATGGTCGCCGCGCTCGGCCGCCGATCGTCGGCCGCCGGCGGCCGCTTCTGGCCGCGGCCGAGGAAGAAGCCGTCGCTGCCGCTCGTCGCGCCTCGCTCGCCCAGCCGCGCCCGGACCTCGAGGTGGAGTTCCTTCTCGAGCTCCCACCACCAGGTCCACTCCGTGAGATCGACGCCCGGGTCGCCGCTCCCCCCGCCGGCGGTCGTCGCCCCCGGCGGCAGACCGGGGTTCGGGATCCCGGGCCCGTAGGGGTGGCTCGGCGCGCCGCCGGTGGGATAGCCGCGATAGGTGCCCCCGTGGGCCGCGGCGGGGCCCGCGAGGAGGAGGAGGAGGAGGGCGAAACGGAAGGCGGCGGGGAGGAGGCGAGAGGGCATGGACATCGGGGCGGCCCGCCCGATCCTAGGCCCCCGTTCCCGATCGGGCTACAGGCCCCCGCCGCCGGCGGCCGACCCTTCCCTTCTCCCCGGACCCCGCTCCACCGTAGGATCGCGCCAACTCGATGAGCCCTCCCGACGATTCCGGCCCGCCCCCCGGCCGCCGGGCGCCCGCGCCGGCGGAGACCGCGCCGGTCGCGCCGGCCTCCCCGTCCGGGCGCCCCTTGAAGATCATCGGCCAGAAGCCGCTCGCCGCGGTGATGGACCTCGCCGTCTCCCGCGTGCTGCGCCGGCGGATGCGCCGCTACGAGGCGCCGCTCGTGGCGGCCGTGCAGGAGGAGATCCGCCAGGAGTTCTCGGCGCTCCTGAAGGAGAACTCCCGCGCCGTCCGCGGCGTCTCGAAGCGCCGCTTCCTCGTCGAGCTCGAGCGGTCGCGGGACGAGGTCTTGGCGGCCCGCGACGCGGCCCGGGCGGAGCTCGGCGAGCTCCTGAAGCGGCTCGACTTCTTCTCCAGCCTCCAGCAGGCCGACGAGCGCGCCCAGCGCCGCGGGGCGCGGAGTTTCGACGAGGTGCACCGCCCCGACCTCGCCCGGCGCGTCGCCGACCTCCTCGCCCGCGCCGAGCGGGGCGAGCTCGCTCCCGCCGAGCTCCGGGAGCTCCTCGTCGGGCTCGCCGCGCGCTCCGTCGAGGAGGACCGCCGCCGCATCCACGACGAGCGCGCCGCGGAGCATGGCCGCCTCGTCGAGACCTTCGAGCGGCGGATCGCCAAGCTGAACCAGGCCTTGGCGGCCTCCGAGGAGGCCCTGGCGGCGCTGGCGAAGCAGAAGGGCATCGATCCCGGCCTCGCCTCGATCTACCGCACCGTGCAGGGGCTCCCGGACAACGAGGACAATCGCCGCGTCAAGGAGCTCCTCCTGGAGCAGGTCTTCCTCGCGAACATGCTCCTCCAGAAGAAGACCGCGTGAGGCCGCCCTCCCGCCACCACCGCGCGCAGAATCCGCAGGGCAGATAGCGGGGCGGGCCGCCCCCGGCGACGGGCAGGGCGAGCTCGCCGGCCTCCACGGTGCCGTCGCCAAGGGAGCCGAGCAGGTTTGCCAGGGCCAGGGGAGAGGTGCCCATGGCGTAGGTGGAGAGGATCAGGAACGCGCGCTCGGCCAGCAACGCGGAAGATGCCTCGAGGAGGGGGACGATCCCCGTCTCGAACTGCCATTTTTCGCCCTTCGGCCCGCGGCCGTAGTGGGGCGGATCGAGGAGGATCCCCTCGTAGCGCGCGCCGCGGCGGGCCTCGCGGCGGGCGAAGGCGAGCGCGTCGTCGACGAGGAAGCGGAGGCGAGCCGGCTCCACGCCCGCGAGCGCGGCGTTCTCGCGGGCCCAGGCGACCGCCGTCTTCGAGGCGTCGACGAGGGTGACCCGCCAGCCGGCGCGGGCGGCGAGGACGCTCGCGACGCCGGTGTAGCCGAAGAGGTCGAGGAGGCGCGGCTCGTCCGCCCCGAGCGCCGCCCGCCGCTCTTCGATCCAGAGCCAGTTCGCGGCCTGCTCGGGGAAGAGGCCGACGTGCTTGAAGGGCGTCGCCCGCAGGAAGAGGCGGGTGCCGCCGACCTCCACCTCCCAGCCGGGGAGGCCCCGGCGAGCCCCGCGGCGGGCGGCGCCGGGGCCTTCCCAGCGGCCGCCGCGGTCCGACTCCCGCACGAAGACGAGGTCGGCCTGCTGCCAGTCGGCGGCCGGGAGGCGCCGCCGCCCGAGGGCCTGGGGATCGGGGCGCACCAGCACGAGCTCGCCGAACCGCTCCAGCTTCTCCCCCTCTCCCGCATCGAGAAGGGCGTGGGCGGGAAGGGGAGGATGGGGAAACCGCGCCGGGGAGAGCGGGATCCTCTCGGGCATGGGGGAATGATAGGCTCTCGCGCCATGCTGCGCGTCGGCACCGTCCCGTACCTGGTCGGCCGCCCGCTCGACACGGGGCTCGCCGACGAGGCCGGCATCGAGCTCTCCCACCGCGTCCCCGCCGGGCTCGTCGAGGGACTGCGGAAGGGGGAGCTGGACGTGGCGCTCGTGAGCTCGATCGAGCTCTTCCGCCGCCCGGGCTACACCTTCCTCGACGGGATCGCGGTGGCCGGGCGCGGCGCGGTTTCGAGCGTCCAGGTGTTCCTCGAGAGGCCCCTGGAGGAGGTGCGCACGATCGCCCTCGATCCGGCGAGCCGCTCGGCGGCCGCCCTGGCCCGGGCGGTCTGGCCGGGCGGGGAGCGCCGGCGGCCCCTCTTCGTGCCGATCGAGCCTGGCGAGGACCTCCGGGCGGCGGGGACCGACGCCTGGCTCCAGATCGGGGATGCCGCCCTGAAGGTGTCCCTGGGACCCGATCCGCCCCCCGCCTTCAACCCCTCCGCGGCCTTCGCGGCCCGGACGGGCCTCCCCTTCGTCTTCGCGGCGTGGGTCGCCGCGCCGGGGGTCTCGCTCGCCGCCTGGGCCCCGGCCTTCGCCCGCGCCCGGGCCCGCGGCACCCTGCGGATCGAGGAGCTCTCCCGGGAGGCGGCGCGCGCCTGGGGGGTGAGCGAGAGGGGCACCGGGCGCTACCTCGCCGAGGAGTGCCTCTTCGAGCCCGGCGAGGCGATGCGCCCCGCCCTGCGCGCGTTCCGCGACCTCGCCGCCCCCCACGGGCTCTGCCGGGGGAATCTCGACCCCTCGGCGGTGCCGCTCCCGGTGCCGCACCTGGCGCGCTGAACCCTCTGGCGCGCCGTTGCATCGCTCCGGGCGGATCCCGAGACTGCGGGGCCGAGGAGCACCGCGTTGACGCACGATCCCGATCCCTCGGCCACTCCGACCCTGTTCGACGATCCCCCTGCTCTTCCGGCCGTGGCGGCGCGCCGGAAGGCCCCCCGGCCTCCCCCGCCGAAGCCGGCGGGCGAGGAGCCGGCGCCCCGCGCCTCGGCCCGGGGGACCCCTCCGCGACGGCGCAGCACCGCCCAGGAGATGGCGGCGCGCCAGCGCGAGATCTCCGTCGCGGAGTTCTTCACCAAGAACCGCCACCTCCTCGGGTTCGACTCGCCGCTGAAGGCGCTCCTGACGGCGGTGAAGGAGGCGGTCGACAACTCGCTCGACGCCTGCGAGGAGGCGGGGATCCTCCCCGAGATCACCGTCGAAATCTCGCCGACCGCCCCCAACCGCTTCCTCGTCGCGGTGCAGGACAACGGCCCGGGGGTCGTGGACACCGAGATCGGCAAGATCTTCGGCAAGCTCCTCTACGGCTCGAAGTTCCACAAGCTCTCCCAGAGCCGCGGCCAGCAGGGGATCGGCATCTCCGCGGCGGGGATGTACGGCCAGCTCACCACGGGCAAGCCGATGCGCATCCTCTCGCGCACCGGCCCGCGGAAGGACCCAGTCGAGTTCCTCCTGTCGATCGACACCGCGAAGAACAAGCCGGAGATCCACCGCTCGGAGGTCGTGCAGTGGGCGGAGCCCCATGGCACGCGCGTGGAGATCGAGATGGAGGGCCGCTACCAGAAGGGCCTGCGCTCGGTCGACATGTACCTGAAGCTGACCGCCATCGCCAACCCCCACCTGACCCTGCACTACACGGATCCGGGGGGCGAGAAGGTCACCTACGCGCGCACGACGAAGGACCTGCCCCCCGAGACGGAGGAGATCAAGCCCCACCCGCACGGCATCGAGCTCGGGCGGCTGATCGCGATGCTCAAGGAGACGAGCTGTCGCTCGCTCGCGGGCTTCCTGCGCGAGGAGTTCTCGCGCGTCGGCGCCACGGTCGCCAAGCAGATCATCGCGGCGGCGGGCAAAGGGCTCACGGAGAAGTCCTATCCCACGCGCATCGCCCGCGAGGAGGCGAGCGCCCTGCACGAGGCGATCCAGAAGACGAAGATCAGCGCCCCCCCCACCGTCTGCATCGCGCCGATCGGCAAGGACTTGATCCGCCAGGGGCTCCAGAAGGAGATCGAGGCCGACTTCTACGCGGCCTCCACGCGGCCGGCGGCCGTGTATCGCGGCAACCCCTTCCAGATCGAGGTCGGGATCGCGTACGGGAAGCCCGGCGGCGTAGGGCTCGAGCTCACCGAGACGGGACGCATCACGAAGAAGGAGAAGGCCGAGCCGCGTCCCGCCCACGAGGACCTCGTGGGCGACGCCGACGAGCCGGTGCGACTCCTGCGCTTCGCCAACCGCGTGCCGCTCCTCTACCAGCAGTCCGCTTGCGCGATCACCAAGGCGGTGATCCAGACGAACTGGCGCGGCTACGGGTTGCAGCAGCCCCGCGGGAGCCTGCCGGTGGGCCCGATGGCCGTGCTCGTCCACATCGCCAGCGTGTGGGTGCCGTTCACCTCGGAATCCAAGGAGGCGATCGCCGCCTACCCCGAGATCCTGAAGGAGCTGCGGCTCGCGCTGCAGGAGTGCGGCCGCCAGCTCGGCATGTACGTCCGCAAGGGCAAGCGCCTGAAGCGGGAGTACGAGAAGCGTTCCTACATCGAGAAGTACATCCCCCACATCGGGATCGCCCTGCAGGAGATCCTCGATCTCACCAATCCGGAGCGGGACGCCACCGTGGAGACCCTGGACGACGTCCTGCACCGGTCGCGGAAGTTCTAGCCATGGCCAAGAAGAAGGCCCCGAAGGGGCCGGCGAGCCAGTCTCCCGCGCGGCCCCGGCGCGCACCCCATCTCGATGTCCTGGACCAGAAGACCCTTACCCTGATCCAGGGCACGGCGGCCCGCGTCCACCAGAAGATCCGCGCGCGCTCCCTCCCGGAGCTGCGGTTCCCGATCCGCGCCCTCTCCAACGTCAAGTACGACAAGAAGATCGGGTACTTCGAGCTCGGCCGCGGCGCCAAGACCCGCGCGCTCAGCGTCAACACGGTGCGCAACTTCGCGCAGACGCTGCGCCTGATGGCGATCTCCAAGGACATGGTGGAGAACGACGACTTCGCCACCAAGCGGGAGGCCTACTACGTCTCCAAGAACTGGGGCGACGCCAAGTTCGACGACCAGCCCGAGTCGGACGCGGTGATGGACGACATCGAGGCTCTCGCCTCGCTGGAGGGGCTGAACCGCGAGCAGCTCCGCTTCTACCCCGAGGAGCACGGCGGCTCGGTCGCGGGCAACCTGGTGGTGATCGACCGCGATCCCGAAACGGGCCAACCCATCGAGATCGACTGCACGGGATTCGGCACCGGCTCCTACTCGATCCCCCACTCGGTGGAGCACCTGAAGTTCGAGACTGACGCGAAGTTCGTGCTTGCCATCGAGACCGGCGGCATGTTCCAGCGTTTGAACAACCACAAGTTCTGGAAGTCGGCGAAGTGCGTGCTGATCGAGACGGGAGGCGTTCCCACTCGCGCCACGCGCCGCTTCGTGCGGCTGCTCTCGGACGCCAAGAAGATCCCCGTCTACGCCTTCGTGGACTGCGACCCCTACGGCATCGCCAACATCTACCGCACGCTCAAGGTGGGGTCCGGGAACGCCGCCCACATCAACCGGTTCTTCTGCGTCCCCGGCGCCCGGTTCCTCGGCGTGACCCCCCAGGACATCCGGGACTTCCACCTCGAGGACGCCACCCACCCGCTCTTGGCGGTGGACGTGAAGCGCGCCAAGGACGCCCTGAAGAACGACCCCTTCTTCCAGGGCCATCCCCCCTGGGTGAAGGCGATCCAGATGCTCCTCCAGATGGGCGTGCGCGCCGAGCAGCAGGCCCTCGCCAAGTGGGGGCTGAACTTCGTGATCGAGGAGTACCTGCCGCGTAAGCTGTCCGCCACGAAGTCCTTCCTCCCGTGAGCGGACCGGCGGCCGGCGCGCGGCCCGCCGCGCCGGCTCGAATCCCCTTCGCGCGCGAACCATGAAGATCACCGTTCTCCTCCTCGGGCTGGCCGCCGCGACCGCCGCCGCGTGCCAGAGCGCACCGGCCCTGTCGAACCGCGACGCGCTTACCGCCGTGAAGCTGGAGCTCCAGGTGGACGGCGAGGGCGCCCTCGCCGAGATCGAGTACCATATCGCTCCGGCCGACGTCCCCCCCGCCGTGCGGGCGGCGATGGACGCCCTCCATCCCGGGGGCCCGTACACCGACGCCGAGCGCGAGGTCCAGGGCGGCGAGCTCTACTACGAGCTGAACCGACTGGTCGGGGGCCTCGAGGTCGAGGCGATGTTCACGCCGGAGGGCGAGCTCCACTCCGAGGAGCTGGAGATCCCGGCCGCGAAGGCCCCCGCCGCCGTGCGGGACGCGGTCGCCGCGCGCCATCCGGCCGGCCAGGTCACGAAGGTCGAGGAGATCCGCGACGGCCGGCGCGAGCTCGTGCAGTACCACGTCAAGCTGAAGGAGGGAGGCCGGGCCTACAAGGCGATGTTCAGCCCCGCCGGCGAGCACATCGCGACCTACCGCGAGATCGTGGCGGAGGTCGAGGTCCCGGTGGCCGGGGGCTGAACGGAGGACGAAGCGTCCGCTCTCCTCCGGATCAGAGAGCGAGCGAGAATCGCTCGCGAACGGGCGGCAGCGCCGTCAGGCGATGCGCCAAGAGGCATCTGAGCCCCACCATGGCCTGCGGCCACCCGCAGGGAATGAAACGGAGGTTTCATTAGAGAGGCTGTATCATGGATTCCTGCTCAGCCTCTCAGTCCCGTCGCACCTGCTCGATCGCGTCTTCGAGGTCGTGGACGATGTCCCCGGGGCTCTCCAGGCCCACCGAGATCCGCACGGCGTCGTTCCCCGGCCCGCCATAGGCGGAGTGGGTCATGCTGGAGGGCATCTCGATCAGCGTCTTCGTGTGGCCGAGGCTCACGGCGAGGGTCAGCGAGTACGCGTCGTGGGCGATCCGGTCGATGAACTCGACGGCTTGGACCTTCTTCGCGTCGAACTCGACGTAGATCATGTTGCCCGGCGCGAAATCGCCGTCGAAGTCGACGAGCTGCCGGCGCGCCAGCTCGGCCTGCGAATAGCTCTCGAGGCCGGGATAGACCACCCGGGCCACCGTCGGGTGCTTCTCGAGCCAGCGGGCCACGATGTCGGCGGAGTACTGCTGGCGCTTGATGCGCAGGGCGAGCGTCGGCAGGCCGTAGACCATGATCGCCCAGGCCGACTTTGCGGAGAGGATGGCCCCGAAGTCCTTCCGGTAGAGCTTGAGCCGGGCGAGCATGCGCTCGGGACAGATGACTGCACCGCCGATCTCGGTGCCGAAGCCGCCCAGGTTCTTCGTCAAGCTGTGCAGGACCACGTCCGCCCCCAGCCCGAGCGGCCGCTGGCCGAACGGGGTGGCGAAGGTGTTGTCGATGTAGACGAGGAGTCGCCGCTCGGGGGCGCGATCGGCATTGACCTCGTCGGCGAGGCCGCGCAGGGCGCCGATGTCGACGAGCTCGAGCGTCGGGTTCACGGGCGACTCGAAGTAGAGGATCCGCGTGGCATCGCTGATCCTCGCTCGCAGGGCGTCGAGATCGTTCATGTCGATCCGCGCGACCTGGAATCCGAGGTTCGGGTACCAGTTCGTGAACAGCGAGTGCGTGCACCCGTACACGGTCGGATGCGCGATCACCTCGTCGCCGGGAACGAGGACCGCGCCGAGGGCGGCCGAGATCGCGGACATGCCGGAGGCGAAGGCGAGACAGCACTCGCCGCCCTCAGCGTCCGCCAGCTCGCCCTCGAGGATGGATCGGGTCGGCTCGTCGAGCCGGTCGTAGATGTAGATCGGCGGCTCGCCGAAATCGGTGACGTGGCGGCCGAACTCGAGGAATCCCCGCGCCCCCCGCTTGGCGGAATCGAGGCGGTAGGTCGTCGAGGAGGAGAGCGGCGGGGTGACGTGATGGCTGAAGTCCCACTTCGCCGAGTGGTCGGGACCATGGACGAGACGGGTCGTCGCCTTGTACTTGCTCTTTCTCATCGCCGTGACGCGGGTGGAGGGTCCGGGGGAGGTGGCCGCGGGGGAGTGCCCGGCGCGCGAAGACAGGCAGCAGCAAGATACTCCTCGTCCGCGGCGCCGGGAACCTCGAGTCCGGAGCGGGAGATGCCCGCGATTCCCTCGGCCAGCCAACGACTCATCCGGATTCGTCGATGGGAAGGGGCGCGATGGGGCGCCACGAGCCGCGTCCGGTGGACGGGCATTCGCCGTTGCATCGACCCGGGATCGTTTCGAGGATGGCGGCATCGCTCGCGCGACGAACGACATGGATCCCTCCCCGCCGGAGTGCATGGCCCGCCGCCTGTCGCGGCTCCTCGGCGAGAGCCTCTTCGCCGGCCTCGTCCTCGGCGCCGCCGACTGGCTCGCGGCGGGGGTCGCCCGAATGCCGGGGCGGATCGTCGTCGTCGTGCTCGCCGCCGGGCTCCTGGCGGGGCTCGCGGCGGGCATCGTCGCCGCCCTCGTCCGCCGCGAAGGCGTCGCACTCGGGCTCGTCGTCGGCGGCGCGACGCTCTTCCACGCCGCCTCCACTTTCTCGAAGGAGATCGACCGCACCCTCTCTCCGGCCGTCCGGCTGCCGGCGATCGCCGCCCTCGTCGTCCTCGCCGTCCTCGCCGGCTGGGTGGCGGCGCGGCAGGCCGCGCGCCGGCCGCGGAGCGGGACGGCCTGGCCGGC
>JBFMCU010000152.1:0-3326 GCA_040754415.1 Planctomycetota bacterium
CCAGCCCGCGCGGCGACCCGGGCGCCGCCCGGGCGGCCCGCTCCCCCCCCGGCGAGCCCCCCGGGACCGCGCTCCTGGCGCTCGGCGACCCAGGAGACGCGGCAGGGAGCGAGGAAGAGGAGGCGCTTCACGATCCCCTCCCCCCCCCGGTGGCGGCCCGCTCCGCCCGAGCCGCGCCGCACGCCGCAGGCGAGGACGCGCACCGGGTAGGCCGTCTCGAGGGCCTCGATCGGCGTGTTGCGGGTGTTCGTCATGTGGGTGTGCACCGCGCTGGCCCCCGCTCGTTCCGGCCCGGCGCCCGCCCCCCCGGCGATCGTCTCGTAGTAGGCGAAGACCGGACCGCCGGCCGGGTCGTTCCCGCCCCCGCCGAAGGCGAGGTTCGACATCGTGCCCGCGCTCGCGGCCGGGATCCGCGCGGGGAGGGCCGCGGCGAGGGCGCCGAGGATCAGGTCCACGAGGCGCTGGCTCGTCTCCACGTTTCCCGCCGCCACCGGGGAGGGATAGGCGGCGTCGACGAGCGTGCCGGGCCGGGTGATCACCTCGACCGGCCGCAGGATCCCGTCGTTGGTCGGCGCGAAGGGCGGGAGCAGGGTGCGCAGGACGTAGAGCACCGCCGAGACGGTGACCGCCCGCGGGGCGTTCCGGGCGCTTCCCGGGGCGGAATCCGAGCCGGAGAAGTCGAACCGGATCCGGCGCCCGCGCTTCGTGATCGCCAGGCGCAACTGGGCGTTTCCCCCCGCCCCGCCGGTCTCCAGCTCGTCCTGGAAGCGCCAGACGCCGTCGGGGAGCCCGGCCAGGAGCTCTCGCACGAGCCGCTCGGTCCAGTCCATGAGCTCGCGCGCCTGGCGGCGCACGACGGCCGGTCCGTGCTCGCGGGCGAGCGCGCGGAGCCGCTCCGCGCCGATCCGGTTCGTCGACCACTGGGCGAGGAGGTCGCCCTCGCGCTCGGACCGCACGCGCATGTTGGCGAGGAGGAGCGAGAGGATCTCGCGATCCACCCGCCCGCCACGGACGAGACGCACGGGGGGGATGCGCAGCCCCTCCCCGTGCACGTCGCCGGCGGGAGCCATCGAGCCGGGCTCGCCGCCGCCCACGTCGGCGTGGTGGGCGCGGTTGGCGCAGTAGAAGTCGGGCCGGGAGCGGCCGGCGAGGAAGACCGGCGAGACCAGGGTGAGGTCGGGGAGGTGCGTCCCGCCCGCGTAGGGATCGTTCAGCACCACCGCGTCGCCGGGCCCTATCGCCACGCGCTCGATCGCCGCGGCGACGCTGAGCGGCGTGGAGCCCAGGTGGACCGGCAGGTGGGAGGCCTGGCCGATCATCCGGCCGGCGCCGTCGAAGAGCGCGCAGGAAAAGTCCCGCCGTTCGCGGATGTTGGGCGAGAAGGAGGAGCGCATGAGGGCGGCGCCCATCTCCTCGGCCACCGCCGCGAAGAGATGCTGGAAGACGTCGAGCCGAACGAGGTCCATCCCGCCCCGTCCCCGCCGCCGCCCGCTCACCGCCGTTCGTCCTCCTCCTGGTAGTCCTTCACCTCGATCGGCACGTAGTCGAGCTCCTCCCAGCGCTGCAAGGGCACGATCTGGAACGTGCCGTCGGACTGCTCGCGCCGCCAGACGACGCAGCGGATGGTCCGGACGAGGCCGGGGGCGTCGCGTTCCATCTCGCGGCGCTCCGCGTCGTTCTCGGGGAGCTCGTACTGCTGCTCGCCGGTCGGCTTGCGGGCGGTGACGAAGATCGAGAAGACGTTCGACTGGACGGTGAGCAGGTTGTTGAGCTCCCCCTGGTAGATGGGCTCGATCTCGTTCCAGCCGTCGACCTCCGCCAGCTTGTCGAGGCCGTCGAAGATGAGGAAGGGGCCGCCGATGGGGTTCCCGTACTCGTCGAGCTCCTGGTACTCGGGATCCAGCTCCTTCGCCTTCTCCTCGTCGATCGTGTTGCGGTAGTCGAGCACGTTCTCCCACCAGTCGTGGGGCACGTCGCGCTCGTCGAGCAGACCCTTCAGGACGGCGAGGGGCGCGGTGTTCACGTTCACCGCGACCCCGGGGGTGGCGCTCGTCGTGCTGCTGCCGCCGAGGCCCCCCACGCCGGGCACGCCGCCGCTCGCGCCGCCCGTTCCCCCCTGGTCGCCGACGATCGTCGTCGACTCGCCCGTCTCGCCGGTGCCGGTGCCCGTGGCGGTCCCGGTTCCGTTCTCCGTGCCGGTGCCGGCGGCGGCTTCCGCGCCCGTTCCCGCGCCGCCGGTGGGCAGCGCGCCGCCCGCGCCCGCTCCCCCCGCCCCGGCGGTGGAGAGCGAGGTCCAGACGGTGAGGAAGCTCCCCAGCGAATGGACGACGCGGCCGAATTCGTCCTCGTAGTCCCGGAAGAGATCGGCGGCGAAGAGCTCGGGATCGATCGCCACCACCTCGCGCAGCGAGAGGGGCAGCCCCCAGTCCTCGTGCTCCTCGTCGTCGGAGAGGAGCACCGGCCTGGGGAGGAGCTGCTCGCGGCGGCGGTTCATGAACTCGAGGATCTGCTGCGCCATCTGCCGCGCCTCGGGGCCCTCGATCTCCGCCTCGGTCCCCTTGCGGGCGTAGCCGAGGATTCGCACGAGCCGCTCGAAGGCCTTGCCCGCCTCGTCCTCGTTCGCGGTGAGCAGGGTGAGCAGGTCGAACTTGCTGTCCTCGTCCTGGATGAAGTAGCGCAGCTTGACCCCGTTCAGCTCGCTCGTCTGGGGCCGGAACCAGCCGTCCTCGCGGGAGTCGCAGGGGGCCGCGCCCTCCCCGCCCGCCTCGCCCCCCTCTCCCCCCATCTCTCCCATGGGCGCCGCCGCGCCCTCCGCGCCGCCGGCGCTCGCGCCGGTGTCGTTCGCGAGATCCTCGAAGGCCTGGAGGAGCACGGACTCGATCGCCAGATCCATCGCCTGGAGGGTCGTCTGGTTGCGGTTCGTGCGGGCGTCGGTCCCCGTGCTCACCGAGATCTGGAAGACGATCAGGAGCAGGACGAAGAGCACGAGCATCGCCAGCATGAGGACGGCCCCCCGCTGGCGCCCGGCGCGGGATCCGCCGCGGGCGCCCGAAAGGAATCGAGACGAGGGGGGGAGGAGCCGCATGGGCCTGATGATACGACCCGCTCGCCGGTTCCTTCCTGCCCCGGCAGCACCGGCTGGCAAGCGGCGCCTGACGGCGCCCTCGCCAGCCTCTAGTGGTCCGATTCACCCATACGAGGCATTCTGCCGGCCCGGCTGCGCCCGCCGCTGCGTTGCGCCTCCTCCGAGGGTTGTGTTCCTAACCCGCGTTGTCGGCGCGCCTTGCGGCGAACGCAGGCGGACTCGGCAGAATGCCTCGTATGGG
>JBFMCU010000153.1:0-50866 GCA_040754415.1 Planctomycetota bacterium
AGCTTCGGCTTCGGTGGCAAGGCGCGCGCGCTCGCCCTCCTCCGCCTTGCGTCTTGCCTCGGCGGCCGCGCGTGCGGCTTCTTCGGACTGCCGGCGAGTCTCGGCTTCTTCTGCGAGACGCGCCTCCTCGGCTTGGCGGCGTTCCTCAGCTTCGGCAGCAACCCGCGCCCGTGCCTCCTCGTCGGCCTTCTGGCGGCCCTCGGCTTCGGCGGAGGGCGACGTCCTCGGCCTGCCGGCGAACCTCGGCTTGGCTGGCGACGCGTACTCGGTTTTCCTCCTCCGCGCGGTCGCTGGTACGTTCAGACTAGCCCTGCGCCCTCGCATCGTGCGGAACCAAGACCGGACAGCCGCCACGATGGCTCGAAGGAGCGAAGCCATGCCCTCTCACCCCGCAACAGCTATGTGGTGGACCGTGGATCTCCGGGCAGCGGGCCCGCTGCTGCAGACGGGGCGCTCTCGGTGCACGGATCCCGGAACATCCGAGACGTCCGCCTGGGGCGCCCTGTTGCCGGGCGGCTGAGACGGCAACCCCCGCCTCGGGCATGTCGCGGCCGAGCAACACACGTCGCAACGGGGGCGCTGTGGCAGGCAGACTTGTTGCCCATGAACGACCAGATTCACGTGGTATCGGCGCCGCAGCGCCGGATCGATCGCGGCTTGCACGGCGTCGTGCAGCGAGAGGCGCCGGTAGACGGCCGACAACGGGATCACGCCAGTTCGCTGCAGAACACGGAAGGTGTTCCCGTCGATCGGGAACACCTTCCGGTCGAGGCTGTAGAGGAGGACGCACCGCGCGCCCTTCCATGACATTCCAGGGAGGCGGATCACAACTCGCTCCGCCTCGGCGTCGGTCATTTCATGCAGCACGTCGAGAGACAGCTTCCCGAACTGGTGCCGTACCGCCCGAAGCAGCCGCTTAATGGCTACCGCCTTCTGGCGTTGGAGTCCACCCGACCGCAATGCGGCCGAAACCTCGTCCAGCGACGCCTTCTCGACGTCGCTCCAGCGCGGGAACGCGGATCGCAGGCTCTGCCAAGTCTCCTTGAACCGAGCCAAATCCGTCTGAAAGCTGAGGATGATGTAGATCGCCTCGTCCAGAGGGTCGAGCTGGTTCCCCAGCAGACCTTCCGGCGCGCCATAGGCTTCGTGAAGTATGCCGTCCAGCTCATGCAGCCGCTCACGGCCGCGGGGAGCAAACCGGAAGCGAGGGATCATCCCGCCCTCCGCATCTGCGCCGCTGCTGCCACTTGAGCGAGCACGCCATGCACGAGAAAGGGGGGAACGGAATTGCCGATCATCTCGTACGCGTATCGCCGGCAAGCGAGGCTCTCTGGGAACTCGATGCGATCTGGGACGCCTTGCAGCCGCGCGTACTCACGCACTGACAACGACCGGTTCTGCGAGAAGTGGTAGACGCAGTCGTACTTTGTAGAGAGAGCCGTCGACGGTGCATCCGGGTGCAACCGTCGATAAGCGGAGTCGTAGCGCCGGGAGAGTCCGTTGAGCTTTTCCGGAGGAATGTCGCGCGCACAGCCGCCAGGCGGGATCATCTCCAGCCGATGAACGGTCTCGTCGCGTACGCCCGGCGTCTGCGTGTTGCTCAAGCGGTCCGGGGCCGCAGCCCGCATCGCACGCTGGTACGCCGTGACCGCCTTCGTGGCGTACGGTCGCGGTAGCTCGGCTTCGCCGGGATCTAGTACAGGCAGATCGGAGAGTGCCTGAACGGCGGTCGTCATCCGGAGGTCCGCCGGGTCGGAGAGAACTTCTCGGTACGGACGCAACTCGTCAGGCACAGCCCCGCCGTGCCGGAGCGCGGCGTAGAGTGGGCCCAAATCTGGCGATTCGGGCGGCAGGCGCTCATTCCCATCTCCGTGCCGCACGCACAAGATGAGGACCCGACGCCGCGCTTGGGGCGTCCCATAAAGGGCGGCGTCGTACACGCCGTGCTCGACTCGGTACCGGAGGCCGCGCGGTCCCGGACGCTCTAGCTGTCGAAGCAGATCGCGAAGCGTTTCACCGTCGCGATGACGTGCGAGATCCGGGACGTTCTCGATGAGGACGAGCCGCGGCCGAAACAGCGCGACGTACTCGGGCATCGCCAGCAGCACTTGGTTGTGCGGGTTCGGCCGATGATGGTGACCGTTACGGATCTGACTGAACCCCTTGCAGGGGGGCCCAGCGGCCAGCAGGTCGATCTCGCCGAGACGGCGGCTATCCTTGTTGATCGCCTCCCTGCCCTCCTCGGACAGGATGTCGCACTCCTTGGCGACCGGCTTCGTCGAGTTGTGATTGTAGACCGCCACGGCCTGTGCCCAAGCGTCGTACGCGGCGGTCACCTCGTAGCCGGCCGCGGCGAGGCCGATCCCGATCCCGCCCATGCCACAGCAGAGTTCGACCGCCACGCCATGAGCCCTCGGGGTCTTGAGAGGCCAGATCGCTCGCGCGACGAGATTCTCAGGTCTCCGCTTCACGTGTTGTCCATGTTCAGCTCTGCCCAACTTGTTTTCGACAGAGGCCGTATAAGGACGCCCCCTGGACCATGCTGGTACGGACCCGCAGCGGCCCAAGCTGGCGCAGCGTGCTGCGGGCGGAGCGACGATGGATACTGCTCATGCCGGAGCACGGGCGGGGCGGCGGCGTCGGATCGCGGGGCGAGGGCCGGGCCCATACCCCCACGGGCCGGGCGGCACCTTGCGGATGGGGAGAGATCTCGACCGGAATCGGGGCGGGTGTTACGGGCGGGGGATGGACCCGGGGGGAGGACGCCCACCGGCGACGGTCGGCCCGGGTGGGTGGTCGGCGGGGGGCCAGATGGCGGGGGGAGATCCGCACGGCGACCGGCGAACCTCCGGCCGGACGTCGAAGCGCGAGAGGTGCACCGGGCGGGCGGCCGGTGGAGAGGGACGGCCTGGATGGCGGAGCGGGGCCGCGGCCCGGAGGTGGAGAAGGGCTGACAGTCCTCTACGGTCAGCGCGAGCATGACGAGGCGGAGGATAGGGCGGTCCCGGGAGCCGGTCAAGGAGAAAGGGAGGTCCAGGTCCCAGGATCGCGACCGGCCAGCCGATCCATGGGACTCATCACGCCCGCGGGGCCGCGGTTCAGGACGTGCGTGTAGATCTGCGTGGTCTTCACGTCGGCGTGGCCGAGGAGCTCCTGGACGGTCCGGATGTCGGCGCCGTCCTCCAGGAGGTGAGTAGCGAAGGAGTGGCGAAACGTGTGGCAGGTGGCGCGCTTCGGAACGCCCGAGGCGATCACCGCCCGGCGGACCGCCTTCTGGATCACCGTCTCGTGGAGGTGGTGGCGGCGCCGCTCGCCGCGGAGGGGGTCGCGATAGGTGCTCGTGGCCGGGAAGACCCACTGCCAGGGCCATTCGTGCGCGGCGCGGGGCAGCTTGAGAGCCAACGCCCCGGGGAGCTCGACGAAGCCCGCTCCGCTCGCGAGGTCCGCGTCGTGCTGGCGACGCACGAGCTCGAGGTGCACCCGGAGCTCCGCGCGCACGAATGCGGGAAGGACCGTGAGACGGTCCTTGTCCCCCTTGCCCGAGCGCACGACGATCTGGTTCCGGTCGAAGTCGACGTCCTTGACGCGGAGGCGGCAGGCCTCGAGCAAGCGTAGGCCGGATCCGTAGAGAAGGCAGGCGACGAGGCGGGGGACCCCGTCCATCCTCGCCAGCACGGCGCGCACCTCGTCGCGCGAGAGGACGACGGGAACGCGGCGGCGCTGCTTCGCGCGCACGAGGTCGTCGAGCCAGGGGAAGTCGAGCCCGAGCACCTCGCGGTAGAGGAACAAGAGCGCGGCGAGGGCCTGGTTCTGGGTGGAGGCACTGACCCGGCCGCGGACCGCGAGCGCCGAGAGGAACTCCGTGATCGGCCCGCGGCCCAGGTCGCGGGGATGGGCGCCGCCGTGATGGCCGAGGAAGCGGCGGATCCAGTGGAGGTAGGCCTTCCGGGTCCGCGGGCTCATGTGACGCAGGATGGACGCCTGCTCCACGGCGGAGAGCATCGCTCGAATCTCCTCCGGCGCCGCGCGGGCGGGCGGCGGTCGCGCACCGGGCCTGCTCGCAGAGCCCACGGAGCACGGGGCCGAGGGAGCCAGGCCGGAAGCAGCCGAGGCGCCCGCGGCGCGGGGGTCGTCCTCAGCTCCCGGCCGGGGAGGGAGATCCGCGAAGACCGTCACGCCTCATCGATCGGGGCGCGGTTCGCTCGGTTGCGGGCCAACGGCCGGAAGGCTCCCGGAAGGGACCCCCGCGGAGGAAAGCAGGGCGGGGGTCGGGGACGGGGTCAGAACAGCTCATCCAGGTCCCCCGCACTTCCCCCTGGGAGCTCGCCGTGCTCCTGGATGTGGCGCTGGAGGAGCTCGCCTTCGCGCTTCGTGTACTTCGGATCGAGCTCGCCGCGGAAGGAGCCGGGGGGTCCTTCGGCGAGGAATGTACGCGGGGGAATCTGGGGTCGCCGGCGCGGCGCCGGGTGGTATGGGGGGAAGTTCCGGCGCGCGAGGCGGTTGGGACCGGCTCGCCAAGGCGGGTACGGCGGGAAGCATCGGAGCGCGCTCATCGCCACGGCCCTCCGGGCGGCCACGTGCCCCCCCGCGCCCGACCGCTCCGGAGACCTTCCAGCACCGGCGAGAGGAATGCGTCGAGCGTTCGCGCGCACTCGTCCGCAAGACCCTCCGAAACCGCGATCCGCGCTCGGCGGGCGAAGGCGCGCACCTGCGCGGGCCGGGACGGGTTGTCCCAGTACTCGCGGGTGAGCGCCATGGGCTGTTCCGCGGGGATCGGCGTATGGCGCCGCTCGAACGTCCTGCGCACCGCCTCGGCGAGGGTCGCGCGATCGAACTCGAAGTGGGTTGCGAGATGATGCAGGTCGAAGAAGTCCTTGATCCGGCTGTTCCGGTCGCCGAGCACCACCATCGCCTCCAGCTTCTCTGCCACCACCGCCTCCCGCGGATAGACGAGCAGCTCGGGGGCGGGGAAGTCGAGTAGCGTCGGAAAGGCGCAGACCTGCGGCGCTGGCCAGACCGTGTCGGCCAGCCCCATGTCGATCTGCAACATCAGGCGCGCCTTGCCGGACCGGGCCGGGAGCGTGGCCCGCGTGCCGGCGTATTCGTCCTCGGCGCGGATCGCCTCGAGGCGGATGCGATCGCCATCGAAGTCGACGGCGTCCGGCGGAACCGGTGTCGCGACGATCGCCCGGAGGTCTTCGCGAACTGCGTCGAACGCGCCGTCCCCTCGGCGCAGGAGGTCGAGGTCGAGCGTTGCGCGGTAGGGCCGATCCGACCAGACCCCGAGGAGCATCGCGCCCTTCAGCACGAACCGGTCGCGGCGATCGGAGGAGCCGAGGCGATAGAGAAAGCGCTCGAGACAGAATCCGGTGAGCAGCGTCTGGTAGTCGTCGCCACTCAGGCTTGCCCGGTTAAGCAGGCGAGCGGCGACGGAAGCAGCGAGGTTGGTCTTGGCGCTCATGCAATCGCGTCGAGGTAGGGCTGCATGACACGGGAGACCCGGCAGATGCGCGCGAAGCGCGCCAGTTCGGTGGCGCGACCCCGGTACCGGCGGCTGAAGTCGCGGAGCGCTTCCACCGCGATGTCGATGCCGACCTTGTTGCGGTACTTGAAGCAGTCGGCGACGGTCTTTGCCGGCGTGTAGATGCGAAGGGGCACGCTCTCCACCCGATGTTCTTCGACGCCCTCGGTCAGCGCGGCACCCGAGAAGCGCGCGACGCGTAGACGCGGGTAGTCGAGGCGTGGCCGGTGCGCCTTTTCGGGGAGCGCGATCCAGACCTCCGCCGGGGATTGGGTCGTCAGCCCGTGGAACCTCAGGGCCGTCAGCAGGCAGAAGATGCCGTCCGGGACGCGCTTGGCGACGTGCGCGAGCGTGTGCTCGGCCGAGAGGGCATGCCGGGCCGCGACGTAGACGCCGCGGGCCCGCCGGAGGACCAATCCCTCGGCCACGAGGCGAGCGAGCTGCGCCCGGGTGATGCCATGAGCCTCGAGGTCCCTCGGACGGGCGAGCCCGTGCTCCTCGATCAGCCGCAGAATGCGCTCCTTGCTCCTGGTGGGCATCGTGCACGGACGATACGAAACCTCGGGGGTTCTGGGCAACTCCCGACCTTTCGCCCGAGGCCCGGAGATCGGCGTCCTGCAGGGCACGATGCGGATAGGCCAGCGAGATCGTGTGGCGGTCCGCGATCCCCCTGGGACGCCTGCTTGGGGCCGGCAGCTCCCAAGTGTGGCAGTCCGTGGATGAGCCCCGGCAGAGCGAACCAGGGAGCGTCCTTGGAGAGCGGTCGAGGTGCCCGCCGGGCGGGGGTCGCCTCCGGCGTTTCGCCGGAGAGGGGGATCCGGGAAAAAGGTCACACCTCACCGATCGAGGCGCGACTCGCTCGGTTGCCATCCCCCGGGTGGTCGCGCCCACCAGAGCCGTCTCCGCGAGATGCGAGATCCTGGGATCCTCGACCGAGGAGACGATGTCAACGATTATTATTCTATATATCCAGCCCAGATGAGGGCGTTGAGCATATAATAAGAAACTTACCGTGAGCATCTCGCTCGGGGGGTCGACGAGGGCTTTGTTTTGTTCTAAATTCTATGCTTCACAAGCCCTATGGCGATCTTACGACTTGATTTCTGATCCTCATGGACACGCACGCAAAGAGCGATCGGGCCATCCTGCGGGACCTGGGGGGGCGGCTCCGCCGGGTCCGGCTGGAGAAGAACGTCTCCCAGCGCCGGGTGGCGGAGCTCGCGGGGTTGAGCCGGCTCACCGTGGGCAACCTCGAGCGGGGCGTCCCCTCGAGTCTCCTCACCCTCCTCCAGGTCCTGCGGGCGCTGGGGAGCCTCGATGCTCTCTACGCCTTCCTCCCCGATCCCGGGCCGAGCCCGATCGAGCTGGCGAAGCGCCGCGGACGGATGCGCCGGCGGGCCTCCCGCGAGCCGGAACGACCGGAGTCCGAGAGGAGGGAGGAGGCGTCGTGGTAGATCGCGTCGAGACCGCCTGGGTCCACCTGTGGGAGCACCGCATCGGCGCGGTCGCCTGGGACGAGAGCCGCGGCGTCGCGGTCTTCGAGTACGACCGCCCCTTCCTCGACACGGGGCTCGACCCCGCGCCGCTCCGGATGCCGTGCGAGGAGGCCCGTCGCGGCTCCGGTCGTTTCTCCTTTCCCGCCCTCGCCCGCCTCACCTACCGCGGCCTGCCGGGGATGCTCGCCGACTCGCTCCCCGACCGCTTCGGCGACGCGATCCTCGATGCGTGGCTGAGCCGCCAGGGGCGCGACGCCGCGAGCTTCACCCCTATCGAGCGCCTCTGCACCACTGGTTGTCGCGGCATGGGGGCGCTCGAGTACGTCCCCGCCCTCCCGATCGGCGGCGGCGACTCGGTGCCCGTGGAGATCGGCGAGCTGGTCGCGCTCGCGAGCCGCATCCTCGGCCGCCGCACCTCCCTCGACACGAACCTCGCCGACGATTCCTCCGAGGCGCTACTCGACATCCTCCGCGTCGGCACCTCCGCGGGAGGGGCGCGTCCCAAGGCGATCCTCGCGCTCAACGACCGAACCGGCGAGGTGCGCTCCGGTCAGGTGGAGCCCCCGGCCGGCTTCGAGCACTGGATCCTGAAGCTCGACGGCGTCGCCGAGCGCGGCCTGGGCGATCCCGCCGGCTACGGGCGCATCGAGTACGCCTACTCCCGCATGGCGAACGATGCGGGGCTCGCCATGATGCCGTGCCGCCTCCTCGAGGAAGGCGGGCGCGCGCACTTCCTCACCCGCCGCTTCGACCGCCCCGGCCGCGACGAGAAGCTCCACCTCCAATCGCTCTGCGCCCTCGGCCACTACGACTTCAACGATCCCGGCGCCACCGCCTACGAGCAGGCGTTTCAGGTGATGCGCCGCCTCCGCCTCCCCTACGCCGACGCCGAGGAGCAGTTCCGCCGCCTGGTCTTCAACGTGGTCGCCCGCAACCAGGACGACCACACCAAGAACATCGCCTTCCTCATGGACCGCGACGGCACCTGGCGCCTTTCTCCCGCGTACGACGTCACCTGGGCCCATCGTCCCTCCGGCGACTGGACGAGCCGTCACCAGATGTCGATCGCCGGCAAGCGCGACGACTTCACCCGCGCCGACCTCCTCGAGGTCGCCCGCGAGATGAGCATCAAGTCCCCCGCCGCCCTCGTCGACCGCATCGTCGAGGTCGTCTCCCGCTGGCCCGACTACGCCCGCGACAGCGGCGTGTCCCCGGAACGCATCGCCACCATCTCCGCCTCCCACCGCCTCCTGTGATCGCGCGGCGCACCCCCATCCCGGATGGCGGCAACTACCCTGACGCCGGGGGCGGACGACCGCGGCCTCGAATCAGGCGCCTTCGAGAATCCCTTCGAGCGAGCGGATGAGGGGCGGAAGGTCCTCCGCGATGGTGTCCCACAGCACATCCCGGTCGATCGTGTCGTAGCCGTGGATCAGCCGGTTGCGCATGCCGACGACCGCGCGCCACGGAATGGTGGAGTACGCCGCCCGGCCCTCCTCGCTGACGCGGGCCGCCGCCTCTCCCACCATCTCGATCAGACGGACCAGCGCGAGCTCGAGCAGGCGGTCCTGGTCGAGGTCCTCTCGGGTCCGCTCGTGGACGGTCGCCACGGCTTCCCGCGAATGGTCGAGCATGTGCCGCAGCCGCACCGAATCGTCATGCCGCGTCATACTGCACCTGCGCCTCCGCCAGCACCCGACCGCGGTACGTGGGGCTGAGGAAGCCGGGGGTGTTGAGGTCCACCTTGCGGCCGAAGAGATCGGAGAGCTCCAGCTCGATCCCGGCGAGGCGAATCAGGCCGACCCGCGCCTGCGGCTCGAACTCGACGAGCACGTCGACGTCGCTCTCGGGTCCGAAGTCGTCCCGGAGGATCGAGCCGAACAGGGCGAGCCGACGGATCCGGTGCCGGCGGCAGAGGTCGGCAAGCATCTCTTTCGGGATCTCGATGCCGTGGTAGCCCATCGTTCGTTCGCCCCCGCCGCGCCTTGGGGCTCGATGCTTAGGATAGTGCACGGCTCTGCCCTCACGCAATCCGACCTCCACGAGCCTCGTCCCCCGGACTGGCGGCCCGTGCCGCTACGGGCGGCCGCGGCGCCGGCAATCAGAACAGCTCGTCCAGATCCCCCGCCCCCCCGCCCAGCAGCTCGCCGTGTTCCTGGAGGTGGCGCTGCAGGAGCTCGCTCTCGCGCTTCGTGTACATAGGATCGAGCTCGGTGCGGAAGGAGCCGGTGCGACCCTCGGCGAGGACGGTTTCGAGGGCGGCCCGCAAGTCGGGCACGCCACGGATCGCGACGACGCGGCCGGCGGCGTCGAAGAGCTCGTAGACGCCCTCTGCGGCGGAATCGGTCGGAGGAAGGTGCTCCTCGACGAAGGCGAACGAGCGCATGCGCCCCGGGGCCGGCCGACGAGGGGCTCGGGACTCAGAACGAGGTCTGGTAGTTCGCGAGGTACCCGGAGTGGACGTGATCGGCGGCGTAGGTCGCCTCGTCGTACACTAGCTCGGCGTCGAAGTCCCCGTCGTTGTCGTTGTCCACGAGGAGAATCGTGAAGGTGGTAGTTCGGCGGGGGTTGCCGATGTTCACTTCATACACCCTTCCCAGGACAGTGTGCTGGTATACGCCGAAGCCGATGGCGTAGACCAAGTCCGGGAGCTCCGCGGCGGTGTAGAGGGCCTCCAGAAGGGCGCTCTGCTGCACCTTCACCCGGAACACCTTGCCGGCCTGGTCGTCGAGGATCAGCAGGAACCGCCCGTCGGGATCCGCCGCCATGGATGTGATGGTCGACAATCCCAAACCGGACCAGAGCTCGCTCCGAAGCGAGAGCATGGTCTGCCGTTGCGAAGGAGGCCGATAGGTCCCCCCTTTGATCAGGAAGTCCGTGCTCGGGGTCGTGAACGGCGCTCCGACTCCACCCGTTGCGGCCGGCCGGCTCGAGTAGTACTCGCCCGTAGCCGGCGTGATCCGCCAGCGCTCCAGGATCCAGATTCCAGAGGACAACTGCCCCGCGACATAAAGCTCGTGGGAGATGCGAGCATCGACTGCCCGGACCGCGTACGAAGTCGAGTAGCTCACCGTGGTCGAGTACCAGGAGAGATCCGCGGGGTCCTGCTCGTAGCTCCACAGATAGATGCCGGAGAAGGGGTAGCCACGCACTCCCACGCTCCGGCGAAAACGAGGGGAGGTCGCGATCCGCATGGCCGTCTCCTCCCCACTCGTCGATGGCCGAGCGGCACTGCCCTTCGCGCACGTGAATCCTGTAGCGGCATGCTCTTGCTCCAGCAGCTCGCCCGTGCTGGGATGCTGGGTGGCTGCATCGGCCGACTCCGATCCGGCCTCGTTCGAGCACGAAGGGACTCCCATGCCGGCAATGCTCCCCAGCAGGCCAGCGACGAGGACTCGCATCACGATCTCCACTGCTCAACCTCCAGGTCCGGGCTCCGTCTCGTCGGGGCAGCCGCAGTGGTCGCATTCCGGGCAGTTCGGCATGAAGTCGAAGGCACCGTCCTCGGAGTAGTCGCACTCGGCGGTGCCCTCGTGGTCGCCATCTCCATAGGACCCGTCCGCATTCGGCGCCCTCCAGCGCGGATTCCAACGTCTGGTTCAGGGCTCCAAAGTCGAGGTTGGGGAATCTCTCGGCGTCCGCTCCCACGCTTCCGAAGTCCACCTGGGCACTGGCGACTGCAGTGGTCGCCAGCAGGGCAAGAGCAGCGCCGGCGACGCGGGGCAATTCGGGGAAGAAGATGCACAACCGAGGCGACATGGCATTCCTCGACCGACGGGAGAAGTGGCTTCGTGGAACGGGGACCCTGGGGACCGAGGCGGGATCCTAACACGTCGAATGAGGGAGATCGTCAGGGGGGGGTAAGGCCCGCGTGTAGAGGAAGCTCAGAACAGCTCGTCGAGGTCGCCTGCTCCCCCGCCCGGGAGCTCGCCGTGCTCCTGGAGGTGGCGCTGCAGGAGCTCGCTCTCGCGCTTCGTGTACATGGGATCGAGCTCGGTGCGGAAGGAGCCGGCGCGGCCTGCGGCGAGGACGGCTTCGAGGGCGGCGCGGAGGTCGGGGACGCCGCGAATCGCGCTGACGCGGCCGGCCTCGTCGAGGAGTTCGTAGACGCCTTCCGCGGCGGGCACGGCGGCGATCGCGGCGGCGGTGAGGGGGAGGTGGGGGACGCGGGCGGGGGGAGCGGGCGGGGGGACGAGGGCGAGTCGCAGGTCGCAGGCGAGACAGCGCGCGGCCTCGAACGCGGCGTCGGCGGGGGAGAAGCCGTCCTCGACGAGGGCGAAGGAACCCACCCGCGCGGCCGGCGCAAGGCGCGACGGCGCGCGGCGGGGGAGGGCGGCGAACCCGTCGATCCGCCCCAGGCGCCCGTCGAGCGGCTCCTCGTCGAGGAGCGCCTCGTCGATCTCGCCGTCGCCGCCGAGGGCGCGGTCGATCTCCGCCGCGGCGCGGCGGCCGGCGGCCACGGCATCGATCAGGCTCCGCGGGCCGCTCGCCACGTCGCCGCCGGTCCAGACCTTCGCCCGGCGCGTGCGCAGGCTCGCGGGATCGTGGGCGAGCGTGGCGCCGGGGCCGAGGCCGCCGGCGGCGAAGGGCGCGGAGGAGGGGGCCTGGCCGATGGCGAGGAGGACGGCGGCGGCGTCGATCGAGGCCGTCACCGCCTCGTCGTAGGCGGGGGCGAAGCGTCCGGCGGCGTCGAGGACGCGCGTGCAGCGCTTCAAGACGACCTTGGTGACCCGACCTCCCTCGCCGCGGAGCTCCCGCGGCCCCCAGCCGGCGAGGAAGCGGATCTCCTCCGCCGCGGCGTCCTCCACCTCCCAGTCGTGGGCGGGGAGCTCGTCCTCGCCCTCCAGGCTCACCACGGTGACCGCCGCCGCCCCCAGGCGCCGCACCGCCCGCGCCACGTCGAGGGCGACGTTGCCGCCGCCGATCACCGCGACCTCCTGGCCGGCGAAGCGGTCCGCGGCGACGCGCCCCTCCGCGCGCGCCCGCAGGAGGTCGAGGCCGAGCTCGACGCCGGCGAGGTCGCGCCCGGGGACGTCGAGATCGCGGGCCACGCCGGCGCCGGCGGCGACGAAGACGGCGTCGGAGCCGGCGACGAGGGCCTCGAAGGCCGCGGCGTCGATCGGCGAGCCGAGGTGGAGGCGTGCGCCCGCCGCGCGCACGACCTCCACGTCGCGATCGAGGAGCTCGCGCGGGAACCGGTATTCGAGAATCCCGTAGCGCAGCATCCCGCCGGGCTCCGGGAGGGCCTCGTGCACGTCCACCGCGTGCCCCTTCCGGGCGAGGTAGTAGGCGGCGGTGAGCCCCGCCGGTCCGCTGCCGATCACCGCCACGCGCTTGCCGGTCGGGGCGGGCGGAGCGAGCCTCGCCCGCCATTCCCCGTCGTCGTGGTCGGCGGCGAAACGCTTCAGGCGGCAGACGGAGATCGGCTGGTTCAGCTCCCCGCGCCGGCAGACTGCCTCGCAGGGATGGAAGCAGGCGTAGCTCGCCGCGAAGGCGAGGGGCACGCGCTCGCGGATCACGGCGATCGCCCGTCCTGGCTCGTTCCGAGCGAGGTGACGCAGGAAGCGGGGGATGTCGATGCCGGCCGGGCAGCCGCTCCGGCAGGGCGCGACGCGCCCCTCCCGCTCGCCGCCGGCGCGCTTCACCTCGTCCATGAGGGCTCCGGTGGGGCAGACCTCGACGCACGCGCCGCAGAAGCGGCAGTGGCTCTCCGCGCGGGTCGGGGCCTCGCTCGCGCCGATCACCGGCCGGCCGTCCTGCATCACGAAGGAGAGGGCGCCGACCTCCCGCAGCTCGCGGCACGCCCGTACGCAGCGCAGGCAGGCGATGCAGAGGTCGCCGCGGCCGGAGAAGAGGGGCTCCGCGGCGAGGGGCGGGAGGCCGGCCGGGCGGTAGCGCGGCAGGTCCGCGGGCACGCCGAGGAACGCCGCGACCCGCTGGAGCTCGCAGCGCCCGAAGAGCTCGCAGCAGCGCTCCTCCTCCGGCACGTTCGCCGAGCACTGGGTGCGGGAGCAGCCCGCGGCCTGGGCGCAGGTGAGGCAGGCGTGGGGGTGGTGGGCGAGGATTTCGCCGAGCTTCGCCCGGCGGTGGGCGAGGAGGGCGGGGGAGCTCGTGGTGACGGCCATCCCCGCCGCGACCGGCGTCGCGCAGGAGCGCGCCTTCTCGCCGTTCACCTCGACCGCGCACAAGCCGCAGCCCCGCGCGAGGGGGGAGAGGTCGTCTCCTTCGAGGTGAGTGTCGCCCCGGAAGACGAAGGCGGCGGGGACGAGGGGCACGGCGGTGGAGAGGTTCGGGTGCGCGCACAGGGAGGGGACGTAGACGCCCGCGGAGCGCACGGCCTCTAGGATCGACTGGCCCCCGTCGACCCGGCACGGCGTGCCGTCGACCGTGATCTCCACGCTCGTCATCGCCCCGCCGCCGTCACCAGGAATGGGTGATGGCGCCGGCCGCGCACGCCCGCACGCACGGCAGGTCCTCGATCGCGTACCCGGCGGCCGGCTTGCAGGGGCCGCAGGAGTACTTGATCTTCTTCGTGTGCAGCGCGCTCACCGCCGCGAGCTCCTTCTCGGCGTCGAGGTCGAACTCGTTCTCGATCATCACGAGCACGTGTTGCGGGCAGGCGGGAACGCAATCCCCGCACCCGTCGCACTTCTCGGTGTCGATCGTGATGAAGAACTCTCCCGCGCCGTCCTTGTAACCGTAGTTGGCTTGCATCAGGCGCCCTTCGCGCTCTTCTCGTGCAGGGCCTTGGCGAAGAGGGCGGCGCCGATCGCTCCGGCGAGCTGCGCGTCCATGTCGCTCCGGAGGGGCTCAATGCCGATCTCCTTGGCCAGGCGCCGCACGACGCCGACGTTCTTCGCGATGCCGCCGGTGATGGCGAACTCCTTCTCCACGCCGATCCGCTCCAGGAGCGTCACGACACGGTGGGCCATGGCCGAGCAGTAGGCCGCGAGCACCTTCTCCTTCGGCCAGCCCTTGCGCAGGAGGCCCGAGGCCTCGCTCTTGGCGAAGACCACGCACGTGGAGGACACCGGGGGCGGCTCCTCGGCGACGCGGAAGCTCATCTCGCCGACCTCCGTGATGTGCACGCCCAGCAGGTCGGCAAAGACCTCCATGCCGCGTCCGGTGCCGGCGGCGCACTTGTCGTTCATCAGGAAGGCGCTCACCTTGCCGCGCTCGTCGCAGTGGATCGCCTTGCAGTCCTGTCCGCCCATGTCGAGGATCGTGCGGACGGACGGGCCGTACATGAAGTTGCCGCCGCGGGCGTGGCAGGCGATCTCGGTGATCGCGCGCGTCGCGAACGGCACGTTGACGCGGCCGTAGCCGGTGCCCACCGTGGCGTGGATCCGGTCGAGGGTGAGCCCCGTGCCCTCGAGCGCCCAGCTCATCGCGTTGTTGGCGCTCTCGGGGGAGTCGCTGCCGGTGCGCATGCTCGACGAGCAGTAGAGATGCCCGTCCACCATGACGACGGCCTGGGTGGAGACGCTCCCCACGTCGACGCCCGCGGAGATCACCCCCCCGTCCCGCCAATCGAGGTCGGGACTCGTCCAGCGGCTCTCCGTCCAGCGCCAGTACTCCACCTTCTTCTGGTCCTGCACTGCGTTCTCCATGGGTGGGCCTCCTTCGTTCAACCCGCGGCGGTGTCCGCGGCGACCAGCGCCGCCCCGATGGCGCCGACGAATTCGGGGTCCGGGAAGAGGACGAGATCGGTCTGGAGATCCTCGCGGAGCGAGCGCACGAAGCCCACGTTGCGCGCTACCCCGCCCACCAGGGCGATCCGCTCCTCGATGCCGACCCGCCGCGCCATCGAGGTGATGCGGTCGGCGATCGCGTCGTGGATGGCGCGGGCCATGTCGGGCTTGGGCGTCTTCTTGTGGACGAGGCCCACCACCTCGCTCTCCGCGAAAACCGCGCACTGGGCATTCATGGGAATCGCCTGCGTGCTCTTCATGGACAGCTCCCCGAGCTCCTCGATCGGCACCTCGAGGGCGCGGGCCATCGCCTCGGTGAACGCCCCGGCGCCCGCGGCGCACTTCTCGTTGATCGCGAAGTCCACCACCCGGCCCGCGCCGTCCACCCGGATCGCCCGGCCCTCCTCGGCGCCGACGTCGATCACCGTGCGCACGGCGGGGGCGAGGTGCGCCATCGCCCGGGCGTCCGCGCCGACCTCGGTCACCGCGGCGTCGGAGAGCCGGGACTCCTCGCGCCCCGCACCGGTGGCGACGATGCGCGCGACCCGGTCTCGCCCGATGCGGGCCGCCTGGAGGGCGCGTCGAAGCGCCTCCGCGGCGGCCGCGCCGGTGTCCATCCCGGCGAGGACGAGGGCCTTGCCGCGCACCTCGCCGTCCTCGAGGACGACGACCTTCACGTTCTTCGCGCCGCAATCCACTCCGGCGGTGATCATGTCGCTTCCTTTCGCGGCCAGGGGGTCAGCGAGGGATTCACACCCTCTGCTTCTTGAGGTCCAGGGTCTCCATGAAGGCGTCGATCCGGGCCATGGTCCGAGCCTCGTCGAACTCGCGCTCGTCGCCCATGTTCCCCTCGAAGGTCATCACCCGGTAGCCGGCCTTCTGCAGCGCGAGGCGGTTCTCGGCGATGCCGAGCGACAGGCCCTCGCAACCGCGGTTGTAATGCAGCATGATCCCGTCCAGACCCCAATCGCGCGCGATGCGGATCATCAGCGCCGATTTGAGCTTGGGATGATAGAAGTGCTGCCATTCGGGCTTGTTGATCTCGAACCGGATGTACTCCGCGAGCATCCCTTCGCGATCCGCCGGTAGGGCGTCGATCGAGACGGGGCAGGTGCGAGGGCCCCACGTGCCGTCCTCCTTGATCTCCCACTGGCCGATCAGGCCGAAGGTGTACAGGGAGCCGATCGACACGCAGCCGTACTGCTCGAGATAGCGGAATACCTTCAGGAAACCCCACGGGGGCTGCGTGTCGCTCATGACGCGCACGCGCTCGGTGGGCACGGCGGCGATGCCGCGGTCGACGCGGTCCTTCACCTCCGCGTACAGCTCGTCGTAGAAGTCCGCGCACCACTGGCTCGCCTTGCCCAGCGTGCCGTGCACGTAGAGCGAGTACATCGTCTTCTCGTCGAGCGGGGCGGGCCTTGCCTTCTGCAGCTCGCAGATCCTCGCCCAGGTCGAGGTGGAGCGCATGTGGTTGAAGATGGCGCGGCGCAGGAGCTCGTCCTGGTAGGGGCGTCCCGTGAGCTTCTCCATCCAGTCGATCGCTTCGAGGCACTGGGCGACGACGTACTCGACGGCGTGCGGCGCCATCGGCACGTAGCGGAACTCCTCGCCGTCGGCCTCGATCGCCGGTCCGGTGGCGACGTCGACGCAGTAGTAGGGAACTCCACCCTCCAGATCGCTGACCACCTGGTACCACTTGGCGTGCGAGCAGCAGATGTGGTCCTGGAAGATGAAGTCCGGCGTGGGCCAGGTCTTGGAGAACGCGGGGAAGGCGTACTCGTCGAGGAGGATGCCGCCCCAGTAGTTGCGCATGTAGGAGCAGAGGTCGCGGGCGTAGCCCGCCTTCTCGGTCGCCTCGAGGCAGCGCAGCGAGAACGGGCGGTCGAAGGCGATGGAGGCGGCGTAGGGCTCGGAGGTGATGCTCCAGACGTCGTCGCCGAGACCGCGGGGGATCGCGTCGAGCGTCCACGCTCCGCCCGCCCAGCGGATCCCGCCCCGCTCGTGGGCGCGGGCGTAGTTCTCGTAGTAGCGGAGGCGGAGCTCCTTGGCCTTGTTCCAGAGCTGCAGGGACTCGGTGCGGTGAGTCGTGGTCGTCATGGCTCTAGAAGAGGTCCTCCTCGCCCAGCATCTCGAGGAAGGCCTCGACGCGGATCTTGAACTGCCCCACCGGGACGGTGACGTCGAGCTCGAGGAACAGGGTCTTCACGCCGGCCGCCTCGAGCGCGGCGCGGATCGCCGGGATGTCGATCTCGTGGGGGTCGCAGAACTTCTGCTGGATGACGATCGCCCCGGCCACGTTCCATTCCCGGGCGAACTGCAGGATGCGTCCGATGCGCCGGCGCGCCGGCCAGTCCTTGGTGGGGCAGGGGAGGCGGTTCACGTAGCGCGCCGCGATCGCCTGCAAGGGATCGCCGTTCGGCTCGACCAGATCCCAGAAGTAGCGCGTGCCCGTGCAGTGGTCGTCCTGCACGATGATGGCGCCGGTCTCCTCGACCATCCGGAGGAACGCGGAGTCGTCGTTCTCCGAGCCGAGGATCATGACCCGGGTGGCGTCCCCCCGCCCGAGGGAGCGGCCCTCGAGCTCGCCGAGCACCTCCTCCGTCACCCGCGAGTGCTCCTCCTTCTCGTGGACCTGGCTGGAGACCACCATGGTCATCGACTCGAGTCCGCTCAGGGGAGGATCGGGCCGCTTGCGCATCTCGAAGGCGGCCCGCATCAGCTCGCGATTGCGGTTCACGAGGTCGATCCCGCGCCAGAGATCGTCCTCGCCGATCTTCCGGCCGGTCCACTCCTCGACCTTCCGGCGGAACGCCTCGAGCTCGCCGCGCAGGAACCGCGTCGCGTGCCCGCCCTGCACGTGGTGGGGCATGGGGAGGTAGTAGCTGAACTCGGTCGGGCGATGCAGGTCCCACGAGGTGTAGGCCTGGCGCACGTGGAGGCAGCTCTGGGCGATCATGATCCCGTCGAGGTAGTCCATGCGCCCCTGCAGGCCCTCGGCGAGGCAGTCGCGGCAGAAGGGGCAGTACATGGCGAAGATGTGCGGCTCCGTGACGTTCTGGGGCTCGTGGCGGCCGAGGATCCGCACCGGCAGGACGCCGGCGGCGTAGAGGATCTCCTCGGGAACGTACGTGCAGAAGTAGCCCAGCACCTTCCCGCCCGTCGCTCGCTTCCACTCGCGCGCGCAGTCGTGACGCGCCTCGTACCACTCCCGGTACTTCTCGATCGTTCCGGGCGTCGCGATCGTGCCGTGCTTCTCGATCATGCGGATCCCTCCGGCGACGTGGGCCCGCGGTCGTCGCGCGGGCGCGGGCCCTCCCGGGGGGAGCCCCGCGCGCCGCCGGCGCGGACACCGGGGACCAGACTAGCAGATGCTCGGATCCGGAATCATCCGCGGAGGAGCGATGCCGTCGCGAGAACGCGCGATTGGAGAGCGACGACGCGCCCGCGGCGAAACCGACCGCCGCGTCCTCCACCGTGGATGACGCATCGGTCGGTTCCGCCGACGGCGGAGCGGGAGGATCGCGGCGACCGCGGGCCCGCGATCAGCCGCTCTCCCCGGCGCTCGCCGGGGCCGCCGCCTCGCGCAGCCGGGCGAGCCCGGGGTGATCGGGGGCGAGTCGCGTCGCCCGGAACAGCGCGCCGGCCAGGCCCGGTCCGCCGCCCCGGCCGCCCCGGCCGCCGGGTCCGCCCATTCCGCCCGGCCCGCGGCGCCCGCCGCCCGGGCGGCGATCCGGCGGCCCCGCGCCGTCCGGTCCCCTCCGCGGCAGCTCACGGAAGGGATTCAGGTACTCCCACACCGTCTCCCCGGCGCTCGTCACCTCGAAGATCCGCCCTTCCTCCCCGGATGCGATGAGCGTGTTCCCGTTCGCCAGCCGCTCGGCGCCGGAGATGTGGCTCGCGAAGAAGAGGCCGCGCTTGGGCGCCGTGTACGTCCACGACGCGACCGGGGGGCCGAAGGCCTCGCCGTCGGCGCGACGGAAGCCCCCCTCGGGATCGAAGGGCAGGCGGATCTGGTCGACGGAGGAATACTCGCCGTCGGGGCGGCCGGGGCCGTTGTTGAAGACGAGGACGCTCCATCCCCCGTCGCCGTCCTGGACCCAGCGCGCGTCGTGCTGGGCGAAAAGCCGGCGGTTCTCGATGCTGCCCGCTCCCCACGCCTTCGGATTCCCCCACCGGTAGAGGAGGTCGCCGCCGTGGCCCCGGCGGCCGCCCTGGTGGCCGGCGGCTTCCTCGCGCGTCGTCCCGTGGTCGATCACCCAGATCTCGCTGAAGGAGTGCACGGAGAGCACGATGAGATCGAGGGTGGCGTTATAGCGGACGGAGTTCGTGTGGTTCCAGTCCGCCCGCCCGCGGCCGCCCGGCCCGCCGGGGCCGTCCGCGGGAGGACCGCCCACGTACCCGAGGCCGCGAAGCCGGCGCTGCTCCTCGTCCAGCTCCTCGTCCGTCCGGCGGGCGCGCCAGCGGTCGGCGTTCAGGTCGACGAGCTCGGGGTGCCGCGCCACCTCGCCATAGCCCGGCTTCGCGGCATCGCGATCCTGGACGAGATGATCCCAGACGTGCCATTCCCACACGATCTCGCCCCCCGCCGGGCGGATCGGCCGCACCTCGACGAGGTGATCCACCCAGAGCTCGCCCGCCTCGAGGAGGGCGGGATCGCGGCCGGCGGCGAGCGCCTGCTCGGCGGTCTTCCGCTCCCAGGCGATCAGGAGGACGTTGCCGTTAGGGAGCGGCTCGACGTCGTGGTGCTGGAGGTGCTCTTCGCTCGTATACGAGTACTGCCACACCACCGTTCCGTCCCACGCGAGCTCCTGGACCACTCCCCCCTCGCCGCCGGCGTGGAAGGTGCGGTTCGCCGGGGACCGGCCCGAGCGCAGGAGGTTCCCGCTCGGAAGCAAATGGACGCACTGGCCGGGCTCGAACTCGCTCTCCCAGCGATGGACGACCTCGCCCGCCAGATCGATCAGGTAGGTCGTGGTCGAGGAGAGCGGGGTGAAGAGCGTGTAACCCTCGGTGGCCCCCGCCTCGCGGCGCAGGAGGCCGGTCTTGCCGGCGGCGGGGTCGAGGGGAGCGTCTTGGCCGCCCAGGGAGGGCGCGGCGGCCGCCAGGGCCAGGGCCGGGAGCACGGAGCAGCGGAAGACAGGGAACCGTTGCGATCGCTTCACGGGCACGATCCTCGGGTCGAGCGGAACGATGGGAGGGGGAGATCCGTCCAGAAACCGGCGTACCCGGGCATGGTAGCGGCCGATTCCTCTTTCCTCCCCTGCGTCGCCCGGCCGGCATCCCGCCGGCGGCGGGGGGAGAGGGCTGCACTATCCTGGGGCGAGCTCGCGCCACGACCGATGCGGGGCCGATGAGCCCCCGAGGAAGCCACCATGAAGAGTCTGCAGCGTCCGCGCGCGCCCTACCTCCGCTCCCGTCCCGCCGCACTCCTCCGCCGCGGCGCGCTCCTGGTGGGCCCGGCGATCCTCCTCGCCGCTCCGGCGGCCGCCCAGGGGGGCGTGCCCTACAGCCCGACCGCGAGCTGGGAGTCCTACAAGACCGGGGTGACCACGGGAGGCGCCTTCGCCGACATCGATGGCGACGGGCACCTCGACATGGTGGTCGCCAACGGCAACGACATCCTCCGCCAGCGCGTCGAGGTGTACACCAACGACGGGGCGGGCAACTACCCCACGAACCCCCAGTGGCAGTCGAGCGATGTCGACTACCACGGCCATCTCGCCGTCGGCGACGTCAACGGCGACGGCCGGCCGGACGTGGCCGTGTCCGTGTTCCTCGGGGCGGGCGGCTTCGGCGACAAGGGACGGGCGAAGCTCTACCTGAACCAATCCGGGACGCTGGCGAGCACTCCCTCGTGGAGCTCGAGCGACACCTTCTACAGCTTCTCGTGCGACCTCGGGGACGCCGACAGCGACGGCGACCTCGACCTCGCCGTGGCGACCGGCGAGCCGTACTACGGGAGCCCGGACCAGAACCGCATCTACTACAACACGGGCGGAGTCCTCGCCACGACCCCCGGCTGGACGACCGCCGCCGCCGACCACTCGCTCGACGTCGCTTTCGGCGACGCGGACGGGGACGGCGACCTCGACCTCGCTTTCGCCACCGCCAAGGGCCCGACCCGGGTCTTCTTCCAGGGGCCCGGGGGCATGAGCACGACGCCGGGCTTCGTCGCCACGGACAACAACAACCAGAACGGCAACTCCGCCACCTGGGCGGACACCGACGGCGACGGCTACCTCGAGCTCGCCATCACCGACAACAACCAGCTCGCGGGCGGGACGGGCAACTTCAAGATCTACGACAACGTGCTCGGCACGCTGCAGACGACGCCGTACTGGAGCGACTGGGGAGGCTACGTCTCGGCGGCGGCCCTGGCCGACCTGAACCTCGATGGGCGGCCGGAATTCGCGGGCGGCATCTGGTGGGGCGGCGTCTGGATCTACGTGAACAACGGGGGGAGCTATCCCTCCGCGCCGGCCTGGGAATCGGCGAAGAACAGCGTCGCCGAGGCGGTCTTCTTCGGCGACGTGGACGAGGCCGCGCTGCACGCCGTCGGCGGCGAGGTCCACGCGCCAAACGGCCGCCGCACCTACTACCTGGAGCACGCCCCGGTGCATGCTCTCGCCGAGGTGGCCGTCGACGGCGTGGTGCTCACGCCCGCCCAGTACGCGGCCGACCTCGAGGACGGCTGGATCGCGCTCGATCGCACCCCGGTCCTCGGCGTCACGGTCGACTACACGTACTCGACCTCCCTCGACCTCGGGCTCACCAACTGGGACCAGAGCGTCGGCAACCTCGTGTTCGAGCGCTACACGGTCCCGGTGGCGACCTTCCGCAACGACGCGGGCGCCACGAACCCCTCCGTCTATGTCGCCGAGGGTCCCGCGGTGGGGCAGAACTGGGACGCGACGGTGGACAACACCGGCTCGGCGCACACGATCGCGGGCCTCGCCGGCTTCGCGACGCCGGCGGAGATCCCGCTCGCCTGCTGCGGCTGGCTCCTGGTGAACGTGGCCGACCCCGGCGGGGAGCTCCTGCAGGTCGCTCCGAAGCTCGGCAGCGGCCTCGTGGCCTTCAGCCTCGCGGTGCCCATGGATCTCGCCCTGCTCGGCGTCTCCCTCTCCACCCAGGGTTACGGCTATGGCGGGGGAGTAACGCTCTACAACGCCTACGACCTGGTCGTCGGGTACTGACGGTAATACGGCGTCGGCCTACTCGCCGCCCTCCAGGCGATGCAGCCCGGCCGCCCGGGCGGCGGTCCAGGCGGCGGCGAGTTCGGCGGGGGTGAGTAGGCGATCGAGGTCCGCGTGCCGGGGGAGGCCGCCGGGTCCCCGCCGCCCGACGCGGTGGGCGGGGCGATACTGGCCCATGACGTTCACGTAGGTGTCGGGCGAGAGCTCGCGCGCCAGCCAGCGGAAGATCGCCGCGCTCTCCCCCCCGAGGGCCGGGAGCACGAGGTGGCGGACCAGGACGCCGCGGCGGGCCAGGCCGTCCATCCCGATCTCGAGCGGGCCGACCTGGCGGTGCATCTCGCGGAGGGCGGTCCGGGCCCGCTCCGGGTAGTCCGGCGCGTCGAGGAGGCGGGCGGCGCTCTCCTCCGTCCACACCTTGAAGTCGGGCATGTAGATGTCGACGAGCCCGTCGAGGAGCCGGAGGGAGGAGAGCCCGTCGTAGCCGCTCGTGTTGTAGACGACGGGGATCCGGAGCCCGGCGTCGATCGCCGCCACGAGGGCCTCGACCACCTGGGGCACCACATGCTCGGGCGTGACGAGGTTCACGTTGTGGGAGCCCGCGCTCTCCAGGGCGAGCATCAGCGCGGCGAGCTCCTCCGCCTCGACCTCCCGGCCGGCGGTCGACTGCGAGACGCCGGCGTTCTGGCAGAAGACGCAGCGGAGGTTGCAGCCGGCGAAGAAGATCGTCCCCGAGCCGCGCCGGCCCCGCAGGCAGTCCTCCTCGCCGTGGTGGGGGAAGGCGCTCGCCACGACGGCGCGCCGCGCGATGCGGCAGGTCCCGCGCTCCCCCCGCGCGCGGTCCACCCCGCACTCGCGCGGGCAGGCCCGGCACGCGGCGAGCTCGGCCCGCGCGGCGGCGAGGCGACTTGCCCCCGCCGCTCTCCGGCGCCCGCGCGCCGATTGGGGAGCGGATCCGGTCGGATTCGGGCGTTCCATCGGTTCCACCGTAGCAACCGTCCTCCGCCGCGGGGGACCTGCGGGGCGCGGCTGCCGCCCGCGGACCTCCGGGTTTCTGTATCCCCAAGGAAAAGGAAGCCGCTATCGTGGAACCCCCCCGGGATCCCGGCCGGGGAGGAGCCCGTCTCAGGTGGTGGCAACGCATGAATCGTGGATGGCTGACCTCGGCCCTGGTCCTGCTGCCCGTCCTCGCCCCGTCCGGTCCGGAGGGGGACGGGGGCCCCGGTGCCGCCCCGCCTGACTCCCTTCCCTCCCTCGTCTTCACCCAGGTCCCCGCCGGCGCGCCCATCGCCGCCCCGGCTCCGGGGGCGGCCGGCCGGCTGCGGGCGGGGTGGGGCGAGGGGAGCCGCCTCGTGCGGTGGGACCCCGACGGGACGCTCACCGAGCTCAGCGCGGGCTTCGCCGCGGCCGCCGAGCCCGATGTCTCCTTCGACGGCGAGCGGATCCTCTTCGCCGGGAAGCGCGCGCCGGCGGATCCGTGGAACGTCTGGGAGATGCGGTCCGACGGCACGGAGCTGCGCCAGGTCACCCGCGACGCCGGGAACTGCCGCCACCCCCTCTACCTGGCGACGATCTACGTCATCACCGACGCCGCGCCCACGCTGCACCTCGGCTTCGTGAGCGATCTGGCGGGGGAATGGACCGAGGAGGGCACGGGACCGGCGACCCACCTCTACACCTGCCTCCCGGACGGGAAGCGCGTGCGCCGGCTCACGCACGGCCCCGGCGGCGAGTTCGATCCCGTCCTCCTCGACGACGGCCTGATCGTCTGCGCCGCCTGGCAGCGCCGGGACATCCTGCGCGGCGAGGCGGGGCCCGTATCGCTCTTCGCCCTGAACGTCGACGGGGCGGACTTCGCGCTCTACTGCGGCGGCGAGGCCCGCGTGCGCCACATGCCGGCGCAGACACGGGGAGGCGAGGTCGTATTCGTCGAGGCGGACGACGGCGTCCCCGCGGACGGCGCGGGACGGCTCGCCGCCGTCTCCACACTCCGGCCGTTCCACTCCTACCGGCGGCTGCCGGCGAGCGAGGGCTGGCTCTACCACTCGCCGGCCCCCCTCGCCGATGGATCGCTTTTCGTCGCGCGGCGGCCGGCCGACGGATCGGGGACCCACGGTCTCGTGCGGCTGGACCCGCGAACCGGCGCGGCGAGCGCGATCTTCGACGATCCGGGCCGTCACGACTTCCACGCCTGCGCCCTCGAGCCCCGCGCGCGTCCCGACGGCCGCTCGACCAGCGTCACCGAGGAGCACGCGACGGGCAAGCTCTACTGCCTGGACGCCCACTCGACGAATCTCGTTCCGGGGGGGCGATTCCCGGTGGGGACGATCCGCGCCGTCCGCTTGATCGAAGCCGTGCCGGCGACCGGCCCGGGCGCGCCGGTCGTCCACCGAGTGCTCGGAGTCGCCCCCGTCGCTTCCGACGGCTCCTTTCAGGTGGAGATCCCCGCCAACATGCCGCTCCAGCTCCAGGCGCTGGACGAGGATGGGTTGGCACTCGCCACCTGCGGGTGGACGTGGGTGAAGAACCGCGAGTGGCGCGGCTGCATCGGCTGCCACGAGGATCCGGAGCTCGTGCCCGAGAACCGGCTCGTCCAGGCGGTGCGCGAGCCCGCCGGGAAGCTCCTGGCCCCGCCGGCGGAGCGGCGCGCGCTGAGCTTCGTGCGCGACGTGGCGCCGCTCCTCGCCGCGCGGTGCGCCACCTGCCACGACGGGGAGGCGCGCCTCGACCTCACGCCCGGGCCGGATGGCCGCGAGGAGCGGATCTACGACGCGTTGCTCGCGCCGCGGGAGGGCGGGAGCTACGTGCGGCCGGGCCGGGCGCGGACGAGCCCCCTCGTCTGGCGCCTCTTCGGCCGGAACACGGCCCGGCCCGGGGACGCCGAGCACCGCCCCGGGGGACAGCACGTCGAGCACATGCCGCTCGGGCGCGAGGACCTCTCGCCGGACGAGCTCCGGATCCTCGTGGAATGGGTCGATCTGGGGGCGCCGTGGGACGCGCCCGGCGGATCGGCCGCACCGGGAACCAGCGGATCCCCCGCCGGAGAAGGAGAAGGACCCGAATGATCCCCCTCGCGACGATCCTGGCGATCGGCGGCTCCCTCGCCCAGGCCGACGCCGTCCCCCTGCCGGCGTTCACCGATGCCACCGCGGAGGCCGGCCTCGCCTTCGTACACAGCTTCGGCGACCGCGAGCTCAGCAACATCGTCGAGGGCACCGGCCCCGGCTGCGCCTTCTTCGACTACGACGGGGACGGCCGCCTCGACATCTACCTCTTGAACGGCTGCTGGATGCCGGAGGTCAGCGACAACAAGGCGCGCGACCTCCGCGGCAAGCTCGCCAACGCTCTGTACCGGAACGAGGGAAACGGCCGGTTCGCGGACGTGACCGCCGCGGCCGGCGTCGGGGATCGCGGCTTCGGCATGGGGGCCTCGACCGCCGACTACGACGGCGACGGCGACCTGGACCTGTACGTCCTGAACTACGGCCCGAACGTCCTCTATCGCAACGAGGGGAACGGCACGTTTACCGACGTCTCGCAGGAATCCGGTCTCGCCGACCCGTCCTGGAGCCTCGCGGCGCCCTGGTTCGACCACGACGGCGACGGCGACCTCGACGTGTACGTCGTCAACTACCTCGAGTACGACGCGGGGCGATTCCGCGACTTCTATAAGCCCTCCGGCTATCCCGGCCCCCTCAGCTACAACGCGCAGTCCGGCCGCCTGTATCGCAACCGGGGGGACGGCACGTTCGAGGACGTGAGCGAGGCGGCCGGCGTCCTGAACTCGAGCGGCCGGGGCATGAGCGCGGTGGTGACCGACCTGGACGGCGACGGGCGGCTCGACCTCTACGTCGCCAACGATGCCTCCTCGAACTTCTACTTCTGGGCGAAGGGGGACGGCACCTTCGAGGAGCGAGCGCTGCGCCTCGGGCTCGCCTTCGGCGAGGGGGGGCAGGGAGCGTCGTCCATGGGTCCCGTGGCGGGCGACGTCGACGGCGACGGGGCCCGCGACCTCTTCATCCCGGACATGGGCTACGGGTGCCTCCTCATGAATCGGGGCGGGATGTTCGTCGATTCCACCCAGCCGAGCCGGATCGCGCTCGCGTGCGGCCAATACACGGGCTGGGGGGCGGCGCTCTTCGACTACGACGCCGATGGCTGGCTCGATCTCTTCGTGGCCAATGGGAACGCCCACAACCTCTATCCCGAAGAGGACGTCCTGCTCAAGAACGACGGCACGGGCAAGTTCGTCGACGTCTCCGAGCGATCGGGCCCCTACTTCGCCGACTTCGAGAGCAAGTACGTCGGGCGCGGGGCGGCGTGCGCGGACTACGACGACGACGGGGACCTCGACCTCCTCGTCATGAATCTCGCCGGACCGGCCAAGCTCCTGCGCAACGACGGCGGGACGAACCACTGGCTCGTCGTGGCGCCGTGGGTCGAGCGGCAGCCGGCGGGGCCGGCCGGGAGTCCGGCCGCGACCGCCCCGATCCGCGTGCAGGCGCTGGGGGCGGTGGTGTCGGTCACCGTGGGAACCCGGACGATGACGCGGGAGGTCTTCGGCGTCGCCGGCTATCTCTCCCAGAGCGACTGGCGCGCTCATTTCGGGCTGGGCCGCGCGACCGCGGCGGACGTCGTCCTGATCCGCTGGCCCGATGGGCGAACGACCCGCCGGGAGAAGGTCCCGGCGAATCGGATTCTGATCGAGGTTCTGGAGGCGAAACCATGACGGCGAAGACGATGGCGCGGCGGGCCGGAGCGTCCGGGCTTGCCCTCGCGTTCGGCCTCTCCGGCATCCTGATGGCCCAGGACGCCTACCAGCGCCGGGGGGTGGAACCCGTCTACCTCGGCGCGCGCTACTGCGGCCGCTGCCACTGGGGCGAGGAGTCCGGCGAGCAGTACGAGCGCTGGCTCAAGCACCCCCACTCGCGGGCCTACGCCTCGCTCTGGACGACACAGGCCAAGGAGATCGCCCGCCTGAGCGGCATCCCGGGCGAGCCGCAGGAGTCGCTGGCGTGCCTCGGCTGCCACGCGACGGCGTGGGACACCGAGGCATGGGAGCGCGACGACACCTTCGTCCTCGAGGACGGCGTCCAGTGCGAGCGCTGCCACGGGCCGGGCAGCGAGTACGCCGCCGCCGAGATCATGTCCGATCCCGAGGCGGCGATGGCCCGCGGGCTGCGCAAGCCGACCGAGCGCGATTGCCTGATGTGCCACGTCGAGAAGGGCTCGCACACGGCGGTCCTCGGCCCCTCGGGGTTCGACGTCGAGGTGTGGAAGGAGCGGCTCGCCCACCCGCGGCCGGCGGACGGCCACTCGCACCGCAAGCACCGCACCGATCTGATCGAGGCCGCCGAGGGTTCCGCCGCCGGCAACCCGCGCTACTCGGGCGTCCGGGCGTGCACCGAATGCCACCGCGGGCCGGCCATGGGCTACCAGTTCAACCGCTGGCGGATGAGCCCCCACGCCCAGGCGTACGCGGTCCTCGCCACGGAGGAAGCGGAGGCGATCGCCCGCCAGGAGGGCGTGGTTGGCGACCCGCAGGCCGATGCGCGCTGCCTCGACTGCCACACGACGGCCGCCGGGCTCGGCCCCGCGCACCTCGTGCCCGGATTCGACCGCAGCGACGGGGTGCAGTGCGAGAGCTGTCACGGTCCCGGCAGCGACTACGGGACGGAGGACGCGCGGGGGGGCGGTCCGGACACCCGCCACGGCGAGGCGGCCGCCGTGACCGAGGAGACCTGCCTCGGCTGCCATGCCCGGGCGCACGGCATCGCCTTCGACTACGCGACGGCCATCGAGAAGATCGCCCACCCGGCGCACCTCCCGGAGGCGGTCCTCCCCAAGCTCTACAAGACCCCGCTCAACCTGGCCGTGACGGCGGACGGGCGCGAGCTGTGGATCGCCTGCGAGGCGTCGGACTCGGTGATCGTGGTCGATACCGCCTCGCGCCGCGTAGTCGCCGAGATCCCGACCGGCGGTCAGGCCACCGACGTCGCGTTCACACCGGACGGCACGCTGGCCTGCGTCACGAACCGCCTGGACGACACGATGAGTGTGATCGACCGGGCGACCAAGGCGGTCGTGGAGACCGTGGCGACCGGCGACGAGCCCCACGGGCTCTCCTTCGACCCGTCGGGGAAGAACCTGTTCGTCCTCGACACGGGCGCCGACTGCATCTCGGTGTTCGACGGCCGGACGCGGAAGGAGATGTACCGTCTGGCCGCGAGCCGGAACCCGTGGTCCCTGGCGCTGTCTCCGGACGGCACCCGGATCGCCGTCACGAACACGCTGGCGGCCCTGGCGCCGCTCCGCACGAACTCCCACTCCGAGGTGACGATGCTCGACGCCGGCACGGGGCGGATCGTCGCGCGGCTGAAGGTGCCGGACACGAACCTCTGCCAGGGAATCGCCTGGCACCCGAGCGGGCGGTTCGCGTTCCTCACCATGAACCGGACGAAGAGCCTCGTTCCCATGAGCCGCCTGCTGCAAGGCTGGACCATCACCAATGGCCTGGCCGTCGTGTGGGCCGACGGCCGCGTCGACCAGGCCCTGCTCGATCTGCCCGGCCTCTATTTCCCGGACGCCGCCGACGTGGCGTTCACCCCCGACGGCCGATGGGCGCTCTTCACGAGCAGCGGCTCGGACCGCGTGGCGGTGGTGGACGTCGAGAAGCTGATCGGCATGCTGGCCGCCGCCTCCGACTACGAGCGCGAACACGTGTTCCCGAACCACCAGGGCCGGCCCGGCGAGTTCATCGTCGCCTTCCTCCCGACCGGGAAGAGCCCGCGGGGGATCGCCGTCGCCCCCGACGGCCGGACGGCCTACGCGGCGAACTCGCTCGACGACACGGTGACGGTGATCGACGTGGAGAGCCTCTCCCCGGCGGGCGAGATCGACCTCGGCGGATCGAAGGAGATCACCAAGTTCCGCTACGGCGAGCAGCTCTTCCACCGCGCTTCGATCACCTTCCGCCGCCAGTTCTCCTGCCACTCGTGCCATCCCGACGGCAACGTGGACGGCGTCACCTACGACATCGAACCCGACGGCATCGGCGTGGATCCCGTCGACAACCGCACCCTGCGGGGGATCCTCGACACCGCGCCCTTTAAGTGGTCGGGTCTCAACCCCTCCCTCCCGCGCCAGTGCGGGCCGCGGCTGGCGGTGTTCTTCACCCGGCTCGATCCCTACCCGCCCGAGGATCTGGACGCGCTCACGACGTACATCTGCACGATCCCCCGGCCGCCGAACCGTTTCCGGCCCCTCGGCGCGGACCTGACGCCGGCCCAGCGGCGCGGCAAGCGGCTCTTCGAGCGCGCCCATCGCACCGACGGCGCCCCCATCCCCGAGAACGGGCGCTGCGTCACGTGCCATTTTCCGCCGCTCTACACCGACCGGATGAAGCACGACGTCGGGAATCGCTTCCCGCTCGACACGAGGTTCGATTTCGATACGCCGCACCTGAACAACATCTACGAGACGCCGCCCTACCTGCACAACGGGGCGGCGCTCTCGCTCGAGGAGATCTGGACGCGATTCAACCCGTACGACGAGCACGGCGTGACGAACGATATGACGAAGGACGAGCTCAACGACCTGATCGAGTTCCTGAAGACGCTCTGAGGACCCTCATGCAAGCACGAACCTCGATGGCGACTGGCGCTCTGCTCCTCGCGACGCTCGGATCGGCGCTCCTGGCGGGGCTATCGGCCTGCGCCGGGACGGGTGCGGCCGACGGCGAGCACGAATCGCCGCCTCCGGCTGCCGAGGGAGCTCTCCGACCCGCCCCCCCGGCACCTGCCGCGGCGAGCGCCGACCTCGGCATGCCCTACGTCTACACCGAGTGGGAGCAGATCACGACCGCCGACGGGCTCCCGAACGACCACATCTTCGCCGTGCGGGTGGCCGGAGACGACGTGTGGGTCGGCACCGAGGGCGGCCTCGCGCGCGTCGACGCGCGGACGCGGGAGATCCAGGCGTGGCGCGAGGAGGACGGCCTGCCCTGGCGCGTCATCAGCGGCGTCGACGTCGATCCGGAAACCGGCGACGTCTGGCTCGCCCTCTTCGGCGGCGGGCTGGCTCGTCTGAGCGGCGGACGATTCGAGCACTGGCACCAGTTGAACAGCGGTCTGGTGAACGACGTGGTCTACGCCGTCTGCGTCGAGAACCGCAACGTCTGGGCCGCCACCACCGCCGGCGCCAGCCGTCTCAACACGATCACCGGCGAGTGGACGATCTTCACCGAGAAGAACGCCCCGATGGAGGAGATCTGGAACTACGGCTGCTCGTACGCCGATGGGCTCGTGTACCTGGCCGTATGGGGCAGCGGCATCCTCGAGTACGACGTCGAGCGCGGGACGTGGAACGAGTACCTCGACCCCGACGGGGAGATGGAGATCGACCTCTACCGCGACGATGGGATCGTCCACGTGATCACGACCGGCGTGCATTACATCGACAAGGTGCTCTGGGTCACGAGCTACTTCGGCGCCTCTCGCTACGACGGCCGCCACTGGCGCGGCTACTACAAGTCCGAGACCGGCATCCCGAGCGACTTCCACAACGGCCTGCGGGCGCGCGGCGCGAACGAGGCCTGGTTCTGCACCGACCAGGGGCTCGCCGTCCTCGCCGACTTCGAGTCCGACACGTGGGTGACCTACACGACCGACCACGCGACCCACCGGGGCCAGGCCGTCGTGCGGCGCGGTGCGGAGGTCCTCTGCGAGCTCGAGACGCCGCCGAACATCCCGCACGAGTTCGTGCAATCCGCCGACTTCCACGGGTCCGACGCCTGGGTCGGCACGTCGAAAGGCCTCGGGCACGCCATCGGCACGGGCTACTATCTCGGGCTGCGGCCCGCGGCGCGCTGAACGCCGCCGGACCACGAAACGGAGACGAACGCCATGCACCCCCCGCCCCAGCTCCCGGCGGCCCTCGGGGCCGCCCTCCTGCTCGCCCTGCATCCGGGAACCGCCGGCGCCCAGGCGGACGCCGGCGCTCCGCCGGCCGTCGGGCCCCCCGGCGCCATCTCCCCGCTCACGCCGGAGGAGGCGGCCGCGCTCCAGCGGTTGATCGAGGCGATCGACGTGGGCCCCTACGAGGTGCCGGCGCTCCTTCTGCGCCAGGACCTCCACTACACGCGCTCGGCGGCCGACGTGGAGCCCTTCGGGTACGTCGCTCCCTACAAGACGCACTTCCTCGAGCAGCTCCAGTACCGCGGTCCCGGCCGCGCCACCCCCGAGCCGGAGCACCTGGACACCGTCAAGATCGGCTTCATCGGACCCATCGAGAGGACGGTCTCGGTGGCGACGGGCGGGGTGAGCCACGAGGAGGGGCTCGGCCAGGCGATGCTGCGCGGCACCCAGCTCGCCCTCGAGGAAGCCAATGCTCGCGGCGGCTACCTCGCCCGCGGCATCCCCTTCGAGCTGGTGGTCAAGAACGACAACGGTCTCTGGGGCGCCTCGGGAAACGAGATCGTCACCATGGCCTACACCGACCAGGTGTGGGCCATCCTGGGGACGATCGACGGCGCGAACAGCCACATCGCGATCCGAGTCGCCCTCAAGGCGGAGATCGTCATGATGAACACCGGGGACACCGATCCGACGTTCATCGAGACGAACATCCCGTGGGTGGCGCGCTGCCTCGGCGACGACCGGCAGATGGGGTACCTCCTCGCCGACTACCTTTTTCGCAAGCAGGGCTACGAGCGGGTCGGGGTGATCCGGGCCAGCAACCGCTACGGTCGCTTCGGCGTGCGCGAGGTCCTCGATTCCGCCCGCCGCCTGGGCCACCCGGTGACGATCGAGATGGCCTATCGCGTCGGTGCCACCGACGTCTCGCTCCAGCTCCAGCGCATCAAGGGCTCGGACGTCCAGGCCGTCGTGCACTGGGGCGACGCCGCCGACGGCGCGAGGATCCTGAACCAGATGCGGGAGATGGGCATGGAGCAGCCCTTCCTGGCCTGTGACCGGTGCGTCTCCGACGAGTTCCTGGGGATCGCCGGGGCGAATGCGGAAGGCGTCCTCTGCGGCTTCCCGTGGGATCCCACGCGCGAGGATCCGCTCTTCGCCGCGTTCCAGGATGCGTACCGGGAGCGGTTCCAACTCGAGCCGGAGACCTACGCCGCCCACGCCTACGACGGGATGAACATGCTGATCGAGGCGATCCAGTTCGGCGGCCTCAACCGGGCCAAGATCCGCGACGTGATCGCGCACCGCCCGGGCGTCTTCCATGGCGTCACGGGGAAGATCCCGCTGAGCGCCGTCCTCGACGACATCGGCGAGGTCTTCCTCGCCCGCGTCGAGAACGGCGCGTTCCGCTTCTACTCGCGGGAGGATCTCGAGATCCCGCGCGGGCCGGTCCCGGCGCCCCTCGCCGAGGGCGGGGCCGGCGCGGCGGCGCGCTAGACCCTCGGCCATGGGCCGCGCGCGCCCCGGCCGGCTCGCCCCGATCGTGCTGGTCGCCCTCGCCGGCTGCGCCGGTCCGGGCGGGCACGAGGAGCGCGACCGCGCGCCGGCATCCCCTGTGCCCGCGTTTCGCCTGCGCGAGGGGGAGCTCGTGTACCCGGGGCCGGGCCGCGAGATCCCTCCCCCCGTCGTCCCCGAGGTGAAGCTCGGCTGGTTCGGCCCGAGTGATCCCGCCGATCCCGCCGGGGGCGACGCGTGGATCGCCGCCTGCCTCGCCGTGGAGGAGGCCAATCGCGCCGGCGGCCTCCACGGGACGCCGTTCCGCCTCGTCCCCGCGTGGTCGGCGAGTCCCTGGGGGAGCGCCGTCGCGCAGGTGACGCGGCTCGTCTACGACGAGGGGGTGTGGGCGATCGCCGGCTCCCCCGATGGGCCCTCCGCCCACCTCGTCGAGCAGGTGACCGCCAAGGCCCGCCTCGCCTTCGTCGACCCCTCCGGCACAGATTCGAGCACCACGCTCGCCGGCGTGCCGTGGATGTTCGCTCTCGCGCCGGGCGACCAGCGGCTCGCCCCCGATCTGGCCCGCACGATCGTCGATCGGGCGAGAGGGGGGCCGATCGCCCTCGTGTCCGGCACCGACCACGACTCGCGGCTTGCGGCGCAGGTGCTGGCAGCGGCCTTGGACAAGCTCGCCGCCGCTCCGGCGGCCCACTTCGAGTTCACGCCCGGCGCGGCCTTCTTCGCGCGGCAGATCGCGGGCGTGCGGGAGTCGGGCGCCGCCGCGCTCGGCCTTGTCGCCCCCGCCGGCGATGGCGGACGATTGCTGGGGGAGCTGCGAGCCGCCGGCGTGGCGATCCCCGTCGTCGCCGGACCGCGCGCCGGACGCCGCGAGTTCCTGATCGCCGCCGGAGCGGCGGCGGAGGGGACGATCCTCCCGCTGCTCTGGAATCCGCAGGGTGGGGGGGAGGCGGCCGCCGCCTTCCGCGCCCGCTTCGCCGCCGCCGCGGGGCACGAACCCGACTATTCCGCGGCCCTCGCCTACGACGCCGTGTCTCTCGTCGTCGCGGCCGTGCGGCGGTCCGGCCTGAACCGCGCCCTCCTGCGCGACGCCCTGCGCGCTCTCTCGCCCTGGCCGGGCGTCGCCGGCGAGGTCCGCTGGGACCCCACGGGGCAGAACACGCGCGCCGTCCCGCTTGGGATCGTGCGCGGAGGCCGCCTCGTCGCTCTGGATTGACGGACGCGGCTACCGCACGACGCGCGTCTCGTACTCCGCCTGCCAGCGGAGCGTCCCATCGGTCGCGGGGAAGCTCTCGCCGGCCGGAGGCGGATACGCGCTCATCGCTCCGAACGGCAGCGGCGTCACGGCGTCGTTCGCGTCCGTGTAGAGGTCCATGCCCTTGCAGTAGGCGTGGGAAGACAGGATGAGCGTGCGCGTCCGGCCCGGCGCGGGCTCGGGCAGGAGAGCGGCAGCGAACTCGATCGCGATCTCGTCGCCGCACGCCATCACCACGAAGCGGTCGTCGACTGCCGCCAGCAACTCGTCGACCGGCCCGTAGCGCGTGTACTCGCCCGGCAGGCGGCGGAAGCAGGACGAGGCTTCGATCACGTCGTAGCTGTAGACGGTGGGATAGTGCCCGTCCGGCGAGTGCTCCAGCGGGAAGCCGAGGCGGCGGAGCTCGGCGCGCGCGAGCGGCACGGCGCGCACCTCGACCTCCCCGCGCCCCTCGTCCTGCCCGAGGAAGATCCGGTCGTAGTAGATCTCGAGGTTCGTCGCGAGGCGCAGGGCGCAGGGCGCGGCGGGGAGCTTTCCGGTGAGGTCGATGGCGATCGTGCGCGCCAGGCCGGCCGGCGCCCCGGCGTCGGCGACCAGGGTCTCCCACGTCCCGTCCGCTCGCCGGAGCTCGACCCGCGGCGGCGTCCAGCGGACCCCCGCCTGCTCGGCGCCGACGTTCGTCTGGGAGTAGGGGTACTCGAGGCTCGCGCCGGAGAAGAGGTAGGTCGGCCGGGCGGGATCGAGCTCTCCGACCTCCGCGCCGAACTCGACGACGAGCGCGTGGGGGAGAGAGTAGCCGACGAACCGGCGGTCCGGCGGCGGCGCGTAGGCGAAGCGGCGATCCGTCTCGCGAAGCCGCTCGACGTCGATCTCTCCTTCCGGCCCCGCGGCGCGCACCGGGAAGATCGGGCGCGCGACGCACAGGAGCTCCTGCGTGGGAGGATCGCCCGCCACGAAGAGCCGGTCGTCGGGCCAGATCGTCGTTCCCGCGGGGTGGTCGACGGCGAGGAGCTCGAGGCGATCGAAGTACGCGACCTCCTCCATCGGCTCGGTCACCCGCAGCTCGTAGCGCCCGTCCCGGGGGACGAGCTGGGCGGGATCGATGCGCACGAGCTCGAAGGGGCGCGGCGGCACGACGCCCTCCGGCCCGCCGTAGTAGCCGAGCCCGCCGACCCCGGCGAAGTCGCCGACGAAGACGAAACGCTCGCCGTCCCACGCGAAGAGCACCGGGCAGCTCTCGCGCCGCCGCTGGAGCTCGGGGATCACGTGGTGGGCGTCGGCGGCGAGCCCCATCTCGCCCTGCGTCACGCCGTCCGGCCAGCGCAGCGCGACGTAGTCGGCCTGGGCGGCGCCGGCGAGCCCGAAGACGAGGGGCCGCCACGACTGCCCGAGGCCCCCGTCCTGCCCGGTCTGGACGAGGGTCTGGGAGTGGAGGCCGGTGCGGACCTCGACCTTCGTGCCGAAGGCAAAGGCCGGGCTGCGCATGCTCGGGGAGACGTTGCGCTTGCCGGTGACGGTGAGCGCGAGCCAGTGGGCGGGGGGGGTGAGCCGGCCGGGGAGGAGGGTGAGGCGGCTGCGGACGATCCTGCCTGAGGACGCGGTCCGCTCCGGCCCCGGCGGCCCGTCCTCCGCGCGGAGCACGTCGATCACTCCGTCCCCGGTGAAATCGCCGAGCGCGAATCCGGCGATTTCCCATCCCTGGGGAGCGGGGAGCGCGAGGGTTCGCAGCGCAAAGCACCCGGCCCCGTCGTTCCGAAGGAGATGCAGCTCGCGGCCGTCCGGGGCCAGCACCGCCACGTCGAGATCGCCATCGAGATCGACGTCGGCGATCCGCGGCGGGCCCAGACGTGCGGACCGGTGCAGGACCTGCGTCGTCTGCTCGATCGCCGAAGAGCGCTCGAAACCTCCAGGGCCCCGGTTCGCGAACAGGCGGAAGGTCGCGTTCCCCTCCGGAAACACGAGAAGGTCGGGTCGCCCGTCCCCGTCGAAGTCCTGAACCACGCCGCCGTTCCCGGCGACCACCGGCTCGCCGAGCGGATCGAAACCGCGCCAGCCCTCGAGGAGGTCATTCGCGAAGAAGGAGATCGGCGCGTCGCGATGGAAGACGACGAGGTCGGTATCCCGATCGTCGTCGAGGTCCGCGGGAGCGGCGAGGATGCTCACGGCGCCCGCGAGGGCGAGCCCCAGCTCGCCGGCGACGTCGGTGAACGTCCCGTCGGCGTTGTTGCGCAGGAGCTGGTTGGGGATGGACGAGTTGCAGATGTAGAGGTCGAGGTCCGCGTCGTGGTCCGCGTCCAGGAAGATCGCGCTCACATCCGGACCGAGCGGCCAGCGGCCAAGCTCGCCGAGCATGGCGCTCGCGTCGGAGAACGTTCCGTCTCCATTGCCGCGGAAGAGCCGGCACACGGTTGCACATAGCACGAACAGGTCGACGTGCCCGTCGTTGTCATAGTCGCCGGCGGCGACCGCCAGAGGCGACTCCGCCGCAGCCAACCCCGAATCCGCCGTGGCGTCGACGAACGTCGCGTTTCCCCTGTTTTGCAGGAGCGCAAGGTACGGGCTGCCGGCGGCGGCGGAGTGTTGCGCGAGCAGCGCGAGATCCAAGTCGCCGTCCTCATCCACGTCCGCCAGGACCTGCGGCGCCCCGAGGGAGCGCCAGAGTGTGGCCAGGAGCTCTCCGACGGATGGGGGCCCGGCGGAGGGGTCCGATTTCCGCCCCGGGAATCCCCCAAACGCCTCCCTCGCCTCCCCGAAGGCGATCTCCGCCTCCTCGATCGCGCCCCCCCGCGCCGCCAGCGGCCGCACGACGGCGAGCGGCCCCATCTGCCGGTACTTCGGCACCTCCATCTTCGCCGCCAGCGGGTTCTCCCGCAGGGTCTCGAAGAGCTTCACGTAGCGATCCGCCGCCTCCTGGTTCCCCTCGCGGAGCTCGAGCTGGAAGAGGTCGTAGTAGGCGCTCGCCAGATGCGGGTCCTCGGCGATCGCCCGCAGGAGGACCTCCTTGGCCGGCCGGTCGGCGTGCCGGCGCGCCCGGCCGAGCAGGTACCAGGCGCAGGCGTCGTGGGGCTCCCGCGCGACGACCTTCTCCAGGAAGCCGACCGCCGTCTCCGGCTCGCCGGCGTCCATGTGCAGCGTGGCCCGGAAGTAGAGGGCGCCGAGGTGCTCCGGATCGGCGGCGAGGACCTCGTCGAGCATGGCGGTTGCCCGCTCGACGTTGCCCTCCTCTTGGACGTTGAAGGTGGCCAGGGCGAGGGCGAAACGGGCCTCCAGCGACTCCGGCTCGAGCTCGACCGCTTGCCGCAGCGCCGCGGCCGCCGCCTCGTAGTCGTACTGGTCCATCATGACCACGCCGCGGTTCATCGCCCGCACGAACTCGTCCGCCGCGCGCCACGGATCGCCGGCTCCGCCCCCCCGCCCGCAGGCGAGGGAGACGAGCGCCAGGGGAAGGACGAGAGCCACGGCGGAGCGCAGGGGGCGGGGCAGCATGGCGGTCTCCAGGGGCGAGGGGCCGGCGCGGATTCTACCGGGAGGCGCGGCCGGCCAGCCGCCCCTCACGCATACCGCCCCATCGCCACCGCTCGCCGCCGCGATCCCCACCGTCCCGGTCGATCCTCGAAGACGCCGGGGCAGATTGCGCCGCAGCGCGGGCACGCTCCTCCCGGGGCGATCCGCCAGGCGGTGAGGTCGTAGCCGTCCCGCTCCACGAGGAGCGTTCCGCAGGCCGCGCACGCGGTCCGGGTGCCGGAGGGATCGGGCACGTTCCCCACGTAGGCGTGGCGCACGCCGTTGGCGAGCGCGATCGTCCGGGCGCGCGCCAGGGTGGCGGGCGTCGTCGGCGGGCGGTCGAGCATCCGCCAGGCGGGGTGGAAGGCGCTGAAGTGGAGGGGCACGTCGGGGCCGAGCTCGGCGACGACCCAGCGGGTCAGGGCGTCGATCTCGGCGGAAGAGTCGTTCAAGCCCGAGATGAGGAGGGTCGTGACCTCGAGCCAGACGGCGGTCTCCCGCGCCACGTAGCGCAGGGTGTCGAGCACCGGGGCGAGCTCGCCCGCCGCCTGGCGGCGGTAGAACTCGGGCGTGAAGCCCTTCAGGTCGACGTTGGCGGCGTCCATGGGGCGGAAGAGCTCCTCCCGCGCTCCCGGGGAGACGTAGCCCGCGGTCACCGCCACCGCGCGGATCCCCCGCTCCCGGCACGCCCGCGCCACGTCCACCGCGTACTCGAGGAAGATCACCGGGTCGTTGTAGGTGAAGGCGACGCTCCGGCACCCGAGGTCCACGGCGGCCCGCGCCACCGCCGCGGGGGTCGCCTCCTCGGCGAGGACGTCCGCCTCCCGGGCCTTCGAGATGTCCGAGTTCTGGCAGAAGCGGCAGCCGAGGTTGCAGCCCGCGGTGCCGAAGGAGAGCACCGCCGTGCCGGGCAGGAAGTGGTAGAGGGGCTTCTTCTCGATCGGGTCCACGCAGAAGCCGCTCGAGCGCCCCCAGGTCGTGAGCACGACCTCCCCCCCCGCGGCGCGGCGGACGTAGCAGAACCCGCGCTGCCCCTCCCGGAGCCGGCACTCCCGGGGGCACACGTCGCATTGCACGCGGCCATCGGGGAGTGCCGTCCAGAAGCGGGTGGGGACGTCCATGGCCTAGGGGTATTCTAGTGGTCTGATGCAGCCATTCGGGGCAGTTGGCCGGCGCGTCTGCGCCCGCCGCTGCGTTGCGCCTCCCCCGAGGGTTGTCGTTCTAACCCGCGTCGTCGGTGCGCCTTGCGGCGAGCGCAGCCGCACTCGGCAAAATGCCCCAACTGGCTGCATCAGACCACTAGAACCACTCCAGAGCCCCCCCGTGCCCGACCCTCCGGCGATCCTCCTCGGCGTCCTCCTCCCGCACCCTCCGATCATCGTGCCGGCGGTGGGGGGGAGGAGGGGTTCCGGCTGCCTGGCCACGACCGAGGCCTGCGCCGGGCTCGCCCGGCGGGTCGTCAGCGCCCGCCCGGTCCGCCTGGTGCTGGTCTCCCCCCATGCCCCGCGGCGCCGGCGCGGCTATGGGATCGGGGCCGGCGAGCGCCTCCAGGGCGACCTGGGCGCGTTCGGCCACCCGGAGGTCTCCGTGGACCTGCCCGGCGATCCCTCCTTCGGCGCGCACCTCCGGGCCGCGGCGCGCGCGCGGAAGGTCGAGCTCTGGGAGCTCCTCGCCGAACCCCTCGACCACGGCTCCACCGTCCCGCTCTGGTTCCTCGCCGCGGCCGGTTGGGCGGGCCCCACCACGCTCGTCTCGCTCCCCGTCGAGAGCGAGCCGCGCTCCCACGCCGCTCTGGGGGAAGCCGTGCAAGCCGCCGCCGCCGCCGCCGGGGGAGAGTGCGCCCTGGTGGCGAGCGGGGACATGAGCCACCGCGTCCTTCCGGGGGCTCCCGCCGGCCACCACCCCCGGGCGATCGAGTTCGACGAGGAGGTCTGCGCCGCGGTCGCCGCCGGGGAGCCGGACCGGATCTTCGCCGTCGACCCCGGCCTGCGGGCGCTGGCCGCCGAGGACGTCGTGGACCCCTGCGCGGTAGTCGTCGCGGCCTCCCCCGCCCCTCCCCAGGGGGTGGAGCTCCTCTCCTACGAGCACCCCTTCGGGGTGGGCTACCTCGTGGCGGTCCTCCATGCCGCAGGGGCCTGACCCGACCGCGGACCTCCCGGCGGGTTGCGCCGTTGCGGGGATGTCGGCTAGGCTCCACTCGATGCCTCGTCCGCCCCTCTTCCCCCCCCGGGAGGGGCGCTGATGTTCTCCAAGCGCGCGCGCTACGCGCTCCACGGGGTGGGGTTCCTCGCCCACCGCCACGGCGAGCCCCCGCTCCCCTTCTCGGAGATCCTGCGCTACCTCCAGGGGTACTCGAGCGAGCTCTCGCTCTCTCCGGGCTATATCTCCAAGATCTTCCAGGATCTCTCCCGGGCCGGGATCGTGCGCTCAGCCCTGGGGCGGAAGGGGGGCTATACCCTGGGCCGGGACCCCGACCTCCTGCGGGTGGCCGACGTGGTCGTGGCGGTGGACAAGCACCCGCTGGAGCCCTGCTGCCTCCTCTCGATCGACGGGTGCCGGCGGGAGGGGGCCTGCGGGGTGAACCAGCTCATCCGCGAGGCCCAGGAGAGCCTCTTCCGGTTCCTCGCCGGGGAGACCGTCGCCGCCCTCGCCCGCCGCATGTTCGGGGAGCGACCGGCCCCGGCCGAACCGGCGGAACCTAGGAAGTCGTAACGGGGAGGAAGGGGGCCGGTCCGGCGGGAAGCCGCTTCCCTCCGCCACCGGGCCGGGACGAGGGGGTTTGACAGGATCGCCAAACTGGAATATCGTAAATACGGCGAAAAGCCCTCGCGATTCCGCGGTCTTTGCCCCCCCCCTGGAGCACACCCCCTCGTCCGGGCCGTCGATTCGACCCGATGCGAGCGGTAGATCCCGCTCGCGCGCCACCTCGAATCGCCCCCCGCGGACGGCCGGGGCGTATGCCGCGCGTCGTGGCACCTCGCCGAACCACTGGATCCGAACGCGACGCCGCGTCGCCCTCGCGCGACGCGATCCCATGACGAGACAACCCGCCCCGCCGTCCGCTCGACCGGCCGCCGGGCCCGCCCCGGCGGCCGGGGAACGGGCCCCGGCTCGGAGCGCGGAACCTGTGGGCCTCCGGCCGCGTCCATCGGCTGGAGGTGTCGTCCTGCTCGGTGCCTCGAGCCCGGCCTCGCGTCTCTCCGCTTCCGCCTCCCCGGGGATCCTCCGGGCCGGGGCGGGGGCTCCGATCCCCTCGTCCTCTCCGGGATCGGCGAATCCCCTCGCCGGCGGCCCCGTGGGGCCGCCGAGTGCACCGCGATCACCCCTTGCTGATTCGACGAGGGTCCGGGAGCCATGACGCAGACGCCGCAACCCTGGAGGGTCCATCGAACCACCTGGCCGGAGTGGAACGAAGCGGGGAAGACACGGCCCGTTCGGGTGCGCCACGTCGTCGTCGGGGGCGAGCGGCCGACGATCATCGCCGGCCCGTGCGCCGTGGAGAGCCTGGAGCAGACGCTGGAAGTCGCCCTGGAGGTGCGCGACGCGGGTGCCGACCTGCTGCGGGGCGGGGCGTACAAACCGCGGACCAGCCCGTACAGCTTCCAAGGGCTCGGGGAGAAGGGGCTCGAGATCCTGGCCCAGGTCCGCGAGCGCTCCGGGCTCCCGGTCGTGACCGAGGTGATGGACCCGCGGCTCGTGGGTCTCGTGGCGAGCTACGCCGACGTGCTCCAGATCGGCTCCCGGAGCATGCAGAATTTCCCCCTCCTGATCGAGGCCGGCAAGTCGGGCAAGCCGATTCTCCTGAAGCGCGGCTGGAGCTCGACCGTCGAGGAATGGCTCGGGGCGGCCGAGTACATCGCCTTGCAGGGGGACCTGGACATCGTGCTCTGCGAGCGGGGCATCCGGACCTTCACCATGGCCGAGTACGCCCGCAACACGCTGGACATCAGCGTGATCGCCACGCTGCGCAAGCACACCTTCTTGCCGGTGATCGCCGATCCGAGCCACGCCGCCGGCACTGCGGCGCTGGTCCCGGCCACGGCCCTCGCCGCCCTGGGGGCGGGCGCGGACGGGATGATCATCGAGGTCCTCGCCGAGCGCGCCGATCGCAACGGGTCGCTTTGCGACGGCCACCAGGCGGTCCGCCCGAGCGTTCTCCGCCCGTTGATCCAGGCGTGGCGCGGCGAGCCCGGAAACGGCCTGAGCCTTCGCGAGGGGGTCGTCGCCACGCGCGAGCTCGCCGCGCGGGCGGCCGCGCCGCCTTCCGGGCGGTAACCGGCGGCGGGCGCACCGACCTTCCCGCGAGCGTCAGAGAGCGAGCGAGGATCGCTCGCGAACGGGCGGCAGCGCCGTCAGGCGATGCGCCAGAAGGCATCTGAGAGGCCGTAGCATCGATTTCTGCTCAGCCTCTCCGTCTCGCGGGCCGGCGCAGGTCATGGCGCGAGGGGGCGTTCGTGTCGTACAACCTCGCCCTTCACGGCCGCCGATTCCGGCCGGAAGGAACCTGTGGTGGACGACATCGCGCTGGCCAATCCCCTGTGCCGCTTCCTCGACAAGGAGCGCGACCTGTTCACCCGCGCCGACCTGTGCCGGGTGATCGCCGCGAAAGGCATCGAGCGCATCACCTTCCATCACACCGGCCTGGATGGCCAGTTGAAGGAGCTCCGGCTCCCGTTCAGCGACCTTCGCCACGCGGACGAGATCCTGGCCATGGGGGAGCGCGCGGACGGCTCGTCCCTGTTCCCGGGGCTCGTGGACGCCGCGAGCTCGGACGTCTACGTCGTCCCGAGCTACCGGACGGCCTTCCTCAGCCCCTTCGATGACCGCAGCCTGGACTTCGTCTGCCGGTTCCTCGACCGCGACGGCAGCCTCGCGCCCTTCACGCCCGACAACATCCTCGCGATCGCCCACCAGCGCTTCCAAGGGCGGACCGGCCTCGAGCTCCACGCCCTGGGCGAGCTCGAGTTCTTCCTCCTCGGGGAGGGGGGGCCCGCCTTCTTCACGCCCAAGAAGCAGGTCGGCTATCACGCCGCGGCGCCCTTCTTCAAGAGTGGGCACATCGTCAACGAGATGGTGCGCCACCTCGCCCAGATCACCGGGGCAGTGAAGTACGCGCACTCCGAGGTGGGCTACATCGACTCGGTGCGCTCCGATCTGCCGATGCTCTCCGGCCGGCGCGCCGAGCAGCACGAGATCGAGTTCCTCCCCCGGCCCATCGAGGAGATGGGGGACTTCATGGCCCTCGCCCGCTGGGTGATCCGCAATGTGGCGGACCGCCACCACACGCTCGCCACCTTCGCTCCGAAGCTCGAGGAGGGGATCCCGGGCAACGGATTCCACTTCCACCTCGAGCTCGTGCGGGACGGCCGCAACGTCATGGTGGACGAGGACGGGAAGCTCTCGGAACCCGCGTTGCGGCTGATCGGGGGGCTGGTGCGGTACGCGGCGACGCTCTCGGCGTTCGGGAACACCGTGGCGTCCTCCTTCCTGCGCCTCGTGCCCAATCAGGAGGCCCCGACGCGCATCTGCTGGAGCGATTCCAACCGCTCGGCCTTGATCCGCGTGCCGCTCGGGTGGGCGGCGGAGTCCCACCTCGCGCGGGTCGTCAACCCGGGCGAGCCGGGCGGATTCGAGGATCTCCGCGGCCGGCAGACCGTGGAGCTGCGCTCCCCCGACGGGTCGGCGCTCTTCCACCTGCTCCTCGCCGGCATCACGACGGCCGCCGAGCATGGCCTGCTCGCCGCGGACTCCGTGGAGCTCGCGCGGCGGGCGCACGTCCAGGGCAACGTCTTCGCGGCCCAGGAGGGGTACGAGCGGCTCGAGGCGCTGCCGGGGAGCTGCGTCGCCTGCGCGCGGCTGCTCGAGGAGCGGCGCGCCATGTACGAGGAGTTCGGGGTCTTTCCGCGCCGGATCGTCGATCACGTGATCCGGCTCCTGCGCCGGGAGGACGACGAAAGCCTGAACGTCGGCCTCGCGCAGATGTCCGCCGAGGAGCGGCTCACGGTCACGCGCCAGATCATGCACAAAGACATCCACCGGCATTGAGCCGCCCGCGGCTCCGCCGCGGGCGCCGCCCCGGGCCGGACCCTCCATGGATGCCATCCCCTACTTCGGCGAGATCTGTGCCCTCGCCGCGCCGCTCGCCTGGTCGTTCGCCGTCATCCTGTTCCGCAAGACAGGCGAGCGCGTTCCGCCCCTCGCCCTGAACCTGTTCAAGAACGTGCTCGCGCTCGGGCTGTTCGCCGGAACCCTCGCGGTCGTCGGGAGCGCCGCCCCGGGAGGGGCCACGGGGCGCGATTACGGCCTGCTCCTCGCGAGCGGCGTCCTGGGCATCGGCGTGTCGGACACGCTCTTCCTGATGTGCCTGAACCGGATCGGAGCGGGGCTGCAGGCGATCGTGAACACCTCGTACAGCCCCTTCAACATCCTCCTCAGCATGCTCTACCTCGGGGAGCGGCTGACCCTGCCCCAGTTCCTCGGCGTCGGGCTGATCCTGAGCGCGGTGCTCTCGGTGGGCTGGATGCGCGGCCCGGGAGGCACGCGGGATCGCCGGCGCGCCGCGCTCGGCGTGACCCTCGGCCTCGCCGCGACCCTCACCCAGGCGGTGTCGATCGTCGGAATCAAGCCCTTGCTCGATCGGCTCCCCGGCGAGTCGCTGCAACCCCTGCTCTGGGCGACGTCCTGGCGCATCGTCGGCGGCACGGCGGCCACGGCTCTCCTGATCGCCGCGCGCCGCTCCGCGCGGCGGAGCCTGCGCTCGCTCCGCGACGCGCGCGCGTGGCCGGTGATGGTGCCGGCCTCCCTGCTCGGCACGTATGTGTCCCTCTTGTTCTGGATGGGGGGGATGAAGTACACGCTGGTGTCCGTCGCCTCCGCGCTCAACCAGACGGCGACCCTGTTCACCTTCGTGCTCGCGGTGCTCCTGCTGCACGAGCCGGCGACGGGCCGGCGGCTGCTGGGGCTCGTGTTGGGGCTGGGGGGCGTGGCGCTGGTGACCTTCGCGGGGGCGTGAAACGAAGACCCCACCGCTTCCGGTTCCGGAGGAGGTGGGGTCTCGTGCCCCGCTGGCGTGGGTCGGCGCCTGCCGGCGCCCCGGAGCGGGCCTCCCGAGGCGCGACGCCGGCGGCGTTTCCGGACCGGGCTTCCCGAAGCCAGACGCCTGCGGCGTCTGCTCCGGACTCTAGCTGGCCAGCCCGGGCGCCCGGGGGCGCCCGGCAGGCCAGCTAGATGAGCCCGTGCGCGTACATCGCGCGGGCGACCTTCAGGAAGCCGGCGATGTTGGCGCCGATGATCAGGTTGCCGGGCTTGCCGTAGGCCTTCGCCGTCTCCCAGGCCTGCTTGTGGATGTTCACCATGATCTGCTTCAGCTTCGCGTCGGTCTCCGCGAAGGTCCACGAGACGCGCTGGCTGTTCTGAGCCATCTCGAGGCCGGAGCAGGCCACGCCACCGGCGTTGGCGGCCTTGGCGGGGCCGTAGAGGACCTTGTTGTTCACGAAGGTCTCCGCGGCCTCGGGGGTGGAGGGCATGTTCGCCCCCTCCGCGACGGCGATGACGCCGTTCTTCACCAGGGTCTTGGCGGACTTCTCGTCCACCTCGTTCTGGGTCGCGCAGGGGAGGGCGATGTCGCACTTGATGTTCCAGATCTCCCGCCAGTTGTCGCAGTACTCGGCCGAGCGGTGGTCGGCGCAGTAGTCCTTGATCCGCCCGCGGTCGACTTCCTTGATGCGCTTCACCGCCTCGAGGTCGATCCCCTCGGGGTCGTGCACGAAGCCGTTCGAGTCGCTGCACGCGATGACCTTGGCGCCGAGCTCGTGGGCCTTCTGGATGGCGTAGATCGAGACGTTGCCCGAGCCGGAGATCACGACCCGTTTCCCTTGGAACGAGTCCTTGCGGGTCTTCAGCATCTCGTCGCAGAAGTAGACGGTGCCGAAGCCGGTCGCTTCCGTGCGCACGAGGCTGCCGCCCCAGTCCAGACCCTTGCCGGTCAGCACGCCGACGAACTGGTTCGCGAGGCGCTTGTACTGGCCGAACAGGTAGCCGATCTCGCGGCCGCCCACGCCGATGTCGCCGGCGGGGACGTCCGTGTCAGGGCCGATGTGGCGGAAGAGCTCGTTCATGAAGCTCTGGCAGAACCGCATCACCTCGTTGTCCGACTTGCCCTTGGGATCGAAGTCGGAGCCGCCCTTGCCGCCGCCGATCGGGACGCCCGTCAGGGAGTTCTTGAAGACTTGCTCGAAGCCGAGGAACTTGATGATGCTGAGGTTGACCGAGGGGTGGAAGCGGAGGCCGCCCTTGTAGGGGCCGATCGCGCTGCAGAACTCGCACCGGTAGCCGCGGTTCACCTGGACGTTCCCGTCGTCGTCCATCCAGCCGACGCGGAACTGGATCATCCGGTCGGGCTCGATGATGCGCTCGAGGATCTTGGCGGCGCGGTATTCGGGGTGTCGTTCGAGGGCCGGGAGCACCGATTCAGCGACCTCGGTGACCGCCTGGTGGAACTCGGGCTGGTCGGGGTCGCGGTGCCGGGCCTGGGAGAGGATTTCGTCGAGCATCGGTGTGCTCCTACGCTGCTCGTAGGTTGAATGGGGGGATGGGCGGAATGGGCAGGCCGTGAGGATCTGCTACATTCGGCGGAATCAGGCGGAATGGGGTATCACCAGAGAGCCCCGCCGTCAACCCCGGACGGGGCGGAGAACGCAGTCGTGAATCGAGAAGCGAAGAGCGCTCGCACCGGCGAGGGGCGGAGGGATCCTCCGGGCGGGGGTCCCCTGCCGCCGCGGGCGAAGGGCCGATTGACCTTTACCGAGGAGCAGGACCTCGGGATCCGCGGCGCGCACACCCTCATGCAGCGCCGCGTGCGCGAGATCCTCCTCGTTTCGAGCCTCTACGACTCCTTCGTGCTGGAGGAGGACGGCCAGCTCGGCGACCGGCTGCTGGCCGATTACGAGGACCTCCACGAGGCCTACGCCCCCCGGCTGACGCGGGTCTCCACGGCCAAGAGCGCCCTCACGATGCTGCGGTTGCAGCGTTTCGACCTCGTCCTGACCCGGATGCGCCTCCCGGACATGGAGATCCTGGAGTTCTCCCGGGTCGTGCGCCAACGGCACGGATCGCTGCCCATCGTGATCCTCGCCCATGAGAACGCGGGCCTATCGCGGATCCTCGAAGAAGCTGACCCTTCCGTTATCGATCATGTCCTCGTCTGGTCCGGCGACTCGCGGCTCCTCCTGGCCACGATCAAGCTGATCGAGGATCGCTGGAACGTGGATCACGACACCCGCGAGGGGATGGTCCGCACGATCCTCGTGGTGGAGGACTCCGCCCGGCGGCTGTCGTCGTTCCTCCCCATGATCTACACGGAGCTCGTCACGCAGACCCGCACCGTGATGGCGGAGGGGCTGAATCACCTGGATCGTCTCCTGCGGATGCAGGCGCGGCCCAAGATCCTCCTGGCGCGCGACTACGAGGAGGCGGAGGCCCTCTTCGAGCGCTTCGAGCCGTACATGCTCGCGGTCATCTCGGATGTCCGCTTCCCGCACGGCGAGAAGATGGACCCCGAGGCGGGGCTCCTGCTCCTGCGCGAGATCCGGGCGCGCCGGCCCGTGCTCCCCGTCGTGGTCCACTCCTCCGATCCGGGAAACCGCGGGAAGGCCGTCGAGCTCGGCGGGTACTTCCTCGACAAGAACTCGCCCGTCTGGCTCCAGGAGCTGCACGAGTTCTTCATCTCCTGGCTCGGATTCGGGGATTTCGTGTTCCGGCTGCCGGACGGGACCGAGGTCGACCGCGCGCGCAACCTGCGGGAGATGGAGCGCAAGATCCACACCGCCCCCGACGAGTCGCTGACCCACCACCTCTCGCAGCACCACCTGTCGATGTGGCTGCGGGCGCGGGGCGAGCACGCGCTGGCCGAGAAGCTGCGCACGATCCTCCTCTCGGAGTTCGAGAACCTCCAGGAGGCCCGCGACTTCTGCGCCGCGACCCTGCGCCAGCTCCGGGCCGAGCACCGCCGGGGGACGATCACCGACTTCAACCGCTTCGAGTTCGACCCCGCCGCCCCCTTCGTGCGGCTGGGGCGAGGATCGCTCGGCGGGAAGGGGCGCGGGATCGCGTTCCTCGTGGCTCTCCTCGACAAGATCGAGCTGCGCGAGCGGTTCCCCGCCATCCGCATCTCCGTTCCTCAGGCCGCCGCCATCGGGACCGACAGCTTCACGCGATTCTTGGAGGAGAACGACCTCGGCCGCCTCGCGGTGCGTTGCGAGGACGATGCCGAGATCGCCCGCGCCTTCCTCGCCGGCGGCCTTCCCCCGGAGCTCGTGGAGGACCTGCGGTTCTTCCTCGGGGAGGTGCACTATCCGCTCGCGGTCCGGTCCTCGAGCCTGGCCGAGGACTCGCTCTTCCAGCCGTTCGCCGGCCTGTACGCGACGTACATGCTGCCGAACAACCACCCCGATCTCGACGTGCGCCTGCGCCAGCTCACCGACGCGATCAAGCTCGTGTACGCCTCGACCTTCGCCCAAGCGCCGAAGGCCTATATCCGCTCGACTCCCTTCCGCATGGAGGAGGAGAAGATGGCGGTCATCGTCCAGCGCCTGGTCGCGACGCGCCACGGGGACGTGTGCTACCCGGACTTCGCCGGCGTGGCCCAGTCGTACAACTTCTACCCCGTGGGGCGGCTGCGGACCGGCGAGGGGCTGGCGCACGTCGCCCTCGGCCTGGGCCGGATCGTCGTCGAGGGCGGCAATGTCCTGCGCTTCTCGCCCGCCCGCCCGCGGGAGCTGCCGCAGTTCGCGAACGTCCGCGGCATGCTGAAGAGCTCCCAGAAGGAGTTCTACGCCCTCGATCTCTCGGATCCCGGGGTCGGCCTCGCGTGGGGGACCGAAGGGCCGATCGTCAAGCTCGGGCTCGAGCGCGCCGAAGCCGATGGGACACTCGCCCCGCTCGCCTCGGTGTACGACCGGGCGGACGGCGTGATCCGGGACGGGATCTACCACGAGGGGCCGCGGCTCGTGACCTTCGCCCACGTCCTGAAGGGAGACGTGTTCCCCCTCGCCGGCGTGCTCGAGGAGCTCCTCGCGCTCGGCCGCCAGGTGATGGCGATCGACGTGGAGCTCGAGTTCGCGGTCAACCTGCGGCCCGCGGACCACGGCCCGCCGGAGTTCGCCCTGCTGCAGTGCCGTCCGCTCGCCACGGGCGAGGAAGGGCGGGCCGCCAGCCTCGAGGGGCTCGATCGTTCCCGGGCCCTGTGCTGGACGGAGCAGAGCCTCGGCAGCGGCAAGATCGAGGGGATCCGCGACGTCGTCTACGTGGACCCGCGCACCTGGACCACCTCGGGCACGGTGGAGATCGCCGCCGAGATCGGCGCGCTCAACGCGGCTCTGGAGAAGGAGGGGCGCCGCTACGTCCTGATCGGGCTCGGGCGGTGGGGGACGGAGGATCGCTTCCTCGGCATCCCCGTGCGCTGGGACGAGATCTCCTTCGCCCGCGTCATGGTGGAGGGCTCCACGGAGAGCTTCTCCGTCGAGCCCTCCCAGGGCACCCACTTCTTCCACAACATCACGGCCTTCCAGATCGGCTACCTGACCGTGCAGGGCAAGAAGGGCACCGCCTGGATCCGATGGGACGTCCTCGCCGCGATGCCCGCCGTCCGCGAGGAGAAGCACGTCCGCCACGTCCGCTTCGACCGCCCCCTGACGATCCACCTCGACGGCCGGCGCGGGCACGGGGCGATCATGCTGCCGTGAATACTTTGCCGGCGTGAATACTCGAATACTCTGCCGGAGCAATCCTTCCACGATTCGCTCCGCGGAGTACTTTGCCGGAGCAATCCTTCCACGATTCGCTCCGGGCCGCGAATCGTGGAAGGATTGCTCCGGCAAAGTATTCCGCGGAGCGAATCGTGGAAGGATTGCTCCGGCAGAGTATTCGAGTATTCACGCCGGCAAAGTATTCACTTCGCGGCGACGTACCGCCCGTGGAAGTCGATCCACGCCGGCAAGACCTCGGCGAGGAGCTCGCGCGGCGGGAGGAAGGCGACGCGCAGGTGCTGGGTGCCGGGCCGCTGGCCGAAGCCGGACCCGTTCACCGTGCACAGCCCCGTTTCCTCGAGGAGGGCCAGGCAGTAGTCGAAATCCGTCTTGCCCGCCGGCAACACGCCGAGGCGGGGGAAGAGGTAGAGAGCGCCGATGCGCCCGAAGCACTCCACGCCCGCCATGCGCGTGAAGGCCTCGCGCACGAGCTTCGCCTTGGCCTCGAGCTCGCTCAGGACGTGCGCGCGCTCGCGGGCGAAGAGGGCATGGGAGGGGGATCCCGCCGCCGGCGGCGTGACCATCAGGTAGACGAGCGCCATCCCCACCGTGTTCGGGCACAGGCTGACCGAGGCGATCTTGTAGAGCACGTCGGTGAAGGAGAGGTCCGTGCCCGCCAGGTGCGGCGGGTTGCGCACCTCGACGTAGCCGCCGCGGTGGCCGCACTCGCCGTGGAAGCCCTTGGAGACGCTGTGGACGCTGAAGAGGGGGATGTCGCGGCCGCCGAGGACCTTGGCGAAGGAGACGAACTCGCCGCCGTAGACGTTCTCCTGATAGACCTCGTCGGCGATGACGGCGAGCCCCCGCTCGGCGGCGAAGTCGAGCACCTCGCGGATGCTGGCGGCGGGGAGGATGGCCCCGGTCGGGTTGCCGGGGTTGATGACCACGATCGCCTTGACGCGGATCCCCTTCGCCGCCGCCCGTGCGTGCGCGTCCTCGAGGGCCGCGCGGTCGAGCGTCCAGCCGGCGTCCTCGTCGGGGTAGTAGTCGACCTGCGCTCCGCCGCATCTCCGGATCACGGCCGAGTAGAGCGGGTACTGGGGGATCGGGATCATGATCCCGTCGGCGGGGCCGGCGATCAGCACCTCGATCACGTACTTCACCGCCTCGCTGGCGCCGGTGGTGAGGAAGATCCGCCCCGGATCGGCGGGCACTCCCTCGCCCGGACCGACGCCGTCGCGACGGTCGATGAACCGCGCCACCGCCTCGCGCACGAGGAGCGGGCCGTTGCTCTCGGAGTAGGCGCCGAGCCCGCCCTCGAAGGCGGCGAGGATGCGCTCCGCGGTCTCGAGCACGTCGTCGGGCAGGAGCTCGATGTCGCCCGCCTGCGCCGGGCGCTCCTTCAACCGCCGCTCCCGCCCGAGCAGACCGGGATTCTCCAGGAGGCCGAGGACCTGGCGGTAGTAGGTGATCGGCCGCTGCCCGAGGGCCTGGGGGTTGCCGATGTGGCAGAGGATCGTGCGCCGGCCCTCCGCGCGAAGCACGGCCGCCCGCCGCGGGATCGCCCCGCGCACGGCGTACTCCATCTCGATCACGTTCCGATTGCCGGCCAGATCGTCGGTCATCGCGTGCACCTCGTCGCTTGCGCCGCGGCCGCCCGGGGGACGGCCGGCGGCACGTGTCCCTCGCCACCGTACGACGCGCGGCCCGCGCTCGCCCCCCTCCGGTCGCCTTCTCGGTCCGAGCCCCGGACCGGACCGTCAGTCGCGAGGAAGTTCAATAATCCGACACCCCCCAATTCACCACCGAGCCCTGCCAAGGGTTCTCCTCCCACACCAGGCCCCAGTCCTGAATGGTTCGTCCATCCACATCCGCCCAAGCCCCATCCTCATGTCGCGAGGCCGGGACGAGGAGGATGTCCGTCCCGTTGTGAGATTTGATCGGGGGCCCAACCTGTTGGTAGGACTGGACTTAGCACGAGTTCGGTCCCCCGAAGGAGAGCCCCATGAAGAAGTCTACGAAGTACCGCAGCGTT
>JBFMCU010000154.1:0-3111 GCA_040754415.1 Planctomycetota bacterium
GCGAGGGGCCGCCGCTCCCGCCGCGGCCGCCGTCCCTCGCCGCCGCCGCCCTCTGGCTCGCGCTCGGCTCCCTCGGTCTGGTGCTGGCGGCCGAGGCCGCGATCGACGTGGCGCTCTTCCGGCGCTTCCACCACGGGCTCGACCAGGCGAGCGTTCTCGTCCTCGCCCGCGGCCTGCTCGCGGGGTGGACCCTGGCGCTCGGCCTCGCCGCCCTCGCCTTCGCCGCCACGCGCCGCCCCTTCGCTTCGCTCGCCCTCGCCGGGGTGCTCGTCGGCGCCCTCGCCGCCGCCGACGCGCTCCTGCTCGTGCACCTGGGAGCTCCGCTCGCGGCGCAGGACGTGCACCGCGCCCGCGATCTGGCGGCGATCGTCGCCGCGCTCGTGCCGCGGCGCGCCCTCGCCGTCCCCGGCATCCTCCTCGCCCTCTGCTTCGCGCTCGCGGCGATCTTGCTCTGGCGCGAGCGGCCCCGCGGCGGCGGGCGGGCGCAGCTCGCCGCCGGGCTCGCCGCGCTCGCCCTCGCGGCGGGGGGACTGGGGCTCGCGCGCCGGGAGACCGTCCCACCGGCGGGAGCGGAGGCGCGGGCGTCGCTCGGGCGCGGGCTCCTCCTCGACCTCGCCGCCGGGGCGCTCGCCGCTCCGCTCCGGCCGCCGCCCGGCTACTCCGCGGCCGAGGTCGCGTGCGTCCTGGCGGCCGGGGCCGCGCCGGCGGAGGACGGGGCGGCGGCGGGCGAGCCGCCGAGCCTCGTCGTCCTCCTCGTCGACTCCCTGGTCGATCCGCGCGATCTCGGCTTCGCCCTCGCGGCGGACCCGATCCCCGCCCTGCGGGCGGTCGAGGCGGCGGGGCGGCGGGGGAGCGCCGTCGTCCCGCGCGGCGCCCCGGGGACGGTGGACGCGGAGCTCGAGCTCCTGACCGGGGCCTGCACCGCGTTCCTACCCCCGGGCACGGTCGCCGGCCGCCAGGGGGTGCGCCGGGACCTGCCGGGGCTGCCGCGGATCCTCGCCGGACGCGGAGCTCGCGCGCGGGCGATCCTCGCCGATCCCCCCGCCTTCCTCGATCGCACGCGGGTCTACGCGCACCTCGGGCTCGCCGACGTGATCGGGCTGCCCGCCGGCGGGGCGCGGGGCCGCGCGAGCGACGAGGCGGTCGTGGACGCGGTGCTGGAGCTCGCCGCCCTCGAGGGGCCCTTCTTCGCCTTCGCGGTCACCGCGGCGACCCGCGGTCCCCACGGCCGGGCGGAGGGCGGCGCCGGCGCCGGGCGCGTCCTGGACGCGCCCAACGCCCGCGTGGCCCGCGAGCTCGGCGGGTACGCGACCGCGGTGGCGGCGACCGACCGGGCGATCGGGCGGCTCCTCGCGGGGCTCGCCGCCCGCGGGCGAGCGGTGCTCGTGGTGGTCCTCGGCACCCACCCGCCGCTCTTCGGCGGCCCGGACGGCGTCTACGAGAAGAGCCCCGTCTTCCGGGGCGATTCGCCCGACGCCCGCCGGCGCCGGCTCGAGGTCCCGGTGTGGATGTGGGCGAGCTTCCCGCTGGAACGAGCTCCGTTCGCGACGAGCACCAACCTCCTCGGCCTCCTGATCCTCGAGACGCTCGGCGTCGCGCCCGGCCCCTTCCTGCGCGTCGCGGCGGAGGTCCGCGCGCGCCACCCCGTCTTCTCGCGCCTCGTCGTCGATCCCGACGGCGCGACCCGGCCGTTCCTCGCCCCGCGCGAGCGCCGCGACCCCGCGGTGCGCGACTACGAGCTCGTGCAGCACGACCTCCTGGGCGGGGAGGGGACGTACTACGATGCGGTGCGGCGGTAGTGGTCGGATGCAGCCATTCGGGGCATTTGGCCGGCGCGTCTGCGTCCGCCGCTGCGTTGCACCTCCTCCGAGGGTTGTCGTGCTAACCCGCGTCGTCGGTGCGCCTTGCGGCGAATGCAGCCGCACGCGGCGAAATGCCCCGAATGGCTGCATCCGACCACCAGCCGCTACTCGCGCTCGACGGTCACCGTCAGGGTGGAGGTGCCGGTGAACGTCCGCCGCTGCTTCTGGACGTGGCTCTCCTCTCCGAAATCGAGCGAGACGGTCTCGGCGAAGACGAACTCGCTCTCGTCGGTCGCCGTGAGCGAGTGGAGGTGGCCGTGCTCGAGGTCCCAGAGGAGCTCGCCCTCCACCTCGCGGGTGGTCTCCCGGCCGCTCACGAGGGAACGGACCGCCTCCGCCTCCGCCTCGACCTCCCGCTCGACCGCGGCCTCCAACTCGAAGGTGAAGGAGATCGCGGCGAGGCGGAGTCCGTCCTCCTCGCGCACGCCGGCGTACGTGGCCTCTCCCTCGCCCTCGAGCGCCGCGGCGAGGGCGAGGTCGAGAGCGAGCTCGTCCGCGTCCTGCTCCTCTCCCTCCGCGATGAACTGCAGGTTGCCGCCGGGCCAGGCGAGAGAACGGTAGGCGGCGGCGGATAGCGGCCAGGTGGCTCCCTCCTCCACCTCGCCGGGGGGCAGGAAGAGGCGCAGATCCATGTCCTCGGCGAGGTGGGCGAGGAGCTCCTCGTCGATCTCCTCGTCCTCGGCGGCGGAGAACGCGTAGGTCTCCTCCTCCTCGTCCCAGGCGATGACGACGGTCGCCTCCTCGAGCTCGCTCGCATAGGCGAGCTCGGTGCTCTCGTCGGCCCCCGGAGAGGAGAGGACCGCGCCCTGGGAGAGCTCGTCGAAGGTGCGCTCGATCCGGGTCGGGCGGCCGGCGGCGATGGCGGCGATCTCGTCGGTGACCGCGATGTGCTCGGTGGAGGCGATCTCCACGGACGGCGCGTCCTCGGGCCCGACCTCCTCGCCGTCGACCTCGATGGCGATCTCGCGGAGCGAGTACTCGCCCTTCGAGTCGAAGGTCCGCGCCAGGCGCTGTCCCTCCGCGGGAGCGTAGACGATCGATTCCCCGCCGGATCGGAAGCCGGCGGCCGCCGCGGCGAGGAGGGGGGCGAGCAGGAAGAGGTGCTTCATGGGGCGGGACCTCGCCCGCCGATCCTAGCCGCCCGTGCCGCCGCCGTCTCCGGGCTCGCCGGGGGGCACTTCGCCCGGGGGCGGCACGTCCCCGCCGCCGGAGTCCGTCTCGGCGGGCGGCTCCTCCGCGGGCGGCGCGT
>JBFMCU010000155.1:0-39327 GCA_040754415.1 Planctomycetota bacterium
CGTCCCCGTCTTCCTCGCCCTGGCGGCCGCCGCCGCCCGCCCGCCCGGCGGGCCGCTCGCCGCGGCCGCCGCCATGGCCGGCCTCGCCGCCCTCTTCTGCATCGATCGGATCTACGACCCGCTCCTCCCACGCGCGCGCCTCCCTCTGCACAGTGCCGACACGCTGCCCGCGGCCCTGACGGCGGCCGCACTTCTCGCCGGCGAGGCGGCGATCGCCGGCCCCCTCCTCCTCGTGCTCCTCGCTCTGCACGCGCTCCGTCGCTCTTCGCCGCCGCTGCCCTCCTCGCCGGGCCGCTCCGCGTGGCGGATCGTGCGCGCCGCCGGCCTGCTCGTCCCCCTCGCGTTGCTCCTCGCCGGCTCGCCCGGCGGATGGGCTCCCGCGATCCTCGGCTTCGCCGCCGGAGCGATCCTCGACCGCATCGAGCTCTACGTCGAGCTCTCCCCCTCGAACCCTGCCCGGTGGATGGCGGCGGCGGGCGAGCTCGCTCGTGTAGCGGCGGCCCAGCCACGCGCCGCTCGCGCGGGCCCATTCCGAGAGGCGGGTGCGGCCGGCGGGCGGGGAGGACGTGGCGAGGAGGCCGTCCATCAGGGCGTCGATCTCGGGGCGGGTGAGGAGGACGTCGCGGAGGAGGAGCCCCAGGGCGCTCGCGAAACCGATCCCGAGCCAGGGGAGAAGGGCGACGATCGGCCGGCGGCAGCCGATGGCGTCCCCCAGGAGCTCGACGAGGGCGCGGACGGTGAAGGTCTCGGGCCCGATCGCGTCGCGCACGAGGTTCTCGCGGCCGCGCCCGGCCTCGACGAGGAGGCCGGCGAAGTCCTCCACGAGGATCGGCTGCAAGCGGTGGCTCCCGTCGCCGAAGAGGCCGAAGACCGGGAAACGGCGCAGCATCCAGGCGATGTTGTTGATCAAGACGTCCTCGGGGCCGTAGATCACCGCTGGCCGGAGGATCGCGTGGGAGAGACCCGATTCGGCGAGGGCCCGCTCGAGCCGCGCCTTGCCGCGGAAATACTCGTAGGGGCTGTCGGCGGCCGGATTCGTGATGCTGACGTGTACGACGCGCGCGACGCCGGCTGCCTGGGCGGCGGCGAAGAGGCGGCGAGTGTTCTCCACCGCCTCCTCCTGGCGGAAGCCGGCCCGGCTGAAGCGGACCCAGTAGGTGTTGTAGAGGACCTCGACCCCCTCCAGGGCCGCGCGCAGGCGGGCGGGGTCGCCGAACTCGAGCGGGAAGACGCGCACGCGGCCGCCGAAGGCGTTGCGGCGGTCGACGGACCGCGTCAGCGTGCGCACCTCGTGTCCGCCGGCGAGGAGCCGCTCCGCCACGTAGCGCCCGGTGTAGCCGAAGGCGCCCGTGACGAGATGCGCGCCGGATCCCCGCTCGGCCATGGTCGCTCGGCTAGCCGCCCCTCCGGCGCTCGTCGACGATCTTCCGGACCTCCGCGGGCAGCGCGAACTGGCTCGGGAGGAGCAGGACGTTGTGCTGGATCGTGTGGATCTCCGTCACGCCGGGCGGATGGCCCTCGATCCTCTGCTCGACGCGGAAGGGAAGGAGGATCCCATCCACCTTCCGGTACATGCTCTGATGGACCTCCGTGACGACCGGCGGCCCTCCCACGCTGGGGACGAGCAGGGTGAACATGACGAGGAGCCCCGTCTTCTGCGAGAAGCAGGCGCGGTTCGGCTCCGGCGCGGCGCCCGGCCGCAGCTCCGTCTCATCGAAGGCCTTCGGCGTCATCGCCAGCTCGTAGCAGACCTCGCCGTCCACCTCCTTCGTCCCCACGCACTCGACCTCCTTCCAGACCGTCCTCCAGTAGACGTAGCGGTCGAACACCGCCTGGCGCAGGAGCTCCGCGCGCTCGAGGCCCTCGTAGACCATGGTCCCCACGAGCGCCGAGCGCTCCCAGGCCACCTCGGCCGTCGCGCCTCGCTCGCGGGGGCCCAGGCCGGGGAGCTCGTCGCGGCTGTGGGACCGGGCGGGCTTGGCCTTGATGCTCTTGAGCGGAAGCCGGACCCTGCCGCCCTCCATCGAGAGGATGCCGAGCGTGACCCGGTTCTCGATCCGGTCGTGGGCCGCCTGGCCGCCGGTGGCCGCGACGAAGCGGGCGAGCACCTCCTCTCCCGACGGCAGGGCGGGGGCCGGGTCGCCGGTCTGGGAGACGAGGAGGACGGAGAGGGCGGAGAGGAGAAACGGGATCGTCGGGAGCATCGTGGTTCGCCGGGGGCTCGGCCGCGGGGGACGCGGGGGTCGGCGGAGAGTCTGCCCCGTTCCGCGCGCCGCCACCAGACCGCGGGGGGGTCCTCCCGCCAGGCGGCCGGTGGTGGATCGCCGCCGGCGCGTCGGTCACCATGGGGCGGGCGGCGGCTGCTCCCGGCTTCCGGCCAAGAAGGGGGGGCCGGGCGCCGTTCTCCCCCCACGATCCCGCCGCCAACGCCTCGCCCGGTCCATCCGCCATGAACCTCCTCCTCCCGCTCGCCCTCTGCGGTCTTTTCGGCGCCCTCGATCCCTTCGCCCCGGCCGATTACGAGGAGCTCCGCCGCCAGGCGGAAGCCAAGGTCGCCGAGGGCTCCTTCGCGCTCGCCCATCGCCTGTACGAAGAGGCGGCGACCCTCGAGCTCGCGGCGGGAGAGCGGCGCTGGGTGGACTTCCGCCTCGCCGACACGGCCTGGCGCTCGGCGGCCGCCACGGAGGACCGCGACACGACCGAGATCGACGCCGCCCGGCAGTCCCTCGCCAAGCTCGCACCCCGGGACGCCCGCGACGAGGAGCGGGATCTCGTGTGGGCGGAGGTGCAGGAGTCGCTCGCCGACCTCGCCTGGACGCGCGAGCCGGGACGCGACTGGGGCGACGCCCAGGGCCGCTACCAACTCGCTCTGGACTGGTGGGCGGGGATCTCCGCGGTCGAGACGGCCCGGGCCCGCTACCTCGGGATGGTCTGGAAGATGGCCCGCCCGCCGTGGCACGAGCGCTATTGGGGCCACACCTTGAACCACGGGCACATGTCAGCGCCGGTGCTCGAGAACGCGGTCAAGATCGCGACGGCGGACGAGGACGTGAGCCGGGCCCGCTACCTGCTCGGCATGTATTACTTCCACCAGGGACAGAACTGGCAAGTGGCAGGACGGGTCCTGCGCGAACTCGAGGCGGTGATCGAGCTCGGGCCGGCGTACGAGTGGTACGACGATGCCCTCTACCAGCGCGCTCTCTACCTCGCCAACACCGGCCGGGCGACCCGCGACGCCGACGGCACCTGGCGCTGGACGCCGGACTACGTCGAGGCGCTGCGCGGCTTCCGGCGGGTCCTGAGCGAGTTCAAGAAGGGGGAGACGCCGTACTGGGACGACGCACGGGGCCAGATCGAGGCCATCACCGGGCCGATCCTCGGGGTCGACGCGGACCGTTTCTTCCTCCCGGGCTCCGAGATCCAGCTCCGCCTCTCCTGGCGCAACGTGGAGCGCATCGATCTCTCCCTGCATGCCGTGGACCTCGTGGGCGACGTGGATTTCGCCGATCGCGAGCCCGGACAATGGCTCGATTCGCTCCGGATCGAGAAGCGCGAGGCGCATCGCCGCTGGACGCACGCGACTAAGGACGACGGGACCCACCAGACCGGCACCGCCGAGATCGCCCTCGAGGAGCCCTTGGCGCGCGGGCCGTGGGTCGTGGTGGCCGCGGCCGGCGGCCTCCAGCGGCGCGCGCTCGTCCTCGTCAGCGACGCGGCGGTCACCGTGCGCGCCACGAGTTCCGCCCTGCTCGCCTGGTGCACCGACGTGGCGAGCGGCGCGCCGATCCCCGGCGCCCTCGTGCACGTCTGGGAGCGCCGGTACGACGGGAACGATTGGCGGTGGACGGAGGCCGAGGGGGAGACGGGAGAGGACGGCACGGTCCTCCTCGATATCCGCCGCCCCGACCGGAACGGCGGCTACTACCTCGCCTTCCGCAAGGAGGATCGCCAGGGATTCGCCGTCAGCAGCATGCCTTCGCCCCTCCGGCCGACCGAGAGCTGGCGGATCTACGCCGCGACGGATCGCTCGACGTACCGCCCCCTCGACGAGGTCGGCTGGAAGTTCGTCGCCCGCGCCTACGACGGGCGCACCTACACGACGCCCGCCAGCGCCGAGATCGGGTGGGAGATCCGCGATCCGAACGGGACGATCGTCGGGGACGGCGTGGAGAAGCTGAACGCATTCGGGTCCGCGTGGACAACGTTCGCCACGAAGACCGAGATGCCGCTCGGCGTGTACTCCGCCACCTTCTTCGCCGATCCGAAGGGGAAGCGGCGGCACATCGGCGGGGCCGAGCTCTTCCGCCTCGAGGAGTACAAGCAGCCCGAGTTCGAGGTGGCGATCGACGTCCCCGACGACTCGCGAAAGCCCGGCTCCCCCCGCCTGTACGTCGTCGGCGACCGCGTCGAGTTCGACGTGGAGGCGACCTACTACTTCGGCGGACCGGTGGCCGAGGCGAGCGTCGAGGTCTTCGTCTACCAGCGGCCCTTCCACCACACCTGGACGGAGAAGCGCGAGTACCCGTGGTTCTATCCCGAGGAGGAGGACGGGAGCTGGTGGGGCGGTCCCGGCCAGCAGATCCTGCACGAGACGCTGCGGACCGACCTCGTGGGGCGGGCCAAGGTCGTCTTCGACTCCTCCCCCGACGCCGGCAGCGACCTCGAGTACACGATCGAGGCCCGCGTCACCGATTCGTCGCGCCGGGAGATCGCCGGCCGCGGGACGGTCCGCGTGACGCGCCAGGAGCACTACGTGCGGGTCGAGACCGCGCACAGGATCCACCGCACCGGCCGGTCCGTCGATCTGGAGTTCACCGCCGCCGATCCGAACGGGAACCCCGTCGCGGCCGAGGGTCGCGTGCGCGTCCTGCGCCAGCGGTGGATCGAGGTCTGGCGCGATCCGCGGGGCCAGAAGGTCGAGGGCCCCGCCCTGAGCGAGGCGCGCCGCGCGCACCCCGTGTGGCCGCCCCCGATCGAGGCCGACCGTCGGCCGTGGCGGATCGAGTTCCGCGGCTACGAGGACGTCGAGGTGGCCGCCACGCAGCTCGCGACGAATCCTGCCGATGGAAAAGCCCGCTGGGAGTTCACCCCCGACCGGGACGGCACCTACCGCGTCGTGTGGGTCGGCAAGGACGGCCGCGGCACGCCGGTGGACGGGGAGACGACCGTCTTCGTCGCCGACGAGGACACCCGCGAGCTCGGCTACCTCCCCGACGGCGTGGAGATCCTCGTCGACCGGGACACGCTCGAGGTCGGCGAGGAGGCGGCGATCCTGCTCACCGCGCCGGTGAGCGGCCGCCACGTGCTCTTCACCGTCGAGGGGGACGACCTCTACCACCACGAGGTCGTGCACCTGACCGGAACCGTCAAGCTCCTGCGCCTGCCGATCCGCGAGATGCACGTGCCGAACGTCTGGCTCGTCGCCATGTCCGTGTGGGACGGCCGGGGGTACGCGGATGCCGAGGAGCTCGTCGTCCCGCCGGCGAAGCAGTTCCTCGCCGTGACGGTGGAGCCCTCCGCGGACGCCTATCTGCCCGGGGAGACCGGGGCGCTGAAGGTGACCGTGCGCGACCACGCGGGACGGCCGGCGGTCGTCGAGCTCGCGATCGCCGTCTCCGACGCCGCCCTCGCCTACATCCAGGGCGACCTCGCCGGCGACCCGCGCCGCTTCTTCTTCGGCGAGCGGCGCGGCCACCGCATCCACCCGGCGGGCTCGTTCCACCACGGAGCCTTCGTCCGGCTGGTCGAGAAGGAGGACGGGAAGATCGTCGACGAGCGCTACGCGTGGGGCGTCGATCTCGACGAGGGGGAGGCGCGGCGGCTCAACGAGGAGAAGCTCGGCATGCTCCGCGACCTCGGCTACGCCGGGGAGACGGCGGAGGATGGGTTCTCCCTGGGGAAGGGGGCCCGGATGCGGGCGGGATTCGCTCCGGCCACGCCCGTCCCGGGGGGGCCGCCGGCCGAGTCCCGGCGAATGGAAGCCGATTCTGCCGAGCTGGGGCAGTACCGCGGCCCCGGCGATTCCATGCGCCCCGGCGTCGCCGGCGCCGACGGGCCCGCGGTCCGCGTGCGCACCGACTTCCGCGACACCGCCCTCTGGGCGCCCGCCGTGGTCACCGCCGCCGACGGCACGGCCACCGTGGAGGTGAAGCACCCCGACTCGACGACGCGGTGGCGCTCCCTCGTGCGAGCGATCGATGCCGGCACGCGCGTCGGCGTCGGCGAGGCGGCGACCCGCACCCGCCAGCCGGTTCTCGCCCGCCTGCAGACGCCGCGCTTCTTCCAGACCGGCGATCTGGTGACGATCTCCGGCCTCCTGAACAACAACACCGAGAAGGAGCGCACCCTGCGGGCGACCCTCGCGGTCGAGGGGCTCGAGCTCCTCGGCTCGCTCGCCGGCGGTGTCTTGCGCGACGGCCCGCCGGAGCCCGTCCGGGTGCCCGCCGGCGGCGAGGCCCGCGTGGAGTGGCAAGTGCGCGTCGCGACGCCGGGGACGGCGGTTCTGACGCTCAGGGCGCAGGACGACGAGCACGGCGACGCGATGGAGCGCCGGCTGCCCGTCCACTCGCGCGGCATCGAGGTGTTCCTGGCCGAGAGCGGCAAGTTCTCGGGCCGGCGGCTCGCCTTCGGGGTGGATCTCCCCGCCGCGCGCCGGCCGGGCACGACGAATCTCGTCGTGCAGATCACGCCGAGCCTGGCGGTGACGATGCTCGACGCGCTCCCCTACCTCGCCGGCTACCCCTACGGCTGCACCGAGCAGACGCTCAGCCGATTCCTGCCGAGCGCCATCGTCGCCAAGACCCTGCGCGATTGCGGGCTCTCGGCCGAGGACGCGATGGGCCGCGTGTTCGGCGGCGTGGAGCAGGGCTTCGCCGACCGGACGCATTCGGAGGGCAAGAAGCCGCTCGCGGAGCTCGATCGGATGGTCGACGAGGGCCTGGCCCGGCTCTACGACTTCCAGCACGCCGACGGCGGCTGGGCGTGGTGGAAGACCGGCCCGAGCGACCGCTTCATGACCGCCTACGTGCTCTGGGGCCTCTCCCTCGCCCGCGACGGCGGGATCGACGTGCGCGCCGGCGTGCTCGAGAAGGCGGCGGGTTGGCTCGCGGCCGAGCTGGTCGAGGCGGAGAACGAACCCGACCTCGCCGCGTGGATGCTGCACGCGCTCGCGACGTGCGGCGGCGACCTCGGCGCCGACGGGACGAGGTTCCGCGACCGCGCCTTCGCCCGCCTGATGAAGGAGGACCGCACGCGGCTGAACGCCTACACGCGGGCCCTCCTGGCGCTCTCCGCCCAGCGCCTCGGCCGCACGGAGGAGGCGCGGCGCCTCCTCGACAACCTCTACAACGGGGTGAAGATCGACGCGACGCCCGACACTTCGATCGTGCTCGCGGGTGCGCAGGAGTCGCAGCCCTACGTCCTGAAGACCGCCCACTGGGGCAGCGACGGGGTCTGGCGCCGCTGGTCCGAAGGGCCGGTGGAGACCACCGCCTTCGCCCTGCGCGCCATCCTGGCGATCGATCCGCAGCACGAGCTCGTGGAGCCGGTGACGAACTGGCTCGTCAAGAACCGGCGCGGGGCGCAATGGTCGAACACGCGCGACACGGCGATCGCGGTGCTGGCGCTCAACGACTACCTGCGGGCCTCCGGCGCGCTCGCCGCGCCCGTCGGCTACGACCTCGTGGTGAACGGGGCGCGCATCGTCTCGAGAACGCTCGCGCCGGCGGATCTGCTCGCCGCGCCGAGCGCATTCGCGGTGGACGCCGAGTTGATCCGGGACGGGGCGAACGAGATCGTGATCGAGCGCACCTCCGGCGAAGCACCGCTCTACTTCGCCGCCCACGCGACCTTCTTCAGCCTCGAGGAGCCGATCCCCGCCCGGGGGAACGAGATCTTCGTCCGCCGCGAGTACTACAAGCTCGTGGGCCGGCCGACGCTCCTGAAGGGCTACGTCTACGATCGCCTGCCCCTGGGCGACGGCGAGACCGTCGAAAGCGGGCAGCGCATCGAGGTCGTCGTCACCGTCGAGGCCAAGAACGACCTCGAGTACCTGGTCTTCGAGGACAAGAAGCCCGCCGGCTTCGAAGCGGTGCAGGTCCGGAGCGGCGAGGACCTGGTCGCCCGCCAGCTCCAGCGCGGCGAGGCGGCGGCGCGGTTCAATCCGTCACTCGTCCCCGCCGGCCAGGCGGCGCGGAAGGCCGGCGGCGCGCGCGATCCCCGCGAGCGCGCCTTCCGCGGCGAGGGCTACACCGGCGTGACGACCGGCGCCCACCAGGAGCTGCGCGACCGCCAGGTGGCGATGTTCGTCGATCGGCTCCCCGAGGGCTTCTGGGAGCTGCGCTACGATCTGCGGGCCGAGGTGCCGGGCCGCTTCGCGGCGATGCCCCTCACCGCCCACGCGATGTACGTGCCCGAGATCCGGGCCAACGACCGCGACCAGCGCGTCGAGGTCGTGGACGCCGCCGATCGCGGCGAGTGACGAGCGAGAGCAGGGAGGGATGCCGTCCCTCCCCGCTCTCAGAGGCTGAGCAGGAATCCCTGCTCCAGCCTTTTCGATGCCCCTTGGCGCATCGCCTGACGGCTCCGCGCTCCGTTCGCGAGCGATTCCTGCTCGCTCTCTCACTCGAGCACGCGCCCGTCGAGCCCGTCCGGCACCGGCAGGCCCGCCCGGTGGAAGAGCGTGGGCAGGACGTCGACGGTGAAGCAGGGCTCGAAGCGCTCGCCCTTCGTCGTTCCTCGCCCGAGGAAGGCGATCGGCACGCGCCGATCGTACTCCCAGGGCGTGCCGTGGCTCGTGCCGCGCGCCAGGGCCAGGACGCCCCAGGGCGGCACGGCCGCGATATCGGGGCTGCGGCCGGCGAAGGCGGAGCGGGACATCAGGACGAGGAGCGGATCGGCGGCGAGCTCGGCGGGGGCCGCGAGGAGCTCGTCGAGGGTGAAGACCCGCGCCACCTCGGCACCGGCCGAAGCGGCGTAGGCATCGGCCGCGGCCCGGCGCAGATCGGCCGGCGCGATTCCCGCCGCCTCCGCCTGCTCCGTGGCGAGCCGGACGCCGGCGAGGCCCGAGACGTAGAAGTCCGCTCCGAAGCGCGCGGCGAGAGACTCGCGCATCGCGCGCAGAGCGAGGCCGTGCGCCGTCCCCGCGGTTCGCCGCGCGGGAATGCCGCGCGCCAGCAGGCGCTCCGGCAGCTCGAGCACCCCATGGTCGGCGGAGAGGGCGGCGGCCCAGCGGCCCGCGCCGATGCGCTCGTCGAGGAGACGGAAGAGCTCGCCCAGGGCGCGATCGGCGCGCAGGAGGAGATCGGTCACCTCCGCCGAGCCCGGGCCGAAGAGATGCCCGGCGGAATCGCAGGCGGAGAGGCTGACGAGCAGGAAGTCGGGATCGGCGTCCGCTCCCAATTCCATCTCGGCGACCGCCCGCTCCGCCATCTCGACCGTGAAGGCGTCCACGAAAGGCGTGAAGAAGACGTAGCCGGCCGCGAGGCTCTCGATCTCCCGCGTGGTGGGCGGGGCGGAGAGGGGAGGGGGCTCGTAGGGGAACTCGGTCCGCCCGCGGAGGCCCGACTCGCCCTCGTCGGCATCCGGCGTCGTGCCCGCGCGGGCGATGTCCGCCGGCAGCTCGCTCTCCCAGCGGAGGCCCGTCGCGCCCTCGCGCGCCAGCCGCTCGCTCCACGCCGCGTTCCACTCGCGCACCCAGCGGGGCAGCTCGCCGCCGTAGTGGGTGGAGCTCGCGAATCCGCTCCCCTGCGGGTCCCACCACAGCGCCCAGTCGGCGCTCCGGCCGGTGGCGAAGATGGCCGCCCGGTCCTTCCCGGACACGCCGACGCACCGCGCCGCCGGCACGAGCGCCTTCAGGTGGTCGGCGAATCCCGGCGCGGCGAGATGAGCCGGGGAGCGACCGCCGCCCTCGCCCGGCCCGGCGCTCGTGAGGATCCGCACGGAGGCGTCGGCGGCGCAGTAGGTCGTCCCCCGCGTCTCGGCATTCGGCCATTCGTTGGCCACGATGCCATGGCGGCGCGGATGCACGCCGGTGCCCAGGGTGGCGTGGCCGGGGCCGGTCTCCGTGACGCCGTGGCCGTGCGCGCCCGCCCGCCAGACCTCGCCCTCCGCCGCGAAGCGGTGCAGACCGCCGGTCAGCCAGGGCTCCAGGCGCTCGAGCTCGGCGGGGATCAACTGATCGACGACGACGAGCACGAGGAGGCGGGCGGGCTCCTCCGGCGCGGTCGCGGCGGGATCGCCCTGTTGGGCCGCGAGGACGAGGGGGAGGAGCGCGGTGGCGAGGAGACGAAGCGGGAGGACCATGGGGTGAGGGGGATCCCGGGGCGTTCCGCGCGATCGGCGGATGTGGACCGGAATCCTCTCCTATCCGCGGAGCGGGACCCGGCGCAAGGCTCCAGGGACGCTTTCGCCGGCGCGGAAAACCGGGAGGAAGCGCGGAAGCGAATCGCCGCGGCCACTAAGCTGTTCCGGCCCCTGGCCGGCGGCGGAGTTCCCGCCGGACCGGAGTCGAGACCCATGCGCCTCTGGATCGCCGCCGTCTTCCTCGCCCTCGCCGGCTGGTTCGCCGTCGAGGGCGTGCCGGCGTCGCTCCCGGCGGACCTCGGGGGGACGATCGCCGATCCGGTGCCCCGGGCCGCGCTCGATCCGCGGCCGCTCCGCGAGCCGGTGCGCGATCCGCCGACCACGGTGATCGCGACCCTGCGCCAGCGCTGCACGGACTGCCACGACCTCTTCGAGTCCCGGCCGGAGACCGAGCGGCCGCCGGTGCAGCACCGCGAGATCGTGCTCGATCACGGCCTGAACGCCCGGTGCTTCAACTGCCACGCGCGCGCCGACCACAAGAGCCTCCTCGACGGCATCGGCGCCCTGATCCCCTACGCCGACTCGGATCGCTCGTGCGCCAGGTGCCATGGCCCGACGTGGCAGGACTGGCGGCGGGGCATGCACGGGCGCACCGGGGGCGCGTGGGAGAGCGCGAGCGGGGCGCAGGTGCACCTCACGTGCGTCCAGTGCCACGATCCGCACTCGCCGGCCTTCCCGCCGATGGCCCCCCTCCCCGGCCCACGGACGCTGCGGATGGGCGACCCCGGCGAGCGCGGCGCCGGATCCTCGCCCGCCGCGCCGCGGAACCCCCTCGAGCCGGCTCCGGCCTCCGGGAGCGGGGAATGACGGACGACGGGCCCCAAATCGCCGGCGCCGGGGAGCCCGGCCTCTCGCGGCGCGATCTCCTGCGGCGGGGGGCCGCCGCGGTGGGGGGGACGGCGGCCTTCGCCGCCGCCTTGCGCCCGCTCGCGGCGCTCGAGCGCGGCGAGATCCCCACCCTCGGCGAATTCCTCCAGAAGCACTACCTGGAGATGAGCCCGATCGAGCTGCAGGCGGCGCTCGATCGCATCGCGGAACGGGTGCGAGCGCGCTACGGCGTCGCCGCCGAGGTCTTCGACGCCCGCCCGCGCGAGGGAGTCGAGTTCGTCTACGGGCTGGACCTCAGCCGCTGCATCGGCTGCCGCAAGTGCGTGCACGCCTGCGTGGAGGAGAACAACCTGAGTCGGACGCCGGAGATCCAGTACATCCGCGTGCTGGAGATGCCGCGGGGCACGCTCGACGTGGCGCGGGGCGATCACCACTACGACCCTCCGGCGGTGCCGGATCGGGATCACTACTACCTGCCGATCCAGTGCCACCAGTGCGCCGACCCGCCGTGCGTCGAGGTCTGCCCGGTGCACGCGACCTGGCAGGAGGCGGACGGCATCACGGTGGTGGACTACGACTGGTGCATCGGCTGCCGGTACTGCGAGGCGGCGTGTCCCTACTGGGCGCGTCGCTTCACCTTCGTCGCGCCGGGGATCCCCGCCGACCGCCTCAATCCGCGGATGGCCTATCTCTCGAACCGCCCCCGGCCGCGCGGCGTGGTGGAGAAGTGCACGTTCTGCCTGCATCGCGTGCGGCGGGGAGAGCTCCCCGCCTGCCTCGAGGTCTGCCCGGTCGGGGCCCGCAAGTTCGGCAACGTGCTCGATCCGGAGAGCGAGGTGGGCGCTCTGTTGCGCACCAAGCGCATCTTCGTCCTCAAGGAGGAGGCGGGCACGCTTCCCCGCTTCTTCTACTACCTCGACGAGCGCTATCCGCGCGAGCCGCTTCCCCCGCCGCCGCCGCACACGCCCGTGGCGGACGGGGCGGAGGCGCCGGAGGAGTCGCGGGAGGGGCAGTGAAGGAGTACCTGCGGTTCCTCGGGCGCTCGCTCCGGATCGGCATCGCCGGGGACTGGCGCTACCACCTGTGGATGACCTTGCTGGCGGCGGTGGCCCTCGCCGGCCTGAACGCCTACGCGAAGCAGCTCGTCCATGGCCTGGCGACGACGGGGATGACCGACCAGGTCTCCTGGGGGCTCTACATCGCCAACTTCGTGTTCGCGGAGGGCATCGCCACCGCGCTGGCGATCGTGGTGATCGTGGCCTACGTCTACCGCCGCCACGAGCTGCAGGACCTCGTGATCTTCGCCGAGATCCTGGCCGTCGCGGCGCTGCTCGTGTGCCTCGCCTTCGTCGTCGTGGATCTCGGCCGTCCCGACCGCTTCCTGCACCTGCTCCAGGAGTCGAACTTCCCGAACTCGCTGCTCGCGTGGGACGTGATCGTCCTCAACGGGTTCCTCCTCCTGAACCTCCACCTCTGCGGGTACCCGATCTACTGCGCCTACCGGCGGCGCCGGCCGAGCCGGTGGTTCTACGTCCCTTTCTTCTTCGTCGTGATCGTCTGGGCGGTGAGCACCCAGACCGTCTCCGCCTTCCTCTTCGTCGGGCTCGGGAGCCGGCCCTTCTGGAACACGGCGATTCTCGCCCCGCGGTTCCTGGCCGCGGCCTTCGCCGGGGGGCCGGCGGTCCTGATCCCGATCCTGTGGGTCCTCGACCGGTTCGCGGGCCACCGCGTCCCCCGCCCGGCATTCGCGACCCTGCGCGGCATCGTCGCGGTCGCGGCGATCGTCCATCTGTTCCTCCTCGCGTGCGAGGTTTTCGTCGCGTTCTACACCGGCTCCGCCCACGGCTCCTCGACGCGCTACCTGTACCTCGGCCTCCACGGTCACGATGCCCTCGTGCCGTGGATCCGGACCGCGATCGTCCTCAGCGGTCTCGGGCTGCTGGGGCTCCTTCTGCCGCTCGCGCAGCGCCCGCTCGGGCGCAATCTCGCCTGCCTGCTGCTCGTCGCCGGGCTCTGGATCGAGAAGGGGATGGGGTTCGTCGTCCCGGCGTTCGTGCCTTCTCCTCTCGGCGAGATCGTCGAGTACACCCCGACGGTGAACGAGATCGTCGTGTGCCTGGGGATCTGGGCCGCCGGGGCTCTCGTCTACTCGATCTTCGTCCGCGTCACCATTCCCGTTCTCTCCGGTCGCTTGACGTTCGACCGCCCCTACGACCCGAATCGACCCTCCGCGCTCCCCGCCCCGGCGGGGAGCTCCGGAGCCTCCCGCGAAGGATGATGAAGATGAACATCGAAGCAGCGTGGCTCGGCGCCCGTGCGGCCGCCGTGCTGGTCCTGGCGTCGCCGGCGAGCGCCGCCGCCCCGCAGGCCATCGGGCTGGAGGAGCTCAGCGAGGCGAGCCAGGACTGCATCGCCTGCCACAAGAAAGAGACGTATGCGCTCACTCAGCAGTGGGGCGAGAGCCAGCACTACCGCGCGAACGTCGGCTGCTACGAATGCCACCGGGCGGATCCGAGCGATCCCGACGTGTGGCTCCACTTCGACTATCTCATGGCGACGATCGTCAGCCCGAAGGACTGCGGGAGGTGCCACATCCAGGAGACGGAGGAGTTCCTGGGCTCCCGCCATTCGACCGCCGGGCGGATCGATGGGTCGCTGGAGAGCCTCCTGGCCGACGTCGTCGAGGGCAACCACGGTTTCGTGACGATGGGCTTCCCGGAGGGAAGCTCGGCCGCCGCCGTCAGCGGCTGCTGGCAATGCCACGGCGCCGTCGTGAAGCTCCTACCCGACCACCGGCTCGATCCCGCGACCTGGCCGAACGCGGGGATCGGACGGTTCAACCCCGACGGCACCGAAGGGTCCTGCTCCGCCTGCCACGCGCGGCACACCTTCTCGGTCGCCCAAGCCCGCCATCCCGCCGCGTGCGGGAAATGCCACCTCGGCCCCGACCACCCCCAGAGGGAGGTCTACGAGAGCTCGAAGCACGGCATGGTCTTCTACGCCAACGTCGACCACATGAACCTCTCGTCGAACAAGTGGGTCGTGGGCGAGGACTACCACGCCGCGCCCACCTGCGCGACGTGCCACATGTCGGCGACGCCGCGCCGGCCGGTGACCCACGACGTCGGCGTGCGCATCAGTTGGAACAACCGGCGGGTCCTCTCCATCCGGCCGGAGCTGGCCGACGAGGCGATGAATCTGCCGGGGAAGGACCTGTCGTGGCAGATGCGGCGGGCGAACATGAAGGACGTCTGCATCAACTGCCACAACAAGATCTGGGTCGAGAACTTTTACGTGCAGTACGACGCGATCGTGGAGCTGTACAACGAGAAGTACGCGCAACCCGGCCTCGCCCTGATGGAGCTCGCCAAGCCCCTGATGAACCCGGTGAGCTTCAGCAATCCGGTCGATTGGATCTGGTTCGAGCTCTGGCACCACGAGGGGCGCCGGGCGCGGCACGGGGCCTCGATGATGGGACCCGACTACACGCACTGGCACGGGACCTACGAGCTCGCCAAGAGCTTCTACATGCACCTCCTCCCCGAGCTGCAGCACGTCGCGGAGACGGGGATCGCCGCGGGCGGCGATCAAGCGGCGGCCGGCGCGGCGTTGCGGGCGAAGATCGCCGAGATCCTCGCGGGCCAGGACCACCGGTGGTTCCTCGGGAAGATGGACCCCGCGGAAGCCGCCCGCCGCGCCCAAGCCGCCGCCGAGTTCGAGGCCCGCTCCGGCCAGTAGCCCGTTCTCCGCGCGCCGGCGCGGAGATCACTCCCGGGCGGACCCCGGCGAGGCCGGATGGCCGTCGCTCGCCGGCTCGCGGGCCGCGATCGGGGAGGGGTAGTTGCTCTGCGGCAGCCGTTCGCGGAACTCGAGCATGCTCTTGAGGGACAGGCTCGAAACCGTCCGGAGGAAGGTGTCCCGCGCGTTGGTCCAGTAGTCGTGCATGGGGCACGCGCGCTCGTCCGTGCACTCGGCCTGCCCTAGGAAGCAGGCGGCGGGGCGGTCGAGGTGCTCCTGGGCGTCGACGATCTCGTACACCGTGATCTCGCCGGCGGGCCGGGCGAGCCGGAATCCGCCGTGCCGGCCGCGCTGGCTCACCAGGAGGCCGCGGGCCACGAGGGGCTGGAAGACCTTCCCGAGGAAGGGGGCGGGGATGCCGAGCTCGTCGGCCATGTCCCGCGCGAGGCAGAAGAGGCCCGGCTCCTGCATGGCCAGGTAGGTCAGGGCGCGGATGGCGTACTCGCTCGATCGGCTGATGGGAATCACGCGGGGCTCCGGGAAGAGGGGGGCAGTTCGGTGTCCTCGGGATGGGCTCGGACCGGCCGACAGGCGGCGCCTGCCGGCGCCTTCTTCGTCCTCTCGATGGCCGGGGTCGGCGCCGGGTGGCGCCCCTCATGCCATGGAGCGGGTACGACGGTCAACCTTGATCAGGACGGGAGTATGTTCAATATAAAGACGGACAATTCCCATACGGCCCGCGCCCCGGAGGTGCGTCGATGGACCCCCAGAAGCTCCTCCTGACGACCGATCTCTCCGAGGAGTCCCTCCGCCCCTTCCAGGCCGTGGCGACCCTGGCGCGCCAGCTCGGTCTCGCCGTGACGCTGCTCCACGTGGTCGAGGACCTGGCCGTCGCCCCCCACGGGGCCCCCCTCGCGCCTCCCCTCCACTCCCTGAATCTCGCCGACGAGATGGAGCGGGCCCGGGAGGTCCTGGCCGCCCGCCGGACGATGCTGGGCCCGGAGATCGACGTGGAGACCGTCGTGATCTCCGCCCCGGGGGTGGCCAATGCGATCGTCGAGTACGCGGAGGAACACGGCTACGGCTTGATCGCCCTCTCGTCGCACGGGCGCACCGGGTTCCGGCGGATGGTGATGGGGAGCGTCGTGGAGCACGTGCTGCGGCGCACGCACGTCCCCGTGCTCGTCTTCCCGCGCCGCGAGTAGGGCGCAGCTCGGTATTACCACCACACGATCCGGAGATCGTCACTCCCCATCGGCCGCGCCGTCTCCCGCGGCGAGCCCGGTGATCTGGCGGCCGAGGTTCTCGTGCGCGAGCTCGAGCTCGGGGTGGCGCGCGCGGAGCCAGCGGCCGACCTCCCACACCGCCCGCTTCACGCCGGGGGTGGGATGAGGCCGGCCGAGAGCGGAGAGCCGAACCAGGACCTCGCCGGCCGCGGCCCGGAGCACCAGGACCGCGAACTCCTGGCGCAGGCGACCCTCCACCACGAGGGTCTCCACGAGCCACGAGGTGCCGTCGAGGCCCGCGTAGGCGCCAGAGAAGCGGACGACGGTCTCGACCCGCCGCAGGATCGCGCGATGGATGGCCGGCGCGAACCCCGCGAGGAGGCTCTCCCGCTCGGGGGGGATCGGCGAGCGGGCGCGAAGGGTGAGGCTGGGCATGGCATGGAGCGGATCGGAGCTTGGGAGGGGAGCGAGCGAGCGCGGCGGGCGGACTTTCTGCCACTCGAAGAAGTGGATGGGGACGTCCCGGGCCATCGCTTTCTCCTGGTAGCGGGTGGGCCGGCGGCCGGGGATCGCGGCGGTCTCGGTCGTGGCATGGCAGGAAACGAGGGCGTCCTGTCCCTCGAGCACCGCCGCCGCCTCCGCCGCGTAGCCGGCGTGGTCGGTGACGAGAGTGAGCCGGGCGCCCTCCGCCATGCGGTCGGCGAGCAGGGCCACGACCTCCGGCCGCACCAGCCGCCGCGCCCCGTGGCGAGTCTTCGGCCAGGGACAGGGGTGATTCATGAACACCTCGACGAGGGAGGCGGGGGCGAAGAGCTGGGCGAGCGCCGCCTCCGCCTCGGCGAGGAGGATCCGCACGTTGACGAGGCCCTGCCGCTCGATCTTCCGCAGGAGGTGGGCGACGGACGTCCACGATCGCTCGACCCCCACGTGGTTCCGCTCGGGGCGGGAGAGGGCCTGCGCCGCGAGGAACTCCCCGCCCCCGAAACCGATTTCCAGAGCGAGGGGGGCGGCCCGGCCGAAGAGGGCGTCCCAGGGGAGGGGCCAGTCCATCTCCGCCCACGGGAGGACGTGGCCGGCGATGAGATCGCACGCGGGGCGAGGCATCGGAGCGGAGGCGGGAAGTCATCGTAGCCGCGATCCGCGAATCCACAGTTCAACTTCTCCCTTACGAACATGCCGGCCTCCGCGCCGTAGCACGGTCCGGCCATCGGCCCGGCGGGCGCCAAGGGCTCTTCGGAGGTCCGGATCTCGGCGGGAGGTCCGGACCTCCACCTTCTTCTCCGTCCCGCCTCAGCGGCTCCAGGTCAGCCCGAGGAGGAGCGTCTCGCCATCCGGAGCGAGGGCGGTCTCCACGCGCAGGTTCTCCGGGAGCCCCAGAAAGGCGTCGTGGGCGAAGCGGGCGAGGAAGTTCCCGAGCGCCGCGCCCACGAGCACGTCGGTGGGGTAGTGCTCGCCCGCCTCGACGCGGGCCCAGCCGGTGGCGAGCGCGATCCCGTGCATCGTGCCGGCGAGCAGGCCGCGCGCGCCATCCGGGACCCACGGGATCGCCTCGAGGTTACGCACCGCGAGGGCCGCGCTGGCTCCCGCGGAAGAGGCGTGGCCGGAGGGCATGCTGCGGTCGTCCTCCTCGTTCGGCCGCTCGCGGCCGATCGCGCTCTTGAGCCCCGACGTCACGAGCCCGTTGAGCGAACGCGCTCCCGCCTCGACGAGGAATCCCTGGCCCTTGTTCACGAGCCACTCGCCCGGCGCCTCCCCGCTCGGCGTCGCGAGGGCGCTCAGATGGGCGGCGTAGCGCGCCCAGGTGCGCAGGTCGTCGCTCGCGCGGGCCGCGTCCCGTTCCGATCCGAAGACGGGGGTCTCCCGGCGCGCCCAGCGCGACGTTTCCTCATCCCAGTCGTCGATCGAGAAGACCGCCGCCCCCACGAGCGGTCCCCAGGTCCAGGGGTCCCGCGCCGCCGCTGCCGCCGCGCGCGCGATCCGCGCCCCGCCCGGCCGCAGGGTGGCGTCCTCTCCCCACGCCCGCCCGTTCGGAAGCGTCCCGCAGCCCGCCAGGAGCGCGGCCAGGAGGAGGGCGGCGAGGGAGCGCACCGGGGGCCTGGGTCGCGCCGGCGGCGAACGGCGGGGCCGGACGATCACTGCCCCACGAAGAGGTCGTAGGCGTTGTGCAGCGTGACCCCGTCCACGCCGCCGAAGCCCGCGCCCTGGGTGGAAAGGCGGATGCCGGCGAGCCCGAGGTCGAGGGGCACCGCGACGTTGTAGACGACGGGTCCGCTTCCGGCCGCCGGGGCAAGTCCCAGGAGCTCGCCGCCGGAGGGATCGACGAGCAGGTAGTCGTCGGCGAGGGGGAGATAGACCTCGAGCGGGTCCGGATAGCCCACGACCCAGGCGAACGTGTTCGAGGTGCCGGTGTTGTCGACGATGGCGGTCCAGTTCGCGCCGATCTCCGGCGCCGTCGCCGTGTAGCCCATCGGGTTCGTGCTGCCGGCGTCGTTGCGGAACACGGCCTCGGCATCGGCGCTCCGCCGGAGGACGAAGGCGGCGCCCGCGTTCACGGCGGCGTCGTCGTCCCCCGGCACGCCGAGCAGGGCGGTGTCGCCGGAAAGGGCGACGGAATCGCCGAGCTGGTCGCCCGCCTCCAGCCCGTTCGTCTGGATGGCGGTCGCCTCGCTCCAGCTCGTGCCCGCGCGCTCGAACACGTAGGCTCCCCCGGCGTAGGTCCCCGCGAAGTCGCGGTGGGGAGCCCCGATCAAGGCCCGATCGCCGTCCGCGGCGACGGCGAGGCCGAAGTCGTCGTAGTCCCCCGCGATCTGCGCCTGGAGCTCGGCCTCTTCGCTCCAGCTCGTGCCCGCCCGCGTGTACACGTAGACCGCACCCGCTTCGGTCGGACCGCCGGCATGGGTGTGCATCGGGGAACCGACCAGAGCGGTGTCGCCGTCCAGGTCGACGGCGCCGCCGAACCAGTCCGTGAAGTAGAGGTCGCTCGCCGTGAGCTTCGTCTCCTCGGTCCAGCTCGTGCCGGCGCGCGCGAAGACGTAGGCCCCGCCGCCCGCCGTCGAGCTCAGGGGAGCGCCCACCAGCGCGGTATCGTCCTCGACGGCGACGGCGGTCCCGAACTGCGCATACCAGTCCGCGTCGCTGGCGAGGAGCTCGGCCTGCATGCTCCAGGTCGTGCCGGAGCGCACGAAGACGTACGCCGCGCCCGCCTGGAAGAGGAAGCCCGTGTGGTCGTGGTAGCGGGCGCCGGCGACGGCGGTGTTCCCGGAGAGGGCGATTCTCCAGCCCAGCTCGTCGAAGGGGGCGCCGTCGCCCGCGGTGAGCTTGGCCTGCTGCGTCCAGACCGTGCCGCTCCGCGTGAACACGTAGGCCGCGCCGGCGTTCGCGGTGGCGCCGTCCGAGCCCTTCGACCCGATCAGCGCCGTGTCGCCATCCAGCGCCACCGCCGCGCCGAAGTAGTCGCTGCCGTTCGCGTCGCTCGCGGTGAGCTTGGCCTCTTGCGTCCAGCTCGTGCCGCTGCGCACGAAGACGTACACCGCGCCCGCGTTTGCGCCCGCGTGATCGTCGCCGTAGGCCCCGACGAGCGCGGTGTTCCCCTGAAGGGCCACGCCGGCCCCCGAGAAGTGCGAGGCGCCGAGATCGCTGCCGAAGAGCTTCTCCTCCTCCAGCCACACCCAGGGGTCGATGACGACCGGCAGGATCGCGCCCTCGTCGGCGACGAGGATCCGCAGGCGATCGCCGGCCGGCGCGAACCACGCCGCGAGCTCGCGCCCGGTCGCGTCCCAGGCGCGCAGGCCGCCGTAGAGGATCGCCGCCCTCCCGGGGGGGCCGGCGAACCGCACCGCGCGCTCGCCCGGCTGGATCTCCATTCCGCGCCCCCCGCCGACGGCGAGCTCGAGCACGAGGGGCGCCCTGCCCGCCGTCTCGGCGGTGAGCGGCGGCTGCAGCACGGTGAAGCCCTGCTCGAGGCCGCGCGCGTCGTTCGCGTACCACTCGATGAGGCGCCCGCGGCGGATCGCGAGCCGCTCGCCCGCCGCCTCCGCCGGTCCCGTCGCGACCGGGGCGAGCAGCTCTCCCCGTCCCCAGCGTGCGAGAGCGAGCTCGAGCGCCGCGCCCGCCTCCTCGTCCGCCGCGGCGATCGAGACCCCGGCGGGGGAGAGCTCCGCCGTCAGCCCGGCCGTCGGGTTGCGGGCCCGCCAGGCGGCGGCGCCCTCCCCCGCGGGGACGATCCGGAACGCCGCCGCGGCTTCCGCCGGCGCCGGCTCCGCTGCGAACGGCGGGCCCGCGCTCGTGGCGGCAACAAGACCCGCACAAACGGCAAAGGGGAGGAGCGCGATCATGGGTGAGCGGCGAGCCCGCCGGAGGGGGCTGACTGGGTAGGGGGGGCGCCCGGTCCGGGAGGGTCCGGGGGCCTCCCCAGTCTAGCACGGTCTCCGGTTCGTGGGGGGGCGCCCCGCGGGACGGTTCCGGGGGGGTCTTCCGCTCCGGCGGAGGCCGCCGCCGGAGCTGCCGGCGGGGACTGCCTCCCGCGCCGCCCAGCGCTCGATCAGGGCCGCCGCCGCCGCGTCCGTCGCCGCCGCCCCCCGCGGGCCGCCGGCGTTGGTGGCGGCGAGCACCGCAAAGCCCCGCGCGGGGGCCATCCAGACGACGGCGAACCACATCGTGTTGCTGCCGGCGTGGGTGAACGCCGGGCCCCCGGCCCAGGGGCGGGAGCAGGAGAGCCAGCCCGCGGTGTAGCCATCCTCCTCCCGCGGCGTGTGCAGGAGCTCCATCGTCGCCGGCGAGACGAGCCTCGGCTCGCCCGCGCCGGCCCGCAGGTGCAGGGCGACGAAGCGCGCCCAGTCCCGGAGCGAGCAGTGCACGGTGCCCGCCGGCCCCAGACCGGAGGGATTGTCGCTGCCGAAGGAACCAGGGGGGACGGGGACGAGCCGGTTGCCCTCGCGGCGGTGGCCCCAGGGCTGGTCGACCTTCGCGGCGTCCCCCGGCGCGCCGAAGCCCGCGCTCGCCATGCCGAGCGGTCCGAAGATCCGCTGCTGCATCAGCTCCTCCCACGGCGCCCCGCCGCACCGCTCGGCGATCGCGCCGGCGAGGATGTAGCCCGCGTTCGAGTAGGCGAACCGCGCGCCGGGGGCCGCCTCGGTCCCGTTCGCGAGGACTGTCTCGACGATCCACCGGCGCTGCACGGCGGCCGGCTCCGAGGTGGCGAGGAGCCGCATCCAGAGCCCGTCCGCGAAGAGCTCGGCCGGCGCGCCGGCGCGGTGGTCGAGGAGCTGGCGGAGGGTGACCTCGCGCCAGTCCTCGTCGAGAGAGGCGAAGTCGGCGAAGGCGGTGGCCATGGTCGTCTCCCAGCCGATCTTCCCCTCGTCGAGGAAGGCGGCGAGGAGCGTCGCGGTCATCGCCTTCGTGCAGGAGCCGAGGTGCCAGCGGTCGTCCTTCGTCACCTGCTCCTCGCCGCCCGCGCGCCGCCGCCCGACGGCGCCGATGCCGGCGAGCCCGTCGGGCGTGACGATCGCCCCCGCCAGCGCCGGCACGTCGTGCGCCGTCAAGATCGGCGCCAGGATCTCGTCGAGGTCGGCGGGACCGCTCTCCTGCGCCGCGGGGGCCGCCGCGGTGAGGAGGAGCGCGAGCGAGCGAGCGAGCAGAAGCGTGCCCGCGCGGATCCCAGGGCTTCCCATCGGGGCAGATCCTACCTCTCCCGACCGCACGGGGGCCTTCCCTGCATAAGAGCGCGAAGCGGGGCGGATGGGAGAGCGGTGGACCGGAAGGAGGCTCAGCCGCGGGTCGACTTCTCGCCCTCCACCGGCCTCTTTTCCTCGACCCTCCGCGCCTCGACGGCCAGGCCTTTCTCCATCTCCTGCTTCTTCTTCAGGGCCGCTGCGACAGCCTGCTTCTCGGCGCGCCCGACGATCTGGAAGCAGGTCCAGCCGCGCAGCTTCGGCGAGCAGTCGGGAGCCGCGAGCATCTTCTCCAGGACGGGCAGGACTGCCGCGAAGTCACCGGCGGCGATCGCGACCGCGATCTTCTTCCGCTCCATCTCCGGAGCGGCGAGGTTCTCCTTGAGCATCTCGAAGCGCGGATCTCCCGCCAGGTTCTTCAGATCCTCGTCCTCGAGCACGCCGCCGAACGACATGCCGAGCGCCAGCGAGCGCTCGAGGCTCGCGATGGCGCCCTCGCGGTCCCCCGAGCGGGCGCGGGCGCAAGCGAGGTTGTAGCAGGCGCTGGCCGGCTGATAGCCCAGCTCCATCTGACGCTGGAACGAATCTGCCGCCCGCTGGAGCTCGCCCCCCTGCAGTTGCTTGATGCCCAGGTCGTGGACGAGGACGCCGTCCTCCGAGACGATCTCGACGAGCGCGGCCTGCGCCTCGAGAGCGGCCTTGTCGTCTCCCGCCATCTTCAGCGTGGCGAGCTTCTTGCGCAGCATGACGGCCTTCTCGACCGATTCGACCGCCCACGCGAAGACGGCGTCGCCGTGCAGGGCTTCCAGGTCGGGATCCACGGTCAGGAGCTCGCGGTCCGCGAACCCGCGGCGTACGGCCTGTTGCAGGAAGGCGAGCGCTCGCTCCCGATCGCCGGCGAGCGAGGCGGCGCAGGCGAGGTTGTACGTGGCGACCTCCGGCCGGTGTCCGAGCTCGCTCTCGCGCTGGAAGTGCCCGGCGGCGGCCTTGTGCTGGCCCTGGCCGACCAGCAGGTAGCCGAGGCGGGCGTGGGCCAGGGCCTGATCGGGATCGAGGGCGAGCACGTCTTCGTAGAGACCGAAGGCCTGGTCGTACTCCTGGGTGGCGAAGAGCTTCTCGGCCTGCTCGAGCAGCCGGTGACACCTGGCCAATCCCGCGATGCTCTTGACCGCGACCTCCGTTCCGGGTCTTGCGATCACCTTCGTGTCGCTCTTCTCGTCGGAGAAGCCGGGAAGCACGAGCATCGTGGCGAGGATCGCCATGCGGCGGCCCCCCGCGACACTCCTTTCGACATGCGATGGTGGATGATCATGTTCAGTCTTCTTTCGAAGTTCCTCAGTTCCGTGGTGAATGCACACAGTCCGTGGAGAGCGACGGTGGCGGACGCCGTTCTCTCCTGTACGCCGATGAGCGCCGTCTCGAAGGACCGACGCTCGGCGGGGTAGGCCCAGGTGGCCCAGGCATCGCAGGAGAGCTCGGCGTAGACGTGCACCTGCCGGCGGATGATCCAGAACAGCGGATTCCACCAGCAGAGGACGATCGCGAGGACCTCCAGCCGGGAGACCCAGTGGTCATGCCGCGCCAAGTAGGCCAGTTCGTGAGCGATGAGCGACGCCGGGCGGGGAGGGGTGCCACGATCAGCGCCGGAGGCAGGCCAGAGCAGCCGCGGGCGCCCCAGGCACCAGATCGCGGGCGAGCCGATCCCCTCGAGCGCATGCACCGGCGGCGGGCGGACGCGGAGACGCTGGGCGACGGCGGCGACGGCGAGGCAGAGATCCGGCGGCGCCGCCGGTGCGCTTCGCACCGTCCGCTGGAAGGACCGCAGGTGGTGCAGCAACCACCCGAGCACCTCCCGGCGCCGTCTCCTCCGGCGAAGAAGTCGGCGGCGAGCTCCAGAGCGCGGAGATCTCCCGCCGGAGCGCGCTTCCGGGGCCGAAGGAGAGGGGCAGGGGAGGCACCACCAGCACGACGAAGACCAGGAGCCAGGGCAGGTGGCAGAAGGCCGGACGGGTGGGGAGGAACCGGCAGGCGACGGCGACGATCGCCGCCAGGCCAGCGGCGAGCAGCGTGTTCTCCACGATCCAGAGCAACATCACGCTCCTCCCTCCTCGAGCTCGTCGAGGAGCCCCCGGAAGCGACGGATGTCCGCGGGAGTGAACCGCGCGGACTGGACCAGGCGCAGGAGCAGAGGGAGCGCGGCGCCATCGCACACGCGATCGGCCAGCGCCTCGAGGCTCTGGCCGAGGAGATCGTCGCGGGAGACCGTCGGCCGGAAGACGAACGCCCGGCCCTCCTTGGTGCTCGCGACGAAGCCCTTCTCCCGGAGCCGCAGGAGCAAGGTCTGGGCGGTCGTGTAGGCCCACTCGCGCCCGGCGCGCCGCAGATTCCGCAGCACGTCCCGGACGGTTCCCGGTCCGCGGTCCCAGAGGACCTTCAGGATCTCGAGCTCGGCGTCGCTGACCAGTCGGGGTTGCGGGGTCATGGGAGGGCTCCGGGGACGATCTCCTACAGGGCGTAATACTACAGAGTGTAGGAGATGGGTACCGGGAATCCCGGGGCTCCGGGTCAGGGTTGCGTCAGCAGGCCGTTCTGCAGCAGTAAACTCTTTACCAGTAATAACTTGCAGCAGAGCTGCCGGGCGGCCTCTTCCGGCGCCGCGAGCCGAGGATCCCCCCGCGGAGGGGGAGAAACGCCCCCGCGGCGGGCGACCGGAGGCCGCCCGCCGCGGGAGCGGGGGGGAATCAGAAGGGATCGACGCCGGTGACGTCGCGCAGAGGCTCGTAGACCGGCTGGGCGCCGTCGCCCGCGCCCGGAGCGCTCTCGGCCGTCTCGTCGAACGCATCGCGGAGGATCCAGCGATCGAAGACGACGGTGTCCGCTCCGCCGGTGAAGGCGAAGTGGCACTCGGCGCAGCCCGTCCGGCCCAGGGTGACGCCCTGGTCGAGGGGGAGGACGTTGTGGTCGATCGAGAAGGGGTGGTACGACTCGGTCTTGACGCCGCTCCCCTCGATTTCGAAGGAGCCGACGCCGCTCGGATCGCCGGCGTCCAAGTAGTACGCGTGGCCGCCCTTGACGAGGACGGCCGCGCCGGCGACCAGCGGATTGCCGTGCACGTCCGTGCCGCCCTGGATCGCGGTCAGGTACGCGAGGATCTCGGCGCGGGTATTGACCTCGGCGATCCCGTCGCCGTCGTCGTCCGTGGCAACGAGGCCCGCGCTGCCGATGATGCCACGCACCTTCCAGAGGTACATCGCGGAGAGCGTGTCGTCGGCGGAGGGACCGTCGGCGGTCGGATCGACCCAATCGCCCCACCAGGTGCTGAGGAGCAGCTTGTCGGGGAAGAGCCGCGCGACGCCGTCGGAATCCTCCCGCACGGTCGCCGATGGATACCACCAGTCGGTGGTGCCGCTCGTCGGGTCCAGCGGGTCGGTGGAGAGGAACTTCGTCGTGCTGTAGTCGATCATGCTGCCGGTCGTGGCGTTGTCGACGGAGAGCGAGGCGTCCTCGCGCAGGAAGGGGACGTGGCAGAACTGGCAGGACATCGCCGCGAGGTGATCCGCGGTGTGGATGGCGTCCACCGGCGGCGGCGCGTCCGGATCCGCTCCGTCCACGTGGCAATCCCGGCAGGCGTGGAACCCGTAGTAGTCCGTGTCGTTGCGCGCGGACTCGAGGTTCTCGTTGCCCTTGCCGAAGTTGTGCTCGCCGGGATTCTCCAGCGTTCCCGTGTTCGGGTGGCAGCGCGTGCAAGCCGTGCTGTCGAGATCCGAGATGTCGTCAGCGGATCGCCGTCGTAGCGGAGGTTGAAGGACCCGAAATGGACGTCCTCGTTGGCGTCGAACCAGGTGCGCCCGCGCTTCTTGTCCTCGGGGAGCGCGTGGCAGCCCCAGCAGGCGTGATCCACGGGCGTCTCCACGATGATGTCCGGATTCACCTCGAGCGTGTCGTCGGCCTGTAGCTCGAGGCTGCCGTCCGCGACGCCCACCGAGTAGTCGATGACGAGGTGGGTGGCGAGGGGCGGCGAGACGCCGGTCGCGGTGCCGAACCCGCTGAACCAGCCCTGGCCGGCGGTCGCGGCGGCCGCGAAGGCGGGCACGGGGTTCCCCCCGCCGCCGGCCACGTCCGTCAGGGTGTCCTTGGCGCGCAGGGTGGCGGCGCGCCAGATCCAGTTCATGTTCTTGCCCGTGTCGATCGTTCGCTCCTTCCGGTGGCAGAAGAGGCAGTCGGGCTCGGCGACCCCGGTCACGTTCCAGGGGACCGGATGGCGCTCCAGCCCGGTCATGTGGCTGACCTCGGCGTAGTCGCCGTCGAACTCCTGGTCGTCCGCGGTCTCCCCGCGCGCCTCGTATCCCATCTGGTCGGCGACCGGGTCGTAGTAGAGATCGCCGTCCCGGTCGTACTCGGTCGGTCCGCCGCCGGGATGGCAGATCGCGCACATGCCGGTCCACCAGAAGCTCGTCTTGTCGATCTCGGAAGCGCTGCCATTCGCGAGCGCAGCCAACTGGCTGCTGTCGGTGGAAGGCGGTCACCACTTCCCGTACATGCCATCGGACTTGAGCCAGATCCTCCCGTCGCCGAAGAAGTCGTCCGTCGTCTGGACGTCGCCGAACCGGTCCGTGCGGCCTTGCTGGAAGTGGTAGCCGTTGGCGATCGCGTCGACGTCGTGGCACGGCCCGCACGTCTGCCGCGGGCTGTATGGCTCCGTCGACGCGACGAGAAGGGGATTGCCCAGCCGGTCCAGCAGCACGATGTTCGAGTGGTCGTCTTCTTCGCCGTCCCCACCGCCGCCGCTGGTGCAGCCCGCGATGAGCAGAGAGTACCCGACCAGGCCCGCGAACAGCGGCGGGGAGAGTCGGTGCGTGTCGATCCTCATCATTCGTTCCTCGTTCGTGGATTCCTTGCGTCGCACCTGCGCGGCGACCTCCATGTCGCCGGCGATGCGCACCGTCATTCTCGCCGCGCGCGAATACGGACGTCGCGCGAATCGCGCGGGAATCGGCGGTTCGCGATCTCGACAACTCGTGCGGCGAAGCGCTCGGTTTCGCGAGCGCCGAACCGTGCGGCGGCGATTTCGTGCCGGCGACCGCGCCGCTTCACCGCCGGTCGGCGATTCCGTCGTTCCCAGTTGCGCGACGAGCGAACTGCGGCACGGCGCACCCGTGCAGGCGCCGATCCGGGTGCTAGTGGTCTGATGCAGCCATTCGGGGCATTTGGCCGGCGCGCCTGCGCCCGCCGCTGCGTTGCACCTCCTCCGAGGGGTGTCGTGCTAACCCGCGTCGTCCGTGCGCCGTGCGGCGAACACAGCCGCACTCGGCGAAATGCCCCGAATGGCTGCATCAGACCACTAGAACCGTCCCACGACCTCCATCCGGCCGTCCAGAACGACCGGCAGCGTGACGAGATCACCCGACTCGACCGCGAGCGGCTCGCCATCGATCGTCGCCGCGACGAGGGGGCGGCCGTCGCCGGAGCGCAAGCGGAGCTTGAGGGCGGCGGGACGCACGCGCAACGCGGAGAGGCGCACGGCGACGGCGAGGGAGCGGCCGTCGGGGGCGACCTCGGCGGCGAGATCGACCGTGCCCCCGAACGCCGTGCCCATCTCGCGCACGCCGAAGGCGGCCCGGGGAGCGAGCCAGGCGCGGGGGATCGCCTGGAGGAGCCACAGCTCCTCCGTCGTTCCGCCGAGACCCCCGCGCTCGTTCACGAACATCGCGCGCATCGCCTGCCATCGCTCGCCGTCGCCCGGGGCGCAGGAGGGCACGCCATCGAGCGACTCCACGCCCACCCGCCAGTCGCGGTGCACGACGACGGCGAGGTTGTGGAAGAGCCACTCGAAGAAGCGCGGCAGGTCGTCGCGGGCGAGGAAGAGGTGGCCGCCGATCGGCCACATCGTCTCGTACTCGACGTAGTGGCGCCACAGATGGTGCCGGTCGGCGGCGGGATCGCTGATGTCGGCCCAGTTCAGGTCGGCGATCTCCATGCTCGCCGGGGAGAGCGAGAAGTACGGCCCCTCGCCCTTCGGCATGCCCGTCTCGAGGAACGCGAGCGCGTCCTCCACCAGCGGATCGAAGGGATCGAACGCCCCCCAGGCGCCGGCGCGGAGCGGGCCGTAGCCGGTGTAGGTCCAGTCGATCCCCCGCCAGTCGAGCTCGGCGACGAGGCGCGGCACGTAGGGGAGAAGCGAGCCGTCGGGCATCGGCACCGGGCTCGCCCGGCCGGTCGCGGCGGCGTAGGCGTCGTGAAGACAGGCGCGGTAGCCGGCGAGCTCTGAGGCGAGCTCCGCCGCGCGCGGGTGCGCGATCTCCCGCGCGAGCCGCACCACCTCCGCCATCCCGTAGATGCAGTAGGTGTCGTTGAAGATCGTGCTCCCCGCGAGCCAGTCGTGGGCGGAGGCGGCGGGCAGGAGACCCCAGTGCGCGACGCGGACGCCGTCCTCCTCCCGCATCGTGCGCCGGCGCTGGGCGGCGACCCAGTCGAAGGCGGCGAGCATCGCCTCGAGCGGCGAGCCGGGACCCGTCCCGAGCCACGCGTCGTCGCGCGTCGTGCGGTAGTGCCGCGCCATCGCCCACATCCCCAGGCCATGGGAGAGGAGCAGCGTGTTCGCCGTCCAGCCGCCGAAGTTGCCGAGGAAGCCGGACACCTCGGCGTAGCCCTCGCCGGCGAGCGCCTCGCCGTGGCCCATGTTCGCGCGCGCGAGCCGGCCCACGTCGGCGGTCTGGCTCGCGAGGAATCCGGAGAGAACGGCGCGCTCGAGGTCCGCGCGCCCACGCAGGGTGAACGCCGGCAGGGCTTTGGCGGCGTTGCACGGCCAGTAGCTCTCGTAGTGGTTCGGGCTCGTCTTGTACATCCAGCGGTCCGAGCGGTGGCGATAGGCGACCTGCTGCGCCATCTGGACGGGGATCGCCGCGAGGTAGTCGTCGATCCACGGGTCGGGCGTGTAGATCTGCCCCGGGCCGTCGATCACCCGCCGCCAGTACGCGCTCACCGCTGCCTTCTCCCGGGCGGGATCGAGGGCGAGGAGCTCGTGCGCGACCTCCGGCGCGACCCAGCCGTAGGGCAGCACCAGGCGCATCTCGGCCCGCGCGCCGGGCGAGAGCTCGACCGTCCATTCGATCGCGCGCGGAACCGGCGCGGCGCCTGCCGGCGATGCGGCGACCTCGTCGTGCTCGTGCAGCTCGCCGCGGGCCGGCGGCGGCAGGACGAAGCGCACGAGACCGTCCCGCTCGCCGAAGGGCGGCTGGAACGTGAACGCGATCGAGGGGGCGAGCTCCGGCCGCTGCGCGCACTTGTAGCCGAACCGCACGCTCGCCGGCGTGCCGAAGTGCAGCCAAAGATGGGCGATGGCGGGGGCCGCGCCGTGGTTCTCGACCTCGAACTGCACGTGCGTCACGAGCACGTCGTCGGGCCGGGGCTCCATCCCGTCCGCCATCGCGCGGCCGAGGAGATGGGCGAAGACCGTCTCGCGCCAGAGGAGGTCGCCGTCCCGCGTCTCCACGACCGGGATGGGGAGCCGCCCCTCCTCCAGCCAGCGCGCGAGGTCGGGGTGGTTCGTGCCCTGGCGATCGACGATCCGCAGGGGCTCGCCGAATCCGACGGTGAAGTGCAAGGCGTTCTCCCCCAGCGGCGCGAGCTCCTCCGCCAGGACCGGGAGATCGCGGACGTCGAGCGGGCCGCACACGAGCGCGCCGTTCCACATCACGCCGGTCTGGAACTGGTAGCCGGGCACGCCCACGTGCTGCACGGGCCGGCGCATGGGCTCCCAGCAGTCGCGGGCCGCCGGCAAGGTCCATTCGGCCTGGGCGGCGAGGAGGGGGGACGGACCGAGGAGGCTGGCGAGGACGAGGACGGCGCGACGCATGGCTCGGGCTCCAGGGTGGCGGTCCGCGCCGGCGGACCGAGGTGATGGGAGCGCAGAGCATAGCGCGGGCCCGCCCGCGGCGCGAGGAGCTGACGGCGCGGACTCGGCCCCGTAGACTGGCGCGCCACCGCGGATCGCCGCGGCCGAAGGAGCCATGCGCGGCACGTTCCTGCTCGTGCTCGCCCCGTTCCTGGCGGCCGGCGCCGGTGCCCAGACCGCCGGCCGGCGGGTCGTGGAATCGTTCGACTTCGCGGGCGTGACGCTCGAGGACGGCCTTCTGAAGCGGCAGGTCGACGAGGTGAAGGAGTACACCCTCCGCCTCCCGAACGACGATCTGCTCCGGGGCTTCCGCGCCCGCGCCGGCCGGCCTGCGCCGGGGATCGACCTCGGCGGCTGGTACGGCGCGGACGTCTTCCACGTCTTCGGGCAGATCCTCTCCGGCCTCGCGCGGCTCCACGCGGCGACCGGGGATCCGGACTGCGCGGAGAAGGCCCGCGCTCTCGTCCGCGAGTGGGGGAGCTGCATCGGCGAGGACGGGTTCTTCTTCTCGGATGCGCCGAACGCCCCGCACTACGCCTACGACAAGCTCGTGGGCGGCCTTGTCGACTGCTTCCCGTATTGCGGCGACGCGGAGGCGCTCGCGCATCTCGACCGGATCACGGACTGGGCGATCGCCAATCTCGATCGCGCGCGGCCCTACGGCGCGGACCACCGCGAGTGGTACACGCTGAGCGAGAACCTCTACCGCGCGTTCCTCGCGACGGGAGACGAGACCTACCGCGAGTTCGCCCGCGTGTGGGAGTACGCCGGCTACTGGGACCTCTTCGCCGCCGGAAAGGACATCTTCCGCGACCGCCCCGACGGCGCGCTCGATCGCCGCTACCACGCCTACAGCCACGTGAACACGCTCGGGGGCGCGGGCGCGGCCTACCTCGCGACCGGCGAGCGGCGCTACCTGGACGTCCTCGTCGGGGCCTACGACTACTTGCAGGCAAGTCAGTGCTTCGCGATGGGTGGGTACGGCCCGGACGAGACCCTGCGGCCGCGGGCGGAGCTGATCGGGGCCTTGGGCCGGACCCACAACACGTTCGAGACTCAGTGCGGATCGTGGGCCGCCTTCAAGATGTGCAAGTACCTGATCTCCTGCACCGGCGAGGCGCGCTTCGGCGACTGGATCGAGCGGCTCGTCTACAACGGCATCGGGGCGAGCGTCCCGATGAGCGGCGATGGGCGGGTGTTCTGCCACTCGGACTACAACCCGAGCGGAGCCCGCAAGCGCAACATCGATTTCGGCTGGTCGTGCTGCACGGGCACGCGCCCGCAGGCCGTCGCGGACTACTACGACCTCGCCTTCTTCCACGACGGCGATTCGCTCTACGTGAATCTGTACACGCCGTCCACCCTGCGCGTGGCGTTCGGCGGCGCGGAAGTGACGGTCCGGCAGAGCACGCGCTTTCCGGCCGAGGAAGAGGTGCGATTCACCGTCGATGCACCCGGCCCGGTGCGCTTCGCGCTGAAGCTGCGGGCGCCGGGCTGGCTCGCGGGTCCCCTGGAGGCGGCGGCCGGCGGCGAGCGGGTCGAGCTCGCGATGGACCGCGGCTGGGCGGGGATCGCGCGCGAATGGCGGCCGGGGGACACGCTGGAGGTGCGCCTGCCGATGCGCTTCGCCGCCCTTCCGTGGACGAGGCGCGGGGGTCCCCGGCCACCGTCGTCCGCGGCCCGGTCGTGCTGGCGATCCGCAGCCCTGAGGTCTATCCGACGAAGCGCCTCGACCTCGCGCACCTCGAAGACGCGCTCGAGCCGTGCGCCGGCGAGGTCCTGACCTACCGCGCGAAGGCGGATCCCGCCGTGCTCCTCCGGCCGTTCTACGCCGTCCCGGAGGGAGAGATCTACTACTTGTACCTCGATCCCGTCGTCGAGAACCGCGTGCCGCTCGAGGCCGTGACGTTCAGCGCGGGGTGGAACGTCGGGGCGGAGTTCCGCTACGGCAATAGCGTCGGCCTCACGGCCGAATGCGCCTTCGAGGGGACGGGGATCCGCTGGCTCGGCTATCGCTTCGACGACGGCGGGCGCGCGGAGGTGACGATCGACGGCGCGCCGGCCGGCATCGCCGACCAGTACGGCCCCGGGCGCGGGCTCCCCTTCGACTGGCAGATCGACGGTCTCGCCCCCGGCCGGCACGTGATCGCGCTCCGCCTGCTCGAGGAGAAGAACACGGAGTCGAAGGACCGCTACCTCAATGTCGCCGGGTTCGAGGTGATTCCATGGCCCTGATGACGATTACCGCCCTTCTTCTTCCGATCGCCGCCGTCGCTGACCTGGCGAACGCCGGCTTCGAGAGCGATCTGCCGGCGTCCGGCTGGGAGATCTGCGTCTACGGCGCGCCGAGCGAGATTGCCGCCGACGCCTCGACCGCCCGCGAGGGTCGCCAGTCGGTTCGCATCGCCGCCCGCGCGCCCTCCGATACCGCGCTCGGCCAGAACAGCGAGCTCCCGCCGAACGCACTCTACCGCCTGACGGGCTGGGTGAAGACGCGCGACCTCGCCGGCGAGCCCGGCGTCCGCGTCGGCGGGACCGTCCAGATCCAGGATCACGAGAATCGGGTGCTCTTCGCCGGGAAGAGCCATTTCGGCACGAACGACTGGTGCGAGGAGCGCATCCTCTTCCGCGTGCCCGCCGACGGAAAGGTGAGGATCGCCGTCTTCTTCGTCGGCTACGGCACGGGCACGGGCACGGGCACGGCGTGGTTCGACGGCCTGCGCCTCGAGCCCGTCCCGGAGTCCGCCGCCGCGCGGATCGTAGTGCGGAACGAGCGGCAGCGCGACGCGCCGATCAGCCCCTACCAGGGCGGCCAGTTCGTCGAGCCCCTCGCCGACCTCGTGCCGGGGATGCAGGAGGAGCGGATCCTCGACGACAGCTTCGAAGGGCTCGCACCGTATCGCTTCGAGCACCGCCCCGAGGTCGATCTGCGCCCGCGGCCCTGGTACCCCTCCGGCGCCTGTCATCTCGGCGAGTACGCGCGCGACGAGGCGGATCCGGCGAACGGGAAGGTCTCCCTGCGGATCCGCGCGGGGGGGGGCCGAGCCCTGCCGCCTGGGGATCGCCCAGGACGGCATCTGGGTCGAGGAGGGGCGCGCGATGCTCCTGCGTCTCTACGCGAAAGGTGAAGCGCCCGGCGGAGCTCCGCTCGCGGTCGAGGCGAAGCTCGGCGCGCCGGGCCGCGTGCTCGCCGAAGCGAGCCTGGACGGCGTCGGGCCGGCCTGGCGCCGCTGCGAGCTGCGCCTCGTGCCCTCCGCCGCCGCGCGCGACGCGACGCTCGCGATCGAGCTCCTCGGGCCGGGGACGCTCTGGATCGATCGCGTGTCGCTCACCCCGGAGGACGCCTTGCCGGGCCACTGGCGCACCGACGTCGTCGCCGCACTCGAGGATCTGCGCCCCGGCGTCCTGCGCTACGGCGGCTGCTCGATCGAGGTGACGGAGTGGGAGGAGGGCGTGGGCCCCGTGGAGGAGCGCGTGCCCTTCGTGAACGCCTTCTGGGGCGGCCGCGACCCGAACAACGTCGGCCTCGCCGAGTTCCTCGCGCTCTGCCTTCTCGTCGGCGCCGAGCCGCTCGTCTGCGTGCGCTGGAACGGCAAGACGCCCCAGGACGCCGCGAACGAGGTCGAGTACGTGAATGGCGCGGTGGACACGCCCTATGGCCGGAAGCGCGCCGCCCACGGCCATCCCGAGCCCTACGGCGTCCGCTTCTGGCAGATCGGGAACGAGGTCGCCGGCCCCGAGTACGAGCGCACGGTCGCCGACTTCGCCCGCGCGATGAAGGCGGTCGACCCCTCGATCCGCCTCTGCTCGGCTTTCCCGTCCCTCGCCCTCGTCCAGAACGCGAGTCCGGTCCTGGACTACCTCTCTCCCCACCACTACGGCTGCGCGGCGCTCGGCGCGATGGAGGAGGACGTCCTCGCCCTGCGCGATCTGGTGACCCGCGCGGCCGGTGGCCCCCCCTCGAAGCTCGCCGTCACCGAGTGGAGCACGACCGCCGGCGACTGGGGCCTCGGCCGCCGCGCCCTGCTCACGCTCGACAACGCGCTCGCCTGCGCGCGCTATCACCACCTGATGCAGCGGAACTCCGACTTCGTCGAGATCGCGATCCGCTCCAACCTGACGAACAGCTTCTGCTCCGGCATCCTCCAGACCCGCGGCCCCGATCTCTTCCTCGCCCCGACCTATTACGCCTAGCGCCTCTACTCCCGCGCCGCCGGCGACTATCCCCTCGTGGTGGAGACCCTTCTCCCCCCCGCCGCCGACACGCTCGATCTCTGCGCGACCCTCTCGCCCGACGGCCGCACCCTGCGTCTCTTCGCCGTGAACGCCGCCGCCCTCCCCGCGACCCGCCGGATCGAGCTCGCCGGCTTCCCCCCTTCCCGCGGCCCAATCCGCCTCTTCGTCCTGCACGACTGCGGCACCGCCCTCGAGCGCAGCGCCGCGAACGACTTCGACGATCCCGCCCGGATCGGCGTGGACGAGGCGGCAGGGCCGCAGGTGGAGGGCGGCTTCGAGCACTCCTTCCCGCCGCTCAGCGTGAGCGTGCTCGAGATCGGGGTGTGAGGCCGCCGGGAGGGTAGCCGAGCTTCCGGGGTCCAAGCCTCCGGGCGGATGGGCAAGACGCGAGCGGAGACCTCCAGCGGGGGGGCCGCACCTTCATTACCTGACGATCAGCAATTTTCTTGACACGTATATCCTGATGGCGGCAGGCTGCTCGCCGAGGAGTGGATTCTCCGTGCTGAGCCTGCCGCATACCGCCGGCTACGCGATCCGGGCCCTCGGATGCTTGGGGGGCCCGGAGGGCCCGTGGCTGCTCGCCCGGGAGGTCGCCCGGCGAACGGCGATCGCCAGGCCCTACCTCTCGAAGGTCCTGCACGCCCTCCGGAAGGCGGGCCTGATCGAGGCGAAGCGGGGGTATCGGGGGGGGTTCCGCCTCGCCCGGCCCTCCCGGGGGATCAGCCTGCTGGACGTCATCGAGGCCGCGGTGGGCGAGACCTGGATGCCGCGTTGCCTGCTGGGAGTGGCGGAGTGCCCCGGGGAGAACTGCTGTCCGGCCCACTCGTTCTGGACCAAGGAGCGCGCGCGGATCGAGACGACGCTGCGCCGCATGACCCTGGCGGACGTGGCCCGCTCCCAAGGGGAGGTCGACCGCCGGACCGGACGGCGTCCTCGGCCCGCGGCGTCCGGGGGTCCCGGCCGGAACCGGGCGCCCGCGCCCCGGAGCCGGCGCAATCGGCGGGCCGCCGGAGGTGGGAGATGAGGGGATTCCCCCAGAGTGGCGCTCGCCCGCCGGGCGCACCCCGGGGCGTCCCGGGCCGCGCCGCGCACCCCGTGGCCCGCATCGTCCTCCTCACCGGTCTGGCGGTCCTCGCCGGCGCGGGGGTGGCCGAGGGGCGGACCGCCCCGCCCGCGGCGCAGGAGGCGGACCAGTTCTTCCGCCAGAACTGCTTCAGCTGCCACACGATCGGCGGGGGCCGACTGGTCGGGCCGGACCTCCGGGACGTCGGCCAGCGCCAGGACCGCGACTGGCTCGTGCGCTTCATCCTCGATCCCCAGGGGATGATCGACCGCGGCGATCCCTACGCGCAGAAGCTCCTGCAGGAGGCGCGGGGGGTGCGGATGCCGACCGTGCCGGGCATCACGCGGGAGCGGGCCGAGGGGCTCCTGAACATGATCGAGCGCGAGTCGGCGCTGGAGAAGTCCCAGTTCGCGGGCTTGCAGGTGAGCGATCGGCCGTTCACCCCCGAGGACTTCGCCGCGGGGAGGCAGCTCTTCGTGGGGACGCGCGGCCTCCAGAACCGGGGCCCCGCCTGCATCGCCTGCCACACGGTGCGCGGAATCGAGGGGCTGGGGGGCGGGCGGCTGGGCCCGGACCTGACCCGCGTCTACGAGCGGATCGGGGGGCGGACGCCGCTGGCCGCCTGGCTGATGGGACCGGCGACGACGACCATGCGGCCGGTGTTCCTCGACCATCCGCTCACGGCCGAGGAGATCCTCCCCCTGGTTGCGTTCTTCGAGAGGGCGGCCCAGCAGCCCACCGAGGACGACTCGGTCGCTCCCCTGAACTTCTTCCTGATCGGCCTGGGAGCCGCGGTGCTCGCCTTCGCCGCGCTCGACGGGCTCTGGCGCCGGCGGTTCCGCGCGGTGCGCCGGCCGCTCGCGGCGGGACTGGCCATGGGAACGGAACGATGACCGACGACTCGACGGCCTGGATCAAAGACGAGCGGAAAGCGACCTCCCGCGGCTGGGAGGAGTTCTACCGCAACCGCTGGCAGCACGACAAGGTCGTGCGCAGCACGCATGGCGTGAACTGCACCGGGGGATGCAGCTGGGGAATCCACGTCAAGGACGGGATCGTCACCTGGGAGATGCAGCAGCTCGATTACCCCGCCCTGGAGAGCGGGCTGCCCCCCTACGAGCCGCGCGGCTGCCAGCGCGGGATCTCCTACTCGTGGTACCTCTACAGTCCGTTGCGCGTGAAGTACCCCTACGTGCGGGGCACGCTCCTCGAGAGATGGGAGCGAGCGCGCGCTCTCCACGGCGATCCCGTCGAGGCGTGGAGGTCGCTCGTGGAGGATCCCGAGGCCCGTCAGCGCTGGCAGCGCGCACGGGGCAAGGGAGGATTTCGCCGCTCGAGCTGGGACACCGTTCTGGAGATGATCGCCGCGGCGCAGATCCACACGATCCAGAAATGGGGCCCCGACCGGATCGCGGGATTCTCGCCCATTCCCGCGATGTCCATGGTCAGCTACGCCGCCGGCTCGCGGATGCTCCAGCTCATGGGCGCCGTGTCGCTCTCGTTCTACGATTGGTACTGCGACCTGCCGCCCGCCTCCCCGGAAGCCTGGGGCGAGCAGACCGACGTCCACGAATCCGCAGACTGGTACAACGCGAAGCTCCTGGCCGTCGTGGGGTCGAATCTGAACATGACTCGCACGCCGGACTGCCACTTCGCGGCCGAGGCGCGGCACAACGGGTCGAAGATGTGGGTCTTCGCGCCGGACTTCAACCAGGTCGCGAAGTACGCCGACGAGTGGGTGGCGATCAATGCCGGCCAGGACGGCGCCTGGTGGATGGCCGTGAATCACGTCCTGCTGCGCGAGTTCCACCACGAGCGGCCGGTTCCCTATTTCCTGGAGTACACGAAGCAGTACACGGATGCGCCGCTCCTGGTGGAGCTCCACCCGAAGGGCGATCGCGCGCGACCGGGGCAGTACCTCCGCGCCAACCGCCTGCGTTCCTACCGGGACGTGGAGAACGGCAGTTGGAAGTACCTCGCGTGGGACCTCGGGAGCGACGGCCCCAAGATGCCGATGGGCAGCGTCGGATTCCGGTGGGGCCAGGAACCGGGGAAGTGGAATCTCTTGATGAAGGACGGCGTGGACGGGACGCCCATCGATCCCGCTCTGACCTTCCTCCCGGACCATGACGCCGTCGTTGAGGTCGAGCTCGACGATTTCGGGGAGGGACGGCGGATGGCGCGCGCGGTGCCCGCGAAGCGCGTGTCCACGGCCGACGGCGGCTCCGTCCTCGTGACGACTGTCTACGACCTCCTCATGGCGCAATACGGCGTGGCGCGGGGCCTGCCCGGCGAGTGTCCGTCGGGCTACGACGACGACGGCCCGTTCACCCCGGCGTGGGCGGAGAAGTACACCGGCATGGGCCGGGAGACGATCGTCCGCTTCGCCCGGGAGTGGGGCCGGACCGCCGAGCTGACTCGCGGCAAGTGCACGATCATCATCGGCGCGGGCATCAACCACTGGTACCACAACAACCTCATGTACCGCGCCGGCATCCACGCCCTGATGTTCTGCGGTTGCGTGGGGGTGAACGGCGGCGGTCTGGCCCACTACGTCGGCCAGGAGAAGCTCGCCCCGGGCGAGTCCTGGGCAGCGATCGCCTTCGGCAAGGACTGGTACCCGGCCGCGCGCCTGCAAAACGCGCCGAGCTGGCACTACGTCCATACGGATCAGTGGCGATACGAACGGGCGTTCACCGATTACCACTCGGTCCCCCCCGACCAGGACGAGGGCTCCCTGGCCCGGGGGCACACGATGGACGTCCAGGTCCGTGCGGTTCGCAACGGATGGCTGCCCTTCTACCCGCAGTTCGACCGCAGTCCCGCCGCGGTGGTGGCGGAGGCGGAGGCGGCGGGCGCGACCACGGAGGCGGAGATCGTGCGCTGGGTCGTCGAGAAGCTCCGCCGCCGCGAGCTTCGCTTCGCGGTCGAGGATCCCGACGCGCCGGAGAACTGGCCCCGCGTGTGGTTCATCTGGCGCGGCAACGCCCTGATGTCGAGCGCCAAGGGCCACGAGTACTTCCTGCACCACTACCTGGGCACGCACAGCAACGCCATCGCCGAGGACCTCGCCCAGGGCGCCGTGCGAGAGGTCGAATGGCGGGAGAACGCGCCCGCCGGGAAGATGGACCTCGTGGTCGACCTCAACTTCCGGATGGACACGTCGGCCCTCTACTCCGACGTCGTCCTGCCCGCCGCCACGTGGTACGAGAAGGCCGACCTCAACTCGACGGACCTGCACAGCTTCATCCATCCCCTCTCTCCGGCGGTGCCGCCCTGCTGGGAGTCGAAGAGCGACTGGCAGATCTTCCGGGAGATCGCCAAGAAGTTCTCCGCCCTGGCCGAGCGGCATCTGCCCGCGCCGGTGCGGGAGCTCGTGGCGACCCCGCTCGCCCACGATTCGCCCGCCGAGATCGCCCAGGAGGGGATTGCCGACTGGCTCGGCGGCCCGGGCGAGGCGATCCCCGGTCGCACCATGCCGGGGCTGAAGGTCGTCACGCGCGACTATCCGAACCTGTACAACCAGTTCATCTCATTCGGACCCCTCGCGCGGGACGGCGGGCTGGGGGCCCATGGCACGCACTACGACATCAAGGACGTTTACGACGAGGCGCTCGGAGCGCTGCCCACGGTCTCCTGGGGAGATCGCCGCCTCCTCTCCCTCCGCGAGGACGAGCACGCCTGCGACGTGATCCTGCGCTTCGCGACGGTGACCAACGGGGAGCTGGCGCATCGCTCCTACGCGAACATGGAGAAGAAGGTCGGCCTGCCGCTCACGCGCCTCGCCGAGAGGACTCGCAGCGTCGCCTGCTCCTACAAGGACCTGCAGTCCCAGCCGCGTCGTTTCGTGAACAGTCCGATGTGGTCGGGACTGATCGAGAACGGCCGGCCCTACTCGCCATTCACCTACAACGTGGAGTGTCTGGTGCCCTGGAGGACTCTCACGGGGCGGCAGCACTTCTACCTCGACCATCCCGGCTATCTGCAATTCGGGGAGCACCTCCCGACCTACAAGCCCAAGCCTCTGCCGACGCAGTACGCGGACCTGCGGTTCAGCAAGGAGGTCGGGCCCACGAAGACGCTGAACTACCTGACACCGCACGGCAAGTGGCACATCCACTCCACCTACGGCGACAACGAACGGATGACGACGCTCTCCCGGGGGGTCGAGCCGCTGTGGATGAGTAACTGTTTAGCGGGTCAGTGGGCCTTTCGGGAGCGGTGAGAGGCGATCCTTCGGAGGATCCTGTCGCAACGCTCGTCGAGCTCGAGCTTCTTGCGATCAAGGCGGTGGAAGTCGGCCAGCGTGCG